>CAYSCS010000001.1:0-62502 GCA_964429695.1 uncultured Eubacteriales bacterium
GGCATCCGCCGCAGCCCAATCGCCTGCCTCAAGGCCCGATCGTCTCGAATCTCCCGCAGATCCTCAATATGCCGTCCCCCACCCTCCAGCATCAGCAACAGAGGCTCAATATACTCCCAGGCCTGATATCCCCGGTTCGACCCAGGCCGAGGAAAACTCTCTCTCACCTTCCGATCGACCTTCAGTGTCCTGATAACTTCCGCAAACACAGCTAAACCGCTTCGCGGCGTGATGAGCTCGTCGCTGTGTTCAAGCTTGAAAGGCAAAATCCCTTGCTGTATCATAAAAATACCTCCTGGTTAGGGTATCACCCAGCGGGTGATTTATTTTTTTCATCAAAAATAACCTTATACCAGGGGGCTTTTCGTTTCAATCAAATTTTCTATCGGCAAATTTGGGCATAGACCAGATTGTTTTTTTAAAAATGAACCTGGTATAGAATAGTGAATTCAAGATTGGAGGTTTTGGAATGAGAGGGAGAGGTTTTTAGTGCATTTACCTCTTAATCTTTTCATTATCCTTTACTCTCTATCCGCAAGAGAGGGAGATAGAAGCTATCAACCAGGTTCTTCTGGATTACATGGAGGGCTGGTATGAGGGGAGTCCTGAAAGAATGGAGAGGGCTTTACATCCTGACCTTTCGAAAAAGGGGGTCCAGGTTATGGAACAAACGGGAAAGACGGTATTCTCGATTACAACTGCTTCAAACATGGTCGAATACACAAGGGCAGGGGTGGGGAAAAACTTAGGAAAAAAGAAATATATTCAAATCGTCATTTTCGATGTTCATAAGAGCACGGCTTCTACAAAAATAGTCTCCTCTGATTATGTAGACTATATTCATCTCGTTAAGGCAAACGGGAAATGGAAAATCATCAATGTCCTCTGGGAAAGGAATAATTAGAAGGTTTATTTCTGGCCGTAGTGAGCTTAGGTGAAAGGTAGCTAGGGTTGACAATTGTGGTTTATTTTAATAATTTCTCTTTCTCTTAAACATCGGTCTAAAGGAGGAGGGATGAACAAAAAATATTTATTTCGGGCAAAAATGATAGCCTTTCTACTTTTTCTCATGGGTGTACAACTTCGGGGCGAGGAGGTAAAGGGAAAGACTATCGCTATCAATAAGGAAAAGCTCCTTACCCTTGCTGTTCAGGGGAAGATAGCACCCGCTCAACCTTCAACTTCTTACACTACTACCTGGGAAGGCAAAGCAAAAATGGCAATCGGGGTCGGAGGCATTAACTATAATCTTAAGATAGGGGATAAGGTCTTTGGGTGGGCGAGTGCTGATAGAGCAACAGTGGGAGTTGCTGCTCAGGGCCTGGAAGAAGAGAGGTTTAGACAGCCTGACCCATGGTACCTATATTGTTCTCTGGGAAATGAGGCAAGAGTCCTGAGTGGGGACGCAAAGGGCGAAAAAGGCATAGTGGTGGGAAAGTTTGGAAGATATGTTTTGCTTCATTTTGAGGAAGAGGTCCTTGCGAAACTTTCGATTGGAGACACTCTCCAGGTGAAGGCTTGCGGAGTTGGGCTTGAGATTCAAGGCTTTGAGGATGTATTCATTCACGGTCTTTCTCCAGAACTTCTTGAGAAGCTCGACATCAAAATCATAGAAGGAAAGCTTGAAATTCCAGTTGTTAAAGAAATACCGGCAGAGATTATCGGTCAGGGCTCGGGTGGGTCAAGTCTCTACGGTCACTGGCACATCCAAACCTGCTATCCTCCCGACATAAAAAAATATGGATTGGATGAGCTTCGCTTTGGAGATATAGTCTTTTTAAAAGATATCCAGACTGATTATGGAAAGGGGTATTACAAAGGGGGAGCAACAATCGGGGTTGTCTGTAGCGGACCAAGCGATATTTCAGGTCTGGGAATTGGAGTGACTCCCATCATCTCAAGCCGAGCCTCGAAGCTTCGAGCAAGAATCTACCCTGAAGCCAATATTGGAAATTACCTTGGCCTTAAAAGAGAAAAGATTGACCCACAGGAAAGCCCCGCTCTGTTGAAGACAAATAAAAATAGCCTGATCATGACGGCAGTCGAAGGGGTGGTTCAGCCTGCTTGGGCGAGTGATTATTCAACCGCATATGATGGAAAGCCGAAGCTCAGTCTTGGAATGGCCTCTATCAATTACACCGTATCTCTTGGAGACCCTGCCTACGGCTGGGCAAGTGCTGACCATGTGGAGCCTGATGTCACCATTCAGGGTCGGGATAGGGAATCTCCGAGCGAATGTGCCCTTGCCATACTTGCCTGTATTGGAAACGAAGCTGAAGTCATTTCAGGTGAAGCCAAGGGAACAAAGGGTTTTTACATCGGGAGACATGCTGGAGCAGATGACCTTGTCTGGTTACCGAGAGATGCGCTGGAGAAGCTCGCTCTAAACGATAGAATCCGAGTGAAAGCAAGGGGAGTAGGACTTTCGATTGAGGGTTTTGAGGATGTGAGGGTTAACAAGCTTTCCCCTGAACTCCTGGAGAAGATGGAGATAAAGATTGAAGGAAATCAGCTTGTGGTTCCTGTGGTGATGGAGGTCCCCGGCCATATCATGGGTTCAGGGATGGGAGGTCCTTTCATTGAATATATCGATTATGACATCCAGACTACCTGTCCTGAAGTTGTAGAAAAATATGGATTGAAAAGGCTGAGACTCGGGGATGTTGTTGCTATTCGTGACCACTATGATTTCTATGGAAGAGGAAGGTATGAAGGTGCTCTAACCATAGGTGTCGTCATCCATGGGTGGAGCGATTTAGCGGGTCATGGCCCAGGCGTTAATCCAGTTCTGAGCGCCTTTCAAGGTAGAATAAAAACAAGAATAGACCCTGGGGCAAACATTGCCTTTTATCTTGGAATAAAGAGCAGAAATTAGACATTCGTAAAAAATTTAGGATTATCCTGAACTTTGAGGATATGGAGAAGGGAGTTTATACCTTTCCCATGCTCAAGAGAAGAAAAGGAGCGAGAATGAATAATTTCACAAATACTAATTCAGGAAGGAGGTCAGATGAAAAAGTCGACGTTTCTTAAATTGTTTCCCATCTTTTTAACTTCAATTCTAATTTTCTCCACCCTGTCCTGGACGCAGGGAAAGAAAGTTGTAATCCGTGCCGAGTGGATGCTGGATGTGAAAAAGGGAGAGATTCTTAAGGATGTCTTTATTGTCATCGAGGGACAAAGAATAAGCGAAGTAGGAGGTCCTGAGGTTTCAAGGGGAGAAGAAGTCATAGACTTAGGAGAAAAGACCATTCTCCCTGGATTAATGGACATGCATACTCATCTAAGCTTCGACATTGACGAAGGCTTCTTATATCGAGCCGTTCACGAAGGAGCTGCGGATGATGCGCTTCGAGCAGCCAGGAACGCAAAGCGGACTCTGCTCGCAGGCTTCACCACGGTTCGTGAAGCTGGCTGTCGTAATTTCATCGATGTAGCATTGATGAGGGCTGTAGAGAGAGGAATGATCGATGGTCCCTGGATATTTCCCTGTGGACATGGAATAAGCATTACCGGAGGACATGGGGATGAGGTTGGTTATGCACCGGGTGTTCTTGAAAAAGAGCCTGAATATGGAATTGCGGATGGACCTGAGGAAGTTTTAAGAGCCGTCCGCTACCAGATAAAGCATGGAGCAAAACAGATTAAATTCATGGCTACAGCGGGTGTCCTTTCTTTTGAAAAATCTGGTATTGCGCAGCAATATTCAGATGAAGAGATGAGAATAATAGTCGAAGAGGCAAAACGTCACGGCTTAAAAGTCATGGCTCATGCTCATGGTGAGCAAGGCATCATCGCCGCTTTAAAAGCTGGTGTTGACTCTATTGAGCATGGCTCTTTGCTCTCTGATGAAGCCATAAGGCTAATGAAGGAAAAGGGAACTTACCTTATCCCGACCACATATTTGGTGGATGCCATGGATAAAAGCAAACTTCCTCCTCTTCTGAGGCAGAAGGCAGAGAGTATCTTACCCCTTGCCCGCAAGAATTTGCGCAGAGCTATCGAAGCAGGTGTGAAGATTGCCTTTGGAACGGATGCAGGCGTGTTTCCTCATGGAGAAAATGCAAGGGAGTTTGCGGTATATGTTGAGCTCGGAATGTCTCCTCTCGAGGCAATCAGAACCGCTACTCTGAATGCAGCTGATTTACTTGGGGTGGATGATAGAGGCCTCATTGAGCCAGAAAGACTTGCAGACATAATCGCTGTTAAGGGGAATCCCCTTGAAAACATAAGGCTTCTTGAAGATGTTAAATTTGTAATGCATGGAGGAAGGGTCGTCAAGAATATCGATTGATTGAGACTCAATGAACAAGGAAGATTCCCAAGTCTCTTTTGTGAAGATTCTCGGTTTCTGGGCACCTCTGGCTGCTACCTGGATGATGATGGCAGTGGAGGGACCTTTTTTAGCAGCAATCATCGCCCGCCTCTCTAATCCAAAGTACAATCTTGCTGCCTACGGAGTTGCCTATTCGCTTGCCCTCATCGTAGAAGCTCCTGTCGTCATGCTCATCAGTGCCTCAAATGCCCTTGCTAGAGACCGTGACTCTTATTTAAAGCTGCGGAAGTTTGCTCTCCTTATAAATGGACTTTCAACTCTAATAATGATGGTCATCTTGGTTCCGCCCATTTTCAAGACTATCGCCCTTGATTTAATCAAATTGCCTGAAAATGTGGCGCAACTTGCGTATTATTCCTGTCTCCTTCTCCTTCCCTGGCCAGGAGCAATAGGATATCGAAGGTTTTATCAGGGAATCTTAATAAGTAATGAGCTTCCTCAAAGAGTAGCCTACGGGACAATGATCAGACTTTTAGCCATGGGTATAACAGGGCTAATCTGTTATAAGTTTTTTGCCCTTGATGGGGCTCTTGTTGGTGGGCTTTCACTTTCTATGGGAGTAGTAGGAGAAGCAATCGCCAGCAGAATAATGGCCATTCTCCCCGTAAAAAAACTCCTCTCAAAGGAAGGCAGTTTTTCTCAAGAGAAGAAGCTCACCCTGAAAAACATCACAAGATTTTATTATCCTCTGGCTCTAACTTCTTTTTTAGCCCTCGCCATGCATCCCATGGAGACATTTTTCATGGGTAGAGCCCGCATGCCAATTGAATCTCTTGCAGTTTTACCCGTTATTCACTCTTTAGTATTTATTTTCAGGAGCATGGGTCTTTCTTTCCAGGAAGTGGGGATTGCCTTCCTTGGAGAGAAAAACCAGAGATTTAAATCCCTAAGAAATTTTAGCCTGCTTCTAGCAGCATTCGCTTCAGGGGGATTGCTTGGAGTGGCCTTTACCCCTCTTTCCAATTTCTGGTTTCATCGAGTATCCGGGCTCTCAACCCAATTGACTCTCTTCTCTATTCTGCCCACAAAAATTCTGGGAATTCTTCCCGGGCTCACGGTTCTTGTCTGTTTTCAGCGAGCAATCATGGTCAACAACAGAAAAACAATCCACATTACAATCTCCACAATAATCGAGATTCTTTGTGTGTTTCTGACACTTTTCATAGCCATAAAATATTTTGAGGCAATCGGAGCTGTGGCTGCTTCTCTGGCTCTAGTTTTAGGTCGGGTAATGGCAAATCTCTATCTCTTTAAGCCTTGTTCCCTTGCCTTAAGAAAATCTGAATTGACTCCTTCCCTGGCTTGTTGTAGCTTTGAACCAAGGTAAATTTGGAAGAAGGAGAATGAAATGGAAGAGATACGCCTTGCGAATATGAACTGGAGAGACATCGAGGAGGCTATAGAAAATGGATTCCTGACCGTAGTAATGGCTATTGGTTCTACGGAACAACACGGACCTCACCTTCCCCTTAAAACCGATACTTTAATTGGAGATGCGATTGCTTATGGTGTGGCCAAAAAGCTGGGGAATGCGCTCCAAGCGCCCACAATCCAGGTTGGATGTTCAGAACACCACCTTTCTTTCCCGGGTACGTTGTCTATTCAACCCGCGACTTTGAAGTCACTCCTCAGGGATTTGGTGGATTCTTTGGCAAAACATGGATTCAAAAGAATTGTTTTGCTCCCCAGTCATGGAGGAAACTTCGCTACTGTCGGGGAGACTGTAGAGGAGCTTAGGAAAAAATACACCGAGCTCAAAATAATTGGGTACACTGACCTCAAGGGATTTGTGGATGCTCTCCTCAGCATCTCTGAAGAATTTGGCGTTACCAAAGAAGAAGCCGGGGCTCATGCGGGCGAGAACGAGACGTCTTTTATACTTTTCCTTGAAGAGAATCTGGTAAAGAAAGGTCGTTTCAGCAAAGGATACCTTGGTCCTCTTGGTGATGAAGAGATAAAGATTATCTTGGAAAAAGGTATGCCTGCGCTTTCAAAAAATGGTGTGCTTGGCGATCCTTCAAAGGCAAATCCTGAAAAGGGAAGAGCTTATCTTGAAAGGATGGTGAATTTAATAAGCGCAAAAATCAAGGAGGAACTCTGAAATAAGCTCCGGACAAAAAAGATTTTAAGCTTAGCTTCTATTTTTTATTCAGATTCATGAGGAGTTTCTTGGAGGCAAAAAATAAATATTTCCAGGAAAGTGAGAAGGGTGTATTGGCTTTGGCTTCATTGCTAAGAGAAGGGTGCTCATCACCGATTTTGCTCTATGAGACTTAAGCTAAAGTCTTTTTATAAAATCTTCCTTATCTCGTGGATTGTTGAGGCTTCACTCCCCAAAATTAGTGAGGAAAAGTCTGTTTTCATTCAGGTAACAACCTTATCAATTTCCTTTTCTCCATAATCCTCGTATTCCTGAGCGAGAGAGTATTCCCCTTTGAGCATCAGATAATGGCTGTGTTCTATTTGACTGAGGTATTTCAGGATTTTTCGATGAGGGTTTTTAAATTTCTTCCCCAACCTTGAATAGAAATCTTCAGCCTTTCTTTCAGCTTCCATGGCTTGATAGAGGAGGTCGACAAGAGTTGATGAGGGTTTGATTTCTACCTCAGGGAATATTTCCTTAATTGGGCCTTCAGGAAGACTGAGTTCCTCTTTGGGGAAACAAGCTTCATACATCTTTACGAGAAGGGACCTGTGTTTTTCTTCTTCGTAAGCAAGCCATTCGAATTTTTCCTTGAGTAAAGGATTTACATATTTTAAAGCAAGATTGGAATAAACTTGTTTGGAATCGATTTCGGCTCTGATTGCAAACCCTAGAAGCTCCTTTATCGAAACTTTAGGTTTTTTGACCATGAATATCTCCTTCTTAGCGTAACTTATCCTCATTTTATCTCTAAAGGAGGAAAAAATAAACATGACTAATTTCCTTAGTTAAAACCTTTCGAAATTGAGTGATTGCGCCTCGGAGAATCTTCTCGAAAGCAGAAATTCATCGTTCTTCTTGAAAAATTTTTTCCCAAGAAGAGAAAGAAGAGCCCTGGAGATGAGAATGAGGAAAATATCGAGCTGTACATTCTGGAAGTAAGATGGGAAAGAGAGGCAATACCTGCTGGAATTTTTGAAGAAAAAAAGAGGAGAGAAGAAGGTTTTTATCTAAACCTTAACCTCAAATCAGGAGAAATGAAATTTCTTTTCTCATTAGGTGGGATTTTCCAGACCTAAATTTTACTCCCGAATTTTATAGGCAACGGTTCCCTCCATGATTCTGTACCCATCTTCATTCATCAGGGACATCTTCGGTAGACTGCCATCGCTTATTGTGGAACAGCCAAATTCTCCCGCTTTGTTTATGGCAACAAATTTTTCCCAGGGAAGATATCCAGGATTTATTTTTTTATACTTTTCAGCTATCATCCTCAACGCATCCTCGCAGGCTTGCTGGGGACTTTTCCCTTCCTTCATCCTCAGCACAATATAAAAAGAACTGCAGCTCTTGATTACATCTTCTCCTCTTCCAGTCGCTCCCGCCGCTCCCACCTCATTATCAACATAGAGGCCTGCTCCGAGAATTGGCGAATCTCCCACCCGGCCTGGTATCTTGAAACTGAGACCGCTGGTGGTGGTTACGCCTGCAATGTCTCCCTTTTTATCTACGGCAAGAACGTTCACTGTGCCATGCTCAAAGAGGCCCTGGTTTTCTTTTTCAGGAGTGTTTTTCCTTTCTGTAAGATGCTCGGGTGGACCCCAGTCATCCTTGTCGCTATGCGACTCTTTCCATTGAAGCCATATCTTACGGGCCTTGTCTGTCATCAGGTCTTCTTCTTTGAAACCCCATTTTTTTGCAAAATTCAAGGCATCCTTTCCCACCAAAAGGATATGGTCTGTATGTTCCATGATGATTCGAGCTACAGAACAGGGAGTTTTGATGTTTTCTAGACAAGCAACTGCCCCAGCATTGTATGTTTTTCCGTCCATGATGGATGCGTCGAGCTGGATAACACCATCCTCATTAGGCAATCCTCCATATCCCACTCCAGTGTCCTCAGGGTCGAGTTCTATGACATTGGCTGCCTTTTCCACTGCATCGAGAGCAGAGCCTCCTTGGGAGAGGATTTTCCAGCCTATTTCCAAGGCCCTCTTCCCTGTTTCATTAGAATTACTGGTTATGATAAGGGGTATTTTTCCTGAAGCTCTGAATTTAGAAGTGGATAAGTTTTTCCAGAGGTAACTCATGGCTCCGTAGCCTATGAATCTTTTAAAAAAGTGTCTTCTCGTCATGCTCAAGGACATCGAGACCTCCTCTAAAATTTTGTATTTTCTTTGGGCTTCAATGTTAAAACACAATTCATTTATTTTTCAAGCAGCCTTAGTTTAGGCAGAAAATTTTTTTAATCCTCTGGGTCTTGACAAATGAAAAAGATGATTTATTTTATTTATATAGACCAAAAAACTAAATTGGTTTGAAAGTATAATTTTTTCTGAAATGGGAGATAAAAAAAGGAAAGTTTCAATCCTCAAAGTTGCGGGAAACCTCTTTGCTCGCTTTGGCTTTTTCAAGACAACGGTCAACGAGATTGCCAGGGCAGCAAGAACGGGCAAGGCAACTCTATACTATTATTTCAAGGGGAAAGAAGACATTTTTCGCGAAGTGATAGAAAACGAAAGGGTTTATTTTGAGGAAAAAATAGAGAAGGCCATCGAGAGTAAAGAGAGACCTCAAGAAAAAATGAAGGCCTATTTCCTTGCCAGAATAAAATACTTGAATGAACTCGAGAATCTCTCCAATGCTCTGAAGAATGAAATTCTCTGGGTGTATGAGTTCATCAAGAAGATTCGGGAAAAAGATTTTCTGATGGAGATTGAAAGGGTGAGGAAGATAATTGCCGAGGGTGTAAAGGAGGGTATTTTTGAGGTTGAAGAGAAGGATGTTGACCTTACCTCATTTACGGTCGTGGCTGCCATGAAGGGGCTGGAATACCCATGGCCTGTAAAGATTTCGCCTCTCGGTTTAGAGGAAAAGATAGAGAAGATACTGGGAATTTTATTCAAGGGCATTCTAAAAAAGAGTGAGAAGAAACAAACTGCTTGAGAAGAATTCTGGATAGGAAGGAGGTTAAAATGAATCTTAAGAGAATGTTCTTGAAAAGACCTTTAAAGGATATTCTTGCTGCAATCTTCATCTATAACTTCCCCCGTAAAATTCTTTTTAACATTTGGACGAAAAGGCTTTATCGAATGTATCGAGAAAGAGATAAGGAATATTTTCCCAGGAAGATGCAGGACGATAAGTTTTTCATGGCGCGAAACATGTTGCGTGCCGTGGATATGGGGGTAAAAACAGGGAGAATCTCGCGTAAAGTCTGGTCTCGTTTTGTTAAATCTTTCGCTGAGTTGCCTCTAAAAGAGACAAACAAGATCAAGGAATTTGAGGAAAAGTATGGAATGAAGCCACCCGGATTCATTACCTTGAGTCCTATCAAACTTTGTAATCTTTATTGCCAGGGCTGTTATGCTGATAGTTATAAAGGGACGAGAGCCAAGCTTGAATATCCAGTTGTGGAGAGAATAATAAGAGAGCAGAAGGAGCTCTGGGGCTCTCATTTCACGGTCATTTCAGGAGGAGAACCGTTGCTTTACCGCGATGGAGGAAAAGATCTTTTTGATTTGGCTAAAGAACATCAAGATACTTTCTTCCTGATGTATACCAATGGCACTCTGATTGATGAGAGGGTTGCCAAAAAATTTGCGGAGGTGGGTAACATAACTCCAGCCATTTCAGTGGAAGGTTTCGAAAAGGAGACTGACGAAAGAAGAGGAAAGGGAGTCTTTCAGAAAATCTTACGTGCTTTCGAAAACCTTCATGGGGTGGGCGTTCCTTTTGGTATCTCCCTCACCGCTACAAGAGAAAATGCAGACTTAATCCTCAAAGATGAGCTCATCGAGTTTTATTTCGAAGAGCAGGGGGCTCTCTACGCCTGGATTTTTCAGTACATGCCCATCGGAAGACATATAACTCTCAAGATGATGGTCACCCCTGAACAGAGGATTGAGATGTATAAGAGAACTTGGGAGTTAATTCGAGAAAGAGGGCTTTTCATTGCAGATTTCTGGAACTGTGGAGCAATCACCAGCGGCTGTATTTCAGCTGGAAAGCCAGGAGGATACATCTACATTGACTGGAATGGAAATGTCATGCCCTGTGTTTTCAATCCTTATAAAATACACAACATTCTCCAAGTCTATGCCCAGGGTGAAAATTTGAACACTGTCCTCTTTTCTCCTTTCATGGAAGGAATCAGGAAATGGCAGAGAGAGTATGCGCTCGAGGGGCCTTCGGATAAGATGGGAAATATAATTGTCCCCTGTGCAATTCGAGACCATTATTCTATGATGTATGAGCTTATCAAGAAAACCGATGCCCAGCCAGCAGACGAAGCTGCAGAACAGGCTATAAAAGATGAGAAGTATTATGAGGGGCTAGTTCGCTATGGAAAGGAAGTCAAAGAACTGGCAGACGTGATATGGGAAAAGGAATACCTTGAACCCGAAAGAGAAATCCTGAGAATGAGAGACACCAAAAAGTATGGAGAAGAAAAAAAGGGGATTAAGAAAGGTTTTAATTACCTAATAAAGAGCCTGGAAAATGCGATAAGTAAGGTTCTCTAAAAAAGACAGAGATGTTGCCCTTATATTGACAAAAGGTCTAGAGTATATGTAAATTATTCATCTCAGTCATCAAAAAAAAGAAGAAAAAGCGGACATAACTCAGCGGTAGAGTACGAGCTTCCCAAGCTCGGAGTCGCGGGTTCGAATCCCGTTGTCCGCTCTTTTTTTTATTCCCTACAATTTAGTCCTGATCATTTCCATTTAGAGAATCTCCTTGCCTTCTTGCCTTCCAAGAAAGCAAGCAGAGGGTGAAAAATTAATTTTTAATTTGTAAAATAATGAATAATCCAAGGAAATTGAGGAAGGGAAACCAATTTTTCGAAAAAAAGAATTTGATTTATGATTCTTAAATAAAACTTAAATCAGAAAGGTGTGAGATTTTCCGAATGAATGACAAATTTGTTCATAAAGAATGGCAACTTATAGTCGATGAAGAGCCCCTTGAGGGTGCCCTAAATATGGCAATCGATGAATGGATGTTCAGAAAATTAACAGATGCCCCCCAAACATGGCTCAGGTTCTATAGCTGGTTGAGGCCTACTGTTTCTATAGGATATTCACAAAATATCTTGAAGACTGTGGACATAAAATTCTGTGAGGAAAAGGGAATTGATGTAGTAAGAAGAATGACAGGCGGAAAGCTTGTGCTCCACCACCAGGAGGTGACTTATTCACTTTGTTCTTCTGATGTGGAGATATTCAGCTCCTCCCTCCTCCGGTCGTATAGATTAATTGCCGAAGCTCTAATTTTAGGCTTGAAAAAGATGGGCTTAGAGCCCTATTTAGCTGCTTCTTCCCCAGATTTCTACAAGAAAAGCACCTTTCCCTGCTTTTTTTATCCCTCGCAGAATGAAATAGAAGTAAAGGGGAAAAAGCTCGTTGGAAGTGCCCAGAGGAGAGTAGGATTGAAGTTTATCCAGCATGGCTCGCTTCCCCTGGAAGAAGAGTCGTGTCTTTTGAAGTCTGTTTCTAACCTCGAGGGAGGGGAAATCAGAATGGCCTCATTGTCTTCTGCTCTGGGGAGGAAGGTGAGCTTTAGATGGGCGGTGAAAAATTTGATTGAAGGTTTTTCAGAATTCTTCGGGGTGAAGTTAAGAAGAAGAGAATTTAACGAGAAAGATAGATTAGAAATCTCTCGACTTAAGGAGCGTTATTTGAGCAGAGAATGGACTTTCAAGTCAAGACTTCCTTGGAAATGAAAGATATGTTCATTGATTTTTTTTTAGTTAAGTGATAGTATTTTTTTGCTTTTAAGGATTGTTTAAATGAACGAGATTGAGGAGCTTTCCAAACTCGACGTGAGCAAATTGACTTCTCTGAGGACAATTCTTCTTGATGACCTGCACCAAAAAGTGCTAAAGAATCTCCATTTAGAATTAGGCCAGGGGATGGTGCTCTATCTCATTTCTCCCTCATATTCAGTGATAAACGCAACTCCGAGCGAGACGATTCTTGATTTCCTTCAGAGAAGCGAAACCCTTCTCAATTACCTCAGGGAATACATCATTCATAATCTCGTTTTCTACTCGGCTCTCCTTGAGGTGAACAGCTACTTCATTGAGCAGAACAATTATCTTGTGCTGGCGAGGTTGAGAGAAAGGGATTCAGCCGGGCGACGGTATGAAATAAAATTTTACACCCATTCTCCGCGAGAACTCTTAACAAACTATGAGGACAAGATATATATAGGCAGAGACTTCATCGACCTTTTCAATTTCAACCGTAAGTATTTTGGAGTCAAAGACATCCTCCTTTCCCTTAAAGACCAGTATGATACCCTTCTCGATAGGGCTGAGGAGAGGTTAAAAAATCCCCTCGAATATAAGTCATATTTTCAGGAAATAAAAGAATCTGTGAATGAAATGCGAGGCGAAAGCCTGCTGATCCTTCAGTCTCTTCCTCCTTACCTCGACTTGAAGAAGGTAAGCGGGGAAGACCTGATTGAGATTAATGCTCAGTACAGAACCATAAATCATTATCTCATAGAGCTTCGCGATGAGGTGACTGAATTCGAAAACCTCTTGCGTTTCAAAAAGGAAATGAGCTTTGTTCGCTACGTGACTAAATATAAAAAAGACCTGACAAATGCGATTTCTTATTTCAATATCAAGATAAATGGCTACTTATCTGAAAGAATCTGTAATTTTAAGTCGAAGCGGTAAACCTGAAAAGAGGCAAAGAAGATTTTCCCTTAAGATATGAAATCCATCCTCCCCCTTCAAGAAGAATCAACTTTTCTATCCTTCAGAATAATTTTTCTATCTTAATGTTGATTCTTCAACGCTTATGATTCCGTAAGTGGTTGAAACTGAAATGGACGGTTTTTCTTTTTCCTCTGGGAAAGCTTTTATTATTAAGATTTGGTTTTCTTCGCGGAAGGCAATCGGTTGAGGGAGTTTCCATCTTATATCCCCGCCTTTTACCATGGCTTCGAAAGGATATTTATTGCCTCTTGGCCAGATAAGATTGATGTTAGAGTAGGTGCCTTTAACTTGTAAAGAATGAGTGAGAGCAAGGGGCTCAAGAGTTAAATCTCCATGGGTAAGGGAGATGCTTACTTCTCCTTCATATTCCATTAGTTCAATGTTTTCGTAGGAGGAGGAAATAAGGATCTTCCCACTGAGGATTCTCCTCCCTTCAAGGGCCGAGCTTTTCCCCTCAACATGGAGGTCGCCCTGGATATCTTCCAATTTAATCTTTCCGTAGCTGTGTTTTATTTCAACCCTTCCTTTTGCCTTTTCTATTTCTATATCGCCATGTCTATTTAATATTTTTAAGGGACCCATATCGAGGAGTGAGACATTTTTATAAGAAGTTTCGACATCAGCTCCACCTTTTAAACCCTGGCCGAATATTTCAGAGTGGAAGCCCGAAATGTTTGAATCCTGGGAGATGTTCTCCATTTGAACCTTTCCGTAAGCATGTTTTACTTCTAGTCTTCCCAGAATGTTGTTGATAAAGAGATTGGAATGGCGGCTTTCGACCTTGCAATTAGATTGGACCCCATCAATCTTGAGATCTTCATAGCTGTTTTTAACGTACAGTTCCCCTCCAATCTCAGAAACAATCACCTCTCCATGGCGATTGGAGACATCTGTGTTTCTCACTTTCGAAACTTTGACTAGGCCATATGCATTCCTGATCTCTACACCCAGACTGCTGGGAACTGATATCCTGAAATGGGTCTCAAAGTTTGTTCTTCTGAGCTCGGCGCGGTTAGTGGAAATGGTCAGCTTATTTTCATCTTTTCCGATTAACATCTCGATCTTTTCTGCTACCGTTCTTGCCTTTTCTTCTGTTTTTCGCCTCACAATTTTCTCAAAAGAGATGATTATTTTTTCTTCCTCCGTTCCCTTGATTTCAACATTCCCGTGGGAATTATCTATCCTTAAGAGAGAGGGGAAGGGAGGCTCAATTGTTCTTGTTTCTGCAGAGGAAAATTCTTTTCCTCCCTGGAAAATTATATCTTCAATTATATCTTCAACCTCCAAGCACCAGTCGAGGTTAAGTTTTCCAGTGTGAAGATGATAGAAGAGCGTGCCTCCAGCGATGATGAGCAAGAGGAGAATGATTTCCTTTGCTTTCATTTTTAATCCTTCTTGGGCTCAGCCTGTTTCTTTTTTTCCATTATTCCGAAGTAAACCTTCCACACTCCCCACGCCACAAGCACCAGGGGCCAGAGCCTGGCAAAGATATCCCAGACATCTATGTCAATGTTGTGGAGGAAGAAAAGTGCGCCTATAATAATCAGGATTAGTCCCCAGGCTAGGGGGTCTTTCCTTTTTTGTCTTGATTCTGTCATCTTCTTCTCCTCTTGATTTAATATTTTTCTCTAGAGAAATAATCGACAATTAGCTTAATTCCGATGAGGATAATTATTAAAGGCCAAAAATCGAAGATTGCATCATAGCTTATAACCTCGAAATTAGCCAAAGTCAGTATTCCACCTAGGGCGATGAGAATCAATCCCCAGAAGATTGACCCGCTTTTCATGGCTTGAGGAATCTCTTCTATTTTCTCCGCTTCTTCCTCCCCTAAGAGAAATCTGCGGTTGATAGCCTTGGCTGTTTGGATGGAGTCTATGATTTGGTAAAAGTAGAAGCCACCCAAGAGAATCCCTAGGAAAGGTTGTCCTTTGCCTGTAGTCTGCATCGTCACCAAGCCAGCAAAAATGATGATAAACATGAATCCCTTGAGCATCTCGCGGTTATAAAAGGCACCTGTTCCAGGAATAAAAAAAGACAGGATTCCAGCCAGAGCCGGAGATTTCGGTGGTTTTTTAACGACTATTCTTTCTTCCATCTTAATCCTCCATTTTTATCTTATTTTCTTGCTCCTTTTCTGCAAAAGGTGCAATATTTTTTAAAGAAGCAAATAAATAATCTTTATATCCACTCACATATCCAGTAAGAGAAGCTGCTCTCACGCAAAGCCTTTCGACTTTGCTGTAACCGAGATGAAAGTTTCGGCTTAATGATTTGCTAATTAGTGCTCTTTCAGGATTAAAAAAGTAAAAAGAGACCAAAGTAAGAAGAATTACTGCACTGGCGAGAATGGGTTGAAGGGAAGAATGGAGAAAAAAATCTCCAAGGTGGCTCAATTTCTTCTTTCGCTCGGGGAGGGAATAAAGGCTCGAGAGGAGCTCTTCACTCACCTCAAACTCTGGGAAATCAGCCAGACTCTCTTTTATCTCTCTCCAAGAGAAGAGGAGCGATTTACAATCTTTGCAAGATTCAAGATGTGATTCAAACCGAAGCTTTTCTTCTTCCCCGAGCTCTTCTTCTACATAGGAAGATAAAAGTTCTTTAATTTTTTCACAGTCCATCCTTATTTTCCCTTTTTTGTTTAAGGATTTCAGCCAGCCTTAACCTTCCTCTGTTTATACGAGATTTGATCGTGCCCAGGGGGAGGTTCATGATTTCTGCGATTTCTTCGTACTCTTTGCCTTGAATTTCCCTGAGAATAAGACACATCCTTATTTCAGGAGAAAGCTCATTCAGACTTTCCCAGATGACTCTCTTGGATTCTTCTCTTATCGTCTGGTTTTCAGGTCCTTGGGATGCATCTAAAAGGAGGAGGTGATGACCAAATTCTTCTCTGCCTTTTTTCTCCCATTTCGTCCTCCGGTAGCTATCTATGAGGTGATTCTTGGCCAGAGTCAGAAGCCAGGCACTGAAATTTTTCTCGAAATCATATTTCTTTAAAGAGCCATAAAGCTTGAGAAAGATCTCTTGAGTCATGTCTTCAGCATCTTCGTAAGTTCCTGTGAATTGATAAGCAAGGTTAAATATTTTTTTAGCATAGGCATTGACCAACATTTCCCAAGCTCCTTGTTTGCCTCTCAAGCAATCTTCGATGACCCTCTTGATTTCCAATCACTCCACCAAAGTAGACGATTATTAGCAGAAAAAAGTTCCGTTCTCCAAATTCTAATTTGGGAGGGGAGATGTGTCAATTCATGAATATTGGCGATTAAAAAAGTCTAAAAGTGGACCCAGGGAAAGTGTTAAAGGTAAGTCTCTCTCTGGGCACTCTGATACTCCCCTCGAATGCCTCCTCAACAGCTTCCTTAGATAAGTTGGGGATAAAATAGAGGCAAATGAACTCGTGATGATGGAGCGATGTTCTTCCCTAGTTATTCATAGTTCTTGTTTCCCTGCGGAGAGGACTCTGATCTTACTTTTGAGCTTTTTTAAATCGCAGATGGGGGATTTCGCTGCTAAGAGCATGAAGCTATTTAAGAGGATTGTGATAGATTCCTTCCTGAAGTACCGGCCGGCCTCCTCAATCTTCGAAAGTTTCTGAATGGCCACACTCCCTTTTATCTTATCCTCTAACTCCCCTGAGCATCGGTAGATTTTGCCTTTGGCTAAGGACAAGAGAACAGGGCTGATTCAAATTTGCATAATCTTCCTGACCTCTTTCCCTTGGAAATTAGCGGAGAGTCAGGCCATAGAGGTAGAATAGGGCTTCTGGAGCCTGGATATGAGTCCAGCTCTCACTTACTCAAAAAAAACATCAATGAACAGTTTCCAGCCAAAATCCTCCCTTGAACTGATCGAGACCATTTTTTCCTGAGCTCAAGGAGGCTAGGGAGGAGGGGAGGCATCGTGTGGGATAAGAGAGCCAATTGAAGTGGCCACAACTTCCTATTTTTGAGCCTTTTTCTTTAACTTCGCGTGGCTAAAACCCAAATCTTTAGTGCTGTGGATAATCTTTTTGAGTGAGATTAGCATCTCATTCTTGAGGAGTCAGCCCTAGGGGCTGGATAATTGGGAGAAGAAAGAGGCAGGTCAGAGTCCTCTATCAAATATTTCTCAAGACAAAGCTCCTTGGCTATTTCCTTTTCCACCGACTGACTTAAGCGCAGAGGGCTTGTCCTTTAGGAGGCGGGGGGAAAACCTTCGGGATCATGACGATATTTCTTGAGAAGCGCAAAGAATCGAGCTTTCCTGAGGCAAAGAATGTTCTCGATTTCAGCACGACCTAAAAGCCTCTCGTAGTTGCTTCGAAAAAGGTTCTTACCTCAATGGCTGGTGAAGCGCATTTAAAAATGGTCCATACATTCATCCTGGCTGAGGGATTTATCCGAAAACATCACCTTACCAAGCCTAAATCGTCTACCTTTCAACTCTTGCTAACAAAGGCAATTCGAAGAGTTGACAATCCATCATAAATTTTTTAAAATTTTAAAAGTTGACAAATTATATAGACTTTTAAGATTGGACTAAAAAAGTGAAGCTAACGAGAAAAGGTGAATATGCCTTAAGAGCTGTTCTTGTTCTTTCCGATAACTTCGGCAAAGGACCACTAAAAATAAGAGAAATTGCCAGGGAGGAGAATATTCCCATTAAATTCTTAGAACAAATTCTGCTTGAACTGAAAAAAACAGGTGTACTTCAAAGCAAGCCTGGAATTGGTGGCGGATACAGTTTAGTAAGGCCACCTGGTGAAATATCCTTGGCTGAAATAATAAGAATAATAGATGGACCATTGGCACCCTTAAGATGTGTGAGTCAATACGCTCCGATAAAGTGTCCTGATGAAAAAAATTGCGGACTGTATGAAGTTATGAAAAGAGTTAGAGATTGTACAGCAAATATTTTAGAAAACACAACATTTGCCGATATTAATAAAAGAAATTTGAAATAGGTGAACAAAAAGGAGAAGAAAATTTTTTAAAATAAATGTCGACAAAAACGGTATACTTTGTAGATAATTAAACAATCAAAATTTAAAAAATAAAAACAGGAGGATATGAATGTCAAAAAGAATCTTGATCATAATATCGATAATTAGTTTACTTACTAATTCTTGCCAGAGAAAAGAAAGAGATGCAAAGGACATTGATAAAATCTCTGGGACCATAACTATATCTGGAGCCTGGGCTTTATATCCCATGGCAATTAAATGGGCTGAAGAATATAGGAAAATCTGTCCCGCTGTAAAAATTGACATTTCTGCAGGAGGAGCTGGAAAAGGTATGGCAGATGCACTCGCAGGAGTCGTTGATCTCGGCATGGTATCAAGAGATATTTATCCCGATGAAATCAAAAAGAGAGCGTGGTGGGTATCGGTAACCAAAGATGCTGTTGTACCAACAATAAACGAAAATAATCCCTTCCTTGATGTTCTTCTTAGAAAAGGTGTTCCAAGAGAAATTTTAATTGATATATGGATAACTGGGAAAATCACTAATTGGGAAGAGGTGGTAAATCAAAAAGGAGAGTTGAAGACCGACACAAAAATAAATGTTTATACTCGTTCTGACGCCTGTGGCGCCGCTGAGACCTGGGCTAAGTTTCTCGGAAAAAATCAAGAAGATTTGCTGGGGATCGGAGTATTTGGAGACCCCGGGCTAGCCGAGGCGGTAAGAAAGGATGTGCTGGGTATTGGCTATAACAATATTAATTATGCTTATGATACCAGTGCAAAATCCCAAATTAAGGGTTTGAGGGTTCTACCCATAGATCTCAATGGTAACGGAGAAATTGACGAAGAGGAAAATTTTTACACTACAAGAGATGATATTACTAAAGCAATTGAAGAAGGCAAGTACCCGAGTCCTCCTGCAAGAGATCTTCATTTTGTGTGTAAAGGAAAACCAAGAAAGAAAATAGTAATTAATTTCATTAAATGGGTTCTTACCGATGGGCAACTGTATGTTTCTGAATCGGGCTACATAAACCTACGCAAAGCTAAATTAAAAGAAGAATTATCTAAAATCGATTAGATTCAGATAGAGAGCAAATAGTCGGGAGATGATTAAAATAAACAGAAGAACATTTTTGGATAAGGCAGTTTATAAATTTATGTTAACCTTTATCCTCTTTATCTTAATCCTGACATTTTTAATCATAATCGGATTATATATAAGGTCTAGACCTATATTAAAATCTAAATCTATCTTTGAATTATTATTTTCCAGTTCCTGGCATCCTTTAAAAGGTGAATTTGGGTTTAAAATTTTTATAGTAAGCACAATTTGTGTTACGGCTTTATCACTAATAATCGCAGTTCCTTTTTCTTTACTTACAGCACTATATTTATCTGAATATGCTAATAAAAAAATCAGAAATTGGATTAAACCTTTCATAGATTTACTTTCAGGGATACCATCTGTCATTTATGGTATCTGGGGTGTCCTCTTAATTATCCCCTTGATAAAAAAATATGTAGCACCGATCTTCGGTGTTTATACAAGTGGCTATAGCCTGCTCGCGGGTGGGATTGTTCTTGCAATAATGATATCACCCTTTATAGTACATATTTCTCTTGAAGTGTTAAGTAGCGTTCCATATGAATTAAGAGAATCATCCTTGTCATTAGGGGCAACAAAATGGCAGACAACTAAATATGTTGTAATGAGAAAAGCATTCCCTGGAATTATGGCAAGTGTTGTTCTGGCTTTATCAAGGGCATTTGGTGAAACAATGGCGGTTTTAATGGTTGCGGGAAATGTTGTTAAAATACCTAAATCAGTATTTGATCCCGCATATCCTTTGCCAGCATTAATCGCCAACAATTATGGGGAAATGCTTTCTATCCCGTTGTACGACTCAGCATTATTATTAGCCTCTCTGATCCTTTTGGTAGTTGTTTTAGTTTTTAATATATTTTCAAGAATTATCCTTATAAAAATCGAAAAAAGGGCTAGATAGCATGAATGGGAAGTATATTGAAGAAAATATTTTTAAAATTTTTATGATCGTTTCAACAGTAATAATTCTCTCCACACTTTTTTTAATCCTCTTGACCGTTGTAGTAAAGGGTCTTCCTGCAATGAATATTTCAATGATACTTAAAACACCAAAAGGAGGTTATTATTTAGGAAAAGAAGGAGGAGTTCTTAATGCAATTATAGGCTCTCTTTTACTTGCTAGTGGCTCTACAATTGTTGCATTTATAATAAGTTTACCTGTAAGTATTTTTATAAACGTTTATACCAAAAAATCATCGCGACTTGCCGATGTTATCAGGCTTTTTTTAGACATCTTGTGGGGAATCCCCTCGATTGTCTATGGAGCATTTGGATTTACACTTATGATCTTTTTTAGATTAAAAGGTTCTTTACTGGCTGGTATTATTACAGTCTCCTTGCTAATTATTCCCATAATGACTAGGGCAATGGATGAAGTCATTAGAATGGTACCTGACAGTATTATCGAGGCATCCTATTCTCTTGGTGCAAACAGATTTGAAACCGCATTCAAAATTGTCACAAAACAAACACTCCCTGGTTTATTGACAGCAGTTTTAATCGCATTTGGAAGAGCTATTGGAGACGCTGCTTCTGTTATGTTTACCGCTGGATTTAGCGATTTTATCCCCTATTCTTTGTTTAAGCCAGCAGCTACTCTTCCCCTCGCAATCTTCTTTCAACTTGGTTCACCATTTCCAGAGGTCCAAAGAAGAGCTTATGCCTCAGCATTTATTCTTACCATCATAGTATTAATAATAAGCATTATATCCAGAAATTTAGCCAATAAATACAACAAACATATCATCAAATAGCAAGAGGAAGATAAGGATGAACTTTGAAACTCAAATAAGTGTTAAAAATTTGAACGTCTATTATGGCTCTGAACATGCTTTGAAAAATATAAATGTAGAGATTCCAAAAAATAAGATTACGGTTATAATTGGTCCCTCAGGTTGCGGTAAAACCACGCTTCTTAAATCTTTCAACAGACTCTTAGAAATTGTGGAAGGGGTAAATATACAGGGTGAAATTTTTGTTGATGGTGAAAATATCTTGGATGATAATATTGACGTCACTCTGCTGAGAAAAAAGATGGTCCTACTCTCTCAAAAGCCTGCCGTATTGCCAATGTCCATTTTTGATAATATTGCCTATGGCCCCAAAATCCATGGGATAAGGGAGAGAAAGAAGCTTACTAAAATCGTGGAACACTTTTTGAAGGAAACTAGCTTATGGAATGAAGTGAAAGATAAATTGAATAAGCCTGCTTCACAACTCTCAATAGGACAACAACAGCGATTGTGCCTTGCAAGAGGATTGGCAGTAAATCCTGAGATAATTTTAGGTGATGAACCCACCTCAGCTCTTGATCCGATTTCCAGTCAAAAAATAGAAGGAAAATTCCTCGAGCTAAAAAATGATTACACTGTGGTGATTGTTACTCATATTCTTCGCCAGGCGAAAAGGCTGGCTGATTATATTATTTTTCTTTACTTAGGTGAAGTTATTGAGTATGGCCCAGCCGCAGAGATTTTTAAAAATCCAAAGGAAAAGCTTACCAGAGAATATTTAAAAGGAATCATAAGTTGAATTTCAACAAATAGCTTTGTTTAAAAAAATATTTTAGGCTTATCACAATAATGAATACCTAATTTGACATAAAGAGGGTATCAGAATAAGTCCCTCCTGATTCCAAAAAATCAAGAAAGGCGACAAACTAAAGAGCCACCAAGCGTACTGTATCGTGCTGTTAGAATTAGAGGCTACCAACATCTTCAGACTCAACTCAAAGAAGGTCCCATCTATTTTCATCTGCTTCGCTCACCAAACCGTTGTTCTTTCATTCTTCCCAACTCATCCACAAGGGTTTTAGGGTGAGAACACTTCACACTCTCCCCATTGAAAGGAAAAGAGTGTCTATAGGGGTCAAATTGAGACGTTTCTCCTTTGAGGAAGGCCACAGGAGAGGGTTTGAGGATTTGCGAAAGGAGGAAGCATTACCCGAGGCCTCTGTGCTTGATGATGAGTACTCGTGATGTTTCACACCACCCCGAGCTTCACTAGGCCACAGCCATTGATCGGCAGAGGATGAGGAAGAATCTACCCTCTGCTTCTCGTCTGAGGAGGGTGCTTTGGGACAAGATGAGCTCAGTTTGAAGGAAAGAAATCGATCTCTTACTCCAGGGGTTGAGCTGTGTAGGGGTAGTCTATGGGGGAGAAGGAGGAGAGAGAAGTCTTTCTCCTTTTTCCAAAAGACTTCTGAGATATAAAGTTTCCCTTAAAGCTTTAACTCTTGATGTGTGGCGGTTCTCTCTGAGGGCGATAAGAGCGCGTTTTCCTCAAAGTGCGTTGCTCTTTGATGCATTCCATATTCTAGCCGATTACTCCAGGATGCTGGATGCGCTGCGTACTCAAGAATACAACAAACTCAAAGGGCCGAGGAGAAAGATTATTAAAGGGACTCGATTCTTGCTTCTTCAAGGTCAAGAGAAGCTATCGATACCGGCTAAAGAGAAACTCCAAGCCCTTCTACGGATCAATCGCAATCTCTTCATAGCTTATGTGCTTAAAGAAGAACTCCGCAGACTCTGGGGATTTGAATCTAGAGAAGATGCCGGGAGGTTTTTTGTTGCTTGGAGGAGAAAGGTGCTGAATCTGGGATAAGGAAGCTTATGAAGTTTGCCACTCTTTTTCAGAGACGTGCGGATGGCATCCTGAATTATTTTCCCTATCCCCTCTAATGGTCGAAGGGATTAATAACGAGATCAAAGTCATGAAGAGAAAGGCTTATGGTCACAGAGAAGTGGAGTATTTTAAGCTCAAAATCTATAATCTCCACTTATCCAGGTACTCGTTATTGTGATGAACCAAATTTTAAATATTAGGCTCTTTCCCAAATGAGTTAGAGAAAATAGGCAAGGGAAAATGGAAAATAATTATATGAATAAATCGTATGAGCCAAAAATATGAAAATATATGTAACCTTATTTGAATTGAGTCCGAAGATGTCGATGTCCTCTAATTCCCAACCCATGAGAAAAAATCGGCAAGGTACCTTGAATTCCTCCTTTTTGGTTAAATACTTTCAAGAGGAATTTATTCTGATGCCCTCTTTATCTCAATTCAGGTACTCTTTATAGCGATGGACATTTTTTATTAAGACAGGGAGGAAGAAAAGTGGTAAAATGAGCTGAAACTTATTCTGGAGGAAGGATGATTAAGAAAAATTTAATCGGTCGCAGAAGATTCTTAAAGGCATCCTCGCTGGGCCTAATCGGCAGCGGCATGAGCTTAGGAAGCGCAAGCCCCCGCACTCTAATTAATCTTTCTCTTCTTGGTGAAAGCAAACCTTTCAGGATTAAAGAGTATCGGAACCTGGGTCGCACAGACTTCAGGGTCTCAGACCTAGCGAGTGGCTCAGTCTACGATGAGGGACTTCTTGGTGCAATGCTCGATGCTGGAGTAAACTACATAGACACTGCAGAAAGCTATCCAGGACATCACAAGATAGTAAGTCAAGCCATCAAAGGACGCGAAAGGAAATCAATTTTCATCACCTCCAAAATGGAAGTAAAAGATGATACCTCAAAGGAAGGCTTTCTCAAGCGCGCAAGGAAATGTCTGGATGAGCTAAAAACAGACTATATCGATTGCATGATGATGCATATGCCGGAAAAAAAAGAAATATTAAAAACAGAAGGATTCCATTCCGCCATGGCAGAGCTTAAGGCAGAAGGTCGAATTCGCTTCGTGGGTGTTTCCCATCACGGTTCTTTCTGGTTTAAGGACCCAGAAGAGAGCATGGAGAATGTGCTCCTGGCTGCTGCTGAGGATGGACGGTTTGATGTTTTCCTCCTCGCCTATAACTTCCTTCAGCTGGATATGGCAGAACGGGTACTTGAGGTCTGCAGGGAGAAAAAAATCGGAACAGCCCTGATGAAGACTGCGCCCGTGGGGAAATATTATCTTCTCAAATCGCGCATAGAAGAGTTGGATAAAGAAAGAAAAGATGTCCATCCCCTCTTTAGAGAAGGACTCGGGCGCTATCGAGAGAAGGCAGAAAAAGCAGAAAATTTCATAAGAAAATATGACCTCAAGAATGTCGATGAAATAAATGGAGCTTCAATAAAATTTGTCCTCAATAATCCTAATGTTAACACTGTTTGCTGTTCTCTCCAGAACTTCGAAGATCTGGAAAGAGTGCTGAAGCTCTCAGGAGAAAGGCTTGACTCTGAGGGGGAAGAAAAACTCGAAGCATACAGAGAAGGTTGCGGAATGCTTTACTGTCGTCACGCCTGCGGTGTGTGTGAACCTCACTGCCCCCGGGGAGTTCCTGTAAACACCATCATGCGCTACTTCCACTATTACCTGGCTCAAGGCCGGGTGAAAGAGGCAATTCTAAAATACGCACGGATTGAAGGAAACAGAGCGGATTCATGCAGAGAATGTCAGGGGTTCTGTGAGCCAGCCTGCCCTTATAATGTCCCCATCCAGGGCTTACTCATCCTCGCCAACGAAGAACTTTCCCTTGCTTAGCATCGCCTCTTATTTTATTTCACTGTGCTTGAAGGCTCAAATAGAGCTGGTTGATAAGGATGAATAAAGAAAAACAGGAAAATTGAGGTGTAACTCAATTTTGCTAGATTAAAAGCGAGTTAAACGATGGGTCCGCAAAAGAAAAAAAGAGTCATGGTTCCTTAGATTTGCTGAGTGAAATTACTTTACCCGCTTTCTTCCAGGTTAGTTCTCCATTTTCAACGACAAAAACCCCATTGACCATGACATAATCTATTCCTTCTGCATATTGATGGGGTTCGAAAAAAGTAGCCCTATCTCCTATTCTCTCAGGGTCAAAGACAACTACATCGGCATGATACCCTTCTTCAAGTTTCCCCCTCTTCTCAAGGCCTAGAATCTGTGCCGGTAGAGAAGTTGAAGCACGAACTGCATCCTCGACGGAGATTATTTTTTTCTCCAGTGCATAGTGCCTTATTTTTCGGGGAAACGTTCCATAAAAACGGGGATGGACAGAAGGACCATCTGCAGGAAGCGTAATCCCTGCATCAGAGCAGGTGGCAGTCCAGGGCATCGAAGTAAATGCTTCGATATCCATTTCACAAAGAGAAAATGACCTGAGCCTTGCTCCACCTGCTCTTTCAGGGTCTCCCTCAAGCTGTAATCTTATTGCCATCTCAAACGAAGAAATTCCATTCTCTTGAGCAAGTTGAGCAAGGCTTTTCCCGAGATAAGATTTATGGGGAGAATCCATGACGATTATATTTTCTGCTCCTCCACGCCAGGTGATGGCATGTTTCACGTCTCTTTCGAGGTTCTTCAGCTTCTGCTCAATTTTCAGGACCTTTCTCAGATTTTCTGAAAACTCTTTTTTACCGATAGCCCATTCAGGAATGATAACCACTTCTCCGTCGCTACCCGAGGTATTGTAAGGGTAACAATCCGCCAAGATTTCAAGGCCGCGCTGCCTCGCTCTTTCAATCATATTGATTATTACTCTACTCGCTCCCCAGAAGTTAGCTCCCCTTGCCTTGATATGAGTGATAACCACTCTGGCTCTCGTTTGTTCCGCAATCTCAATCAACTCTTCCACATTTTCTAACATCGTGGGAGGTGCTCCCTGATGAAGGCTGGGCACATACCACATGGGTGTTAGACCTGATGCTCTCTCATGTGCCATGAAGACACCCGCATAAGGAACAATCTCCTCGACTAAAGCCACAAGCTCCTCTTTTGTGCTCCAGATGCATGGAGTATACTCTAATCCTGTGCTCAAACCTGCCGCACCATCCTCCATAGCCTGCTTTACAAGTTTCTTCATCTTTTCAATCTCCTCGGCTGTTGCAGGTCGGCGATAATCATTCTCCATTACTTCTTTTCTAATAGAGTTATGACCTATGAGGAGGAGGATATTCGGTCCCGTGCCCTTGCTGGCAAGAACTTGCATCTGCTTCTTGATAGAAAGGGGAGAAGACCCACATTGATTGGAAACAAGAGTTGTCACTCCCTGGCTCACAAAATTCGGAGCAAAATAACGCTTTTCATCTTCACCTCTCCACACTGTTTCATCAGAAATTGAATCATAGGCATGGGTATGGATATCAATGAAGCCTGGAGCAATAACCTTACCCTTGATATCGATGACCCGAGCCGAAGCATCTCTTGGAATATGGAGAGCAATCTTTGCTATTTTCACATCCTTAATCCCAACATCGCCGTAAAACCAGGGGTTGCCTGTGCCATTCATCACCTTCCCATTGATAAAAAGAACATCATAAGAATGGCTTTCCTCAGGAAGGAGGTCTTGGCTCATCAAAAGAAAGAAGAGGGAAAAAATGAAAGAGATAGGAATCAAAGTAATCATCAATTTTCTCACTTTACCCTCCAGAATATTCTAAGTTTTTAATTTTATCATTTTGAGTCTGGAGATAAAACCCAGAACTGAGCTTTTCGAACCACAAATGATAGGATCAGGGTTAAGAAAGAAAATTCAGGGGGATGCAAACGGAAACACAATAAGTTTCTCTAGAGTTCGGAATTTTTGCCTCGATGAGAAAGCAGAACTGACTCTATCACTTCCTACCCTGAGGAACGAAGGTCATAGGAATGCCATAAGAATAATGCCTCCTTGGTCAAACCTTACTTGTCCAGATACCTCTTTTTGACTCTTGAAAAATTTAGGGTAATTTCTTAGTAGAAATCAATCCCTTGACAAGTCTTTCAGTCCGATATATCTTTAGATTAAAAATAAAGAAAAAAAATTTTTTTTAAGAAAATTAAAAAATTTAATTTATTAACCCTCATATATCAAAAGATTTACAAGGCAGGAGGCTTAAATGAACAAACGCTTTCAACGAGTTTTTTCTCTTTTAATAAGCGTCGCTTTTCTCTCTGGATTTCTTTCCTCCCAGACACGAGAGACAGGCGTCATCCAAGGTCAAGTTTTTGACGAAGAGGGTTCCTTCTTACCTGGAGCAACAGTGACTGCTTCTTCGCCCCAATTGATGGGGACGCGAAGTGTAATTACAGATCAACAGGGGAAGTACCGAATCCCCGCTCTTCCTGGAGGTACCTACACTATAGACGTTTCTCTGGAAGGCTTCGCTCCAGTAAAGAAAACAAACGTGGTGCTCCATGTGGGAACGACTGTCACAGTCGACATTGTTATGCCCTTAGCCAAGCTCGAGGCAGAAGTAACTGTCATCGGTGAGGCTCCTCTAATTGACGTCACAGACTCTTCCTTAGCCAAGACATATCTAACCAAAGACTTGCTTGAAAACATTCCTACCGTGCAGAACACCTTTTACATCATCAACCTGGCTCCCGGTGTAGCAGACTGGAGCGCCTACGGCTCAGGTGACCACACTGGTAATTCTTACCAGATGGATGGAGTGGAACTCGTGGATGCTTGGTTTGGCGGAGGCATTTATACGGCCCCTATTGATTTCAATGTAATTGAAGAATCGCAGGTTATTGCGCTCGGAGCACCTGCAGAGTACGGCAACTTTACAGGAGCCATCGTCAATGTTGTCACCAAATCAGGTGGAAATACTTTAAGCGGTGATGCCCAATTCCTCACGAGAGGGAAGAAATGGCAGAGCGACAACATCGACAAGAATGACCCAAAATGGTCATTAATCCCTGAGTCACCGATAACTAACCTCTACAATGCAAACTTCCATCTTGGAGGTCCAATAATCAAGGATAGTTTATGGTTTTTCAGCGGCTATGAATACTATAAATCGACCACAGAAATGAAATCAGCCAACAAAACCTCTCCACTTACCTATCCCAAGTATTTCTTTAAACTAACTTTTCAACCAAGCGAAAATAACAGGCTTCAGGCATTCTTTGAGTACCACAACCGAAGAGCCTTACACGCCTCACTTAGCCCGCTTGTCAGTGATGAAGCTAATATTGACCTTCTCTATCCCGTGTATGTGGGAAATCTGAGCTTCCTCCATACATTTTCACCTAAAACCCTTTTTGAATTCAAAGTAGCTGGATACACGATGACATGGGACTCCATTCCTAGCTCCCGCGACCGGAATACACCCGGGCATTATGATTTGGCTACAGGAGAAATGTATACAAACTGCTACTGGTGGTCCCACTGGACATCCAAACGCTTAAATTTAACGACCTCTTTCTCCCACAGTGTTGATAGCTTCATTAAAGGGTCACATGATTTTAAATTAGGCTTTGAAGTCGAAAGGGCAGCAGGGGGAGGAAGTTATGACTTTAATGGCGGGTTTGTCTATTATGACTTTTACCACCAGCCTTACATGGCCATGTCAATGCTTTATCGGGAATGGGCCATCAACTGGAGATCCACATTCTATGCCCAGGACGATTGGAAGGTCTCTAATTCCCTAGTGCTCAACCCGGGATTGAGATATACGGTCATTAGAGGAAGCATTCCGGACCTTAAGCAAACAGTATATAAGCCTGAATTCTTTGACCCCAGGTTCGGCTTTACCTGGGATATCTTCAAAGACCACAAAACCGTTCTCAAAGCCCATTACGGAATGTACCACGAGGGAACAAAGACTTACTACTTCTCCATGCTCACACCGATGTCAGATATAAAATATTACCTGGTGCCAGAATGGGGGACGCTGATTGATTGGTTTACTATTCCTGGAGAAAACCTCTACAGCATCGATCCTAATATTAAACATCCTTCCATGCACATGGTCGTTGTGGGATTAGAGAAGGTCATCGGAAAAGACCTTTCCGCGACTGTTTCCTTTATCTACAAGAACTGGAATGATTTCATCGAATCCGTGAATGTCACCGCCCTTTTTGAAAAAGTTCCATTCATTGATCCTGAGACAGGTCAGGTGTGGGAGGTCTACAACCAGATAAACCCCGGCGAGGACCATTATTACTTCACCAACCCCAAAGTGGGAAAGGACATCGGAGCCGCTTATCCAGATATTGTCATGGTCGATCCAGACCGCAAATATAGAGGCATCGAATTTTCAGTAAACAAAAGATTCTCCAACAACTGGCAATTATATGCTTCTTATGTCTATAGCAAAGAGGAAGGGAGCTATTCTAATTCTCATACTTATACCCAATCGTTCAACATGGGTTTTGCGACGATCTACCATGACCCAACCAATCAGATCAATCTCAAAGGTCGATCAGTCATCAGCCCACCTCATGTGCTGAAGATTCAGGGAACTTATGTATTCCCGCTTGATTTCAGCTTGAGTGCGTATTTTTCTTACATCAGCGGACAGACCTGGACAAGAGCCGTGTATGTCAATACTGTTGATCAGCCTTCCAAGCCTTATCTCTTGACAGAACCTATGGGCTCAAGGAGGTTTCCAGCAACTAAAAACCTAGACCTGCGGGTTGAAAAATCACTTCGATACAGAAACTTCAGGCTCTCTTTAATGCTAGATATATTCAACGTCTTTAACCAAGGTAGAGAAACAGGCGTTGTGGAGCTCGTGGGTGAGAACTTCGGAAAACCGACATCCGTTAATGACCCTAGGACCTTTAGAGCAAGCGTGAGGCTTTGGTTTTAGCCAGAGATTTTTTTAGAGAGGAACGAGGTTCTTCTTAAGAGGAAAAAGGAAAAGAAAGAGCTAACTTCCTTTTGCTTTTAGGCTAAAAATAATAAAAGTAAACAAAAGGAACATTTTCCCTCCTTTTGCCCTTATCTTAGCTCCTTTCTCCTGTTTTCATCAATGATAATCTCTCAGTCACCCTCTTGAGGATTAACATCTTTATCGTCTAACAAGGAGATTAACCAAAATTTTTAACTCGTTCATCCATAAAAGTCTGGGGTTTGAAGCATATACTTCTTGGGATTGAGGAATGTATCCTAAATTTTCTCCTCTTCAAGTTTAAAGTATCCACTTTTCCACTTTAAGTAACATAAATCAAAAAAGTCTCTTAAAAGTTCTCTTTATTTTATTCATGATAAAATTTTTTCTTGAATTAATGTAATAATACATTATTATATATATGATGCATAGTATTAAATTAAAAAAATCATTGATATTCTAAAGGAAAATAATCTTTTCCTCGGTTCATTGAGTGAACTCAAACAGAAAAGGTACCTAAAAGGCTCAGCGAAGGAAGAAATACGTCAATATTGGTATTTGACTTGGAAAGAAGGAGGGAAGAGTAGAGCAATCTACATTCCTTCTAAAGATGTTCCTAAAGTTGCAAGAGGCATCGAGAACATGAAGAGGGTGAAGAATTATCTTTTTCTTGTGGCCATGGAGAACCTGAAGCGCATGAAAGAGGAACGAGATGTTAAGAAAAGCCGAAAAGCAGGAATAATTCTTTGATGGCTGCCCATCTCTTCGAGCCCGATCCCTCCTTTTCACATCTTTGCAAAGATAAAAGAGAAACAAGGTTTTTTGAAGAAGAGAAGAAAAAGCTTCATTTTCTGGATATTGGCTCTCCAGAATATCGAGAAGAAATATTATTTTGGACGCTTTTTTAGAGATATGAATAAAACCTTAACACTTGAAATAGAGAGCCATATTCTTATAAAAATTTTTAAGGAAGAAAATAATCGTTTAATCAATAAATTTACTCCTAATTTTTAGCGCATTAGATTCAGAAGATGAATTCGAGGCCAGAAAAGATAAAAAGGCTCGAAACAATAAATTATTCAATTTTAAATTACACAATTAAAGAATTAACCTTGAAGAGCAGGAATTAATTATCATTCAAAATGAACATTGCAATTTGGAGCTGATTTAAATCTCAGGAAGAAAGAGGATAAAAAAAGATGGATATCAAGTAATTGTTAAAACAAGAAAAGAGAAGATTAGTTATAAGAATATGAATTCTATATTATCTTATAATTCTATTTTTACCAATTCATAAGGGAGGCAAAATGAAAAAAAAGATTATTTTTTATTCGATTTTTTCCTTATTCTTCCTCGTTGCCCCCCTCTCCCCCTGCACCATCTTCAACGCCTCAAGGAATGGCCTCGTCCTCGTGGGTAACAATGAAGACATGTTCTCTACAGAAACGAGAATCTGGTTTACCCCTCCTTCAGAGGAAAAGTATGGCGTTTTCTATATCGGGTTCACAAAATATGGTAAGCAAGGGGCAATGAACGACCGCGGCCTTTTTTTTGATGCAAACGCTTTAAAATATTCAAGGATGAACCCTCACCCTGAAAAACCCAAATTTCCCAAGGACAAAGATCCACTCGAGCAAATCATGGAGACATGCGCCACAGTAGAAGAAGTCATTGAGCTTTTCTCCCAATACAATTTAGAGGGATTTGACAATTTTCAGGCAATGTTTGTAGATAAAAGCGGTGATTCCGCAGTCATCGGTGCCGACAAAAACGGAGAGTTAGCAATCACGAGGAAGAAAACTCATTTTCAGGTTTCGACAAATTTCAACCTCGCTTGCCCCGAATTTGGCGCCTTCAGCTATCCCTGCCCTCGGTATGAAATAGCCACCCGAATGCTTGAGAACATGAAAGAATTAAGCGTGGACTTTTTTCGCTCAATTCTCTCTGCAGTCCATGCAGAAGGACAGTCCCCCACTGTTTACTCCAATATATGCGACTTAACCAACGGAGAAATCTATGTCTATAATTTTCATAATTTTGAAGAAGTAATGAAATTCAACCTGGAAGAAGAATTGAAAAAAGGAGCGCACTCAATAGAACTCGCATCCCTCTTTAGGCAAAAAACAAATGCTCAGCTCAGATTTGAAGAATCTCAGGAAAAATCACTCTCTTCCCTCCTGGAAAAGACAATAAAAAAAGAGGGGTTAAAATCAGCGGTAAAGAAATTCAAAAAAATAAGGGAAGACTTTTCCCTCGTTCCTGCGCAGCTTGCGCAACTTGTTTTCTTACTCTCCATAGAAGGAAAAATTGAAGATGCAATTGAAATTTCAAGACTCTTCTGTAAAGAATACCCGAAAAAAGCCGAAGCCCACAGGACATTGGGCGACCTCTACGCAAGAATAGGAGAGAGAAAAAAAGCCATAGATTGCTATCGAAAGTCTCTTAAAATAGATAAAGAAAATAAGGAATTAAAAGAGCTTCTTGAGAAACTTGAGGCTAAGTAAGAGAATGGATTTAAGAATCAATTCTTAAAATTTGCACTGTCTTTGATGAATAACTCCGAACTTTTCTTCCATATCTTTCTTACTGTTCTTCTGGCTTTTTAGAGAGAGAAGAGGCGAAATAGAGTTTTCGGAGGAAAGAAAGAGTACCCTTTGTTGACTTTAATAAAGGAAAATAAAATGCGAGTGGATTTTTCACTTATTTATCTCATATATCTATTTAAAAACCTAGAGTTAGACAAAGAGGGACTTTAAAGAAGAGGGTTAGATATCCTCCGGCACTTCAACCCTTTTTATTTTTAAGCCCAATAATTTTGATTAAGGTAATTATAAAGAACGATAATAATCTTATTCGCCCTCATTTGCCGTTATTCTTTCTTTTCCGTCGGATTTATAAACGACCCCACCCTTCATTACAAAAAGAATACGCTCAAGCTCTGTTATATCTTTCAGTGGATCCCCTGAGACCGCAATTATGTCAGCGAATCGACCTGCACTAATCGCTCCCAATTCTTCTGGGACGCCTAAAAGGTCGGCTGCCGAAACCGTGGCTGAAACGATTGCCTCCATAGGAGTCATACCCAGACGAACCATTTCGCTTAATTCCTTGGCAGGGGTACCGCTCCGGAAATTCCCGAAGGAATCAGTTCCGAAAGCAATCTTCACACCTGAGCGATATGCTCCTTGAAACATAGATTGGATAGTAGGCGCAATCAATTGAATCTTATCAATGATGTGCTGGGGAAGTTGTGGTGGATGGGATGAAGCAAGTTCAGTCAACAATCTGGCCACATACACTGTGGGCACAAGATAAGTTCCATGCTCCTTCATCAAACGAAAAGATTCTTCATCGGCATATGTTCCATGTTCGATTGAATCCACTCCAAGGCGAATTGAGTTATCTATGGCTGATTTTCCATGGGCATGAGCAGCAACCTTAAAGCCCAGAGAATGAGCAGCATCGACCGCAGCTTTAATTTCTTCATTCGTCATCAACTGCCATTTAGGGTCAGTCCCCAGGGAACCTACTCCTCCGCTGGGCATTATCTTTATCAAGTCCACTCCATAGCGATGGCGTTCCCTCACTGCCTTCCACATCTCGGCAGGGTTATCGACAAGGGTCATACCCCACTGCTTGACCCAGATTCCAGGTGCAAACCCGTTCGCCGTGTCCGAATGACCACCCGTTGGACCGATTGGAGGACCCGCAGCCCAAACCCTCGGTCCGGAAACTATCCCCCTCTCAATAGCACGCTTGAGTGAGAGGTCTACATAAGCGCGCCCTCCCACGTCACGCACACTGGTGAAGCCGTTAAGCAGGGTTACCCTTGAATTTAGTACGGCATGAAAGGCAACATCAGCCGGAGTTTCTGTGACTATGTCTTGAAAACGATTCTGGCTCATCTGGTGCATGGTGAGATGTTTATGGCAATCAATCAGGCCAGGTAAAACAGTCGCTCTAGAAAGGTCTAAAATTTCCGCATTATGAGGAAAGATAAATCCTTCTCTGACTTCACTTATTCTCTCTCCCTGGATGAGGATAGAAACTTTAAGCCGAACCTGCCTCTCAAGTGTGTCTATCATCCGTCCGGCATGGATGACGGTAATTTTTTCTGCCCCAAACCCAGGAAGATGAAGAGCAAATGTCATCCAGATTAGAGAAAAGAGGAAAAGGATTCCGGCTCGTAGGAGTCGAAAAGAGTTAATCCTCAAAAAGACGACCCTTATCCCTATCTTTTCTTTCATTTTCTAATCTCCTTTCTTAAAATAAATTTAATCTTCATCTCACCCTTAAAATATCATTTTAAAAAATAATTTAAGGCTCCTCTCCAGATTAGTTGATAAAATTTTAGTCTTCACCCGAGTAATTGAAAGATATCTTTAAGGAAAGTAGAGGAATAAGAGCGTCGATAGCTTTTGTGCTCCTTTTAATCTAGACCTCAAAATTAAAAGAAGATATGTATTTCTTTTCCTTTTTCCCATAAGAATTTTTGCCAACTAATTTGGAAAAGAGCTTACTGTATCATTGGTTCATCTTGAGAGAAACTTTAATTTTGTAATCTAATAATTCTCCTTTGTGTTTATTTATTCCTTTATCATCAATCAAAATTTTGCCCTACTTCTCAACTCTTTGCTTTCTTAATATCCCCTGATATTCGTAATTTCGCTTAGGCTCAACCTAAAATCTATCCCCTCCCTTGAAAACTCCTTTAGAGTTTGACTATTTTCTTTCTTCTTTCTCAAGCGCAGCCTTAAAGAAAGAAGCAGCATCTCGAGTGAGCTCGATTCGTACATCATTGTCAAAATACATCATGTGCCCTCCATGATAAACCTTATGGATGACATTAGCCCGAAGTTCAGGGCTGAGTCCCATCCGGCTCAGTGTGCTCTCTGTGGCAAAATATGGAGTTGCAAGGTCATAGTAACCTGAAGCAACAAAAACTCGAAGGTCTGGTTTCTTGCGCATCGCACTCGCTAGCTCAGGGCTCATGTCGAGTTTCGGGTCGAGAATCGACCCCCACTCCCAGCGATAAGCCATCCAATCCCCCCTCGGAGCACTTGAGGGTGGCCAGAACCCTCCAAAAGGCCCCTTGTAGAAGCTATCTATCTTAAATCCGAGTTCAGACCTCAAATAAGGGACTATTAACTCAGAGATTCCATTCGATTTGAGGCTGGGGTCTTTGGTTGGATCATAAGCTCCGCCTTCACTCTCTCCTGTGACACGAGCATCATAATGTCCCAGGAACTTCTTCTCCGCCTCAAGAAGCTTTTGAGAGAACTGCTCCTTCCCTATACGCAGATTATTCTTTTCTATGAATTCGAGGCTGAGTCCGGTGAAGCGAGCCATTTTCTTTATTGCCGCCTCTCTCTCCTCTCTTCTCAACCGATCTCCCTTTATAAGAGCCACAATAAATTCATTTTCTGCCCATTCTTCTGCTTGCTGAACAGCCTTCAGGAAATCTTTCTGTAATTCAGGCTCAAGCTTTTTATGAAAAAAGGCAGAAGCCGTTAAACTGGGAAGGGTAAAAACAAATGATAGGTCACCCTTCTCTCGCATGTCCAGTACACAAGAAATCAAAATTACTCCCTCCACACAAAATCCCTTCTGGAGAAGCTTTTCTGCCACACCCGCCGCACGAAAAGTCCCATAGCTTTCTCCTACAAGGAAAATAGGGACATTCAACGCATCATAATGAGTGAGATATATACGGATGAACTCGGTGATTGAGTCTATGTCCTGTTTAACTCCCCAGAAAAGGTTCCCATATTCAGGCTTCAAGGGATAACTATAGCCTGTTCCCACAGGATCAACCAGCACTAAATCAGTGAAATTCAGCCAGGTTTGCTCATTGTCCACAATCTCAAAGGGAGGGGGTGGGGAGGAATACTCGCTCAGTGTCTTTGCCCGGCGCGGGCCCAGAAGGCCAAGATGAAGGAGTGAGGAGGAAGCTCCAGGCCCTCCCTGCCAGGCAAAAGTCAGCGGTCTCCTTGTTGAGCTTTTGGTTTCCTCCAGAGTGTATGCCATGTAGAAGAATCTTGCCTTTATTTCGCCAAACTGGTCACAGATGGGAAGAAAGCCGGTACGTGCCTTATATTTCAGAGGCTTGCCATTTACGAGAATCTGGTGAGAGCTCACCACTGTCATCTCTTCTGAAGATAAACAATCAGAAAAAGATTTTTCAGCCCCTGAAAGAATTGAGACACTTTGGGGACAAAAAATAAAAATCAATCTAAAAAAAAGGAAGATTGATATTTCCTTCTTCTCTTTTGAGGATAACTTTGAGAAAATCTTCATCTAATTTTCCTCCCATAATTATTCATGTTTAAAAAATGAATCTTGAGGATACATAAAATATTTATTAAAAAAATCTTCCGTCTCCAGCTAATCTTTTTCAAGTACTCATCATTCCCTAAGCTCCTAAATTATCCTACCTCTCTTAAGCTTAAATTTCATCCCAAGATAATCATACGGGAAAGCTTCTTAGATGTTCCCTTTTATATTAGTTCCGCGGCGAACCCATCTGTATCCATCTATCTCTTTTCCCCTCGGCAAATATTCAACTTCGAAGACTTTATCTCCACGTCTTATCCTCAGTCTCAAGGGAAGGCTATCATCTTTCTTAATTTCGTTAAGGTTTACTTTATTGAGGATGAGGTCACCGTTCTGCAGCCCAGCCCTCTCAGCTGCAGTGCCTTTCACCAAACCCGTAATTCTCCTCTCTTTTCCCCTGAGGCTCCTCTCATCAAAGCCCAACTCAAATTGACGAAGCTTTGCAGGAACACGCTCGAATTCTTTTCCAAAAGCATCAGGATGAGGAACAAATTCTTTCCCCTCAATGATTATCGAGTTAAACTCTTTGACACCAGAAGGTCCAAGCTCTTTTTCTAACTCCTCGAGCCACAATTTGAGGGTTAGCTTTTCGCCTTTTCTCCTCCTCTCAAACAAGGATAATATCAAATCGTCCAGCGAGCGCTCTCCCTTTGTCAACTCCCTCATTTCTGCATCCAGATGAGCAAAATAGAGGCTTCCACGGTCATAGGGAATTCTCTGGGCATCCTGATCTTCCCAGAATAGTTCTCCAATTCGGGCGTTAGGAAGATTCCGTCTAGGACTGGTGAAGTAACGGATAACGCTCCCATTGGCATCTTCGAGATATTCTTCGGCGCTACAAAGACCGGCTCTATACATCACCACTCTTGTGTAATGCACCGTAAGCCCCTCGGTAAACCAGAAGGCTTCACCTCCCTGACCCTCCATCTCCCCCACCCATTTATGAGTCATCTCATGGAAAATTGTTCCTCTTGGGTCTCTTACGAGTTCTGGTTCAGTAGCCACATAAAGCATGAAAGAATTATACAGGGCTGTTCCTCCCACTCCTGGATAATCAGGCCCGATGCGCATAAAAAAGCGATAGGCATCCTCACTTTCATCGCGGAAAAATGCTTTAAGAGCCGTGAAAGCTTGGGATGACCATGACATCAACTCTCTGGCATCAAAAGGAGCCTCTCCCAACCATGCTGAGCTGAATCCATTGATGTTTCCTTGCTCAGGGAATCTTTCCAAGGGACCGGCAATAAACCAGCTCTGAAAGATTCTTTCAATGGGGCAGATACTCTCGAAATTCCCATCCCCAAGACTGCAGGAGGCAGAAGAGCCTGGTCCTAAGCCTTCAAGGTCCCAGCTCAAGCTTAACTTGAAATCTCCGGACTCCTCAGGAAGTGCCATGAACCCGCAACCTGCCCCGCTTACTCCACCGCCTTCTGAGCTTAGATAATAAGGGGGCCCTGGCTGACGTAACTCTCGCTCTGGTAGGCGGCTCAGGTAGGAGACTCTCACCTTTCCCCTTGTTTTTCTTGAAACCTCCCATTTTCTCCAGATAATCATCCCGCCTTCCTCTGAGACATCCTCAAGTTGCTTGAGTTCGAGTGCTCCTTCTTCGTCCCAAGCTCGAAGATTCTCAATCCTCTCCGCAATTCCTGTGACGTTGGCGTACTTTAGAGGAGCTTTAAGTCTTAAGGGTTTATCGTCTTCATTACTTGCTTCAAAGATTTCAAGAGTAACTCCTACATGAGAAACTTTCCCCTCTCCATCTTTAATCACGCTTAATAAAATCTTCAATTCAGGGAGACTGGCTGAAACTTTATCTTCCCCTATTTTCTTAGAAAAAGCTTCGCCCCGGGCAAAAATCAGAATAAAGCAAAATAAAATGATTAAAGCTTGAGCAAAAACCGACGAAAATGAAAATTTTTCTTTCATCTTCTAACTCCTCATGAATCAATTTCTAAGTAAATCGATTTCTTATCATGATTCCTTTGAAATCATTCAAGGAGATGAAATTATCATCATGAAAACTAGCCTGATGCTTTTTCAATTAGCCTGATAATTATTCTATTTTTGGTCATGAAATTAACCAAACCCCAAGCAAGAGTCAGGCAAGAATTCCTCTCAAAGCGCATCTTTGTCTTTATTGATTCTAGCCTCATTTCCCGAGAGTTGAGGAGAAAAACCTTTAATCTCTCTGGAAGAGAAAGGAGATGAGAGAGAGTCACCGGCGTTGAAACTAAGAAGAGCTTCAGGCTATAAGGTTCAACTTTCTTCCTTTGAGTCTTTCTTCTTCCTCTCATCCTCGAATCCTTACTCTTCACCAGAAGTATTCAAGTCATAAACCTCAGTGGTCCTATTCTTTGCTTAAATTTCCAGAGAAACCTCTTTCTCTTTTTATTTGGCTTTTTTCTTTCTGACTAAGGCTCAAAGAAGTTATAAATTCACGCAGGTCCTCTGCCAGAAGCCTCCAACTTGAAGCCCCGATATAAGGCATGTGTCCGGATCTATAACACTTAAAATATACGCGGTCCAAGTCAATCTCGATGTGTTTAAGCGTGTATTCTGCCGAACCAATCGTGGTCAAAAGGTCAAAGTAACCTGTACCGATAAAAAGCCGCAAACTCGAATTTCTGCGCAAGGCGATAGAAATGTCTTCAGCATAATTTTTTGAGGGAACATGAACTCCAGGCACAAATCTATTGCCCCAGCGCGCATTCACCTCTTTAAAATTGAGGGCGTTATAGGTAAGATTTATCGCCACCTTGATTTTTTTCTTCAGATACTCATTCAAAGCAGCTCCGAAAGCTGGAGCATATTGCCCCATCGCTGGGACATCTGAAACATGGTCCTGATCGCTTGGACTGAAAGGGAGGGTGAAACGACCATCATAAAGCCCAAGTTGCTTTCCCTCTTCCCTGATGAGCTCTTTAGAAAAGGAATGTGCATCGAGGCGCAGGTTTTTCTCAAGGATAAACTCAGGCGAAAGGCCAGTTAGCTCGGAAAGGCGACGAACTATATTATTTTTTCCCTCAGGGGTTAGGGCTGAGCCTTTATAAAGGGCCCTCAAATATTCATCAGCGGCAAAATAGCACCCCTTCTCGACGTGCTCTTCCAAGGAGCTGGTTTTTGCCTCTAATTTTCCGTGATACCAAGCTGAGTCTACTATCTTTGGTAACACATTTATAAAATTTGTGTCACCGAATCGAGCTCCCGATAGATTCATTGCCTTACCGAGCAATATTACCCCATTTATAGTCAGGGCATCCATTCTCCCTGTCTCAAAAGTTCCTCCGGCAAGCATCCTTGCCACAACTGCCGCTCTCACAGTACCATAACTTTCGCCCATGAGAAACTTTAAAGAATTCCAGCTCTCGTTTCTCTCAATCCAGCCTTCTATAAACTCACAGGTTACCCTGGCATCCTGTTGCACACCGGAGAAGAAGTGCTCATTTCCCTCTCCTAACATGCGGCTGAATCCCATCCCCCGGAGGGTCGAAAAGCACAATCTCAGCCACATCCAACAAGGAGTCAGGATTTTTCCCTCCTCAGCTCCACCATCCTGAAGCATTACTCGCTTAGGACCCAAAAGTCCCATATGCAACCAGACCGACGAGAAACTAGGACCACCATTGAAAGCAAAGATAACCGGACGGTGAACCATCTCACTCTCAGGGTTATCAGTCCTTTCATAGCTTTTGGAAACTATGCTGGCTGCTCTCTCCCCCTTTTCGCTCAGGAAAAAAGTCTCTTCCACAGTTAGAGGATATTCTATCCTCTTCCCCGTGATTATGGAGGCATGGTGATTCAGGGACTTGTAAGGCGGGTGAGTCGAATCCTCATCAGGAGAGAAGGATGAGGCAGGCTGGGGAGTAATTAGGGACAACCTGGAACCAAAAATTAATGGAGCTATTAATATAAATTCAAAAATAATTTTCCTAATCTTGAAGGGATTACCAATCCTTAAGGGAATAAAAGGCTCCATCATTCCCCTCCCAAGAGAAGGGTGCGCACATCCTTCATCATTTTTATCAGGCTCTCCTCAACAGAATAAGCCATGTGTCCCCCTTCATAATAAACAAGGCGAACCCTTTCTTCAGGCCACCCGGATTGGGTAACGGCGAATTCTGAAGCACCGATGGTAGTTGTCAAGTCATGATATCCTGCTCCAACAACCACCCGAAGCCCTGGATTTTCCATCATGGCTTTAAGCAGAGATTCCATGTAAGGCCAATCGCTGAAAGGAGTTGTGGCAAGGGAAGAGGAATCTTTGCTGAAAGGGATAGTGCCATTCCATTTCCAACCTTCCAGGCCTTTTACCGGTGAATTAAAAATATAATTAGTAACATCGAGCTTGAGGTGCTCCTTGGCATAACTCTTAAAACAGTTTACTATGGCTGAGGTTATCTTTCTTGAAGGGTCGGGGACTTCCTCAGGCTTCACCTGTTTTTCTTTATACCTTCCATCATAGTAACCAATAACCTCTCCTTTATCCCTCAATAATTCTAATCTGAAACGAAACTTGCTCACCCTGAGATTATTCTGGATATAAAATTCTGCGGGGAGCCCGGTGAATTCTTCGAGTTTTTTCGCAACACGCTCCTTTTCAAGAGGGGGGAGGGTGCTACCCTGGAATAAAGCAGTCAGATAATCAGTTCGAGCAAAGAGACGAACCTCATCCAGAAACTGTTCTAAGGTTCTTTCCCCTCTTTCCATTCGTCCATGATACCATCCCAGAGCTGCAAGGGTAGGAAGAGAAACAACATAACTGATTATGTTTGCAGGTCGGGAAGAGGTTTCGACTATGTTCAGTGCCTGTCCCATCAGGAAGACCCCATTCAGATGAAGCGCTGGAGAAAGGTTGCTTATCTGTCTGGCTGCAACTGCAGCCCGGATTGTCCCATAGCTTTCGCCGAAAAGATATTTGGGTGAATCCAGACGTCCATGAGCCCTGGACCAAGCCCCCACAAATTGCGTCAGCTGTCTCGAATCCTCCTCCACAGAAAAGTAGGCATCAGGTGAAGTCCCTTCCCCCACTCTGCTTAAGCCCGTGCCTGCGGGGTCGAAAAAAACAAGGTCTGCAACATCAAGCACAGTGTAGGGATTGTCTATCAGGTGAAATGACTGTGGGTCTGCATCAAGGTCGTCGGAAAAGAAAACACGCTTCGGTCCGAAGGCACCCAGGTGGAGATAAACTGAAGGGACAATCGGCCCTCCATTAAAAAGAAAAATAACAGGACGCCGGGAATAATCATCGACTCCTTCCCTGATATAGGCAATCGAGACAAGATGAGCAGAATTACCATTTTTAGAGTCGGAAATGAAAGTCTCTTCAATCATCGCCGAATAGTCTATGAGTTGACCATTGAAGATACCCTGATGTTTTGTGACTATGGGAAGGAAGCTCCACAGGCAAGATTCAGGGGCTTTCTCTTGAAGCTCTGTCTTTTCATCTTTTCCGAGCGCCTTGAAGCCTTCACTCAAATCTTTTTTTACCTCAATTTCTATGGGGTTAAGAATTGAATCGGCATTTTTGAACCCAGGGTGCATAGCATTTTCAGGAGCAGGGGCAACTTTCTGGGTCAAGTTGAGAATTAATGGCTTCTCTATTTTTCTTTGATTTTCATCAGAAAATTTTTTCAACCCTCTTTCGATTTGTCCTGAGATCTCTCTAGCCTTCACCTGTTCTTCATTCTGTTTCAAGCTCAAAAATAAAGGAGAAGAAAGCGGCGGATAAAAAATGAAAGATAAAAAGATTATTAGAATGATTACAGTGTAAGAAAATAATTTCTCTCTCATTAATTAATCCTCCTCCTCATTCTCCCTCCCTGATTCTTCTAATCTGAAAGTATCCCTCTCCTTTATCTTATTTAAATTTGAGCTCAAGGATGATGATGGGGTGAGATTTTACTTAGATTATTAAAAATTAAGGAAAATAACCTCATTTTTAAGCGGAATTTTTTTTGAAAATAAATTTTTTTCACAAAGTTTTTAGGGGGAGTTTTCTTTCTCAAACTCCCCCTTCTCTTCCAAGTCTTTTTTCCTAACTTAGTTCCAGTCTAAGCGCACCCCGAGTTGGAATTGGCGAGGAGGGCCTGCCTCAATTGGCTTTCCGAAAAGCTCACTGCCGAAGACATTATAAACAGTAGTGAAGTTTGTTCTGTCAGTCACATTATACACTTCTCCAAAGAGCTGTATTCTTACTTTTGAAAAGGTGAAATACTTGGAGACTCTCATGTTGAGCCACATCTCATCGAAACCCTCTCTAGAGTTTCGATGATAATCGACATAATCATTCCTTATCCCATCTAAGTTCGGATCCCCCTCATAGACTGCGTTCCAGGGGTAAGCCGAGCGGTAGAAGAAAATCCCACTCAATTGAAAGCCTAACGGTAAATCAATGCTTCCTGAAGCGGTAAGCTTATGCCGGGCATCGTTACTCATCCTTCCATAAGCTCTTTCCCAACAATCTGGGTCGTTTGTCCAAGGTGCTTGTTCAGCTCCATACGATACCTTTTCTGTATCACCCATGGCCTTTGAAAGTGTATAGGAAGCATACAATGACCAGCCATTGGAATATCTTTTATTGAAAGTCAAAAACAATCCCTTATATTCGCTTTTCCCTGCCGACTCCACTGTTATAAGCTGGCCTTTAGTTGGGTCTGGCCTTTGATAAAGCGTGCCAGGGATTATAGGGTTCAAGTATTTTTGACGGATAACATCATATCCCTTGACATAGACAAAATCGGCGCTCAATGAAAAATCTGTGAGAACTTCTCTCTGGATTCCAATTGTGCTCTGAAAGGTCCAAGGAGCCACTGCCTTTCCTGGAACATATTTCGTGTCAAAAGCGGCAAATGCAGGAATATTTGGCATAAATGGATTGGGCACAGATGGATCAGGATATCCAGGAAATAGTTTTATTTTTAGTTGAAATTGGTCCCAGAAAATGATAGGAGCAGCAGGATTTGCATACAAATTGGCGGTAAATGTTCCTATCCCTCCCCGAATCGAAGTCTTTCCATCTCCAATTGGATCCCAGCTGAAGCCAAAGCGAGGATTCAGGTGTCTTATGTTGCCGTTTTTCATCTCGATTCCTTCGATTTTGTAGTAATTGTAACGGAGGCCAAGGTTTAGAGTAAGTTGTGAGCTAACTTTCCAAGAATCTTGAATAAAGGGAGTGAAAAAACTGTGGGGTATATCCATAGCTATCGGCTTCCCAATCGAGTTATAGGCGAGGTAAATGGGATATGTTCTAGGGTCTGCAGGGTTAAAAGGCCTATCAGTATAAAAAGTATATACTCCTGGATAATAGAGTTCCATTCTTGGAGTCCCGCTTGGAGTAGACACGTACTCTATCCCTAACTTGATGGAGTGGTTTCCGAGGAAAAGACTTAAGTTCTCCACAAACTGGTACTTATCTGCATAATTGTCTTGAGGGTAATTCCAGTTTTTTCCAAAATATCCGCTGGGACGAACTATCGAATAAGCATTAGGATTTGGCACCGTGGTAGAAGAGTCAGTATTTTGAATCAAAACTCGTATCTCATTCATGATGTTGTGGGAAGGATATAGAGTCCAGCTTCCTACTATCTGGAATCCTTTTGATTCGGTTGAAGAAGCCCAGTCTTTGGTGTACAAACCTCCAACATCCATATTTTCTGAATTTGAAGGGGAGGAAGAGAAACGAAGAGCCAGCAGGTTTTTTTGATTGAGTTGATAATTCAGCTTGACAAAGAAAGAATTTTGAGTGAAGGGCTGTTCGACTGTCTCTTGTTCGACTAAAGGCGAAGTAATGGTGGAGTAGTTTTTTTCACGGATTCCTTCATAAACAAAGAAAAAGTGAAGCTTGTCCTTAATTATGGGGCCTCCAAGAAAGCCGCCGAAATTATGACGAGAATAAGGCGCCTCTTGCCACTGGTCCTCAGGTAGTTCAGGACCACCATAAACCTCATGCTTGACAAAATAATTTGGATTCTGGAGACTTTCATCCCGATAGAAATAACTCAACCTCCCTTTAAATTCATTCGTTCCTGATCGGGTTATAGCCGAGCTTATCATTCCTGCAGCGTTTCCAAACTCAGCCGTTGCCATATGTGTCATTATGCGGAATTCCTGAATAGCATCTGCAGGGAGGTATTCCCCTTCCCCTCCTTGAATTATTTCTTCGTTAGAGACACCATCAATAAGAACTTCGTTCAAACCTGATTGGAGAGCATTCGTCCTCCCCTCGAGGACTCCTGCTTGAAGAATAGTAAGGTCGCTGAAGTTTCTGTTTAATAAAGGAAGATCATCAATCTTCTGACGGTCGATAACACTGCTTATCTCAGATTTAGTCACCTCAACCATCGGTGCCTCAGCCACGACCGTCACCTCTTCCTCCACTGCAGCTGGCTTTAAAACAAAATCAATCTTCAATTTGCCTCCAACTGTAAAGGTAACACCCCTCCTTACCTGAGTGGTAAACCCGGAAAGAGCCACTTTGATTTCATATGTGCCTGGCTGAATACCTGAAATAATGTAGCCTCCATCGGAGCGAGAGAGTGTGCTGAGAACATATCCCGTGTCCATATTTCTGGCAGTTACCTCAGCCCCTGGTAAGCCTGCCCCTTCTTCATCTGTAACCTTACCTTCAAGAGTAGCCAGGGTAGTCTGGGCAAGCCCCTTCCCATTGGCAAGAAGAAAAACAACAACCATAAAAATAAGAAAGAGCAGGCATTGATTTTTTCTCCATAATTTTTTCATTCTTTCCCTCCTTTAATCTTTTTTTCCTCTCTTTTCCCTTTCTTTTCTTTCATCTTTTCATTCTCTCAACTCTCACCCCCTTCTTACTTTTTTCCCTCTTTCATTCGATAAAGAAATTTTCTTTCCAATGTCGCTCTAAAATTCTTTTTGCTAAATTCACATCTCTCCTTTCAATGGCAACAAGCAATTGGCAGTGTTCATCATGAGATTTTTCTAAAACCTTTGGGGTATAAAATATGTCAGGAGAGATGCCAATAATGATGATTATTTTTTCCTGGGCATTAGTCAAAGTATGATAAATAAAATCGTTTTTATATTCTTTCCATATCCTGAAATGAATCTCAAGATTCTGCTTCAGATATAGTTTCAGGTGTTTTTTCTTGTAATATTCAGTTAATCTATCATTCATCTTTTTCAGCTCCCAAACTACTTCATCAGGAATATGTAAAAGGTTCTTTATCATTCCGAACACATCCAGAGCCTTGGTTAATTCAAATATTTTGTTGACATCCTCCATCGACAACCCAATAACTTTGAACTGATTCCTAGCACTTATCTTCAAATATTCATCTGCTATAAGACGCTGGAATGCTTCTCGTACAGGAGTTATGCTGACATTGAAATAATCTGCGAATTCCTGAATGGTGATTCTTCGATTCGCCTTCAACTGACCACTGAGAATTAATTTTTTTATATGCTTATAAATTGTTTCAGAGAAAGTTGAGGTCTGTTTTAGATCAAATCTTGTAAAAGGCATATGTGATGCATCATACATAAAGCATTTTCACTATTTTGTCAATAATCTTCTTTCTTAAACGTATTAATCAATACTAATCTTAATATTTGGGGCGAAAAATTTCTTGTTCTTGATTTTTATTTTAGATGTCCATTTAAAAAATAACCCGAAGCAATAAACAACTTCATTAACCTTTTAAAAAACTGGCATATCGCAACCATGAATACCCAAAGAGGTGAAGATTATAGATTTTCAGCTTAAAATACTCCATATCTCTATAGCCATAAGCTTTTCGTCTGATGATTTTTTTATTAGGCTCTTCTCCATATCTTCTTCCTCCGGTTTACCCAAGGATATCTTCCCCTTACTCGGGCAAAGATTAATATTTTTGGCTCTTCTCAAAATTAGTTGGTGAAAATATGATATCTCATAGAGGAAAGAAGACTAATAACTTCTTCCTTTTGTTAGAGTTCGGCCAATTCAAAACGCTTAGGAGATACTCCCTTCATACTCGCTTTGATATTTTGAATCTGAATCCTCCCTTTATTCCAATGAAATCTTATAGTTACGCACCCAGATATTCTATTTTTTATCAACTACTCGGGAGATATCCATATTTTTTTAACAAATTTAGAGATGAACCTTTTCTTATTAATCGCCTCAACCCTAGCCAGTGGAAATAAGATAATGCCTTTTTAAATTAACTTCGTGTTTTTCCTTGAGTAGATAGTAAACCTAGAGTCTAAAAGCTCTATCTTTTTTATTAATCACTAAAAAGTGGTGGATGAACCTATAAATTACTTAGCACAAACTTTAAGCGAGAAAATCAATTCCTTTACATCTCTACTAACCTCAAATCGGATTTGAGGATCAAGGTAAAACATAGCTCGCCCGGGTAGTATTTAAACCTTATCAATTTTTGCAATTCTGGGTGTAGATTTCTCCATGTCTCTTCGTTTGAAGCGCAAGTGGCGTATGAATCATATAGGTCACAGGCAACGAAGACTTTCAATTGAGGATTAAGGGCTATGGCTTCTTCTGTTGCAGGAAGCTGGGGACCTATGCTTGGCGGCTCCTCTCCAGTTTCTGTTGCCACAGCTAATCCTTCTGCCAATTCTTCAGAGAATAAAGAAGCCGTCGCCCCGTTCCAGCATTCGTTTACGCTTTTCGGATATTTCCTTGAAGGAGCGTATCCCTGCTCTATATCTTCAAGACCTAGATAAAGAAGGTCAGTCCTCTAGACAAGCTCCCGCCGTAGATAACGAAGAATTGCAGACTTTACCTTTGAATCTATTGCCTCAGGAGAATCCCGGCCTGGATCGTGCGTCGCATGTCAAAAGGATGGTGTAATTTGCCCTCTTTATTAGCAACCCTGTGTGGAACTGGCGCGGAGTAATTCTCAACTTTTTGGGCTAAATCTCTTCTGGAGAAAAACAAGTAATTTTAGATAAGCTATCGATTCAATCAACTCTCTCAGCCTCAGACAAGCATTCAACTTTTGCCAGGGCAGGTGCGTAATCCTTTCTTGCCCGGGTCTCCACTTCTTTCCGAATATGAGAAGACTCCCCTCCCAATTTCTCCGCTATTTTGCGGTGATAAAGAGCAGTCATTGAGAAGTTTACTACCCGGAGTGCATTTTTCATTTCGCTTGAGATATACTCTTTGTTGAGGCCTGAGCCACCTGAAATCATGACTAGAGCATCAACCCTTACTCCACCTTTCTCAAGGACATAAGCCACTGAAGCTACCCTTCTGGCGCCTCAGCTCTTACCGACAATAACCACTGGGAAATCGCCTGCCTCATGAAGCAACCTCCGGCAACGAACGAACTCAGCCACTGAGGCAATATCACCCCCTGTGACATAGAATTCTGAAGCAAATTCTGCTTTGGCTGGACGACTGAAACCGCAGCCCATGGGATCGACAAAGACCAAATCTCCCACCGTAAGCCATGCCTCTGCGTTGTCTATTAATCGCTCTCCCTCAGCGATTTTTGGTCCTGCAACGAAGAAATGGAGGAGCGAAGAGTTGGCACCCGGACCTCCATTCCCTAAGATAGTTACAGGCATTGGAGGAGTTGATAGGAGTAAACAAGAGGCTATATAGAACATGTAGCCAAGTGACTTTCCAGTCTCTACATCGCGAAGTGCAATGCGCCCTGTTTCGGAGGTATATTTTAGCCTCTTTCCCTCTATTTCTATCTCCTGCGTGGCCTGGATTACCCTCTCCTCATCACTTCCTCTCGGGGATAACAGAGAGTTCAAAAAGAAAAGTGAAGCCTAAAGCAAAATCATGTTTGAGAGAGGCTTTCTTTTCATTTCTTTTCCAGCTTCTTCGCACCTTCTTCTTTCTTCTTTTGCTTCTGAACAGCAGAATAATCCCAATGTTTGGCTAATAATTTAGCAGCCAATTTTCCATTCCTCTTCTCAATTGCCTCCATCAGAGCACAATGGTCTTTATAGGATTTTTCGATGAGCGCCTGATGATAATACCTCTCAGTGAAACTTCCCACAAAAAGAGAAATTTTTTCGTTAGCTCGGACAAGGGTCTGATAAATGAATCTGTTGTTGTATTCTCTCCATATCCTTTCATGTATTTTCTCACTCTGTTTGAACATCATTTTTAGATTCTTTTCCCTATAATATTTCTTGAAATCTTCATGCATTTTTTTTAACTCGCTGATTACGGCAGAGGGGAATTTTTTAAGATTTTTTCTAATCCCATATGAGTCCAGGGCCTTGTTGAGTTCAAAAATATCCCTTGCCTCATCCGCAGGTAAACCTATCACTCTTATCTCACTTCGAGCATTGATAGAAATCAAGCGCTCTGCCATCAATCTCTGGAATGCCTCTCTTACCGGAGTTATGCTTACATTGAAGTATTCAGCAAATTCTTTCACCGTGATTCTCTGCCCAGACTTTAGCTTCCTACTGAGAATCAAATTTTTTAAATGGGAATAAATAAAATCTACGAAAGTATGTGTTTGGCGTAAATTAAATTTAGTATCTGATGGAAAATGCATTAAACATTAATTAAAGCAAAGCTTTTTTTTTGTCAAATTCTGTTATCATTCAGGTTAAGACACAGTATCCAGGGTGGCGAGAGGAGGGAGATGAAAGAGGAGGCGACTGGGTGAAGCAGCCATTAGACTATCCGAAGAGGAATCAACAAAATTAATTCAGCTCGTCCGTGATAAAGAAGGCCTCTTCTTTTAAAAATTTTGGTTCATCCAGGTTTAGCGTAGATAAAAAAATAGATATTCTCAGGAAAGTAAGAATTGAACAGAATGAAAGAGCTCATCCTCTAAGAGTCAAATTGGAGGAATATGAAAAAGGAAATAAATTTTTTAATTAAATCCTAAATGAAGAAAGTGAGCTTCATCTCAAGGCTTCCAGGAATTGGTCTATGTCCTCGTCATTATTGTAAACAGAGACACTAACTCTGATTCCGCTCACCATCTCTGTTTCGCCCTTCTCATTTGTCTTTTCCCAGTTAGTTAGGGTTACCACATGCTCTCCAAAAGCACGGTCAAGTTTTTCATTTGTGCCTTCAGGGTCAGGAGTTAAAAAACTGACGATAGGGGTTGGGCTCTCAGGTGGGGTAATGGATAGATATCCTAAGAGAGGCATTTCCTTTTGCAAGCGGTCGGTAAGCCTCTTGGCATGTTTTCGAATGTTTTCTACACCTAACTTTGTCACATATTTTAGCCCCTCGTAGGCACAAATTCCAGGAAGATAAGGGATTGAGGTTGTCCCTTCATAGAGAGCAGCTCCAGGGAGTAATTCAAACTCAAAACCTTTCATGCTTTTAAGCTGCCTCAGGCCGTAACGAGTCTGTTTGATTACTGTCCCCTGAAGGTCTTCCCGAACATAAAGAAATCCTATCCCGAAATCTCCCATCAACCATTTATAAGTGCTACAGGCGCAGCAATCGATACCCATCTCCTTCACGTCTACGGGAGTGCAACCAGCTGCCTGAATTATATCACCATAGACAAGGGCTCCGCGCTCATGGGCAATTTCACTTATGGCTTTTGCCTCATGCATATACCCGTTTACATTTGAGACTAAAGCCAGGGAAACAAGCCTTGTGTTTCTGTCAATAGCCCTTTCCATATCTTCTATTTTTATCCTCCAGTCCCTGTGTCGAACAATCCGCAGCTCAATGAATCCTTTTTTCTGGAGCATAGAATACATATACTTGGAGGCAGGGAAATGTAAGTCATCGATCACCACATTCCCTCCACGGTGCAAAAGGTCAATACCCTCCACGACGATGTTTTCGCCATCTGTTGTGCTCATCACAAACGCAATTTCTTCGGGTTTGGCATTGATGAGATTGGCAAAGAGCATTTTTAGCTCAGCCTGCATTTCTGGAGTGAAGCTCTTCCGCTCATTACCTGGGCCAAGCATGCGGTAATAGGAATAATTCTCAATTGCCTTCAGGGTGTGGATGCTAAAAGGATGAGTTTCGGCAGCAGCAAGCCAGAGCTTTCTTGCCGCTCGGGGAAAATCGGAACGTACCTTATCCCAGTCGGGCTCAGAAGATTCCTTGATTTCGGGCCAGGCTTTTTCTATATGCACATTCGATACCACATCTCTAAGACCTGAGCCTCTGAGTAAAAAAGGTCCTGCAGAAGCCATAACTCCAAGAAAATCACGTCTCTTCATGGTTCCTCCTTTTTTCTGATTTACCTTCTTTTATTTTGCCAGTAAATCTTTCCCGCATTAGAAAAAAAATACAATTTAAAAATACACAAAAACCTTTAAAACCATAAGGACTTTTACCATAATAAACCGAAGCTTACGCAACAAATCGAATTTAAATCAAAGATAGAGATTCTCCCTAAGCAACCTTTAATTCCGGGTCGTTTTTGGTTTTTGGATTTTTATCATTAAAAGATATTCTCTTCCCCTTAGAATCATCATGAGGACACATTATAAGATTAATAGAACATTAAGAGCAATTTTTAGAAATGAATTTGTGAAGAGAACCCGAAAAAACAACCCTGACTCAACTTGGAAGAAAGGGAAGAGAAAAAATCCACGAAAAAATCCGCAATTTAAACGACTTTTTGATTCCGGATTGTTAAGTATATTCTAGTTATTCCCCTCGCTCAAAAACTTTCAAAAGAAATCATCTTTAATCTTGAAATTCCAATCTCAACACCTCCAATTCCAATCAGGAATTCTCTTTTAGAAAGGTCTCATAATTTATAATTTTTTCCCTATCTGCGATGGTTTTGCCTTTTTGGAGAAAATGAAGAGGCTTGAGTAAAATTTTATCCTGTGATAATAGAGCTTCGGATGCCTTGAAGGAAAGGCAAAAAAAGATGAAGGGTAAAAAATTTTGGTCGCTGTAGTCATCTTTTATCTTGGAATAACTTTGGGATTGAGCTTTTATCTCAGCAGGCAGGTTAAATCCACTTCAGATTTTCTTATAGCAGGAAGAAACTTGGGTCTAGGCCTGACGACGGCAACCTTGGCTTCAATCCAGCTGGGCGCTGGAGTCATCCTTGGAGGAGCCGAGCTTGGAGCTGAGATAGGGCTCTGGCCAGGCACCTGGTATGGCATGGGATGTGGAGGCGGGTTGATCTTGGCTGGGCTGCTTGTGGCTTCCAAGTTGAGAAGACGTGGAGGATTTGTTCCGCTTGATTTTTTTGCAGTTCGCTACGGGGAGAGAAAATGGATTCGTATCTGGGGATGGTTTTCTAACATACCCAGCCTTCTGGGAATTTTCGTGGCCCAGGTCATGGCTGCTGGCTCTATTTTCACTGTCCTCGGATTAAGTTTTCTCCAGGGTGTCATCACCAGCGGAGTAGTAATCATGCTCTACAGCTTCTTAGGAGGTATGCGGGGAGTAGCAGTCATAAATTTCATTCAGCTCGGCTTCATTGTAGCAGGGATTCCCCTGGTTTCTTTAACTTCCCTCTTAAAGCTTCGAGAAGAGATCCCAGCAAGTGTAGCCAGCATTTTTTCTTCTCCCTTTATTCCTCCCGGGATGTTCTCTCGGGCGGTCTTCACCATTCTTCCCTTCCTCCTCGCAATTTCGGTTTCTTATGATGCATTTATGAGGTATCAATCTGCAAAGTCAGAGAAAGTTGCTAGATGGGGATGCATTTTGGGCGGGATTATCGTAATTTTCATCAGTTTTTGCGTGGGGATTATCGGCTCGGCAGGAAAAGCCATTTATCCCTTGCTTGAAAATGCAGCAATACTGCCCAAAATGATTCAAACCACGCTCCCACCTCTTCTTGGAGGCCTCGTTATTTCTTCGCTTCTTGCTGCAGCCATGTCCACTGGAAACTGCCTCCTCATCTCACTTGCAGGATGTTTTTCAAGGGACTTATACAATAAGGTGCTCAACCCCTCAATGAGTCTCGACGAGCTTGAATATTCGAAAACAGTCTCGAAGGGAGTCATTGTGGGTGCGCTCGTTGCCGGCGTAGGAATAGCCTTTTATGCCAAAGGAATTCTTTATACGATTATCATCTTTAATTATCCTTATATGGGTAGCATGCTGGTGCCTCTTCTTGGCGGCGTTCTCTGGGAAAGGGCGACCCCAAAAGGCGCCATTGCCGCTCTTTTTGCAGGGGGTATCATCGGAGTATTCTCCTTCATCCTGGGAATACCAGGATCCCTTAAGGGGTTGATGAATATTGATTTCGGTCTCTTGATTGCCTATGGAATTTCTGCGGTAGTCTTTGTATTAACTAGCCTTCTTACCTCAAATGAAAAAAAGACCCTCAGAGGATAAATCTATGAGGATAATCCCCTCAAGAGAAACGCTCCTTGAAAGATTCTTTATCCCCGAACTTAGAGAAAGAGGGTTAGTCCCTGAGCTCAGAAAGAGGGGAATCAAGAAATTCAGGAGAGAGAGGTTGGCTAAAGTTTTTTGATGACATTTTTAAGTTTAGCTAAAGACTTCACACCTTATAAAAATAAATGATTTCATTTTTCTTACCTGAAATTATTTAATTCGAGGTGGTTAAAAGAGAAGAAGCTAAGCTTCAGTGATGAAGATCATCGCCCAAGGCGAAGCTAAAAAATCACCATGATGGTGGCTAATTTTAAATGAATTTACAACATAGGGAATGAGGCCTATAACTTATCTAAAAAATTATATTTCCAAAAATGATTATTTGGGAAAAATTTTGTTATTTTGGATAATTTCTATCTTTCAATTGTTTAAATCTTTTTAATATGCATCCCGCGATGAGGAGGAGAAATGAGTTTTAAGGATGAAGATTTTTTTAAATTTAGATGGCCATACCCTTTGCTCTGGGAAAGGAAGAAAGAGCTAAAGACAGATATTCTTATTCTAGGAGGAGGAATTGCAGGTTGCTGGGCAGCCATTGCTTCTTCAAAAAAAGGACTTAAGGTTATGCTTGTCGAAAAAGGAGCCACCATAAAGAGCGGGGCGGGGGGCTCAGGATGCGACCACTGGGAATCAGCGGCAACCAATCCCTGTTCCCGTATTACCCCGGAAGAGCTCACGCAGGCAATGATCGAGGATAACGATGGCTACAATAATGGAATCTCCCATTACATCGAGTGCCGAGAAGGATATGACAGATTATTAGAGTTAGAGAAGATGGGAGGAAAGATAAGGGACACAGAAGATGAATTCAAAGGAGCAGAATTCAGGGATGAAAGAACAAAATTTCTCTTTGCCTATGATTACGAAAATAGATTCACGCTTCGGGTCTGGGGAACAACCTTCAAGCCCTCTCTTTACAGGGAATGTAAATGTCTCGGGGTTAAAATATTCGACAGAGTAATGGCCACCTCACTCCTCACAGAAGAAGGTAAACAGGGAGCGAGGGTGGTTGGAGCGACAGCGGTAAACACACGAACTGGCGAGTTTTATGTCTTTAAGGCTAAAGCAGTTGTGCTCTGTATGTCGCGTCCGACGAGAATCTGGCTCTTTTCTCCCGGATTCCCGGGTATCTCAGAGTTCAGACCTCCTCAGTGTACTGGAGACGGACATGCCATGGCCTGGAAGGCTGGGGTTGAATTTACGATGATGGAGAAATCAGTCAAAGCAGAATGGTCGGGAGAGAGATGCTTCCCTCCTTACGGAACAGGAAACACCCACAACACCTGGTATGCATGCTCGATGGTGGATGCTCGAGGGAAGGAAATCCCCTGGGTGGACAGGGATGGGAGGATGCTTAAGACTATCTCGGAGCGCTATCGACCTTCGCCCGGTCAGAAATTTTTCCTCAAAGGGGGTGGGGAGTCTGACTTTCCTTCATATAAATATAAAGGACCTGACATCCTCCCTCTTAATTCACTTCTTGAGAAAGGCTATAAGCTTCCTTTCTATGCTGATTTGCCAGGTATGCCTGAACACGAAAGAAAGGCAATCTGGGGGTTGATGGTAGGTGAGGAAGGTAAGACAAAAATCCCCATCTTAAGAAATTATATGGAAGCGGGATTTGACCCCAATAAGCACCTCCTTCAGAGCTATGGGGAAGGATGGAAATCAGGAGCATTTCTTCCCCAGGAGCGTCAGCTCTTCGGCCTCCCTGGCGGAATCCTGAATGACTGGGATTTAAGGACAAACCTGGAAGGATTGTATGCTGCAGGTGACCAGCTCTTCGCCTCTAACTGTCACGGACATGCGGCCGCAACAGGGCATTATGCAGGAAGACACGCCGCCGATTATGCGCTTAAAGCCTCTGAACCACATCTGGATGAGGAGCAAGTGGAAGAAGAAAGAAGGAGGGTCATCTCCCTGATCAATAAAAAAAATGGCATAGGATGGAAAGAGCTGAATATGCATATCTCAAGAGTTATGCAACATTATTGTGGAGAGTTAAAGAGCGACGAACTGCTCAAAGAGGGTTTAAAACAGCTCAGGGATATAAAGGAAAATGAAGCTTCGCTTCTTTACGCCCCAAATCCACATCTTCTTGTTCGGTCGCTTGAAGTCTTGAATATTCTCACCAATGCAGAAATCATCCTCAATTCCTGCCTCTTGCGCAAGGCAAGCTCAAAGCACCTTCACTTCCTTCGGCTCGATTACCCCGAGATTGACCCTCCTCACTGGCATAAGTTCATAACCATAAGATTGGAAGAGGATGAGGTTGTAAGCGGAGAAAAGCCCCTCGATTATTACGGCAATCTTGAGGAAAACTACGAGCGCCACAATCAAGAATACTTGAAAGGACTGAAAGAATGAAAAATAAAAAGCCCTTTGTGTTTGTGAAAAAAGCCAAAACTTCCCCGATAGCCATTGACCCCGAACTGTGTAATGGATGCAATCAGTGCCTAGAGGTATGCCAGGTGGATATCTTCATCCCCAACCCAGAAAAGGGAAAACCGCCCCTTCTCCTCTATCCAGAAGAATGCTGGTATGATGGGAGTTGTGTTGAGGCCTGCCCAGTTCCTGGTGCCATAAAGCTTATCCATCCCCTGATGAATCGAGTTCACTGGAAAGAGAAAAAATAAAAGCTCGAATCCGCTTATCTTTTGAAATCTTTCTTAGTTCATGCCTTTTTAAAAAATGAAACATCTTGAAATATAAAATAATTAAAAAACTTTTTTAGCCCTAATCTTCTCTTTCGAAACATCATTTTTCAATAAGCTCCAAAATTATGCCTCATTTTTTAGCCAGGTTCTCCCCTTAGTTAACAAAATATTATGCATCGAAAAGTAACTGAGAGATAGCATTGAAGAAGACGAAGGATTAAGAGCCTTGAGATTGGTTAAAGAATGAAGAAAGGACTTTATGCTGCTTTATTAATCTTAATTTTTTTAGGAAAAGAAAATATCTACTTCTTTTCCTCTTTTTCCTGGTTCATTTTAAAAACTCCAGTTATCTAGGTTAATAATGGTGGCTTATCCCGCCTTTTTGCGGAGATAAAAAGAATTTACAGCCGCCTGAGAGTTGATTCAGCCGATAGATTTCACTATTCAAAAGGATAATCAGGTTAAGATAAATTAAGAATAAATAAGATAAAATGCTCTAATTGTCGATTTTGCTCTACAGTACTTCATCTAGAGCCCCTTTATAAGCCTAAAGACAAGCTAAATTTTTTGGGTTTATCCAGATAAAATCCGGAAGAACCATAATGTTCTCTTTAAGGGGATAAGAACGAATGGAGGAAAAAATGTTACAGCACATTATTCCTTCAAGAATCAATAATTTGGAGGAGGGCTTTAAGATTAAGATTCATTTAAAAAGCCATTAAAAAATTGAAAAGCTTGGATTCTCTAGGGCTTTATTTTTGACTCGGGTTTTGTGCTCAGACTCTAGACAGGCATTTGATTAATTTCTCAACCATTTTTCAAGAATATCAGATTGAAGTTGAGTCGGGTTCGGCAGAGGTCTTATTTCATAATTTCCCGGCTCACCCCTTGATAAGGGCATCTCAATCTCAAGGCCTGCATAGCCGAGATAGCGGGGATAATCGATTTCTTTAACCGTATAGGCATACTCAAAAAAATCGGAAAGCTTACAGCCTGCAATTTTTTCACAGGCTTCCTGAAATTCCTCGTCAGTGAATCCTCTTTTTAATTCTTTGTAGAATTTTTTATAGAGATAGCGCATCACATCGTCGAGTGACTTCTGGTTTTTCGTCTCGTATCTTATCTTTAAGTCGAGTAACATTCCCAGCACAGCTCCTTTGGAATAATAAGAAACCGTGGTTTCAGGTGCATTTCCTCCCCGCGCAAAGAAAGGCTGAATCCAGGTGTTGAAGCTTGCTTCGGCCACAGACTGGCAGAGATGACCCGAAAAATTCTCGTAGCTCCTGATCTGGTTTTCCATGTAATCGAGAATCTCATCCCGAGTCAATAATCCAGCTCGATTCAAGATTAGGTACTCGTAATAAACGGTGAATCCCTCAGACACCCAGAGCATCTTTGTATAATTTTCCCTGTCGTAGTCAAAAGGACCGAGAGCAATCGGTCGAATCCTTTTCACATTATAGAGATGAAAAAATTCATGAGCCACAAAACACAGCCAGCGTTTATAGGCCTTTGGATTTTCAAAATCAGGGACTCTGGTGAAAATAGCCATCGAATTCTGATGTTCAAGCCGCCCTGCCCTTCTCCCATCATGATGAAGGTGTAATGACGGTAAGGGATCTCACCCATGAGAGCGGCGGCTGACTCAACTATTTTTTTAAGGAAAGAAGCCATTTTTTCTTGGTCAAATTCCTCTCTCTCATTGACTACAACTCGATGAAGAATTCCCATGACATCAAAATAAAAGACTTGCTGATTCCCGATGAATATCGGGCAATCATAAAGGGTATCGAAGTCAGGAGCAAAAAATGTATCTGGTTCACCCTCCACGCTCTCGAGTCCGGTTGAGATTTGGCTGAAACTGTGATGTGGTTTTACCCTGATTTTAACCGGACGGGCAATCTTTCCTGAAACATGCATGAAGATACTGGTTGGTGAGATATAGGCATAGCTTTCATCCAGATAACTATCAGCCACTGATTTTTCAAAGGCATAGACATCATAACTTACCGCTACAGATTTTGACTTACCCGTCTTTACCCTCCAGGTGTTTTTCGAAGTCTTCTCCCACGCAAGCTCATTCCCTAAACCATCTTGAGCCTTGAATCTAACCACATTCTTTGCAAAATCCAGGATCCGATAATAACCCGGGGTCCAGGCTGGCATTTTAAAATCGAGCTCCTCATCCTTTACACCTTCATAGCGAAAGACAACATGATAGTAATGCGAAGCTGGGTCTTCCATGCTCACCGTAAAGGACATAAATTCTTGAGGTGCCTTTATAAGCCCACATGAAAGGAGGAAAACACAAAGAAAGGAAAGGGAATTTCTCGTTGATATTTTTCGCAAGGGTTTCTTCATTTTCTCTTCTTCCTGAAAAAGCTAATTTTCTGGAATTTTTTGGCCAAGCTCAACGGCTTTAATAGGAGGTGAAGAACCTTAAATTAGCTCTTCTTTCTCGACTTCTTTAGAGTCTTGAGGAAAGAAAAGTACGCCCGGAGGGACTTGAACCCCCGGCCTTCTGATTCGTAGTCAGACGCTCTATCCAACTGAGCTACGGGCGCTTCCCTTTATTTTCAATAACTTAGATAGCTTGCTACTATTCCCATTTTGGCTTTGGTGTCCAAATAGTGTCCATAAGCTATCCAACCTTTCCATGGCTTCCTGGACATATTCTGGGGAAAGATGAGAATAGCGCATGGTCATTCTTATCTCCTTGTGACCCATTACCTGCTGAACTGTTTTAAGGTCTACTCCCTGCATAACTAAATATGATCCAAAGGTATGACGGAGGTCATGAAAGCGAAAATCCTCAATTCGTGCTCGCTTTATGGCTGATGAAAAAGCCTTTTTTATATCTTTAAAAGGTTGACCATTCCGGTCAGAAAAAACATAGTCTCCCTTTGCTTTGAGGGAGAGCTTTGAAAGTTCTCGGTAAAGTGTCTGATTGATTGGGATCACTCTTGATTCATTATTTTTTGCGTTAATTACTGTGATCTTCCGATTTTTAAGGTCTACCTGAGGCCATCTTAAGCTGAGGAGCTCAGACTTTCTCATGCCGGTGTTCAAAGCAGTGACAACAATTGGCCGGATATGATTAGAGCAAGCATTAAGAAGCCTCTCTACCTCATCAGGATTCAAATACCTCAAGCGACCGGGCGGCTCTTTTAGAAGCTTAACTCCCTTTGCAGGGTTTACCTTCACATACCCCCACTCTATAGCCTTGGTATACATATGCTTTAGGCAGGCCAGCTCTCGATTGACTGTGGCAGGTGCGACCTTTTCCAACCTCATCGCCTTGTACTTTTCTATCATCTGGGGAGTAATCTCAAAAATGTATTTATTCTTAAAAAAAGAGACTAAACGAGCAATGCAGGTCCGGTCCTGGCGCTGATAAGTTGACTGGGCTTTATTGGCCTTAGAATAATCCAGATATTTCTGGGCAAAATCTTCGAAAAGAACTTTCTTCTCATCAAAAATGCCAAGAAACTCGCCTCTGGCAATTTTTAACTGCACATCATTTAGAACTTGCATCGCCAGTTTCTTTGAGGGGCCGATTTTTTTCCTTTTCCGCCGCCCTTTATAATAATAATCGATATACCAATTTTTCCCTTTCTTAAAGATGCTCATTATCTTCCGTTTTTAATCAGATATTATATTGCCATACTTTGCTTTTGATGTAAAGATTCTGTACTGGTTTTCATATGATATGATACACATGGATCTTCAAAAAACATGAAAGGCAGGTACAATGGATGCCGTATGACAATATACGGCACAATTCTTCCCGGAGCGGCATCCATTGCCCGTTCCGCTGCTCTGGTCAATTCGTTAACTGAACGGGCTAAATACAAAATCAAGGTTCTGGATTGGCACAGAACTCATGGAAACAACAATTCTTTGACTGCCAGACACTTCGGTATTGGAAGAATGACGTTGTATCGATGGATTAGACGATTTAAACATCAGGGAGTGATAGGACTGAATGAAAACTCCAGAAAACCTAAGCATTTAAGACAACCTACCACTTCTTGGAATACGGTAATCAGAATAGTCCAACTAAGAAAGCAGTATCCTGCCTGGTCAAAGTACAAACTTAGAGCTCTCCTCTCCAGAGAAGGAATTCAAGTATCAGCCAGCACAGTAGGCAGAGTGTTAAAGAGAAGAGGACTAATTAACTTGAAAATATCTAAGAAAAGGAGAAGGGCTGCCTTACGTCCCAAGGCACGTTTTCCTCGAGGATTACGAATATCTGAAGCTGGAGATATGATTCAAATGGATACAAAGCATATTATGTTGCCAGGAGGCAAAAGATTCTACCAGTTCACTGCTATTGATGTGTTAACCAAAAGAAAGGTAATAAGAGTATATCCTTCTGAATCTTCCAGGAATGGAGCTAAATTTCTTGAGGAGTGTTTAGTCGGATTTCCCTTCCCTATTAAGGCAATTCAGACAGATAATGGTTCTACCTTCTTGAAAGAGTTTGACAAACTCTGCCAGATAAAAAGAATCCCCCATTACTTTATTTATCCCAGGAATCCTAAACAGAATACCTATGTAGAAATCTCTCAGGAGGCTGATAAAAGAGAGTTCTACCAACAGGGAAATGTCTACTCTATCTTACCGGTGATGCAAAAAAAGGCTAAAGAATGGGAAGACATCTGGAACAATGTCCGTCCCCATGAAGCCCTTGGCCAGCTTACTCCTTCTGAGTATCTCTGGAAACTCCAGATGCATGGCCTATCAACCAGAAATGTCATTATTTTACAAACTTAAGGTGTATCACATGTATCTGAACCTAGACATATACCAGTCAGCATCGAAGATTTTATAGAGTCTCTCAAGGGAAACATTATCGCCGTTCATCCTCTGCTTATTGAGCCAGGAAAGGGCAGAATGGACGGCGCTCCCCAGAGCCAGACCAGAGGGCTTGAAAGGCTTTGGAATTTCATCAATATACTGAAACTTGTACTTGAGGCTGCATTGGGAATAAAGACTTATTTGACTGTTAGAAAGGTGTTCTATCATCCCCGCCTCCTTTTGTCTCTTCCAGCAGCCGCTCGATCATCTTGCTTGCCTCGAGTTTGGAGATTTCTTTTAAGGAATCAACCTGGAAGAGGTCTTTAAGTTGCTGGTGTGCCTTATCTCCCTCAATTCCGTGCTCAGCCAGAATTCTAAATAGATACCTCTTTTGGGCATCGGTCATTTTCGGTTCCTCCTCTTGCTGCTCTCTGCTTTGAACTTTTTCCTTTCTTGCCTCTCTTTTCTGATCAGCAGAAACCTCTGGGCTATCCTCTAAGACTACCTCTTTCTCATAGAGGTAGAGAACTAGGATAACCTTGCCATCCGGAGTTCTCAGTTCAAGACACTTTGCCTTGCTTTTCATAGGTTTATCCTCCTATTATTAGATTTTTTAAGGTTCTTTTTTCACCTTATCTTAAAGAAAGGGCTAAACAAGGCGGGAGGATTTATTCTTAAAGAGAATAATTCCTTTCTTTTACCTTAATTTCTGGGGATTTATCATGAAGATATATGACAAAATTAAATAAAAACAAAGAGGAGATCACACCTTTTGCTGTGACCAATTATCGAGACATAAGAAAGAGATTTGGGATAAAAGATGAGAACCGAAGAGGCCATATGTATATCATAGGAAAGACTGGAACTGGCAAATCTACTTTGATTGAAAATTTAGCTATCTCAGATATTAAAAGAGACAATGGTTTGGCACTTATTGACCCTCATGGAGATTTAGCTGAGGATATTTTGCATTTTGTTCCTAAAAGGAGAATTGCGGATGTCATCTATTTCAATCCCGCAGATTTGGAATATCCAATTGCCTTTAACCCTTTAGAGAAAGTCTCTCCCGATTATCGTCATCTTGTAGTCTCCGGCCTTCTTTCAGTGTTCAAAAAGATTTGGCCTGAGTTCTGGGGGCCAAGGCTTGAGCATATCCTAAGGCACGCTCTTTTAACTCTTCTGGAATATTCTCAGAGCACACTCCTGGAAATTCCAAGGCTTTTAACGGATAAAGAGTTTCGAAATGATGTTTTAAAACAGGTTTCACACCAACAGCTCAGAGAATTCTGGCAATTTGAATTTGAGAAGTATTCTGCCTGGCTCAGGTCTGAGGCCATCTCTCCGATTCTAAATAAAGTGGGGCAATTCTTAACCAGCCTGCCCCTAAGGAATATCGTCGGCCAGAGAGAAAACACCTTCGATTTAAGGAAGGTGATTGATGAAGGAAAAATTCTGATTGTTAATCTGGCGAAAGGCAAGATCGGAGAAGACAATTGCTCACTTTTAGGAGCGATGATAGTGACCAAGATTCAATTGGCCGCCCTGAGCCGGTCTGATTTGCCGCAAGATAAGAGGAGACCCTTTTATCTTTATGTTGATGAGATCCATAATTTTCTAACCCTGTCCTTTGCCGATATTCTCTCTGAAGCCAGAAAATATGGGCTAAATCTAATCTTAGCCCATCAATATATCGAGCAACTAGATGAAAAAATCAGGGCGGCTATCTTCGGCAACGTCGGTACGATTATCTCGTTCAGAATCGGTGCCGAAGACGCCAAATATCTGGCTGGGGAATTCTCCCCTGTTTTTGACGAGTCCGATCTAATCAATCTGCCCAATTACCATATCTACCTCAAACTGATGATCTACGGCGTCACCTCCCAGCCTTTCAGCGCCGCGACCTTAACTCCGCCTGAAAAGGAGATATCCTGCAAGGGGGACATCGTCAAGATATCAAGGGAAAAATACGCAAGGCCAAGAAAAGAGGTGGAAATGGAAATTTTATTTAGGAATAAGTTGGAATCCCCAAGAAAAAGCACGCAAGGATACCTCTTTTCTTAAAAAATCAGATTAAAGAATTCTACCGAGAATTAGCTATTCTTTTGGAGGCGGGTACAAGACATGCACGACTAAGATTAAGGAAGCTGAACAGAGAATAGCAGGAATTATGTAAACATCCCAAAGCTTTATCCACCAGTGTCCAAGAATCCAGCCCAGCCAGGCTCCAAACCATCCCACACAAATTTCAGCAATAAATCCAACTATCCCCTTTCCTATCTTTATTTTCAGCAAAAAGAACAGGATAACTGATACCACAACGCTTATAACCAATAAAACGAGGAAAGCCCAGAAGTTCATTCCAGTCATTTTGCTTTTCCTCCTTATGATTTTTAGCTGAATAAAAGATAATGTCCTTTATCATAAATGTCAACATCAATTTTCATGAAGGAGATTGAAACAACTTTATTTACCAATCTCTTATCTCTTCTAAATCTCATGACCAGAGGCTTCCAATCTAATCCATCAATCCTTCTTTTGACAGATGAAAAGATTGTATTTAAAACCAATCCCCACTGGCTGTTTATTGCTATCCCCGCGATTGTAATTTTCGTTCTCTGGCTCTTTTATCTTTTCTTCGCCTG
>CAYSCS010000002.1:0-4868 GCA_964429695.1 uncultured Eubacteriales bacterium
GAGACCCTTATGAAAAGTGGGAGAAGGAGGGGGGGAAAGACTTGGGGAGGAGGGCAAACGAAAGGGTGAGGAAGATCCTTGAAACTCATGTTCCCAAACCATTAGCTCCGGAAAAGGCAAAGGAATTGAGAAAAATCGTAAAGTCAAGAGATAAATAGGCTCCTGATTGAATTATCGAGGAGAGGAGAAGAGAGAGTCTCTTTACTAATGGAATGTTATTTTTGAAATGAAGCCCAAGAGAGAAAGCTGGACAACGCGAATCGCTTTCATCCTTGCTACTCTTGGGTTTTCTGCTGGGATCGGAAACCTCTGGCGTTTCCCCTATTTAACAGGGAAATATGGAGGAGGAATATTTCTTATTTTTTATCTTTTAGTAGTATTCCTCATAGCTATCCCTCTCTTTTCGACCGAAATTACGCTCGGCAAAGCAACGCGAAAAGACCCAGTCGGAGCATACAAGACTCTAGCACCAGGCTCCCTCTGGTTTCTCAATGGTTACCTGAACATCGCGACTATGTTCATCATCGCTGGTTATGCCTCACCAATTGTAGGTTCAATCCTTGCCTATGTCTTCAAAACAGCGAGCGGTATCTTCTCCAGGCTTACTTCATCAGAAATTGCTAATTATTACGCCTCCTTTACCTCAAATGGGCTTGAGGTTTTATTCTGGACCCTGCTTTCTGTAGGTCTTCTTGTTTTTACTATCAGAAGGGGGCTGAATAAAGGCGTAGAGGCAGCGAACAATGTGATGATGCCAGCTCTTTTTTTAATCCTGGTTATTCTTATGGTCCGGGCCTTGACACTTCCAGGAGTTTCAAAAGGTCTCAGTTTCTATCTCAAACCTGAGATATCTAAATTCACCTGGGAAGGGGCTCAGGCTGCAATCGGACAGGCTTTTTTTGCCATTGGCGTAGCAATGGCAGTGGCTCTTGTCTACGGAAGCTATCTTCCGCAAGAGAGCAAGAAGGTGGTAGCCAATGCTACTATTGTGGTTCTTTTGAGCACCTTGATTGCCATCATGAGCGGCTTCATCATCTTTCCCAGTGTCTATGCCTTCTCTCTAAATCCTGCGGCTGGCTCGGGTCTCACCTTCATCACCATGCCCAACGTTTTTAATCGTATGCCTGCAGGAATTTTATTCGGAACCCTCTTCTACATCCTTTTCTTTCTCGCAGCTTTCACCTCCTTTATCGGTGCCTTCGAAGGCCTCATCTGCTGGCTTAGAGATGAGTACAACATCCCGCGAGAAAAAGGGGTTTTCGTGGTAGGCGCGGGTGTCATGTTCATTGCCAGTTTCTCTTCCTATTCTCCCAAATTCTTCATGATCGCTGACTATGTTTCCAACAACATCTTCCTCATCCTTGGCGCAATCTTGATGTCCGTTTTTGTAGGCTGGGTTTGGAAAATACCAAATTTTATGTATGCTGCAGGAGTGGAGCAAAAGAAAACACGCTTGCTCTGGATATTCCTGATTAAGTATCTGGCGCCTCTGGTGATGCTCATCACCTGGCTGGCTCAATTAAGATTAATAGAGAGGATTTCTAATTATTTAAAATAAGTTGAAAAATTGAGTTAATTTTTCGGAAATAGCATTTTTTTACAAAAAAAAGAAAAAATATACAAGACATGCTCATAATAAAAATGTTAAATAAAATTAAAAATATAGAGAAAATAAACATGAGGAGGATGAATTGGAAATTTTAGAGGAAATAGCAACCGCAGTAGAAAAAGGAGAGGTGGCCGCAGTGCAGAGTCTGACGCAGAAGGCACTCGCTCAGAAAATACCGGCTGTAGAAATCCTGAATAAAGGATTGGTGGCAGGAATGAATATTGTCGGAGAAAGATTCAAGAATAATGAAATATTCATACCCGAAGTGTTAGTCTCTGCAAAAGCCATGAAAGGAGGCATGGAGCTTGTAAGACCCCTCCTGGCTGAGGCTGATATCGAATCAAGAGGGAAGGTAGTCATCGGTACCGTCAAGGGAGACCTCCATGATATCGGAAAAAATATTGTGGCCATGCTTCTTGAGGGCGCTGGGTTTGAAGTGAAGGACCTAGGAACAGATGTTTCCAAAGAGAAATTTTTAGAAGTAGTAGAGAAAGAAAGGGCCCATGTCTTAGGAATGTCAGCCCTCCTCACTACCACCATGACTTACATGAGAGAAGTAATCAAAGCCACTGAGGAAGCTAACTTGCGAAAAAAGGTGAAGATAATCATTGGAGGAGCTCCCATAACTCAGTCCTATGCAGACGAAATTAAAGCCGATGGCTATGCTCCTGATGCAGCATCAGCAGTTGATTTAGTGAAGAGTCTGCTCGACATAAAATAGCTATTCAAGGTTATCAAGGTAGGTGTTGAGAAAATTAATAAGCTGAGCATCAGAAAAAATTTCCTATTCTCTCTATTGAGAGAGGAAATTCATGAAAAAGATGAATAACTAAGTAATGTTTCTCACTGACTTTAATTGATGACGAGACTCTTATTCTTCCAGAAGAAGAGTCAGAGGAAAAAAACTTAATGCCTATCCTTAAAGAAATCCCGATAAGGCTAAATCCAGAAAAAATCATCAAGACGCTCCACCTCACAAAGAGAAACGCAACAAAAGAAGAAGTAGAAGAGCTCATTAAGAAAGCCGAATCCTTAATTAAGGCAAAGGCTCTCTATAAAATATCATACCTAACCCAAAGAAGGGGGATAAGCATAAAGATTGACAATTTCACCTTTTCTAGTCGGGTGCTGAGTAAGAATCTTGAAAAAATTGAAAGAGTCTTTCCTTATCTCATCACCATTGGAAAAAATCTTGAGGATTTCGCAAGCTCCCTGAAAGACCTGCTCAAACAATATTATTTCGAAAAACTTGGCGACTTGGCTCTTGGCGAGGCCAGGCTCTATCTTGAAAAACATCTTAAGAAAAGATTCAGGCTCTCGAGGCTTTCAAGCCTGAGCCCGGGCTCACTTTCAGATTGGCCAGTAACAGCACAAGCTACCCTCTTCCAACTTCTTGGTGACACCGAGAGGCTTCTGGGAGTAAGACTGAGAGAAAGCATGCTGATGATTCCCAGAAAATCAATCTCCGGCATTTTTTTCCCGACTGAGGTAACTTTCTCTTCCTGTCAGCTCTGCCCGAGAGAAGGCTGCCCTTCAAGGAAGGCTCCCTATGATGAAAAATTAAGGGTTGAATATGGCCTGGAGACTGATTAGTCAGGAAGAAATTCTTTACTGAAAGAGAAGCAAATGATGAGCCAAGAGGCAAAACAAAGTGTTTCCAAACTGAGGTGGCTGGTGATGGTAATGATGGGCTTCGTCATCTTCGGGCTCTATTATGCCTACGATTCTGTAGTCCCCATCGCAAACGAAATCATCAAAAACATGGGCATAACTCGTGCTCAGTACGGCCTCCTTTTCAGCTATTACTCTCTACCAAATTTCATCATGGTTTTATTGGGAGGTATGCTCATTGATAAAATTGGAATCCGAAGAGCAGGGACACTTCTTGCAATCCTCAGCTCCTCTGGAGTTTTTCTCACCGCCGCAGGTCCATCATTTCCCCTGATGCTCTGGGGCAGGCTTCTCTATGGGATAGGTGCAGAGTCCTTATGCATTGCCGAGCTCAAAATTCTCTCTAAATGGTTTAAAGGAAAGGAGCTCGCCTTTGCCCTCGGGCTTAATGTAACTCTGGTGAGGCTCGGGAATTTCGCTTCCCTAAACCTCAGCGCTCCTCTCCATAGCTGGAGTGGTAACTGGAGGACGGCACTCTGGGTGGCTTTCGCGGTTATTGTCCTCAGCATGCTCACTTTTTTAATTTATTCCCGACTGGATAAAGCCAAGGAAAAATTTTTTGAAAGGGGAAAAAATGAAGGGGAGAAAATTATCTTCAGAAACATCCTTAGTTTTAAAACTTCTTACTGGTTTGTTACCATCCTCTGCGTAACCATCTATTCAGCAGTCCTGCCTTTTGTCGCCTTTTCCAACATATTCCTCCAGAAGGAATTTGATCTAACTGCTACTCAAGCAGGTTTCTTTGCCTCTATAATTTTTATTACAACCATGACTGTAACTCCGCTCTTCGGTATAATCGTCGACAAGATTGGCAAAAGGGCGACCATCATGATGTTAGGCTCTCTGATAATAGTGCCCGCTTATCTAGCCTTAGGCTTGACCACTCTAAATCCTGCATTATCCATAGTAGGGATTGGGATTGCTTTTTCCCTTGTGCCTTCTGCTCTCTGGTCTTCAATCCCCATCATGGTCGAGCAGAGACTTCTTGGAACGGCCTTCGGATTGATTGCTCTCATTCAGAACATCGGGTTGACTCTCTTCCCTTGGATTGCAGGAAGAGTGACTGATATTTCTCGTGGGGATTACACTCCTACAATGCTTATGTTTGCCTCGCTCGGTTTTATAAGCCTTGCCTTTTCTTTCTTCTTGAAGCGTTCGGAGAAAAAAAATCCGACTGGAATTGAACTCCCTTCCAAACTTGTCAAGGTAGCCAAGGAGGGGAATTGATTTTTTATTTTGATTTTTCTTCATTCGATTAAATCCACATGATAATCAAAATGATAAAAATTGTAACCATTAAAAAAATGATAAGAATATGAACCATATTCAAATCCCCAAATTAATCTTCTTGGCTAATTGAAAGTGTGAATCAAGAATTAAGATGAAATTAATAAAAATTTATATCCGAGAAAAAGATAATTACCAGGAGATAATAAATGAAAGATATTTACAGACTTAAGATACCTCGTTTGAACATTCTCTCTCCCCAAGAGTGCGAGCAAATCCACTTCGCCTCCCTCGAAGTCCTGCGCCGCACAGGAGTCTCAGTCAAAGACCCAACCGCCCTCAAAATCCTAAAAAACGGTGG
>CAYSCS010000003.1:0-72430 GCA_964429695.1 uncultured Eubacteriales bacterium
CAACCTCTTGTCCCAGCTTTGGTCTAAAAGTTCCCAGAGCTAGATCAACACCTCTCTAAACTCCTCATCATAGACTCTCGGCCTCTTCCGCTTCGCCTCTCTTCACTCCCCGATAAATACCACCTGCTTTCCGTCTTTACCGGATACGATTACTTTCCGACCACAGTGGCGCAATAACCAGCTGGGATAACAGCGATTATAACCGGTAAGACTAACGAACTCTTTCAATATTAGACTCTTTTCCCTCTTGGAGCCTCTCTGATACCTCTTGGCCCCCTCCTTTAACACTGCTCGCTTAACTTTCATCTCTAATTGCATGTGCTTACCTCCTGGCTAATATTACCCCGATATTTAAGGGCTCTACCAGCCAGATGGCAAGATGATTTCGTCGAGATTTTCTCGTGAGGCAACGAATCATTTTCATATAGATTTTAAATGAGGCAATTCGCCAGCTTGACATTGAATTTTCATTTTTATAACATATCTTCAAAAATGTAAAAGGATAAGGGATAATTAAAAAAGTGGAAAAAAACATCCAAAAAAAGTCCCCCTCTCTGGAAAAAAAACACACAACCTTAGAACAGAAAAAAATTAGACTCCTGATTTATTGTCCATCAGATTTTATCCTCTCTGGCATCCTTAAAACCCTTGAAACTGCACCTGATATTGAAATAGCAAACATAGAAAAAAGCACCATAGAGTCCTTCTTAGATTCTATAAGAAATCTCAAGCCTAATGTAATCCTTTTTGCAAACTCTGAACCTTTACCTAATACAAGAGAAATCTGCAAAGCAATTCGGGATATTTCAAGCACCCAGACCAAATCCCAATTACTTCTTTTGGGAAATATTCCCACTCATGAAGAAATAGTAAGTCTAATGAATGCAGGTGTAAGAGGATATTTCGACCTCAACGACCCCGCCAATCAACTCGCAGAGGCAATCAGAATCGTAAACAAAGGAGAGATTTGGCTTCCTAGGGACAAGATGAGCAGCATCATGGACCGAATCATTTCAGTCGTCGGTAAAGATTTAAAAGAAAAAACACTCGATCAACTCACCCCGACTGAATTCCAGGTTTTAAGGTTGATAGGACAGGGGAAAAGCAATGAGGAAATCGCAGAGGCTCTCTTCATCAGCAAGAACACCGTACGCTCCCACATCAAGAGCATTTACGCCAAGCTTGATACTCATAGCAGATTACAGCTCGCCTTGTATGCAATAAACTCGGCTCTATTTTAAGAAATTGAGATAACTCGAGAGGAAAAAATGGTTAGCAAAGTAGATAAAAAAAGTACATCGAAAATAAAAGTAAAGAAAAAAGTTACTCCCCCGGACATCGTGGTTGACCGACGCAAAGAATGGCGTTTAGAGCTACCCCTCAATGCTCTTGTTGAGGGAAAACTCCCTGACGGAAGAAAATTTCGAGAAAGCACAGTCCTTCAAAATATAAGCTCAGGAGGAGCCTATTTCTGCCTTGATTCAGGCGTTGTAGTTGGCTCAAAACTCAACCTTGTCATAGACCTCCCTGAACAATTGAGCAAAGGAAAAAAGCTAAAACTCCTTCTCGGAGGTCTTACGGTCAGGCTCGAAGAACCGAACCAAAAAGGCAAGAAACAAGGAGTTGCTCTCCGTTTCAAGAAGAGTTTCAAATTTATTGAAGAAAAATAGCCTGCTCTCCCTAGCTCTTTGTTAACTTCTAAAAAATTTCTTTCGCTCCAAACATAAATCTTTTTAAAAGAAGAATTGAAGGATGAGATAATGCTTCTTGTGAGTCTTACCGGAGGAATAGCTTCAGGAAAATCTGTAGTGGCAGAGGTCTTTAAAAACTTGGGATGTTACATCCATTCTGCAGATAAGGTTGCCCATCAATTGATGGAACCCGAAATGCCTGCTTGGAAAAGCATAGTTAATCATTTCGGACCGGAAATCCTCAATCCGGATGAAACCATAAACCGCCAGAAATTAGGGCTAATCATATTTTCTAACCCTAAAGAAAGGGCTTTCATTAACCAGCTCATTCATCCCCTCGTCATGGATGAAAAAAGAAAGATTGTTGAAAAACTCCGTAAAGAAGGAAAATTCAAGATTTTCGTTTCAGAAGCAGCTCTCACCATCGAAGCAGGATTCATGGAATTTTTTGACAGAATTGTGCTCACCTACTGTAAGAAAAAAATTCAAATATCAAGACTAATTCAAAGAGATAACATAAGTCGGAAAGAGGCTATAAAAAAAATCCAGGCTCAACTTTCTCCAGTGATTAAAAAAAAATATGCTCACTACATTATCGATACCTCAGGACAACTCCAGAGCACAATCGAACAAGCAGAAAGAGTCTTCAGGAGCTTGATGAGGGATTATGAATTAAAATACGGTTCCCAAACCTAGGCTTTCAAGGCAGCTGCAAGGAGGGGAATCATTAACTCATGGTGACCGACGAAATAAAAACCCTTCTTTCCTGCTCTGAAAGGCCTCCTTACAACATTCTGATAGGGCCTGTAATGATAAATGAAATCAAAAACTGCGGTAGTGAAATTTTCCAGCTTCTTTCCTCTGTTCTTGATAAAAGATATCGACTTAAGGAAGACTTCAGGCAAGATGACTGCCGAACCAACATTTAGGTAGAGCCCTCCTCCTTCAATCTTTTCAATTAAGGAACAAAACAGGAAAAAATCGTGAAGCGATGCCTTTCCGAGAGCCTCTCCATCCACACTGGGGTGAAAATGAATGATATCCGTTCCTATAGCCACGTGGACGGTAACAGGTATGTTGAGTCTGTAAGCAGAATAGATAAGGCTTATATTTTTATAGGGAAAATTTGACGCTTCCAGCATCTCCCCCACTGCCTCTCCAATTCCAATCCCTCTTGAGCCAGCTGATTTTATGGCTCCATTCAAGAATTCTCCCGTCTCTTTAGCCATTCCAAATTTTCCCTCTTTAAGCTGAACTTCCACATTCTCTGAAGTCTTCCCTGCTAAGGATAGTTCGAAATCATGAATTATTCCTGCACCATTCAAGGCGAGACCAGAGACCCAGCCTTCTTCCATGAGGTCAATCATAATTGGGCTCAAGCCCGCTTTGATGACATGTGCTCCTAGCCCAAAAATTATATTTTTATTTGCTTTCCTGGCCTCCTTCATCAATAAAATAAATTTTTTGAAGTCTTTTGCTGCGAGAATATCAGGTAAGCTCTCTATAAACTTGGCAAAATTTTCTCCTTTTCTGAAAACTTTTGCAAACTTATTTAGGGAGACTTTGCTCTTCCTCTCAAGCAAAGAATATGTCCTGAGATTATCGAATTTTGAGGGCTTAATCTGATACTTACTCAAGCACGACCTCCGTTTTCCCCTCTTTATTTGGTGGAAATATTAAATATTACTTAATCAAAAATCGAAGGGAAACTTGTATTTTTTCCATTTTTAGATGTTTTTCAAATCTTGGCCAGGCCTGAATTTTATTCTCTTTCCCTTTTTGATCTTAATCTGTTTCTTTCTTCTTATATCCCTTCCATATCCTGTTTTCTTTGGCACCACTCTGAAACTTGCAAAACCTCTTATCTCTATTTTCTCCTCTCTCGCGAGAGCCTCCTTAAGAAAAGAAAGAACCTTCTCCACGATTAACAACGAGGTGGCCCTGTTGAATGATGTTTTTTTTTCGACGGCAAGAGCAATATCATTCTTAATCATTGGATTCTCCTTCAGGCCTAAAAAGTTAAAATATAATTAATTTATTGAAAATAAAAAGTCAAGAGATACAGCCCCTCTATTTAGATTATTCAGAATTTTTTTAGCTTTATTAAAACCTTCTCCTTTCTTTTCTGTTTGTCCACTCATGGCTCTCGCCTTCCCAAAACTTTGAGTCTTTCTCCTTTTCCTTTTATTCAAGTTATTCAAGATAGAACAAGGAGATCAAATTTTTCTTTTTAAAAATAGAAGAGCTGAAATTATTGACTTAATATGAGCTCAAATTTATAATGATTTAAAAGTGCAAAAAAAATTAATAGTCGCTCTCACAATTTTCTTCTTTCCATTCCTAACTTATTCCGCCATTTTTCATCTCACGGTGAATGCACCCATCCATCCAGTAACTTCTGAATACATAAAACGGGGAATAGATAAAGCAGAAAAACAAGAAGCTAAGCTTCTAATCATTTCGCTCAACACACCGGGTGGTCTCGACTCTTCAATGAGAGAAATCATTGAAAGAATTCTAAGCTCAAGAATACCGATTGGAGCCTATGTGAACCCGAGCGGGGCAAGAGCAGCCTCCGCAGGGTTCTTCATCGCCGTCTCATGCGACCTCTTCATCATGGCTCCCGGAACAAGCACAGGTGCAGCCCATCCTGTGGGGGTATCTATCACCGGACAGGCGATGGACAAGACCATGGAGGAAAAAATAACAGAGGATGCAGCCTCTTACATCAAATCTCTTTCTGATAAAAGGGGCCGAAACACAAAAATGGCAGAAGATGCGGTGAGAAGAAGCCTCTCTTATACCGAAAAAGAAGCCCTCCAAGGAGGATTAATAGACCTCATCGCCAAGGATCGCACAGAAATAATCCGCCATTTCCACGGAAAGAAAATCAAAAGATTCAGTGGAGAAGAGATTGAGCTCGACTTAAAAGACGAAGAGATTGTCGAAATACCCATGTCAGCTAGACAAAAATTTCTGTTGACAATCTCAAACCCTAACCTGGCATACATCCTTTTGATGCTCGGATTACTGGGTATTTATTTTGAATTTGCAAATCCAGGCGCGATTCTGCCTGGAGTCCTGGGGTCCATCTCTCTCCTCCTTGCTATCTTTTCCTTCCAAATCCTCCCCATTAATTACGTAGGCTTGATTCTCATCTTGCTTGCCATAGGCCTCTTTATTCTCGAAGTCAAGGTTCAAAGCTACGGAATTCTATCCATAGGAGGAATAATAGCCATGCTCATTGGTTCCCTCATGCTAATCGACTCTCCAATCCCGGAATTACGTCCTAGCTTGAAATTCATTATCCCCGTCGTGGTGGGTCTTTCTTTAATCTTTATCTTCCTCGTCACCTTGGCTATTAAGGCCCATGTTAAAAGAGTTTACACAGGAAAAGAAGGGTTAGTAGGAGAAATAGGAATAGCTCAGAGCGAACTCACCCCAGAAGGCAAGGTCTTTGTCCACGGAGAACTCTGGAATGCAGAAGCAGACGAGAATATCCCAAAAGGAACAAAAGTTAAGGTAGTTGAAGTCCTGGATACCTTAAAAATCAAAGTCACCAAGGTTTGAGAATGACATCAAGCCTAGGGAACATTTTTTTGTTTTAAGGAGGAAAATATGTCAACTTTTCTCATCATCATCATTGTTCTTGTCGTTCTTTATCTTTTAAATGCGATTAAGGTTCTCAGGGAGTATGAAAGGGGGGTAATCTTCCGACTTGGCCGAGCTTTACCCAAGCCCAAGGGGCCAGGCCTCATCTTCGTCTTCCCGCCCATAGATCGGATGGTGAGGGTAAGCTTGAGAATCGTCGTCATGGACATTCCACCCCAGGATGTAATCACCAAGGATAATGTCTCAGTTAAAGTCAATGCCGTAGTGTATTTTCGGGTAATGGATCCGCTCAAGGCAATCATCGAGGTCCAAGATTATCTCTACGCAACCTCACAGTTAGCTCAGACAACCCTAAGGAGTGTCCTGGGAGAAGTGGAGCTGGATGAGCTCCTCTCTGAAAGGGAAAAACTCAACACCCAGCTTCAAGAAATAATAGATAAACATACCGACCCCTGGGGGATAAAGGTTCAGCTCGTGGAAATGAAACATGTAGACCTTCCAGAAAATATGGTCAGAGCCATCGCTAAGCAGGCTGAAGCAGAAAGAGAAAAAAGAGCTAAAATCATCCATGCAGACGGAGAATACCAGGCCGCAGATCAACTCACGAAGGCCGCAGATATCATCTCCAGAAACCCTCAGGCCCTTCAACTGAGATTCCTCGGTACCCTAACAGAAATAGCCACAGAGAAAAACTCGACCATTATTTTCCCGCTCCCTCTTGAAATTCTCAGGTCTTTCTATCCTGAATCTCATTCGAAGAAGGAATAAATGAGAAAGAATATGGATTACAGGGAGCTTCAGCTCTCAAGTTCTCATCTTATCTTCATCTTCCTCGGTATCCTAGCTCTGGGAGTCATAATCTTTCTCCTCGGTGTTTCAGTAGGGAAAAAGCAGGCTCAGATAGCGCAGGCATCGAGCGTTTCACTAGAAGCCCTTCCAGAGAATTCAGAGAAGAAAGTAGGGGAGGAAGCAGCTCCTCAAGAAAAAACAAAAGATACTATAGCCGAAGAGCTCGCCTCTCATCGAGAAATAAAAGAAAAGGCCGAGAAGCAGACAACTGAGGCTGAAATTGAGAAACCTTACTACGTTCAAGTCGGAGCCTTCACAACAAGAGATATAGCTCTTTCTTTCGCCAAAGAATTTGAGAGTAAGGGATATGGCACCCTCATTTTAGACCCTTTACCTATAGATAAAAAGCCCGTTTTCAGAGTCCGGGTAGGAGGTTATTCAACCCGAGAAGAAGCACAGAAAATAAAGGAAGAACTGATGAGGCTAGGGATAAAGAAGAGAAGCGATTATTTCATAATCAAGAAGTGAGGACTGATCTTGAAAATTAAACTTACACTTCGATTTCATTGAAAAATATAATCCAGTGAAGATTCGACGTGAAAAAGATGAGTTTCCTCTTGGCCACCTTGAGTGGCGTTCTGAGTGCCCTTTCTTTTCCTAAATTCAACCTCTTTTTTCTTGCCTGGCTCTCTCTAATCCCTCTACTTCTCCTCATCTCCAAACACAGCCCGAAAGAATCTTTTTTCCTTGGCGCTGTGGCGGGAAGTGTCTTTTATGGAATACTAATCTATTGGATTCCCTCTGTTCCTGCTCACTATGGTAATTTATCTCTAGGATTAAGCCTCCTTATCTACCTCATATTTTTTCTTTTTTTGGGACTCTTTTGGGGAATTTTCTCCCTTCTTCTCTCCGTGATAAGGGGAGCCTTTCCTAAGATATTCTTAATTTTAGCCCCCTTCCTCTGGGTGTCTTTAGAATATATTCTGAGCCATATTTTCACCGGCTTTCCTTGGGGGCTTTTAGGCAATACCCAATCTCAAAATCTCCCTTTCCTCCAGCTTGCTTCTCTAACCGGCGTCTATGGAATCTCCTTCATGCTGGTCCTCCTCCAGAGCATGTTTGTGGCTTCTCTTCTTCAAAAAAGAAGAAAACCATTTTTTATTTCTCTAATCCTGGTGATTCTCATTCACGCATGGGGTGTTCTTACCCTAAGAAATTCCATGGCCACTGATAAATCCTTAAGAGTAGCTGTGCTTCAAGGAAACGTATCCTCTGATATTTATTGGGACAGAATCCCAATCGAGGAAATTGAGGAATTGTTCTTAGAGCATCTTGAAATGAGCTTCAAGGCACATAGACAGGGAGCAGGCTTAATCATTTGGCCAGAATTCTCGGTTCCTCTCTGTTTTAGCTGCCCCGATGCTCTTTATCAAGATTTTAAAAATGAACTCTTTCAATTCGTAGCGGAGACAAAAAGCACGCTTCTTCTGGGGACAAATGAAACTTCAACTCTATCTAATTCCAGGTTATTTTTTAACACGGCCCTCTGCCTGAGTCCAGACCTTTCTCTTACCGAGTATCATAAGATGCACCTTGTCCCTTTCGGAGAATACACTCCTTATGAGAAATTTTTTTCCTTTATTAAAAAAATAACCCATGCCATTGGAGACATTTCACCAGGAAAAAGTTACACCCTCCATAGTTACAAAAATGTTAAGTTTGGTTCTCCAATCTGCTATGAAATAATCTTTCCCGATTTAGTCAGAAGATTTGTCAAAAAGGGGGCACAGTTTTTAGTAACCATAACCAATGATGGCTGGTACGGAAAAAGTTCCGCTCCATACCAGCATTTTTCCATAGCAGTGATAAGAGCAGTAGAAAACAGACGTTATCTTCTGAGAGCGGCAACCACAGGAATCAGCGGCATCGTCGATCCCTACGGCCGGATTATTTCTAAGTCAGAGCTAATGACAAAGACATTCCTTGTGGGAGATATCCACCCTCTTCACTCTTTAACTTTTTATACAAGATTTGGCAACTATCTTCCCCAGGGGTGCTTGACAATGACCCTTATATTTCTTATCCTTGCTCTAATAAAGAGGAAACATGGAAGAAAAAGTTCAGAGAGAAAGATTATCTGAGCTTCACGCTCAGGTTAAAGAGAGTTTTCAAAAACTAGAAGAGTTAAGGGGTTTTCTTTGAAGTTGAAAATAAAAAAGCCGAAATAAAAAAATTAGAAGAGGAACTCTCTCTGCCTGAAACCTGGGAGAATCAGAAAAAATTCCAAAAGTTACAACAATCTAAGAGAAAACTCGAAAGAGAGTTAGATTTCTTTTCAAAAATAATGGAAAAGAAGGAAGAAATCGAAGTGCTTACCGAACTTCTTGAAGAAGGCGAGAGCGTAGAACAAGAATTGAGGAAAGCATTAGACTCATTCACCGCAAAGCTTGAAGAGGCGGAAACCGAAACGCTTTTCTTCGAAGAAGATGACTCTCGAAATGCCATCCTTACCATCCATCCCGGCGCAGGAGGAACAGAATCTCAGGACTGGGCTCAGATGCTACTCAGAATGTATCTAAAATATGCTGAAAGAAAAGGTTTTAAAGCAGAAATCCTAGATTCTCTTCCAGGGGAGGAAGCGGGTTTAAAGAGTGTAACAGTGCGCATAGAAGGAGATTATGCTTATGGTTATTTCAGCCAGGAAGTGGGAGTCCACCGTTTGGTCAGGATTTCACCCTTTGACGCCAATCGAAGAAGGCACACCTCCTTTGCAGCAGTTTTCGTATATCCTGAAGTAGAAGAAGATATTGAGATTGAGATAAACCCAGAAGATTTGAGGATAGATACTTTCAGGTCTTCTGGAAGAGGTGGGCAACATGTCAATGTCACTGACTCTGCAGTAAGGATTACTCATATTCCCACTGGGATTGTGGTTCAATGCCAGAACGAAAGGTCCCAACATAAAAATAAGGCATCGGCGATGAAGGTTCTCAAGGCTCGACTTTATGAACTTGAGAAGAAGAAGCAGCGAGAAAAACTCGAGAAGCTTGAGAATACAAAAACAGAAATCGGTTGGGGAAATCAGATTCGCTCTTACGTTCTTCACCCTTACCGGCTCATAAAAGACCTTAGGACAAAGGTTGAGGTAAGCAATGTAGAAAGAGTTTTGGATGGTGACCTAGATGAGTTTACCAAAGCAGCTTTAAAGTTGAGGAAGGAAAAGAAGCCTTCTCCATGATTCTTCAAAATTCCTATTCTTTAATTCTTTGCTTTGACTCCTGCCAAATCCTATCCATCAAGCTTGCATCTACTTCTTCAACATTCATCCCTCTTTGACGTATGATATCCTCCATCATCCTGAACCTACGGATAAATTTTTTTATTGCCCCCTTAAGGGCAATCTCCGGATTAACGCCGCAGAGTCGGGAGACGTTAGCCAAAGAGAAAAGTACATCCCCTATTTCTTGATAAACTGCTTTCTCATTCTTCTCTTCGAGAACCTTCTCCAACTCCATTAATTCCTCTTTAACCTTCTTGAAAGCCTGAGGGGCATCATCCCAGTCAAATCCACAGGATGAAGCCTTCAAGCCAACTTGAAAAGCCTCAAGAAGAGAAGGCAGATTTTTCACCATTCCATCAAATATGGAATGAATTTCTTTCTCTTCTTCTTTACGCTTCTGCCAATCTTTGGCCACCTCAGCAGGGGTCTTCTTCCTCTTTGATTTAGCGAAGACATACGGATGTCGATTAACCATCTTTTGATTTACACCTTGAAGCACATCTGAAATCTCAAACCTTTTCTTTTCTTTAGAAATCTGGGCTAAAAAAACTAGCTCCATCATCACATCCCCAATCTCTTCCTTGATCGCTCGTGGATCGTCTCTGATTATGGCTTCAGCTAATTCGTAAACTTCTTCTAAGAGATAATTCATTATCGATTTTTCATCCTGAATTTTATCCCAAGGACAACCCTCTTCCCCCCTTAGCTCATCTAAAATCCTGACAAGTCTTACGAATTCCTTCTCTGTTTTCTGATTTTTATTCATCCTGATATACCTTGAATTAAATCAGGTAATATTGTAATATTTTTAATTAATCGTAAAAAGAACTAAATTCATTTCTCATTTAAACAAGCATCTCATCCAAAGCATCAGAGGAAAAGAAATGCAAGAAAAAAATAAAGAGAACGAAGGAAAGACAGAAAAAGCAGAGGAAAAAGGACAGGTTCTTCCTCCCCTTGACTTTAGTTCCCTTGTCCTTCCCTTCTACACTCAAGCCTTGGTCTCTTTAGGAGTCATAATAAACCCAACTTCAAAAAAATTTGAGAAAAACTTGGAACTTACCAAGAGGCTTATTGACCTCCTAGACCTTTTGAGAGAAAGGACGAAGGGAAACTTAAAAGAAGAAGAAGAAAAATTCTTGAGCTCATGTCTTCACCATCTGAAGATGAGCTACATGCAAGAGGCGAATATAATCAAGTTGTGAAGATGGAAGTCATTAATGACCTCAAAACAATTACTCCTCTCAAGAAGAGCACTGCCCTCGCCATAGGGAATTTTGATGGAATTCACCTTGGGCATCAGAAAATCCTGAAGTTACTCCAAAAAGAATCCCGCAAGTTAGGCCTACTTCCTGCTGTTCTCACTTTTTCTCCTCATCCCGAAAAAGTGTTGGGCAATAAACCCATAAAGATGATTCAAACGCTTGAACAAAGATTAGAAGAAATCAGCAAATATGGGATAGAACTTGCAATCGTGGCCACTTTTGATAAGAGTTTCGCCCTTCTTTCTGCGGAAGAATTCATCCTGGAAACAGTCGCAAAAACACTTTCTGCTAGAGTCGTCGTTATCGGGGAAGATTTCAGATTCGGAAGAGACAGGGAAGGGGATATATCGCTCTTTAAATCCCTTTCTTCCACTCTCAATTTCAAGCTTCACGTTGTTTCTAGTGTAAAAAAGAATGGCACAGTAATCTCCAGCAGCCTAATCCGCACCCTGCTCGAAGAAGGAGAGGTCGAAAAGGCAAATTTTTTCCTGGGAAGGGCTTACCGAATAGATGGAAAAGTAATAAAAGGGAGCTCAAGAGGAAGGTCAATAGGATTCCCGACAGCTAACATCGAAAGCGAGAATGAAATCCTCCCTCCTGGAGTTTTTCTGACGACTGCGCAAATAAGAGGAAAACAATTCTCATCTTTGACGAATGTGGGAGAATGCCCTACCTTTGATAAGACAGGAATCAGAGTAGAAACTCATCTCTTAGATTTTGATAGAATCCTTTACGGAGAAAAAATAAGAATCGTCTTTTTGAAGAAAATAAGGAAAGAAATAGAATTTAAAGACACAGAGGCTCTCAAAGCCCAGATTTCAGAGGACATCAAGAAAGCAAGGGCATTCTTCCATCGACACCAGGAAAAGTGAAATTTAGCCAATTTCTTGACTTTTTCAAAGATATAATGCATGTTCTTAAAAGCATGTCTAAGCTTCAAAAAAATACTTAATCTCCGGAGCAATCGATGAAAGAAAAAATTAAAGCAAGAGTAATGGATGGCTCTAAAATAAGAAGAGCGCTCCATCGGATGACGACTGAAATAATTGAGAGAAATCGAAACCTCAAGAACTTAGTCATAGTCGGAATCAGGACAAGAGGGATTTACCTCGGAAAGAGAATTTCTAAGCTTATCAAAGAAATGGAAAATGTTGAGGTTCCGGTTGGAGTCCTGGACATAACTCTTTATAGAGATGATTTCTCCGAGCTTGAAGCTCAACACATAGTCCAAAAGACAGAAATAAACTTCCCCATAGCCAAAAAAGATGTCCTCCTTGTGGACGATGTTCTTTTCACGGGGAGGACAATTCGCGCCGCTATGGACAGTCTCATTGACCTGGGAAGGCCTGATACAATCCAGCTTCTTGTTCTTATCGACCGTGGCCACCGTGAACTTCCCATAAGAGCGGATTATGTGGGAAAATTTCTCCCTACCTCAAAGAGAGAGGTTGTTCAGGTGAAGCTTAAAGAAATAGATGGAAGTGACGAAGTCTTAATCACGGAGCCCGCAGGTCTGAAATAGGAGAGGAACCTTGAGCTTCAAACACAAACATCTCTTAGGAATTAAAGACCTTACCCCGCAAGACATCCTGACCATCCTGGAAACAGCCGAATCCTTACATGAAATCTCAAAACGCGAAATTAAAAAAGTCCCCACACTAAGAGGAAAAACAATCATCAACCTCTTCTTCGAGCCCAGCACTCGAACCCGCAGTTCTTTTGAACTTGCTGCGAAGAGATTGAGTGCGGATATTGTGAATTTCAATCGCTCCGCAAGCTCAGTCGTCAAAGGAGAAAGCTTAAAAGACACTGTCTTGAACCTCGAAGCCATGAATCCAGATGCAATCGTCATCAGGCATTCTGCTTCAGGGGCTCCGCACTTCATAAGCTCATTCTGCCGCTCGCATGTGATCAATGCCGGAGACGGCTCTCATGAACATCCCACTCAGGCACTCCTCGATGCCTTCACCATCAAACAAGAAAAGAAAACTCTGCAAGGCCTCAAAGTGGTCATAGTAGGAGACATTTTGCACAGCAGGGTAGCAAGATCAAATATCATGCTCCTAACCAAAGTGGGAACACAAGTCGTCCTCTGCGGCCCTCCATCTCTTCTTCCCCAGGCTTTTAAAAAATTCGGTGTGGATATAGAGTACAACCTAGATAGAGCTCTTGAGGAGGCAGATGTGGTCATGATGCTTCGAATCCAGCTGGAAAGACAGAAAAAAAACTTCTTCCCTTCCATCCGCGAATACCGAAACCTCTACGGCTTGACCAAGGAAAGATTCAGAAAAGCCAAGAAAAACGCAATAATCATGCATCCCGGGCCGATAAATCGAGGGGTGGAAATTTCCACAGAACTTGCTGACTCTGCCAAGTCGGTAATCCTAAAGCAAGTGGAGAATGGGATTGCGGTGAGGATGGCTGTCCTGTATCTTTTATTAGGAGGAAAAGAGAGTGAGGCTCTTGATTAAAAATGGAAGAGTCATTGACCCTTCTTCAGGAATTGACGAAACCCTTGATATCCTCATCGACAGAGGAAAGATCGTAGAAATTAAACCAAAGATTGATAATCAAGAAGCAAAAATCATCGACGCTTCAAGGCTTGTCGTTTCACCTGGATTCATTGACATGCATACCCATCTGCGGGAACCGGGAGAAGAAGAAAAAGAGACGATTTACACTGGCTCTCAGGCTGCAGCTAGAGGAGGATTCACCTCGATCGCCTGTATGCCCAATACAAACCCTGTAAATGACAACCGCGGGGTAACAGAGTTCATAATCTCAGAGGCAAAGAAAAGAGCAGTGGTCAACATCTTCCCCATCGCAGCCGTGACCAAGGAACAAAAAGGAGAAGAGCTTATAGATATGGCAGATTTGGTTGAGGCTAATGCCATAGCCTTTTCTGACGATGGTTTCCCTGTGAAGACCAGTCTCATCATGCGTCGTGCACTCGAATATTCAAAACTTCTAAACACATTAATCATCGACCACTGTGAAGACCGCAGTTTAAGCGAAGACGGTGTGATGAATGAAGGCTATTATTCCTATCTTTTGGGCTTAAGAGGCATACCTGATTCAGCAGAAGAAATCATAGTGGCACGCGACCTTATTTTAGCTGAGAAGACGGGTTCAAGGATTCACCTTGCCCACTTAAGCGTCAAAGGCGCTGTTGAGCTTCTCAGAGAAGCTAAGAAGAGAAGAGTCAAGGTAACGGCAGAAGTAACCCCCCATCATCTCATTCTGGATGACTCTTCCCTCCAGACCTACGATACCAACCTAAAAGTTAATCCCCCTCTTAGGTCAAAAGATGATGTAAAAGCCCTCTTGGAAGCTGTGAAAGATGGAACCATAGATGTAATTGCTACAGACCATGCACCCCATACAGAGGATGAGAAGGCTGTGGAATTTGACCAAGCTCCATTCGGAATAAATGGCCTCGAAACTGCAGTTTCCCTTCTTTTAGATAGATTGGTAAACAAAAATGTGATTCCTCTTTCAAAATTCATCGAAATGATAGCCACAAAACCTGCTGAAATATTGGGTTTAGAGAATAAAGGGAAAATAAGAGTGGGAGCAGATGCAGATTTGACAATCCTCAATCTCCACAAGGAAATAGTAATTGACATAACAAAATTCAAATCAAAGAGTAGAAACAACCCCTTCCACGGCTGGAAATTGAAAGGAGCCCCTACAATGACCATCGTGGGAGGGAAGATTGTCTATTCCTCTCTTTAATCTAAATGAAGATAAAAATCCCGCAGATTGAAAAAAAAATAGGCCATATTTTCAAAGACAAGATGCTTCTTAAGACCGCACTCACTCACAGGTCTTATGCTCATGAATCCAAGAAAAATACCCCGGAAAATGAAACCCTAGAGTTTCTCGGAGATTCTGTGGTAGGCTTCCTTATTGCCGATTTTCTTTACAGGAACTACACCGCACTCCCGGAAGGAGAGCTTTCAAAACTCAAATCAACCGCTGCCAGCACCTCCTCTCTAGCCTCCTTCGCAAGAAAGATTGGCCTCGATAAAAGAATAATCTTGGGCAAGGGAGAAGAAAAAAGCGGCGGAAGAAAAAAAGAAACAATTCTTGCCGGAGCTTTTGAAGCACTTGTGGCTGCTTTATATTTAGATGCAGGGTTAAATGCGGCTCAGGACTTCTTTCTGCCCCTTCTTAAATCTCTGTTTAAAAAAGTGGATGTTCAAAAATTCATCATAAGCGATTATAAATCCGCCCTCCAAGAACATTACCAGAGGCAAAGCTTACCTTCTCCAGTGTATAAGACAATAAAAATAGAAGGGCCAGAGCATAAAAAAAGTTTTGTCATCAAAGTCATTTCCGGAGATGAAACCCTTGCCGTGGCGAAAAGTCATTCAAAAAAAAGTGCCGAGCAAAAAGCAGCTCAGAAGGCCCTCAAAAAGATCTTAGGAAAAAGGATGAAATCTCTCACACCAGAAACATTTTTCCTTCAAAAAAAATGATTGAATCTTATGAATTTGGCAAGATAAAAATCAAAGGAGAAACCTTCACCCAAGACCTCATCATTTTCCCTGAGAAAATAAATCCTTCTTGGTGGCGAAAATCCGGACACAGAGTAAGCCTTCAGGACCTGGATGAGGTATTCGCTCAAGAACCCGAAATCCTCATCATTGGAACAGGATATGCCTCGCTGATGAAAGTAGATGAAGAGGTGAAAAAATGTGCCCAGAGAAAGGGAATAACCTTGATAGTAGAAAATACCAGGAAGGCGGTGAAAATCTTTAATGACCTTCACTCCAAGAAAAGGGTAATCGCTGCATTTCACCTCACCTGTTGAATTGCTACTTTTCATTTCCGTAGAGAAAAGATAAAATTAAGCACTAATAAAATACTGAATCTGCAGGTGCTAATTGAAAAAATGTGTTAGATGTAAGAAAAGGAAAGGGAAACGTTATTGTCCTGCACTTAGGGAAACGCTGTGTAGCCTCTGCTGCGGTCTTCTCAGGGAAAAAAAGATTCACTGTCCTCCAGGATGCTTGTATCTCGCCCAGCATAAGTCTTACCAAGAAAAAAAGTCAATGGAAAAAAATCCTGATATTTCTTCCTGGGAGGATTTCAGGAAAGATGACATTTTGAAGGATGAAAGGATGGCTTGGCTAGCTCTCCACATCGAAATTCCTCTGGGAATTTATGCAGCAAAAAAAGAATCCTTCACAGACAAAGATGCTCTTTTAGCCTTGAATTATGCAAAGGAAAAACTTCAGAAGGAAAAGAGCCTCATCCTGCTTTCCAGTGAAGAATCACAACCAAAGAACGAAATTGGAGAGGAGATTCTGCGGAGCATGGAAAACTGTAGCTTCCAAAGAAACATAATCATTCCCGGAGAATCTCCTGGCTACAGAAAAGAGGAAAAAATCAAATGCTTGGAAAGAATAATACTTTCTCTGAAATTCTCAGCGAGGAAAAACCTGGAGGAAAGAAACTACCTGGAATCTCTCCTTGAAAGAATCGAAAAATTAAGGGAATTTTCAAAAAAAGGAAAAATATTGATTACTTGATAAAATAGATTGAAGAATCATTCCCTACCTTATTCTTTGCTGATGAGCACCGCTACAAAATTGAGGGAAGGAATATTACTACAGATTATTTTTATGATAGAGGTAATCGGGACGGCAAGGACCATTCCAGGAAGACCCCAAAGCCAGCCCCAGAAAAAAAGAGAGAAGAGAACGGCAAGCGGGCTCAGTCCCAATCCCTCTCCCATGACCCTGGGCTCTACAAGACTGCCGAGAATCACCTGAATCGCACTCAGAATGATGAGTATCCATAAGGCCGGCCACGCGCTTCCAAACTGAAAAAGTGCCATGGTCGAAGGTAAAATAGTAGCCACTATCGAGCCGATATTGGGAATATAGTTCAGAATAAAGGTGAAAAAGCCAAAGACCAAGGCAAAATCAACTCTAAAGGCAGCAAGCACAGCAAAGGCTAATCCCCCTGTTATCAGGCTTATCACAGTTTTTATGGCGAGATATCTCTGAATCTGATTGTCTATTTTTTGAATGATATCCAAGATTTTCTTTCCCCTTGGGTCAGGGAAAGAGGTCTTTACCTTGGAAAGAATTTTTCCTCTTCCAGCTAAGATGAAGATGAGGAACACGAAGATCAAAAATAAATTAGAGATGAAGGAGAAGAAGGGACCGAGCGAAGAGAGGAGAAAGTTTGCCATCTTATTGAAATTAATTTGCTTTGTCCAATCAAACGGCTCTCCTTCAAGCCGATGAGAACCAATCTTTTCCTGAAGAAGGTTCAGAATAGAATTTAATTTTTCTCCGTAGCCCGAAAGGTCCGAAGCAAATGCCTTCCCGCTTGAATAAAAAAGAGCCCCCAAAAGATAGCTTATGAAAAAAGATGCAATGAGAATAAAGGCGATGGAAATGGTTTTAGGAACCTTATAACGGGTTAAGAACACGAGAATCGGCGAAAGGATGAAAGAGAGAAAGATAGCCAAGAAAAAGGGAAAAAGCACGGGCTTAGCCACGCGAAGCACAACCCCAGAGATGAAGATGACGATTATGACCAAAGAAGAAGTTATTACTTTATTATCTTGCATTCTATCCTTTTTTTAATAAATATTACTACCTCTTCCAAGAGTAAGTCAAAAAATATCCCTTCTTCTGGCTAAAGATTTCCCCCTCAAAAGGTGAGGTCGAGAAGATGAATATCACCCCATTTTTCACCCGCAAAGGCGATTGACCAATCCCTTGCGAAACTTAAAATCAGAAAAGAAAATCATGAAGGGAATTTCTCTGAAAGGCTCATCGAATGAAAAACAGCAAGGATAAGAACCGAATGAAAGTTCTTCTTGCCGAGGATGAAACCATTTCCTGCAAAGCCCTTGAAAAGGATATAAAAAACTGGGGGTTTGAAGTCATTGCCACTCATGACGGAAAACAGGCGTGGGATACACTGCACAAGGAAGAGATCAGTATTGCCATCTTAGACTGGTTGATGCCTGGTATGAGTGGCATCGAGCTGTGTAAAAAAATTCGCAGGGAATATCCAAGGGATATCTACATCATTCTTTTAACCGGGAAGGATGAAGAAGATGATATCTCTCAAGGAATTGAGGCCGGTGCTGACGATTACATGACTAAACCATTCAGCTTCCTGGACTTAAAATTAAGACTCGAAAATGCTAGAAGAGAAGTCAAGCTAAAAGGAAGCAGGAAAATATGGAAAAACACATGCCCGTTGGAGGAGATTGAGAAAGTAAATTCGGGAAATAGTAAGGCACCTTAAGATGAGGCTAAAAAACTAAATCTTTTGATGAAAAGAGGAACTCATCCCCATGAATGAGAAGATGATGCTTAGAGTGTTGGAAGAAATTGATAAAATCCATGGGTTTGATGCGAGGCACTACAAGCTTTCCACGCTCAAGAGACGCCTCTGCCTCCGACTCCTGGCAACTCAGACTAATTCATATGAGGAATATCTCAATTTTATAAAGAAAAACCCCTCAGAATGCGAAAAATTCCTGGAAACATTGACCATCAACGTCACAGATTTCTTCCGTGAGAAAAATGTTTTCCTCTCCCTTAAGCAAAAAATCCTTCCCGCCTTACTCGATAGTCTCTCCAGGAAAAAAAGAAAAACCCTTCGCGCTCTCTCTATCGGGTGTGCAGAGGGACAGGAACCATATTCTCTAGCCATTATCCTGAGCGAAATCAGGGAAAAAATGGAGAGTAAAATTAAAATTTTTATCCATGCGACTGATATAAACAGGAATTGCTTGTCTCGAGCCAAGAAGGGAAGGTATGGAATGAATCAGGTTAAAAGCGTGCCTCGAACATATCTTCTCCGCTATTTTCAAAACCATAAAAATTCATTCGAAGTAAAACCGAGCATAAAAAAAATGGTTAGGTTCAAAAGGCACGACATCATAAAAGGCAATAATCTAGGGAAATTTGACCTCATTTTGTGCCGAAATCTCTTCATCTTTTTTGAATCTGAACTTCAAGTTTTCCTCTTGCAAAAGATTCATTCTTATCTAAGAAGCAGGGGAATCCTGATTCTCGGAAGTTGCGAATTCCCTAAGATTGAAGGTCTTTTCCGCCCTCTTTCTGCAAGAGAAAGGATTTATGAAAGGTTGAATTAAAATGGCTCCCATGGAAGGAAAGGGAAAGGAAATCGTCTCCTTCGATCAACTCATCGAGACACTCGGGGAAGATATACTCTCCTTGAAAAAAATTTGTACTGATATCGAACAGACCCGGCGCAACATACATCAAAAGCATAATGAAATGCTTCTTCTCCATTCAAAACTTGAAGCCCAGGAAGAATTGAAGGCAATGAATGAAGAGCTCGAGGCAACCACAGAGGAACTTAAAGCCGCGAATGAAGAACTCCGTGTCATGAATGAGGCATTAAAAGAAGCCCAGAAAAAACTGGAGGAAGAAAAGGCTTATCTTGACCAGCTCTTTGAAAGCGCTCAGGAAGCAATCGTGATGATAGATGGCGAAGAAAGAGTGATCCGGGTCAATGGGGAATTCCTCAAAGTCTTCGGATATTCAAAAAATGAGGTGATGGGGAAAAAAATTGATGACCTTGTGGCGCCTCAAGAAAATCATGAGCAAGCGGTTTCAATCACCCGAAAAGTTGCTGGCGGAGAGAAGGTTGCCTTCGAAGCTTTAAGAAGACGTAAAGATGGGACCTTGATCAACGTCTCGGTGCTCGCCTCTCCCATCCTCATCGATAATAAGCTCCAGGCAACCTATGCCATCTACCGTGACATCACTCAGGAGAGAAAATTCTTCGAAAAACTCAAAGAGTCGGAAAAGAGATTTCAGGACATTGCCCTCAGTTCAGGAGACTGGATCTGGGAAACCGATAGAGAGGGACGCTTTACCTATGTCACAGGCCGGGTTAAAAACTTCCTTGGCTATGAGCCTGAAGAAGTTCTGGGAAAAAAATTCTCCGATTTCATGCCAGAGGAGGAGGCTCTTCGAGTTACTCCAATTTTTAAAAGAATCGTCTCAGAAAAAAGTCACATCGAAGATTTTGAATGCTGGTGTCTGACAAAGGAGGGAAAAAGAGGCTGCCTCCTTATCAGCGGTGTCCCCGTAGTGAATGAGAAGGGAGAGCTTTCTGGTTATCGGGGAGTCACCAAAGACATAACTGCTCAAAAGATGATGCAAACTTATCTTCGGGAGAGCGAGGAGAAATACAGGATGGTAATCGAACAGAGCGCAGATTGTATTTATGTTATGGAGATCGAAACAAAGAAGATTCTAGACTCCAACAATTCTCTTCGAGCTCTCCTTGGATACACCCTGGAGGAAATAAAGAGACTCACCATCTACGATTTTCTCGCCCTTCCTCGAGAAGAAATAGAAAGAGACATCGTGGAGACAAAAGCCAAGACAAAACTTCTCCTTGGAAAACGGCCCTACAAAAGGAAAGACGGAACAGTTGTGGAGGTTGAAGAAAGTTCAAGCCTGATAAACTATGGAGGGAAAGAGGCACTCTGCTTTGTGGGAAGGGACCTTTCTTTAGACTCTGTAAAAGTAAAAGAATTGATTCAGAGAGAAGCAAATAAACTCTCGACGATGATTTCAAGTTTTGAAGAAGGAATAATCTTCACTGACTCAAGAGATTCTATCGTTGAAGTCAACGAATATTTTTTAAGACTTATAAAAAAAGAAAAGAAAGAGATAGTTGGAAAATCTTTCTGGGAGTTAGAACCGCTGCTCAGACTCCTGGAGAACGAAGAATTGAAATCTAAGATATCAAATTTTAAGGAGTCCATACCCGCACCTCCTCTTTCTCTTCAGAAATCGTTGAATGGGGTGGAGGCAATCTTCCGCTTTTATCCCATTTATCACAGGGAATGTTACCAGGGCTTTATCTTAAAAATCACAGATGTCACCGAAATCGTAGAAGCTAAGAAGCAGGCTCAGGCCGCATCTCAAGCAAAAAGCCAATTTCTGGCAAACATGAGTCATGAAATACGCACCCCTATGAACGGGATCTTGGGTATGACTGAGCTGGCCCTCAACACAAACCTCACCCCCGAACAGAGAAAATACATAGAAGGAATAAAATCATCCGCCGAATCTTTGATGGATATCATCAATGACATCCTCGATATCTCCAAGGTTGAAGCCAGGAAATTTGAAATCGAAAAAACGCCCTTCAATCTCCATGAACTTATTTATGAGACAGTTTCCTCTCTCTCTTACCAGGCTTACAAAAAGAAGCTTGAGCTGGCCTGTAAAATTCCTCCTGAGATTATTAAGGAAGTAATCGGCGATCCTGTAAGATTACGTCAGGTTTTGATAAATCTTCTCTCCAATGCCATAAAATTCACTGAAAAAGGCGAAGTACTTCTAGCAGTAAAAGAAGAAGCAAAGAAACAAGATGAAGTGATGCTTCATTTTTCGGTTAGCGATACAGGCATAGGAATTCCTGAAAATAAGCTCGAGATAATTTTTGACTCCTTTGTTCAAGCGGATGGTTCCATGACCAGGAAGTTTGGAGGAACAGGCCTCGGACTCGCCATCTGCCGCCAGTTTGTTGAACTCATGGGAGGAAAAATCTGGGCTGAGAGTAAGGTTGGAGAAGGTTCAACTTTTCACTTTATCCTTCCTCTTAAAATAGGAAACCAGGCTGAAGATGAAATTCTTCCTAGTGAAGAATTTAAAGGGCTTACAGTCCTCATTGTTGACGACAGCCCCAAGAGTCGGAGCATCTTAACAGAAATTTTGAAGAGCTGGAAAATGAAACCCACAGAAGCAGATTCAGGAGAGGAAGCGAGGGCCTTGATCGAAAGAGCAAAAAGCGCGGGCAACCCCTTTTCTATGGCAATCATCGACGCCTATATGCCTGGGATGGACAGTTTCATCATTGCCCAAGAACTCAAGCATCACTCTGAGCTTGCCAAATCAACGATAATCATGCTCAGTGCTGCAGAGAATAAAAACGATGCCTCTCCTTGGCAAAGATTAGGAATAACTTCCTTCATCACCAAGCCCATAAACCAGAAAATCCTGTACAGGGAAATGCTCAAGATTGTTGGAAATAAAAAGGAAGAAGACTCAAGAATCCCTGAAATTTCAACACCTCAACATGCCCCCTCCCGCGAGTGTTACAGAATCCTCCTTGCTGAAGATAATATCATCAACCAAAAAGTTGCTTTCTACATGCTTGAAAAACTTGGGCATCAAGTCAAAGCCGCCCACAATGGCGAGGAAGCAATTTCTGCCTTGGAAAAAAACATCTTTGATTTAATCTTGATGGACGTTCAGATGCCCAAAATGGATGGCTTTGAAGCCACAGCTATTATCAGGGAAAAGGAAGCAAAAACCGGTAAGCATATTCCTATCATTGCCATGACAGCTCATGCCATGAAAGGGGATCGAGAAAAATGTTTGGAAGCTGGAATGGATGATTACATCTCCAAACCTCTCAACTCAGACGAGCTCTCCAGGACTATAGAAAGAGTGATGAGGAAGTTCAAAGAAAACCAAAAAAATCGATAGAAAACATGAAGCACTCAAACCTTAAAATTCTCATCGCAGACGATGACATCGTTTCTCGTAAAATGCTGGAAAAGGCTCTCAAAGATTGTGGATATAAATTAGTCATCACTCGGAATGGAGAGGCAGCCTGGGAGGCCCTTATTGAAGACAAAGACATTCAATTGATAATTCTTGATTGGATGATGCCCAAAATTGATGGAATTGAACTATGCCGCAAGATACGTAATTTGAACAAGGATAAAAATACGTATACCTACATCATCCTCCTCACCTCTAAGGACACGCCAGAAGATGTGCTCAAGGGCCTTTCTTCGGGAGCAGATGATTATATAACCAAGCCCTTCCATCATCTTGAGTTAAAGGCTCGCTTGAATACGGGTATCAGAATCATCGAACTTCACAATAGGCTTACCCAAGACAGTCTCACCAAACTTCCCAACAGAAATAAAATAATTCAACACCTGGATGAAGAGTTAAATAGAAGCTTGAGGGAAAAAAAGCCAGTGGGGGTGATAATGGCTGATATAGATAATTTTAAGATGATTAACGATACCTATGGCCATCAGGTTGGAGATGAGGTGTTGATTGAAATTGCTTCTCGTCTTCAAAGAAATCTTCGGCGTTATGATAAAATTGGACGTTACGCAGGTGACGAATTGCTGATTGTCATCCCCAACTGCAAACATTCAAACCTCAAAGGTATCGCTGAAAGGTTAAGGAAAAATGTCAGCGACAATAAAATAACCACAGGTGCTGGTCTGCTTGAAGTTACGCTAAGTTTAGGGTGTGCTTCATCTGAGCATTTCCCTTTCATTTCCACCGGGGAACTCATCAAAGCCAGCGACGAAGCCCTGTACATGGCAAAAAGAAACGGTCGCAACTGTGTAATCGTGAGTAAAATAAGTACTTCTAAAATAGAGGATTAAAATGAATGAAAATGATTATTCGAAAAAAGATGCCCCCATTGATTTTTCCTCAGCCCTGGAAAGAACAGGAGGGGATAGGTCCTTTCTCATGGAACTCATCAATCTTTATCTAGATGATTTCAAGCAGAAATTTGAGGAGTTACAGAAAGCAATTACTGAGGGAAATTTCTCCTCAATCCAGGAACTCGGGCACAGCCTCAAAGGAGCTTCTGCAAACTTAAGCATGCCATATTTGCAAATTGCTTCTCATACTATGGAGCTCGCGGGAAAAGAGAAAAACATAGAAAAAGCCCAAAAGACACTCCAGCTTTTGGAACAAGAATTTAAAAGATTGAATGACTTCCTCTGATTCATTCTGGTGCGCTAAAGAAATGATGAAAAGGGAAAAAACAAGAAAAGAGAAAGTATCAAAGAATCGAGTTTCCTCTATAAATGAATTGATTCCGCTTTACCTCGAAAATGTCCACCTTTATCTTGTCACCCTAAGGCGTGCTCTTGATGAAGAAAATTTTGACGAAATCGAAAATATAGGTCACAAGATGAAAGGCTCGGGAAAAAGCTTCGGTTTTGAGAGAATCTCAGAATTGGGAAAAGAAATTGAGGAACGTTCCAGAGAAAAAAATAAAAATACACTCAGAAAGCTGGCCAAAAGTATGGAGGATTATCTTTCTGATGTGTATCCGCCGCTTAAATCTTCAGATGAGAACAGAAAAACGATTTGAATCGTTTTAAATCATAAGTTCGCCTCTCCTCAAAAAGAGGAAGAGTAATTAGCTTTGAAACAGAAATTTACCTCTCGAGAGATTGAATAAGCAGGTTAAGATATCCCTCACCTATTTCTTCAAATCCATCTCTTATTTTCAGGATCCCGCAGAGATAATTCCCTACCTTGGCAAGAAAGATGTTATGGTAATAACGGTCTTTTATGAGCCATATAGACTCTCTTTCTTCAACCGAGTGATTGTTCTTAGCTTCAAGGTACATTTTGAGCATTCGCTGTGCATCCTCTTCATCCTCCCCTTCGATTATAAAACAATCAAATTCCAACAAATCCAGCTTATAGTTTACAAGATACCCATTTTTGAGAAATGCATAGCCTAAAAAATTTTTTAAAACGAACTTTTCGCTATTGGCAACCCTTCCTTCTTGAGGAAAAAAACTGAGGAGAGAAGGAAGTTTACCCTTTTCTTCTACCTTTTCGATGATCCGATGGGCAAAGGTTTTCAAATTATCTTCAACCTCTTCCTTAGCTTCGAAACAAAGGAGCTTGACATAATATTCTCCGATGATGAAATTTAAAGTCCCCTCTTCAAGATAGCCATGATTTCCTACAGATAGGAATTTGCTCTCAGGATATCTCTCTGCACTGTATATTCCGAAGGCATTCTTTTCATTCCCCATATCATATATTTCAATCAAAAGGCTTGTTTCTTCTTCATCTGCATACTGTACGACGATTAACTCTTCAAAATCATAGGCTAAATATGCCTCTGCAGCTCCATCAAGGTATTCAAAAAGATCTTCTGGATAATAAATCCGAGGTTTCACAGACATTTTCCATCCTTCCACAACGGGTAACAACTCATGGAGGTTAGAGGGTTTCTTTTCCCCATTTCCTGCCTGTACCATGGGTAAGCAGAGGCTCTCCATAACTAGGATGAAAATCGTTATTTTCTTTATTTTCATCTTTAATCTCTCTCCAAGATTAGGCTTCAACTATAAAGCATAATGTTTATTTTAGCAAGAGGTACCGATATTGACTTAAACTCGGAAGGATAGTAACTTAAGAAAAAGGATGAAATCAAAAGTCATTATACTCAGAACAAACAAGTTACGGAATCAAAACGGAAACATAGATTTTAATCGAGTTTTAGAAGCATACCGAAAAGGATTTCAGAGACTCACCAATTTTAATCGCATCAAAGATGCCCTGGAGAGCCTCTTCCCTTCCAACGAGAAAATAGGGATTAAAGTCAACACTATTGGAGGAAGAAGCCTTTCTACCCTACCCGAAGTATCTTTTCCCTTGGGGAAGGCTCTCACGGAGGGGAAAATAAAAGAGGAAAACATCGTCATTTGGGACCGAACAGAAAGAGAGCTAAAAGAGGCGGGATATCGACTCAACATGAATCGAAATGAAATCAAAGTCCTCGCTACAGACTCTCCTGGGGTGAATTATGAGCACGAACTAATTGCTCATTTGAACATAGGTAGCCTGTTTTCCTCGATTCAGACGCGCTGGATTAATTCCTCAATCAGCCTTGCTCTTTTAAAAGATCATGGACTTGCCGGAGTCACAGCAGGGATGAAAAACTATTTCGGTGCCATCCATAATCCCAACAAATACCACGACTCAAACTGCAACCCCTTTGTAGCCGAACTATTCGATACAGAGCCAATCAAAAAGAAACACAAAATCACAATTCTTGACTGCACGCTTGTTCAGTTCCATAAGGGTCCTGCATACCATTCGCGGTGGGCAAAAAAATATGACTCTTTTGTTTTCAGCCTCGACCCTGTGGCAGCTGATTTCATAGGCTGGAAAATAATAGAAGAATTGAGGGCAAAAAGTGGGCTTCCTTCTCTAGAAGAAGAAAAGAGGGCTCCTCTTTACCTCTATGCTGCCGAAAGAATGGGTCTGGGAAAGGCAAATCTCAACATGATAGAAATCATAGAAGAGGAAATATGAAAAAGAATACGTATCAAAAAAATCCAATCATCTGCCGTGCTCCGTCATTATAGGGTGAAATGAAGAGAAGGGAATTTTTTAATTCAATCGGAGGGGCAATTCTTGCCTCCAAATTAAAAATTTCTTTTTCTCGCGATGGGTTTTATGGCCTTTCTGGACAAGAAAATCTTTCTAAAGTTGAGGCCCGTTACTATAAGAAGCTAGCAGATAGAGAAATCGAGTGTCTCCTCTGCCCTCGGTATTGCAAGTTGGGTGATAGAGAGAGAGGATATTGCGGAGTCAGGGAAAACAACGATGGCATCTATTATACTCTTGTCTATGGAAAGGCATGTGCAATCCATATCGACCCCATCGAAAAAAAACCTCTGTTCCATTACCTACCAGGTAGTCAAGCCCTTTCCATCGCTACGGCTGGATGCAACGTGAATTGCAAGTTCTGCCAGAACTGGGAAATTTCTCAGGTAAGGCCTGAACAGGTTCGACACTATGATTTCCCTCCCGAGATGGTGGTCGAATACTCCCGACAGCAGAGTTGCCCGATAATAGCCTATACCTATACGGAGCCTGTTGTTTTTTACGAGTACATGTATGACACCTCTCTCTCAGCAAGAAAAGCAAACTTAAAAAGTGTGGTAATCACTGGAGGTCATATCAATCCTGAACCCCTCGAAGAGCTGACCAAGGTCGTGGATGGGATCAAAATCGACCTTAAATCTTTCTCCGAGAATTTTTACCACAACTATGTTAGAGGAGAGCTGAAACCTGTCCTGGAAGCGATAAAAATCGTTCATAGAAGTAAAGCCTGGCTGGAAATTGTGTATCTCGTCATTCCTACCTTGAACGACAGCCCTTCTGAAATCCGCTCACTCAGTCGCTGGATGATGAAAGAAGTGGGGCCTGATGTGCCAATCCATTTTTCAAGATTTCATCCAATGTATCTCATAAAAAACCTTCCCCCTACTCCAGTTTCAACTCTCGAAAAGGCAAGAAAGATTGCTTTCGAAGAAGGACTTCACTACGTCTACATTGGAAATGTTCCAGGTCACGAAGGAGAAAGTACGTTCTGCCCGAAGTGCCAGAATAAAGTTGTGGAAAGATATGGATTTCAGGTAAAAAAGATTAACCTCAAAAGAGGGAATTGTAATCGCTGCGGTAATCCGATTCCCGGAATCTGGGTTTAATTCTTAAAAGATAAAGGAGATATAGTTTCAGTCTCAAAGGTCAAGGTGAGAAAGTTAATCCCTCCCTTTTTCTTGGGGTTTATTGCCCTCTCTTTTCAGGTATTACTCCTTAGAGAGTTCTTCGCCTATTTTTATGGAAATGAAATCACATCTGGAATTCTCTTGGGAACATGGCTTTTCTGGGGAGGTATAGGAAGCATCCTAGCCTCAAGAATAAAATTTAGGCCTGAGATATTACCCCTGATGTATTACTTCACTATCCTTCTCTTCCTTTTTTGTCTTGCAGGGCTGAGGTTTTCGCGCCTTATTCTCAATATTCTGCCCGGGGAATTGACAGGAACAACAACCATTCTCATTTATTCAACCTTGCTTTCGCTGCTCATAAGCTTTCCCCTAGGGATGCTCTTTGTCTTCAACACAAGGCTTCTTGAAGGTAATGTTTCGGAAGTTTATTTTCTAGAGAGTTTAGGTTCGGCTCTAGCCGGAACTTTCGTCTCTCTTTTTTTTGTCCCCACCTTCTCCAATTGGGAAAGCACCGCCCTAATAGGAGCCTTATCTTCAATCTTTATTTTCCTTTCCTCAAGAAAAAGAAAACATATCTTCCTTCTCTTACCTCTTTTGATCTTCTTGGCTCTCTTCAGCCTTTTTGATTTCAAGAGTGAGAAATTATACTGGAACCCTTTCAACCTGATTCAAAGTAAAGACACACCATATGGCAAGCTTCAACTCATAAAAACAGAAGAACAAATTTCCCTTTACAACAACTCCCTTCTCGAATATTCATACCCTGACCTTCTGGCTGCAGAAGAATCTGTTCATTTCGCCCTTCTTCAGCTCCCTGAGGCTAGGAAGATTCTTCTTCTAGGAGGGGGAGCTGGAGGGGGTTTAAAGCAGGTTTTAAAATATCCTCAAGCAGAAGTGGATTATGTTGAAATCGACCCTGAAATCATTCGTTTTTCTCTGCGCCATCTCCCTCCTGAAGAAAGAAAATCAATCCAAGCACCCCGAGTGAAAGTCTTTTATCAAGACGGAAGAGCCTTTTTAAAAAAAGTAAGAAAAAAATATGATGCGATAGTTCTCAACCTGCCTGAACCAGCTACGGCTCAGATAAATCGCTTCTACACAAAAGAATTCTTCCAAGAGGCAAGAAAAAAGCTTTCTTCAGAGGGAATCCTCTCTCTTCGTCTCCCTTCGGCTGAAGATTACATAAGCAGGGAAAGAGGCGATTTTCTTTCAGTCCTCTACCATACTCTAAAAGAGGTTTTTCCTCATCTTGAAGTAATCCCTGGGGGTACGAATATCTTTCTTGCTTCCTCGCGACCTTTAATCTCAGATGCAGAATCATTCGCTCAAGCTATGGAGAAGTTAAATCTTCAAAATACATTCATCACCCGCCATTTCCTCCTCTCACGCTTGAGCCCCTTGCGCAAGAAAACTTTAGAAGATTCTATGTTTTCTCGAGAAAAAAAGATAAATCGAGACCTAACCCCCATAAGCTACTTCTTCAACAATGTGCTCTGGGGAACCCAGTTCAGAGGCATAGAAGGGAAAATTTTCACTTACCTTTCTCGAATCTCAAGGTTTTGGCTTTTAGATTTCCCCTTAATAATTTTTCTGCTTCTCCTTTCCTGGTTCTGGCAGGGGAGAAAAAGGGCCTCCTTCTTACTAACCCCCTTAGCTCTCATGGGATTCAGCACTATCACTTTTGAAATCATCGTCCTCATTTCCTTCCAAACCAAATACGGGTATCTTTATCAGAGGATAGCACTCCTTCTTGCAAGTTTTATGGCAGGGCTTTCCCTGGGTGCCTTAAGAGGCATGAAGAGGAAAAAAATCTATTTTCCCCTCCTCCCTCTCATTCAATTTGGGTTTGTTCTCATTTTTTCTTTCTATTCCCTTCTTCTCAATTCCCATCCTCCAGAAACATTTTTCTTTTTAGCCCTAATCCTCATTGGCTATTTCGGGGGCGACCTGTTTATCATCTCTAACTCGCTCTTCCTTAGAGGGAGTTCAAATTATGGCCTGGGATACGGGCTCGACCTCCTCGGCGCTTTCTTGGGGGCGCTGGTGTGTTCTTCCCTACTGATACCTCTCCTTGGGCTTCCAATCCTTCTCCGTTATCTTATTCTTATTAATTCATTCTGCGTTCTCTTTCTCATCTTGGGAATGTGGCGTTTTAAATTCGAAAAAATTTAGCCAAAAAATCGAGGAAGATTCTTGACACTCTTTTGAAATTGTGCTTTACTTAAAGGTAAATTTTTCTGATTTACAAATCCTATAGCGATAATAGGTTTTTAAAACCAGCGCAAAAAGAGATTATTAGATGAGAATTAACTTATCCCAAAAAAAAATAAGAAATCCATTAGTCCAAAAAGTCCAGGAACTCAGCGGCCAAAACCTTCTTGCCTGCTACCAGTGTGGAAAATGCTCTGCTGGGTGCCCAGCTATCTCTGAGATGGATATTCTCCCTAACCAGATTATTCGTTATGCTCAACTAGGCCTGAGCGATGAGCTTTTAAGGTCGAAAGCGATCTGGATCTGCGCTTCATGTTTCACCTGCAACGCTCGTTGTCCAAAGGGGATTAATATAGCTGAAGTAATAGAAGCCTTGAGACAGATACTCCTCCGCAAGAGGGAGGACCACGTTAAAATTGAAAAACTCTCTGAGAAGGAAAAGAAAGAAGTCCCTCCCATTGCCCTCATCAGCAGTTTTAGAAAGTTTACTTCCTAACGAGAAGCGGGTGTATGGAAAAAGAAATCATTAATTATTTAATTAAAATAAGGTCTAATAATGAAAATAAGTTATTATCCTGGCTGTACCCTGAAGAACCATGCAAAAAATTTTGAAGATTCAACCCTTTGTGCCCTAAAAGCTCTAGGCATAGAAGTCGAAGAACTGCGGCGTTGGAACTGTTGTGGAACAGTTTTTTCCTTAGCCACGGATGATTTAATTCATCATCTGGCTCCCATCCGAAACCTCATCAGAGTCAAGGAATCTAATTCTAACCGAGTAATGACCCTCTGCGCCATGTGCTACAATACCTTGAAAAGAGCGAATGAAAGACTCAAGCAAGACCCAGTAAGCCTCGAAAAAATTAACAAATTCATGTACCTAGAGAAAATCGATTATGAAGGAGATGTGAAAATCTTTCATCTTCTAGAATTTTTGAGAGATGAGATAAGCTTCGAGAATATTAAGAAGAAAGTAATTAAGCCCCTGAATAATCTGAAAGTAGCGAATTATTATGGATGTCTCCTGATAAGACCCAAAGAAATAGGCTTCGATGATGTTGAAAATCCTGTGATAATGGAGAATTTAATGCTTTCCCTGGGCGCTACACCCATAGATTTTCCTTACAAAACAGAGTGCTGTGCAGCCTATCAGACTGTTGACAAACCAGAAATTGTGGCAGAGAGAACCTTCCAGATCATCACTGCGGCACGGCTCCACGGAGCTGAAGTCCTAGCAGTGAGCTGTCCTCTCTGCGCCTTCAACCTCGACCAAAGGCAGAAAAAAACCCTGGAGAAATATCCTGATTTTAAAATTACCCCAGTCCTTTATTTCACGCAGCTCATGGCCATAGCACTCGGTTGCAAGGAAAATGAACTGAGATTAGACCTCCATTATATAGACCCTAAGCCTATTCTTGAAGAAAAAGGTCTGATATGAGGCTCAAATGATTTACTTTGGAGATTTAAAAGAGAAAAAGGGAAAAATCCATATCAACAGGGATAGATGCAAAGGATGCGGATTTTGTGTGGAATATTGCCCTAGAGATGTGCTCGAAATGTCAGACGAATTCAACATCAAAGGATATCATCCTCCCTTTGTCAAAAACGAGGAAAAATGCCTCTATTGTCAACTTTGCGAGGCAATATGTCCTGAATTTGCCATATTTGTGACTCTCAAGAAAGAGGAGGAAGAAGGTGAAAAAGGTGAAAGCCGACCCTAAGGGAGTCTTAACAGGCTCACATTACTTAGACGGAGATTATGCCATCGCCGAAGGAGCCCTTGCTGCAGGTTGTCGCTTTTTTGCTGGTTATCCTATTACTCCCTCCACTGAGACGGCTGAACGGTTTGCCGAAAGGATTCCGATGGTGGGAGGGATTTTCATTCAGATGGAAGACGAAATTGCCTCCATAGCAGCCCTGATTGGAGCAGTATGGGGCGGGATGAAAGCTATGACGGTGACCTCAGGACCAGGATTCTCGTTAATGATGGAGAACATAGGGCTCGCCTGTATGCTGGAAACCCCTCTTGTCATCGCCAATGTCCAGAGAGGAGGACCCTCCACCGGGCTTCCTACTCTTACCGGGCAGCAGGACATGATGCAAGTAAGATGGGGTTCCCACGGTGACTATGAAATAATTGCACTTTCTCCTGATTCCCCTCAGGAATGCTTCGACCTTACCATAAAAGCTTTCAATCTTTCTGAAATGTACAGGGTGCCAACCTTCATCATGACCGATGAATGTGTGGGGCACATGCATGAGAAGGTAGTCATCCCTCCTGCTGAAGAAATAGAGCTTGTAGAAAGGAAATGGTACACCGGCCCCAAGGATAAATATCTTCCTTTTAAACCTGATAAAGATATGATTCCTTTCATGGTTAAAGTAGGGGAAGGTTATCGCTTTCACATCACAGGACTCACCCATGATGAGAGAGGCTATCCAGTGATTAATGCCGAATGCCAGAATAAATGTGTCCCTCACTTGGTGGATAAAATAAAGCTCAATGCAGAAAAAATAATCGAGTTTCAAGAAGATGAAACCGATGACGCAGAGGTTGTTGTGGTCTCCTATGGGATAACTTCTCGGGTTTCTATAAGAGCCGTTCAACAAGCCCGAAAAGCAGGCATAAAGGTAGGAACACTGAGGTTGATTACTGTCTGGCCTTTCCCTGAAAGAAGAATAAGAGAGCTAGCAGGAAAAATAAAGGCCTTTGTGGTTCCAGAAATCAACTATGGTCAAATGGTCTATGAAGTAGAAAGATGCGCCGCAGGTAAAGCTTCTGTGTACCATGTACCCCACTGCGGTGGTTGGGTTCACGACCCCAAAGATATTTTCAAGGTTATCAAGGAGGCAGCAAAATGAAAGAAGAAGATCGCCTCGAAGAAAGAAATCCAATTGAAGATTTCCTCAGGATGGACAGAATTCCCCATATTTGGTGTCCGGGCTGCGGGATTGGAACTGTTGTCAGCTCCTTTGCTGAAGCGCTTCGCAAGAGCAAGCTTAATCTGGATAAAGTAGCCATTCTTTCGGGAATCGGGTGCACAGGCCGGGTGGCTGGATACGTCAAACTCGACTCCATCCACACCACCCATGGCCGAGCCATTCCTGTAGCCACAGGAGTGAAGCTGGCGAATCCTGAGCTCAAGGTTGTTGTCTTTAGTGGAGACGGAGACATAGTAGGAATTGGAGGAAACCATTTCATTCACGCAGCAAGGAGAAACATGGACCTCATCGTCATCTGTGTCAATAATTTCAATTACGCGATGACAGGAGGACAGGTAGCAGCTACGACTCCCATCTTAGCCAATCTTTCCACAGCACCTTACGGGAATTTCGAATATCCCTTCAATCTCCCCTATCTCGCCGAGGCTTCAGGTGCTACCTATGTGGCTCGCTGGACAGCACTCCACTTAAGACGAGTGACCAAATCCATTCAAGAAGCCTTGGAACACAGAGGCTTTTCCTTTATAGAGGTCATCACTCCCTGTGTGACCCTTTATGCAAGAAGAAACCGGCTTGGGGATGGGCTGAATCTTCTCAAATACTACTATGAGAATTCAGAAATACAACACGGAGCAGATACGCGTACTCTGGATATTTCCTACCAGGGGAAAATCATCGTGGGTAAATTCGTCCACAAGCAAAAGCCCACTTTCCTTGATTGTATGAATGAGCATCTCTCCAAAGTGTTGGGAAATAAATATAAACCCTATGGAGTAAGCCATGACTGAGATAAGGTTTTCAGGTTTTGGAGGACAGGGAATAATTCGCTGTGGCTTGATAGCCGGAAAGGCACTTTCTCTCTTCGATAATAAGCATGCCACAATGACTCAAAGCTTCGGTCCTGAGGCAAGGGGAAGTGCATGTAGCTCTCAGCTTGTCGTCTCTGAGGACCGTGTCCTTTATCCTTACATCACCAGACCTGAAATCCTCGTAGCCATGTCTCAGGAAGCCTATGATAAATATGAGCCAGAGCTTCGAGAAGGAGGTATTCTAATCATAGACAGGGACCTAGTTAAACCCAAGGCCTCCAAGAGAAATATCAAGATTTATTCCATACCTTCCACTCGTTTTGCTGAAGAACTTGGTAACCGCATCATAGCTAACTTAGTCATGCTTGGGTTTTTCACTGCAATCACAGGGGTTGTCTCTCCAGAGGCCATGAAAAAGGCCCTTCCTGGACTTGTTCCCCAAAGATTTCTCGACCTTAACATCAAAGCGTTTGAAAAAGGTTACGATTATGGAATGGAAGTCCTCGCCGCAGAGAAGGACACGGAAAAGAAATCTCAGAAGAAAGAAAAGCCTCAGACCTGAGGGAGAGGATTAAGATGAGGAGAACTGGAGTATTTGTTTGTCATTGTGGAATAAACATCGCAGGAACAGTAGATGTTAAAAAGGTAGCCAAAGAGCTCTCCACCCATCCCAATGTGGTTCATTCTGAAGACTACGTTTATATGTGTTCTGACCCCGGCCAAAACTTAATCAGCAATGCCATTAAACAAAAAAAACTCGATAGCGTAGTGGTCGCCTGCTGTTCCCCTACCCTTCACGAATCAACCTTCAGAAACTGCGTTAAATCAGCCGGAGTAAATCCTTTCCATTGTGAAATAGCAAATATTCGTGAACAATGCAGCTGGGTCCATAAAGAGATGGAAAAGGCGACAAGTAAGGCCATAAAAATAACTAGAAGCACCGTGGAGAAAGTGACGCGCAACGAGCCCCTTGAACCAATAAGTGTCCCAGTGACCAAAAGGGCACTGGTAATTGGAGGAGGAATCGCAGGTATTCAGGCCTCGCTCGACCTTGCTAACAGCGGTTTCGAGGTTGTTCTTGTCGAAAGGTCACCCTCCATTGGAGGGCACATGATCCAGCTCTCAGAAACATTTCCTACCCTTGATTGTTCTCAATGCATCCTGACACCAAAGATGGTGGAAGTCGCCAAACATCCTAAGATAAAACTAATGACCTACAGTGAGGTTCAGGAAGTCTCGGGATATGTAGGAAACTTCAGGGTCAAAATACTCAAGAAACCCACCTACGTGGATCCCGATAAATGTACCCTCTGCGATGAATGTACTAAAGTCTGCCCTGTAGTCACAGAAAATGAATTCGACTTAGGCCTCACTGGCCGTCGCGCCATATATATCCCATTTCCTCAGGCCATCCCTGCCTCTTATACCTTGGACATAAACTCCTGCCCCGGTCTTTTGCCCATTGCTTGTGGAAAGTGTGCCGATGTCTGTGAGCCAAAAGCCATAGATTACGACATGAAGCCAAAAATCATAGAAATGGATTTTGGGGCCATAATTGTCGCTACCGGTTACGACCTCTATGGAAAGGAAAACATGGCAGAATACGGTTATGGAAAGTACCCTGATGTCATAGATGGCCTTCAATTCGAGAGACTCTGTTCTGCTTCAGGCCCAACGAAAGGAAAAATTCTCCGCCCTTCTGATCATAAAGAACCCAAAGAAGTAGTCTTCATTCAGTGTGTAGGCTCTCGCGACCCTGAAATGCATTGCTCCTATTGCTCAAAGATTTGCTGCATGTACACGGCGAAACATGCCATGCTCTATAAGCATCATGTTCCAGATGGCCAGGCTTATATCTTCTACATAGACATAAGGTCTGGGGGGAAGGGGTATGAAGAGTTTGTTCAGAGGGCAGTGGAAGAAGATAGTGTCCTGTATCTTCGCGGTAAAGTCTCCAAAATATTTGAAGAAAGAGGAAAGATAAGGGTCTGGGGCGTAGACACCTTATCCGGAAAAGACATCGAAATAGACGCCGACATGGTGGTTCTGGCCATGGCCATGAGACCCTCAAAAGGAGCAGAAGAATTAGCCAAGAAACTAAAGATTGCGCTGGATAAGGATGGTTTTCTTGCCGAGGCCCATCCCAAACTAAGACCTGTGGAAAGTGTTACCTCTGGGGTTTTCCTCGCTGGCGCAGCCCAAGCTCCTAAAGATATTCCAGAGGCCGTTGCTCAAGCAAGCGGCGCAGCCTCAAAGGCAATAGCCATATTATCCCAGGAAAGGCTATTCCATTCTCCCACTGTGGCCAAAGTCAACACAAATCTCTGCACAGGTTGTGGAATGTGCGTCTCTGTATGTCCCTATGAAGCCCTCTCCCTTAAAGATGGAAAGGTGGAAGTAAAAGAAGTTCTTTGCGAAGGATGTGGAACATGTTCAGCAACATGCCTGAGGGCAGCGATTCAGGTAAAAAACCTGACGCCAAGACAAGTCTACGATATGATTAACGCCTCCCTCGGAGGATGAAGATGAGAGAAGATTTTGAGCCAAAAATTATGGCATTCCTCTGCAAATGGTGTTCCTCGGCAGGAAGTGACCTCGCTGGAGTCTCTCGGATGGAATATCCGCCCAACGCAGTCCCAATTACTGTGATGTGCTCGGGAAGTGTCTCACCCCTATACATTTTCAATGCCTTCAAAAGAGGGGCAGATGGAGTGCTTGTCTCAGGTTGTCATCCTGGTGATTGCCATTATATAAAAGGAAACTATTATGCACGCCGAAGAATAGCCCTCGTGAAGAAACTCCTTGAATTCATAGGCCTTGAACCCCAGAGGTTCCAAATGTCTTGGGTTTCCGCAGCTGAAGGCCTCAAGTATACCCAGATAATCAAGGACTTCGTAAAAGAAATAAAACCCCTTGGACCCCAAACTAAGCTGAGGAGAGAAAAGTAATGGTTAATCCTGAGGAACTTAAAAATGAAGCCAAGAAAGCACTGAAAGAAGGGAAAGTAAAATACATCATCGGATATAGAAAAAAACCAGAAGAATCAATGGCTACCCCAGCCTTCATCAGGAGAGCCGAAGATTCAGAAATTCTTATTTGGGATCCAACGTGCGTTCACAATCTAGTTCGATTCCTGAGTGATGAGAAGAGGAGAAGAAAGAGAGAAAAAAACCCTGAACAAAGGCCTGTGGGGATAGTGATAAAAGGCTGCGACAGCCGGGCGATAAACGTGCTTCTCCAGGAGAAATTCATAGCCCGAGAAGATGTTTACCTCATCGGCATTTCCTGTGAGGACAATGGAGTTATAGATGAGAAAAAATTACGAAAAAAACTAAACGGGAGAAAAGCCAAAAGAGTCGATTTCAAAGAAGGACAAGAATTAATCATCGAAACTGAGGAAGGCAAAATTTTCCTTCCTGCCAAGGAAATCCTCGCTGAAAGATGTCTTGAATGCAAAGTTAATTTCCCCATAGTATACGATGTTCTTTTAGGGGATAAAACAAAGCGAAAGCCAGAGAAAGAATTCGCTTCAGTTGAAAAATTCGATTCACTCTCAACCTCCCAAAAATGGGATTTCTGGAAGAATCAACTCGAGAAGTGTATCCGCTGCTATGCTTGCCGGTCTGTTTGTCCCATGTGCTACTGCGATGAATGTGTAGTGGACACCATAAGCTTTGCCGTGAGCGCGGATACAACGGCAGAGGAAAAGGCAAATAAAATTAAATGGATAGAAAAATCTCCAGTCCTCTCGGAAAACATTGTCTATCATATGGTCAGAGCAATCCATCTTGCGGGTCGATGCGTTGACTGCGGAGAGTGCGAAAGAGCATGCCCTGTAAACATCCCCTTGCGTCTTTTGAATAATAAAATGGAAAAAGAAGCCAAAGAGCTCTTCGGGTATGAAGCAGGTCTTGATTCTCAACAACCATCCCTCGTTGCCTGTTTCAGAGATGAGGACCCGCAAGATTTTATCAGGTAAGAAAGATGGATAAAGTACTCCACAAAAAGGCGTTACCTAAATGGCTTAAAGAACTTGAATCATACGAAATCTATGCTCCTCAAGAAAATGATGACCTCTGGAGCTTTGAGTTAGTCAAGTCCTTTGAATTCTTGGATTCAAATTATTCAAACTGCATCCAGTCCCCAAAAAAAATAATCTTCCCTCAAACAGAGACCCTGCTCAAGTTTGAGAGATTAGAAAATGGAAAGCTCGAGGTTGAAGAACAATTACCAGAAGACAGAAAAAAAGTCATCTTTGGAGTAAGACCTTGTGACGCAAAAGCACTCACTCTCATGGATAAGGTCTTCACAGGAGATTTCGAAGACCTATATTACACAAAGAGAAGAAACCAGACCACTCTAGTTGGGCTAGGTTGTAATACTCCCCCCTCTCCACAGTGTTTCTGTGTTTCTGTCGGTGGCTCACCCCATTCGAATGAAGGGCTTGATATTCTGATGACTGACCTTGAAGATAAATATTACCTTCAATCATTTACCGCTAAAGGCAATGAACTCTTGATCCTGGGAAAGAATATTTTCGAGGAACCGAACCCAGATGAAAAAAGCATGCTTAAGCGCATTCATCAGGAAGCAAAGAATAAATTCAAAACTAAGCTCCGTGAAATTGAAAAAATACCGGATAAATTAAAAGGAATGTTTGACTCTTCCTTCTGGGATGAGGAGGCCATGAGTTGCATCCGTTGCGGAATATGTACATATCTCTGTCCTACCTGCCACTGTTTTGATATAAATGATGAAGTTTACTCTACTTCTTCCCTGAGAGGAAAGCGCATCAGAACCTGGGATACATGCCAGTTCCCTGATTTCACTATGCACTCTTCTGGGCATAATCCACGGCCTGACAAGGCATCCCGGCTAAGACAGAGGATTTTTCATAAGTTCCAGTATTTTGTGGAGAAGTTCAATGCCTACCAATGTACAGGGTGCGGAAGATGCATCTCCAAATGCCCGGTAGGTATAGACATAACCGAAATTCTGGAAAAGGTGAAAAATTATGGCTCATAACCCATACATTCCGAGGCTGGCAAGAATAATTGAAATTAAAGAGGAAGTAGGCGGCACAAGACCAATCAAAACCTTCAGAACCAAGTTTCTCAACGAAGATGGCTTCTCCTTCCGATGTGGCCAATGCGCCATGCTTTCTGTCTTCGGCAAAGGAGAATCAATGATCTCCATTTCATCCAGCCCTCTTGAGAAGGAATTTATTCAGTTCAGTGTCCTGAAAATGGGAAGAGTGACCACGGCGCTTCATGAGATGGAGGTAGGAGATATCATTGGAATAAGAGGGCCTTATGGGAATGGTTTTCCGATAGAAGAATGGAAGGGGAAAAATCTTATTTTCATCGGCGGTGGAATCGGACTGGCTCCCATCTGGTCAGTTTTACAAACGGCCCTGGCAAAGAAAGAAGAATATGGAGAGCTGATGCTCATCTACGGAGCCAGAACTTCCCGAGATTTAGTTTTTAAAAAAGAATTAGAGGAATTAAAAAGAGAGATCAAAGTCCACCTTTCAATCGACGTGGAGGAGCCTGGATGGAAGGAGTATGTTGGTTTTGTTCCCCTCAACGTGCTTGACAAAAAACCATCGCCAAATAACGCAATTACCGTCACTTGCGGTCCACCAATCATGATTAAATTTGTTATAAAAAATCTTCAAGCTCTAGGTTTCCAGGACGATCAAATTTATACTACAGTAGAAAATAAGATGAAGTGTGGAATAGGAAAATGTGGACGATGTAATATAGGGGTTAATTATGTTTGTAAGGATGGCCCTGTCTATTCTTGGGCTGTGCTAAAAAAACTTCCTCAGGAATATTAGAAGAAAGGAGAAAAAAATGGAAGAAAAGAAACCTAAGCCAGCTCAAAAACAGAAATACACACCGCTAAAAAATGAAGAAAAAAGAGAATTTGTAACCGTGTTCATCATGGGTAAAGCCTATAAAGTCCCGGCCGATGCCACAATCATGGGAGCCATCGAATACGCGGGATATCAAATAAAAAGAGGGGCAGGGTGTCGCGAAGGTTTCTGCGGAGCCTGCGCAACTGTTTTCCGACTTCCCGGAGATTTCAAGATTTATACAGGACTCGCCTGTACCACTCTCGTCAAAGAAGGCATGTGGCTCTCTCAGCTTCCTGCCATCCCTGACAGACGCGCCACCTATGACATAAATAAGCTCGTGCCCAGTGTGGTCACCTTCCAGATCCTCTACCCAGAAATTTTTCGCTGCGTCGCCTGTAATACTTGCACTAAAGCTTGCCCCCAGAACCTAGAAGTCATGGATTATATCCAAGCTGCAATGAGAGGTGATATCGAAAAAGTGATGGACCTTTCCTTTGACTGTCTCTGCTGCGGGCTATGCGCCATCCGCTGTCCAGCAGAGATAGTCCAATATAATGTGGGGATTCTCGCTAAAAGGCTTTATGGAAAGTATCTTTCAAAGAAAAGCCTTCAACTTGAAAAAAGAATAAAAGAAATTCAGAAAGGAATTTATGACAAAGAATATAAAAAATTGATGCTTATGAGCAAAGAAGAGCTTAAAAAATTATATTATGAAAGAGACATTGAATGAGGAACGAAGAAGAAAAAAAACTTTTAACTTTAAGGAGTAACAAATGTACCCAGAATACATGAGGCCATCCCTAGAAAAAGTTGCCCAAACTCGCCCCAAGAGGTTTGAGCTCGAAAAATCAGGAAAACCAGTTTTTCCTCCCATGAAAGCCGAAGAAAGAGAAGAGGTTCTCAAGAAATTTCATCCCGATTATAAACCCGATGCCAGGCGAAAGATTCGCATCGGAGTAAATAATGGAGAAGAAATAACCACAGAAGTGGCAGATATGCTGGAATCACACTCGAGAATAAAGCCTGAGCTATTTAACCTTACCAATCCTGATTTTGAAACGGATATTCTAATCATTGGAGGAGGCGGCGCAGGATGTGCAGCAGCCATAATCGCCATGCAGAACAAGGCAAAATCAATCATCTCCACAAAACTGCGCCTAGGAGATGCGAATTCGATGATGTCACAGGGAGGGATGCAAGCCGCTGTTACTGAACAGGACTCCCCTACCCGCCATTATCTGGATGCAATGGGAGGTGGCCATTTTGACAACAAACCTGAACTCGTAAGAGCCTTGACAGAGGATGGCCCTGAAGTTGTTAAATGGCTTGAAGAGCTGGGTGTAATCTGGGATAAATATGAAGATGGCTCTCTCCAGGTCCTCCATGGGGGAGGAACATCCAGAAAAAGAATGCACTCCTGCCGCGATTATACGGGAGCAATAATCATGCGCACGCTGATGGATGAAGTAAGAAACCACCCTGATATGATTCGCGTCTTGGAATTCATGCCCACAGTTGAGCTTATCATGGACAAGAGAGGCAGATGCGCGGGAGGTGTTCTCTATAATCTGGAGACAGAGGAATATTTTACGGTCAAGGCCAAGGCAGTCATCATCGCTACAGGAGGATACGGAAGGCTTCACATCCGCGGCTTTGACACCACCAACCACTACGGGGCAACTGGAGATGGGCTTGTCATTGCTTACCGCGCCGGGGCAAAGCTACTCTACATGGACTCAGTTCAATATCATCCTACGGGAGCAGTCTTCCCTGAACAGATTGCCGGTTTTTTAATCACCGAAAAAATCAGAGGAGCAGGGGGGCAACCAATAAATAAATTCGGTGAACTTTTTGTCTTCCCTCGGGAACCAAGGGATGTTGAGAGTGCGGCTATCATCAGGGAATGCGTAGAACGAAAAAACGGAATTGAAACCCCAAGCGGCCGCGTGGGTGTCTGGCTGGATTCCCCCCTAATTGAAATGATTCAAGGCGAGGGATACATAAATAAACAATTCCCGGCTATGCATCGCCAATTCATTCGCTATGGGATTGATATAACTAAAGAGCCGATGCTCATCTATCCCTCCCTCCATTACCAGAATGGGGGAATCGAGATTAATGAAAGATGCGAAACCAACATTCCCGGTCTCTACGTTGCTGGAGAAGCCTCAGGAGGAGTCCATGGCCGTAATCGACTGATGGGAAATTCGGTTCTTGACTACAATGTGTTTGGAAGAAGAGCGGGTAAATATGCAGCAGAATACATAAAATCAGTCAAGATAGGAACCTTGACCCTTGAGCATGTAAATGCGTATGAACAGGAATTGAAAAAAGCAGGGATTAAAACAGATAGAATCGCACCTGTCCTTCTTCCCTCTTATACGCCCGAGGATGTGAGAAGACGACAGCTCACGGCTCACTATGAAGGAACGCTGAGATAGGAAGACGAGGTTTCCCCCTCCTCAAAAGGAGACATCCTGAAGAAAACAAAAGAACCTCTTCCTTTGACCGTGAGGGCCAGAGCCTCTCTCTCTTTTTGACTTTTTGGAAAAATTGTTATATCTAATAAAATAGTTTAGTTTACTATTCCCTCTTGTAAAGGGTGGGAGGCTTTAAATGGAATACAACGGAATCGAAAGAAGGGCATGCATCAGGTTCAAAATACCCGGCTCAACAGTCAGCTATAAAAAAAGTCCTCTCTTAAGCGATAAGGAAGAGTACGGAGAAGAATTTTGCCCTATTCTGGATATCAGCCGAGGAGGAGTGAGGTTTTTATCTCAGAAGCCTCTTAAAATTAACACCCAACTCACTCTCAAGATTTCAGTCCCAGGAGAAACAATACCTCTCAAACAACTGGGAATTGTGCGCTGGTCAACTTACAATCCAGGAAAAAGCTATAAATATCAAATTGGGGTCCAGTTCAATCCTTATGGTGAAAAAAAGGAAGAAAATTATCCTGGAAACCTAGTTAAAATCATTGCTTTTGAACAGAAGTTCGCCCTCCCGAATCAGTTAGAAACTGACGAATTTGAGACCGATAGCAGTTGAAATAAGCTAGGTTAAATAAACTTCTTTTTGGTTCAAAAACCCTATCCCTCGGGGACGATTTGAGAATAATCTGCTATCTTAAAAAAGAGGGATTGAATGCTCTGAAGAAGGGCGAGGCGATTCCTTCTGATTTTCCTGTCTTCTGCCATGACCAGGACCCCATCAAAAAATTTGTCGATAGAAGGAGATAGATTAAAAATCATCCTCTGGGCCTTGGCAAAATCTCCACTCAAAAGCATGCGATTAACATTTTCTTTGATAATGTTGAAACATGTATATAATTCTTTCTCTTCCTTTTCAATCAATAAGTCTGGATTGAGCTTGTAAAGAGGATGATCACGTAAAATGTTAGTAACTCTTTTAGCGACATGAATAAAAGTAGTAAATTGCTGGCTTTTTCTAAGATTATCCAGAGCCTGAATCCTAAGGTAGGAATCATAGATACTCTCCAGCCCAATAGCCAAGGAAGCTTTGATCAAATCATACCTAAAACCATTGTTTTCTAACAGGTGATAAAGACGATTTGAAAAAAACTCAAGGCAGGAATTCTTGACTTCATCCTTCGGCTGCAGGAGTTTCTCTCCGTAAAGACGGATGGCTCTTTCAATGACCTTTGGGAGTGAAAACCTGAGTTTTTTCTCTATCGCCATCCTGCAGACCCCATGAGCACTTCTTCGAAGACCGAAGGGGTCTTTGGAGCCTGTAACCTTCACTCCTATACCTGTGGCACCTACAATCGTATCAACCTTATCAGCCAGAGAAAGAATTACTCCCGCCAACGAGGAGGGTATCTTATCTTCAGAGCCCAAAGGTTGATAATGTTCGTAGATAGCCTTCCAGACTTGAGCCGAGTACCCTTGCGCCGCAGCATAGAGCCCTCCTATCTTTCCCTGAAGAAGAGGAAATTCCCTTACCATTTCTGTCAATAAGTCAGCCTTTGCAAGCTCTGTGGCTTCAAGAAGCTCTTGTTTCAATTCCCTGGCTTCTAATTGGTCAGCAAGATAATAAACAAGTTTTTTCAGCCTTTCAACCTTGTCCTTGTAAGTCCCCAGTCTCTCCTCGTAGATAATCGAATCCAGGCTCTTTGCTCTTTCCTTTAAAGAAACCTTTAAGTCGTTTTCCCAAAAAAACTTAGCATCCTCGAGCCTCGCCTTAAGGACCCTCTCATTCCCCTTGCGGATGAGGCCCTTGGGATCATCTGGCGCATCAGCTACTCCCACAAAATAGGGAAGTTGGCGTTTCCCTTTTACCACCGAAAAAAGACTCTGACCTTCTCTCATAGCCACACTCAAGACCTCAAGGGGAAGGGAAAGGTACTTTTCAGGGAATTCCCCCATGAAAACGAAGGGCATCTCAACATCAAAAACAATTTTGTTTAAAAGGTCCTCGTCGTGGTAAAGCCGGGCTTCTAGTCTTGAAAGCACCTTCTCAACTTGCTCTAAGATAATCTTTCTCCGCTCTTCTGGGTCTATCACTACCTTATTTTCCTTTAAGAGCGAAATATACTCTTCGCAAGACTTGGGCTTGAGCCTCTGGAAAGAATGAATCTTATGCCCATAGGTTGAATCAGAAGAAGACAAGCCTTCGCATGAAAACGAAAGATGTTCCCTTCCTAAGATGCAGAATATATTCCGCAAGGGACGAGAAAATTTGAATGATATTTCCCCCCATCTCATCATTTTCGGGAAAGAAAGGGAGAGGATAATTTTAGGAATTAACTCTGCCAAAATCTCTTGTGCTCTTTTCCCTTTTGCAACTTTTTTAAAACCTAGATATTCCCCTTTTTCTGTTTTTATTATTTCGAGGGAATCCGCGCTTATTCCCTTAGCCTTGGCAAAACCTTCAGCTGCAGGAGAAAGCCTTCCATCTTGGAGAAAAGCAACAGACTTGGGTGGACCAAGGATTGTTTCTTCCCTGTCCTCCTGGAAGGGAGCAACATCGCCAACTACCACCAGTCTTCTGCATGTTGCGAAAACCTTGAGAGTGCTTAATCCAAGGTTTGCTTTTTTAAGTTCTTCGGTAAATTTTGTCTTTAACTGAAAAATCGCCTCTTGGAGATGAGAGGTAGGCATCTCTTCGCAAATAATTTCGAGCACAAACTCCATCAGGAAATATCCCCCTTTGAGGCATATTTTTGAGCTATTTGAGAAACAAGTTTCCTGATTTCAGCTATCATGTTTACTCTTTCCGTGACACTTATCGCTCCTCTTGCATCCAAGATATTGAATAGATGAGAGCATTTGAGACAGAGGTCATAGGCGGGAAAGAGGAGGTTTCTATCGATGAGTCTTTGTCCTTCTTTCACATTTTTCAGGAATGAATCTCGAAGCAATCTAACTGAAGCTTGATTGAAATTGTACTCTGAAAATTCCCTCTCATCCCCCAATCTCAGCTCTCCATAGCTCACTTCCTCTGACCATTTTAATTCATAGATGTTATCCTTTTCTTCCAAGAACATCTCCAGCCTCTCCAGTCCATACGTAATCTCTACAGGAACTGGAAAGAGGTCAATTCCTCCCGCCTGTTGAAAATAAGTAAATTGTGTAATCTCTAAGCCGTCCAGCAAAACTTGCCAGCCTACGCCCCATGCTCCTATCGTAGGCGACTCCCAGTCATCTTCATCAAAACGAATATCATGCTCTTTAAGGTCAATTCCTAGCCTTGAAAGGCTGGAAAGATAAGTCTGCTGGATATCGGGAGGAGAAGGCTTAATAATTACCTGATATTGGAAATGCTTTTGGACTCTGAGGGGGTTTTCTCCAAATCTTCCATCTCTGGGCCTTCGGGATGGCTGCGTATAGGCAACCTTCCAGGGCCTCTTATCCAGAACCCTGAAGAATGTGTCTGGAGTCATCGTTCCTGCACCCACCTCGAGGTCATAACTCTGAGCGAGGTAACAGCCTTGTTCAGCCCAGAATCTATGTAATTCCAAGATTAACTCTTGAAAAGTCATCCCTTCTCTCCCTCACCTTCTCAAAGCCTTTTCTCTAATCTATTTCCCGCAGCAGGGAGGTTAAATTTATATACTTTGATTTGATTTTCTCTCCCAGCGCAAGACTGGATTCCTTGCCGCAAGCGTCTCATCCAGCCTCCTCAAGTAAGGCTCATGAGGTGCCTCTTTCAACAACTCTGGCTTTTCTTCGGCTTCCTTTGCAATCTGCTTCATGGCTTCTATGAACATATCCAGGTCCCTCTTGCTTTCCGTCTCTGTGGGCTCAATCATCAAAGCACCATGAACTATCAAGGGAAAGGAGACAGTAGGAGGATGAAGGCCAAAATCTATGAGCCTCTTAGCGATGTCTATGTTTGTAACTCCATATTTTCTCTGATTTTTATCAGAAAACACACACTCATGGAGGGTGGGTGTGGGATATTTAAGGTCGTATTCATTTTCTAAACTCTTGCGTATGTAGTTTGAATTCAAAACAGATATTTCTGATATTTCCTTAAGACCCCGAGCTCCAAGGGAAAGGATATACGCAAGAGCCTTGACAATGACCAAAAAATTCCCGTAATAACTCCTCACCCTACCAATAGATTTAGGCCTCTCGAAATTAAAAAAGAACTCTTCTCCTCTTTTTTCAACTACAGGGACAGGAAGAAAAGGCTCGAGTCTCTTCTTGACTCCAACTGGGCCCGAACCCGGTCCTCCTCCTCCATGAGGAGTAGAGAAAGTCTTATGCAGATTTAGATGGATAACATCAACATCCATGTCTCCCGGCCTCGAGAAACCAATCAAGGCGTTCAAATTAGCACCATCCATGTACAGGAATCCGCCATTATCATGCACAATTTTTGCTATCTCTTTGATTTCCTCTTCAAAAATCCCCAGGGTATTCGGGTTGGTAATCATCAAGGCCGCCACATGTTCATTCATGACTTCTGAAAGGTGCCTTATATCCACAGTACCCTTCTCGTTCGACCTTATTTCCTCCACTCTATAACCACAGATATGAGCGCTTGAAGGATTTGTCCCGTGGGCTGAATCAGGAATAAGGACGATCTCCCGGGGGTCTCCTCTTTCTTCCAAGAAAGCGCGAATCATCATCATTCCTACTAATTCCCCCTGTGCACCAGCTGAAGGCTGAAGAGTAAAGGCATCCATCCCGGTTATTTCTGCGAGTAACCTCTCAGTCTCAAAAAGAATTCGCAGATTCCCCTGCGCTAAATCTTCTGGGGCATAGGGATGAACCTGGGTAAAGCCATCAAGAGAAGCAATTTTCTCATTTATCTTGGGATTATATTTCATGGTGCAGGAACCGAGAGGATAGAGGCCCTCATCAACACAATAATTCATCTTGGAGAGCCGGGTGAAATGCCTTATTATTTCTACCTCAGAGACTTCGGGAAAATCCTGAATGTCTTCTCTAAGCGGAATTTCCTTGAGAAAATCATCTTTTGAAACGATGTCAAGGGGAGGGAGGATGAATCCTGTTTTCCCTTGACCGCTGAGCTCAAAAATCAAAGGTTCTCTAATCATTTTTCCCCCTTCCTCTCTCTTTCTTCAGAATCTCTCTTAAAGCCTCCTCAAGTCTTTCTATATCCTCTCTTTTATACACTTCTGTCACACAAAAAAGGGCACAATTTTTGAGCTCCGGATAAAATTTTTCAAGATCTAAGCCTCCGATTATTCCCTTTTCTCTAAGCTCATGCTGAATATCTTCATATTTTTGGGGGAACTCGACGACAAATTCATTAAAAAATTTTCCACCAAATTTCTGTCTTATACCTCCGATAGCTACCATCTTCTCCAGGGCAAAATGAGCCTTCTGAATATTCTGCCAGGCCATTTCCCTTAAACCCCTTTTCCCCAAGCATTCCAGGAAAATTGTCGCCCGCAGGGCACACCAAGCTTGATTGGTACATATGTTTGAGGTGGCTCTTTCTCTTCGGATATGCTGCTCCCTTGTTGAGAGGGTTAAAACATACCCTTTCTTTCCATCAGCATCCTTCGTCTCTCCCGCAATTCTCCCCGGGAATTGGCGAAGAAACTGCTTTGCACAAGCCATGAAACCAAGCGATGGACCTCCAAAACTCAGGGGCATCCCCAGAGCCTGACCTTCTCCACAAACAATATCCGCTCCTAATTTTCCTGGTGCTTCTAAAACACCAAGAGAAACGGGGTCTGTCACCACAACCACTGAGAGAGCACCCATTCCATGGGCAAGCTCTGAGACTGTGCTCACATCTTCTATTTCCCCAAAAAAATTCGGGGATTGAACCACAAACGCACATGTCTTTTCATCCAGACTTTCTTTGAGCTCTTCTAAACTGACCGTCCCCTCCCTTCCGTATCCAACTTCTTCTACAATAAGCCCCAGATTTCTCGCATAAGTTCGTACCGTGGCTCTGTACTCAGGATGAAGCACAGAACTCAGAATGACCTTTGATCTTCCTATTATCCGGTTTGCCATCAACACAGCCTCTGCTACGCTCGAAGCTCCATCATAGAGAGAAGCGTTTGAGATCTCCATTCCTGTGAGTTGGCAAATCAGCGTTTGAAATTCAAAAATTGTCTGGAGAGTCCCCTGGCTTATCTCTGGTTGATATGGTGTGTAAGGGCTTAGAAACTCGCCTCTCGTGCTGAGATAGTCAACGCTCGAAGGAATGAAATGACGGTAAGCTCCTGCACCAAGGAAAGAGAGGAATTCCTGATATTTATTCTCCTCTGCAAGGCTTTGGAAGTGCTGGAGAAGCTCAGGTTCTCGAAGAGGGGGTGGCACGTTGAGCTCTTTCTTTAGCCTCAGTTTTTCTGGAATCGACTTAAAAAGCTCCTCAATAGACCCCACACCAATCTTCCCCAGCATTTCTTTCTTATCTTCCTCACTCAACGAAATATAGCTCATTTATTCAATCCTTTTCTAAAGTAAAATTTTTTAATCTTGGATTCCCTCCAAATAACTCTCGTACTCCGCCGCTGACATCAATTTCTCCAATTCACTTTTATCTTTTATTTTAAGACGAATGATCCATCCTTCTCCATGGGGGTCTTGGTTTACTATCTCTGGAGAATCATTCAATTTTTTGTTAACCTCGATGACCTCACCAGAAAGCGGTGAATATATATCAGAGACAGCCTTCACCGATTCTATCACACCTATCGTCTGATGAAATTCAAGTTGAGTTCCCACTTCTGGTAATTCGATATAGACTACATCGCCCAGCTGTTTTTGAGCAAAATCTGTTATCCCCACAACTGCCTCTTCTCCTTTAACCTGAACCCACTCATGGTCTTTAGTATAATAATAATCATTGGGATACATAGAGGTCCTCCCTTTTATATTTTAATCTAAAAGAATTTCTAAACCGAGTTTTAGGTTTATATTCTCCATTTCTCTCTTATAGAATCTCAAAGATGCATGGTTTGCAATTTAAGGCCTCCAGGCTATTTTCCGTTTTTTCTCTTGTAAAAAGGCGTGGGGACGACTCTAGCCTTGAGGCGTCTTTCTCTTACCCCAATCTCGAACTCCGTTCCTGGAGCAGAGTACTCCAGAGGGAGATAAACTAAACCTATACTCTTCTTTAGATAGGGAGAATAGCTCCCTGAAGTTACCTCTGAAACTTTTTTACCTTCGATAAAAACAGGATAATGGGGTCGAGCAATCCCCCTGCTGATAATTTCAAAACCGACGAGTTTTCTCTTGATTCCTTCTTTCTTTTGATTCAAGAGGGCTTCTTTTCCTAGGAAATCGGACTTTTCGAACTTCACCATCCATCCCAGGCCTGCCTCAAGGATAGAAGTTGTCTCATCTATATCGTTTCCATAAAGCATCAGCTTTGCTTCCAAGCGCAGGGTATCCCGGGCTCCCAGCCCTGCAGGGAGAAGCCCAAAGCTTTCTCCCCTCTTCAAGATTGCCTCCCAGATTAGTTCAGGATGAGGGGAGAGTGTATAGATTTCAAAGCCATCTTCACCAGTGTAACCAGTTCGAGAAATCATCACCTCCTCACCCTCAATCTTTCCTCTTGCTGACCAGAAAGGCCTCATCTCTTCCAAATTAATTGTGGTGAGTGGCTGAAGAATTTGTTGGGATTTTGGCCCCTGTAGGGCAATCTGGGTATAGTCATCGCTTTTGTTTACGACTTCAACCTCAAAATTTTTGGCATGAGAGAGAATCCAGGCAAAGTCTTTCTCCGTATTTGCAGCATTAGTCACCAACAGATATTCTTCCCCTCCAAGATTATAAACAAGAATGTCATCCACAAAAGTTCCTTTAGATGTTATCAGGGCTGAATATTGAGCCCTGTTAGGTTCGAGCCTCGAAACATCATTCGGAGTGAGATACTGAAGGAAGTCAAGCGGCCTCTTCCCCCGGACTATTATCTCTCCCATATGGCTAACATCAAAAAGACCGGCTCTTTCGCGTACAGCCAGATGTTCCTCAATTATGCCCTTGAATTCGAGAGGCATTTCCCAGCCAAAGAATTCAATCATTCTTGCACCAAGCCTCTTATGAGAAGAGTAAAGGCGTGTTCTTTTCATCGTTTTCCCTTTTTTGTTCTTATTGAATTTAATTTACTATCATATATTCCTCTTCGATGCAAGGGTGATTAATTATTTCGGCTTGTCCGCCATAAAAAATTTGTTATAATTAAACAAACAAGATGATTGGATTTAAGAATTCTTTAAGAAAAGAAATATTCAGAAGGCTGGAGCAAAAATATCCATTAGCCCTTGAGGACCTTGATTTTAGCTACACGCCCAAGCCTGAACTAGGAGACTTGGCCCTCTCTTTTCCTTTTCAGCTTGCCAAAAAATTAAAGCTACCAGCCAACAAGATTGCAGCAGAATTGATTCCTTTTTTTTCTAATCTCAAAGGAGTAAAAGAAGCCCAAGTGGCGGGAGGTGGATATATCAATCTACATCTTGACAGAGAAAAATTTTTCATCTCTCAACTCTCTTCATACGAAAAATCTTTCTTGGAGCCTGAAGAAGAAAAAATAATCATCGAGCACACAAACATCAATCCCAACAAGGCTGCTCACATCGGTCACTTACGCAATGCTTGCCTCGGGGACACACTCGCAAGATGCCTCCGTTACAAAAAAGAAAAGGTTGAAGTCCAGAATTACATAGACGACACAGGGGTTCAGGTCGTGGATGTAGTCTTCGGGTTTATGGAAATGGAAAAGAAGTCCCTCGAAGAGATAGAGAAAATACAAGGCAAATTTGATTATTATTGCTGGGACCTCTATACGCGAGTCTCTTCTTACCTCAAAAATCACCCCGAAGCACAGCAGAAAAAGTCAGAGATTTTAAAAAGAGTTGAGGAAGGAAAAAATCCAGAAGCCCAGATCGCAGCCCACATCTCCCGCCGAATTCTCAAGGCACATCTAAGAACCATGAAAAGAATAGACGTCAGTTATGACCTCCTCCCCTGTGAGAGTAGTATTCTCAGGCTAAAGTTCTGGGAGAAAGCATTTGAAAGCCTCAAGGAAAGGAAGGCCATCTATTTAGCTAAAGAAGGGGCGAATAAGGGATGCTGGGTGATGAAGGTTGAGGGAGATGAAGAAAAAGAAAAGATTATCGTTCGCAGTGACAATACAGTCACCTATGTGGGAAAAGACATTGCCTACCAGCTCTGGAAATTTGGTTTGTTAGGAATGGACTTCTATTATGAGCCTTTCCTTCAAGACAACGGGAGAACAATCTGGATAACGACTTCTTATCCAAGATACGAAACACCTTCTTTCGGAAAAGGAAGCCTTGTCTACAATGTCATAGATTCAAGACAGGCTTATCTCCAGAAGATTGTCGTCCAAGGTCTCAAAGCTCTAAAATACCTCTCTCAAGCAGAAAAATCAATCCACTTCTCCTACGAAATGGTTGCCCTCTCCCCCAAGAGTTTGAAGGAGCTCAACCTCAAGCTCTCTAATGAAGAAAAAGAAAAGGCCTTCCTTGAAGTCTCCGGAAGAAAAGGAGTTGGGATTAAGGCTGACGACCTTCTGGATAGCCTAGAAGAAAAGGCTTTTCGAGAAGTCGAAAAAAGAAACCCCCATCTTACTTTCGAAGAGAAAAAAAGCACTGCTTGGAAGATCGCCTGTGGTGCCTTACGCTATTTCATGCTCAAATTTGCTCGGAATTCTCTCCTCGTTTTCGACTTCGAAGAAGCCTTGAATTTTGAGGGTGAAACAGGTCCCTACCTTCAATATACCCTGGTAAGGTTAAACAGCATCTTCCGCAAGTTGGAAGAGAGAGAGGGGAAGGAAGAAAGACAAGTCTTTGAGATTCTCAACAGCGGTGAATTTTCGCTTGATTCACTCGGAGAACAGGAAAAAGCGGATTTCTGGGATCTCTTTCTCTTCGCTTCCCAATTCGAAGAAGAAATACTCCATTCAATTCGCTCCCTTGAATTCTCTCACCTTGCCAAATTCACTTTCAACCTTTGCCAAAAATTCAATTCATATTATCATCTATATCCGGTTCTGGCTGAAAAAGATATTATTATTAAAAATACTCGCATCTTAACCATTTTTTACATTAAAGAAGTTCTCAAGCGCATGCTTTCCCTAATGGGGATTCCTCAACCAGAGAGGATGTAAGAGGAGAAAGAGAGAAATCATGCATGAAGCTAAGAGTTTCAGGAAAAGGGATTAACAAATCAGAACTCAATTCTGTATAATTAACCTTAATTAACTTTCTAAAAATTAAGAACAATTGAAATAAAGAAATGATTTGAACTCGATAAGGAGTTTGAAGATGATTAAGGTAGAGCATCTTACCAAGAAATATGGCGACTTGATTGCCATTCAGGACTTAAGTTTTGAGGTTGAAAAAGGGAAAATTTGGGGGCTTCTCGGTCCCAACGCAGCAGGAAAGACTACCACAATGAGGATCCTCACTGGCTACCTTCCTGCTACAGAAGGAAAAGCTTCGGTGGCCGGCTACGATGTCTTTGAAGCGCCCAAAGAAGTGAAAAAGGTCACAGGATACTTACCTGAAAACTTGCCTATTTATCCTGAAATGACAGTGGAATCTTACTTAAAATTTGTCTCTGAAATAAAGCAGATCCCTCAACCTAAAAGAAAACAGTCTCTAGAGAAAGCCATCGAAATAAGCGGTCTTCAACCTGTGAGGAAGAGGTTGATAAGGAACATTTCCAGAGGATTCAAGCAGAGGGTAGGCATAGCCCAGGCTTTAATCCATTCTCCCCAGGTTTTGATTTTGGATGAACCGACCATCGGGCTTGACCCTGCTCAAATCATCGAAATTCGAAAACTCATCAAATCCTTAAAGGGAGAGCGAACTATAATTCTCTCGACACACATTCTTGCTGAAGTAACCCAAACCTGCGATGGGGTGGTGATAATCAACGAAGGTAAATTGATGGCCTCAGGCTCTATTGAAGAGTTGACTGCTTCCTTCAGGGATAAAGAAGGAGTATTTTTAAAAGTTAAAAAGGGTGGGCTAGAGACCTTCTACCTCCTTAAAGGGATTAAAGGAGTGGAAAATGTGACTCAAGAAGCGGATGGGTTTAAGATAGAGTGGTCGAAAGGGAACGACATCAGAGATGAGCTCATTAAAATGATCGCTCAAAAAGACTTAGGCCTGCTGGAGATGAGGCCTCTCGCCATGAACATCGAGGACCTTTACTTAAAAGCTATCTCTGGAGGTATGGAAAGATGAGAAACATCTGGGCAATTTTTAAGAAGGAGGTAAAAACCTATTTTACCTCTCCTATTGCATATGTGGTCATTACAGTTTTCATGGTGCTGGTGGGATTTTTCTTTTACAGCCTTATCTGGTGGTTCAACTCTCAATCCCTCCAAATGGCTCGCAACCCTTATTATCTCCAACAACTCAACATAAATCAGATGGTGTATGCCCCTCTTTTCCACAACATAAGCATAGTGCTTCTGCTGATGCTTCCCTTGCTCACAATGCGTCTCTTTTCTGAAGAAATAAAGATTAAAACCGATGAGCTCCTTTACACTTCCCCCCTCTCGGTGGGAGAAATCATCCTTGGTAAGTATTTTGCTTCCCTCTTTGTCCTCTTAGTGATGCTCTTTCTCTCTGGAATTCTTTCAATCTTTACCTTTGTTCATGGTAACCCAGAAATTGCCCCTATTCTTATCGGATATCTAGGATTATTTTTAATGGGAGCTGCCTTCATAGCCGTGGGGATCTTTTTCTCCTCTCTAACAGAAAATCAGATAGTTTCCGCCATCCTGACTTTTGGTGCACTCCTCCTTTTCTGGATTCTCAACTGGGCTTCTTATTCAGCGGGTGGTGCCTGGAAGGATATCCTGAATTATCTCTCCTTCTTTCAGCATTTCGATGATATGACAAAAGGAATCCTCGATACGAGCGACCTCATTTATTATCTAAGCTTTGCTTTCTTCGGGCTTTTCCTGACCCACTCTGTGATTCAATCCCGAAGGTGGAGGTAAAGCATGGAAAAAATCAAAAAAAACATGAATTACATCGCCATTGCCCTGATATTCATATCTTTCGTGTTGTTTAAGATATGGCCATACAAAAAGTTTCTCTCCTTAATCTTTCTTGTCTTGGGAGCTCTGGTTTTAGTAGTCTATGTGCTCATCAACATTTCAACCCTAAGGCAGAGCCTCAAGAGAAAATCATTCTTATATTCGAGCAACCTTCTTCTTATCATTCTCCTCGTTCTGGGCATCCTGGTCCTCATCAATTCCTTTCTCGCCCGACATCACTACAGGTTTGATTTCACCGAAGCAAAACTCCATAGCCTTTCTGACCAATCAGTCAATGTCCTCAAAAACCTGAAAGATGAGGTCCGCATAAAGCTCTTTTTCAGAGAAGATAACTTCAGCCGACAGAAAATGGAACACTTGATGAAAATCTATGCTTATCATTCAAAAAAAATTAAATATGAATTCATAGACCCTGATAAAAACCCTGGGCTTGTCAAAAGATACGAAATCTCAGAAGATGGGACGACCATTTTCGAATATGGAGACAAGGAAAGCCGTATCACTTCTTCTAACGAAGAGGACATAACCAATGCCATCATCAAGATAACACGAGAAAAGAAAAAGGACATCTATTTTCTCGAAGGACATGGAGAAGCAAGCATAGAGGAAACCCGGGAGAGAGGGTATTCCCAAGCTAAAAGCGAGCTTGAAAAATTAGGATATGAAGTCAAAAAACTCAGCTTAGCCCTTTCTGAAACTTTTCCTAAAGACTGCATGCTTCTCGTCATCGGAGGACCCGAAAAAGACCTGCTTCCTCATGAACTTGAGACAATTAAGGATTATATTTTCCAAGGTGGAAGGGTTTTCTTGATGGTTGACCCGGAGAATTCCCCTGGGCTCAAGCCTTTCCTCAAGGATTTTGGAATAAAACTCGAAGATGACCTTATCGTGGACCCTGTTTCCCGTCTCCTAGGAGGAGATTATTTCATGCCAGTGGTGAGTGAGTATGAATACCATGAAATAACCAAGAGGTTTCGCTACGCTACCTTTTTCCCTTATGCTCGCTCTGTGGATAAGGCAGATGAAGTCCCTGAAGGATTAACAGTGGAAGTAATTGCAAAAACAAGTTCCAATGCTTGGTCAGAAAGAGAACTCGATCAAAGACAGGTTAGATTTAACAAGGATAAAGATAAAGGAGGTCCAATACCCGTGGCGGTTGTGACTAAAATAAAGCAGAAACAGGAAACTCAGGAGAGCAACAGAGCAGAAGATGAGGAAGAAATTCAAGGCGAAAAGAGTGCTGAAAAAGAAAAATCAGGAACAGAAGGACGCCTTGCGGTTTTTGGGGATTCAGACTTTGCCACAAATAATTATTATAATTTATCCGGGAACGGAAATTTGTTCCTCAACACAATCAACTGGCTGACAGAGGAAGCCGACCTCATCTCCATCCAGCCCAAAACCCAGTCTCCAAAGACCATCCATCTTACTCCATCTCAGGGAAGAATGATTTTCTTCGTTTCTTTAATCATCCTTCCCCTTATCATCCTGGTAAGCGGTGTCTCAATCTGGATAAGGAGGAGAAACCTATGAAATTCAAGACAACGATTATCCTCTTCGCAATCTTCATCGCTCTCCTCGGATTTTTCTTCTTCTTCGAGCGCTTGAACATATCAAAAAAGAAAGAAGAAGAAAAACTCGTCTCCCTTCCCAAGGAGGACATCCAGAAGATTGCCTTCAAAACAGACGACGAGAACATCGTCTTTGAGAAGGAGAAGGAAGAGTGGCTGATCAAGGTTCCCCTTGAAGCAAAGGCAGATGGCTATGAAGTCAATCGTTTAGCAGAGAACTTCTGTGATTTGAAAATAGAGAGGGTAGTTGAAAAAGATGCCCAAGACTTAGAGAAATATGGAATACCAGGCAAAGAAATAAAATTGTATTCCAAGGGAAAAGAGCAACCTCTGACAATTCTGATTGGGAATGAGAATCCAATTGACAAGACTTTCTTTGCCAAGAGAGAAGATGAAACAAGGGTTGTTCTTATTCCCAGCTATCTCAGCAGTCTCCTCGATAACAAGGTCTTCGATTTTCGCCAGAAAGATATTTTCAAATTTGAAACGGATGAGGTAAAAAGAATAAAACTTCGGGCAAAGGAAATAACCTGGGATGGAGAGAAGAGAGAAGACGAATGGTTCCTTACTAAGCCTGTAGAGGCTCTAGCTCGAAAATCCAGGATTGAAGACATTCTCTATTCTCTTTCCAATCTCAAGGCTAAAGAATTCATATCGGAAAAAAAGACCGATGAGGAGCTCAAATCTTACAGGCTTCAAGAACCGGAGTATGAAATCGTCCTCTCGATGCCTTCTAAAAACCAAGAAGTAACTTTTCTCCTCAACAAAAAAGATGAAAAACTTTATGCAACTACTTCACTCTCGACAAAAATCATTTCTATTGAAGATTACATCCTTTCTGACCTTGAGAAAAAGGTCGAAGAGTTGCGCGAAAAAAAGGTGGCGGATTTCTATGCTTGGGAAGTGAATAGAATCTATCTGAAAAAGGGAGAAATCGAAATAGATGCAGAAAAAGGAGAGGGGGAAAAATGGCACCTCAAAACTCAACAAAAACAAGAATTAGAAAAAGATAAATTAGAGGCATTCATTCGAAAAATAGAGGGATTAGAGGCAGAAGAATTTATCGACCCTCCTTTTAAGCTGGAAGATTATGGTCTCGTCAACCCTCAAGGGCAGATAAAGATAGGGATAAAGGAGAAAGAGAAGCTAAAAGAAATAGTCATTTTCTTAGGCAAGGAAGATAGTGAAAATAAAAAGATATTTGTGAAGAACGAAAGGCTCGGATACCTCTTCCTTGTTCCTTCTTCTTTTCTTGACGAATTTCCAAAAACGCAAGAGGAGTGGATAGTAAAGAAAGAGAAAAAAGACTAAATTTCAGAGCCATAAATCAACCTTATAGAAAATTTAGCTCTTCTCCAAATTAGTTGGTGAAAATATGATATCTCATAGAGGAGAGAAGACTAATAACTTCTTCCTTTTGTTAGAGTTCTGCCAATTCAAAACGCTTAGGAGATACTCCCTTCGTACTCACTTTGATATTTTGAATCTTAAGCCTCCCTCTTATTCCAATGAAATCTTATAGTTACGCGTCCAGATATTCAATTTTTTATCAACTAATCGGGAGATAATCCTAAAATTTTTACTCCTTAATTATCTCAAAAATAAACCACTGACTCGACAATCAATTTCTTACTCGATATAATCAAAATCAATAAAATTTAAGAAAAAAATGGAGAAGATAGAACCAACTTATTCATTCGTCCCTTATGGAAAAGAGCTCTTACCCGAAAAGAACACTCTCGTTTTAGACGTGGGGATGAAAACTATGCCCGGAGTCATAGACCATCATCACCCTCATGCTGAACCAGAGTGCACCGCCTCCCTCATTACAAAATACCCTGAGCTTGTTCTTCACCATCTGAAGAGAGAGGAAATTTTTCCCAAGGACCCGCCGCAAATCCGGATCATCACTCACCGTCTCCCTGACTTTGATTCAATTTCTTCGATCTTCCTCTCCCTCAAGTTGCTGGAACAAGGAAATGTAGATGTCTCAATGGAAAAAATTGCTCACTATGCAAAGATTGTGGACTCTGCTTCCCTGCCAAGAGAAATTGACCTTGCTTCTACCCCTTATTCTATCCTTCGTGCCTTGTTCAGAAAAATCCATAAAGAAGAAGAATTGACTAATCTTGAAAGAGTGAATGAAGGCCTGAAGTTGATGCGATTCCTTCATGCCAGACTGAAAGAGGGTTACGAAATACTAGAAAACAGGCCTCTTTTCCGGAGCGTGGAAAGATATCAAAAGGCAATGGAAGCTGTCGAGGAAGATTACTTTGACTACCTTGAGGATTTAAAAAGAGCACGGATGATTTCCCTCCATCTCCCTTTGATTGAAGGTCAAAAGTCAAGAAGAGTAGAAGGGCTCATCATAAAAAACCCTAGGTCCTTTCTCCTCAAGGAATGGGCGAGAAGAGACAGGGTTAATTCTACTCAAAGACAGGGATTTTCATTCTTAATGACAAATTTTGGGGACAGAAGATACATCCTTGGAGTCTATCCTGAAACCGGAGTGTATTTGTATGGACTGGGAGAACTTTTAAACATCGAAGAAGAAAAAAGGAGGATTGCTTGCTCTCGTCCTCTCGCTTATAGATGGTATGATGGCAATTGCCCCTTTTTCAACTTCCGAATAATCGATTCTCCCCAGGATGGGACAAGCCTTTCTCAAGAAGAAATAGAAACTATTCTCTTTAACTTCAGCCAAGAAATAGAGAGAAAATTCTCGAGAAGAGCTTAAGCCTTAAGAATTTACTCCCTGAGTTACTCCAGAAAACAGGAATGGCGGAGAGGGTGGGATTCGAACCCACGGTACCGGCTTTCACCAGTACAATCGCTTAGCAGGCGACCCTGTTCAACCACTCCAGCACCTCTCCTTAAAATTTCTTGTGTTATTTTAACATTTTTTTCCCTTCGGTCAAAATCTCCTTTTCTTCAAGGAGAAAATTTTCTCTCCATTCCTTGAGAATAGAGAAATTTGAAGGTCTTTCTCTTGTTTTTAAGAGGTTATGCTTCAAAAGTTTATGGCGGAGGGAGAGGGATTCGAACCCCCGTCCCGATTGCTCGGGAAGCGATTTTCAAGACCGCCGCCTTAAACCACTCGGCCATCCCTCCACCAAGAAAAGGGATTTCATTCTCTACGACTCAGTTATCTTCTCCAACCCTCCAGTATAAGGTCGAAGGGCTTCAGGAATGCGGACAGAGCCCTCTTCTTCTTGATAACTTTCAAGAATGGCACTCACTGTCCTGCCTAGCGCCACTCCTGACCCATTGAGGGTATGAACAAACTCTAATCTGGATTTTGCCTCTCTTCGAAACCTGATGTTTGCTCTCCGTGCTTGGAAATCCTCACAGTTAGTACAGGATGAGACTTCAAGATATTTTTTTTGAAAAGGCATCCACACTTCAAGGTCATAAGTCTTTGCTCCGGAAAAACCAAGGTCTGCGGTACAAAGGCTCACTACTCGATAATGAAGGTCAAGTCTCTTGAGAACTTCCTCTGCATCATTTGTCATCCTCTCCAACTCTTCATAGGATTTTTCGGGTAAAGAAAAAGTCATGAGCTCAACTTTATTGAATTGATGCTGACGAATGAGTCCTTTTATATCTTTCCCGTAAGAACCGGCCTCACGTCTGAAACAAGGTGTATAGGCGACAAATCTAAGGGGAAGAGAATCAGAGCTTAAAATTTCGTTTCTATAATAGTTTGTCAGCGGCACCTCTGCCGTAGGTATGAGGTACCATGAATATCCCTTTAGCTTGAAGAGGTCATCTTCGAACTTGGGTAAATTCCCCGTTCCGATCAAACTTTCCTCATTGGCTATGAAAGGAGGAATCATCTCTTTATATCCTCTTTCGCGGGTATGGATATCGAGCATGAAATTAATCAGAGCCCTTTCCAGCAAGGCTCCTCCACCCAGATAGACTGCAAATCTTGAGCCTGCAATCTTAGAAGCTCGATCGAAATCAAGAATGCCCAGGTTTTTCCCTATTTCCCAGTGTGGCTTGGGATCAAAATTAAACTCTGGTTTCTTCCCAAACTCCCTGACGACAAGATTATCTTCAGAACCTTTACCATAGGGAACAGAAGAATGGGGAATGTTTGGTATTCCGAGTAAAATTTGTCTAAGCTCTCCCTCATTTTTCCTTAATTCATCTTCTAAATCTTTCAATTTTCCTGCTACTTCCTTCATTTCTAGAATCAGAGTTCCTGGATTCTTCCCCTCTTTTCTCATCCTTCCAATCACCTCGGAAGCCTTATTCTGCCTCGAGCGAAGAGCTTCGACCTCTCTCAAGATAAACTTCCTCTTCTGGGAAAGTTGCACCAACTCTTCCCATGGAATTTCTATCCCTCGCGAGGCAATCCTCTCCCTCACAAACTGTATGTTTTCGAGCACAAACTTAGGGTCTAACATGGCAAAAATTATAGCATATCTTTTTCAGGCTTGTAAAAAATATGGATGGGTCAGGAGATTGTGGAGAATTTTGGCCCAAAGTTTAAAAAAGAATGACTTCTTCACGAAGGGCTCTATAGATCGCAAAAAAAGAAGTGGTAACTGGTAACCCACCAATCAACCTAAGATAAGAAATATTTTAAATGAGGGCTTTTCTAAAGCTCCCAGGTATCACTAAAGTGACTAATTCAGCCCAAAATGGGGATGAAGAAAAATTAAGTCATTTGGAGGACATTTTGCTCTACCTACCCACTGACACCACCTTCTATGCCAAAGAATGGATAGGGAAATGAGCCACATTTTCAGCCTCTCCCCAAGGTCCTCAACTTGAAGAAGAGGTAATCACAAATGAATTATCATCTTAAGCCTCTTAACGATTTTCGGTCAAAAATAGAAGCGGAGAATACTTCTCTTCGATTAAAAGCTTTTTTGGACCACCTTTCTTATTGGGAAAAAAGATATTTTCAAAAACTGAGCATAGATTCAGAACGAACGATTTCATTATGGAAGAGGCTAAGGGAAAGTCACTAATAAAAAGAGAGGCGATCCTCCATCTATTTTGCTCTAAAACATTTCATCTCAACCTCCTCAACAAGCTTTCTGGCAATCCGTAACACAAAATTTGGAGGAACATGTTCTTCTCTCAAATAATCAGATAAGATAATTTTTCTGTAATTTTTATTCTTTCCTTGATGATTTCATTTTTTTCTAGCAAGCGATCCCCTTTTGTTGAGAAAAATAGGCATATTTGACATGCGGAAGGCTTTTCTCCTCACTTGATTTCCAAAAAAGAGGCAACTCAAAGAGACCTCACTTCCGGCTCTTCTCTGATTTTGTGGGGTGAGCGCTAGAGAAGTCTCAGATTCTTAACTCCACACCTCTGACACAGAGAAGGTGATAAATCCGCTTTTTTATAATCCAAAGAAAAAAGGCTCGGTTATTCAAATATTCAGGTTCTTTTTTAAGAGGTTGACTCAAATCTCTCCTTAAAATATATTAAGTAAAATGAAAAAAGCTCCTGCCTTCTTGAAGGGTTACATTCAAGTCTATACTGGAAACGGAAAAGGAAAGACAACCGCCGCACTTGGTCTTGCCCTTCGAGCCGCGGGTCATGGGGTAAAGGTCTTCATAGGGCAGTTTCTCAAAGGTCAGCATTATGGAGAGCTTGATTCTATAAAAAAGCTCCATCCCTTAATCATCATCAAACAATTTGGACGAAAGGGTTTTCTCCATGTTACTGAAAACCCTGATGAAGAAGACATCAAACGAGCAAGGAAGGGTCTTCAAGATTGCGAGAAGGCAATGCTTTCAGGAAATTACAAAATCATAATCCTGGATGAAATAAATGTTGCCCTCCATTTCAACCTGATCTCAGAGGAGGAGATCTATAAATTCCTGGACCGAAAACCAGAAGACGTGGAGGTAGTTCTTACTGGAAGGTACGCGCCTCTCTCCCTAATCAAGAGAGCCGACCTTGTAACCGAGATGAAACAGAAAAAACATTATTACCAGAAAGGAATAAAGGCAAGGGTTGGGATAGAAAAATAAAAAGATGAAAATAGAAAAGTTTGAATCCTTGGTCGAGGAAGCCCTCGCGGAAATCCCTGAAAAATTCAAAAAGTATATCAAGAATCTTGCCATCCTGGTCGAAGAAAGGCCCCCAAAAAAAATCTTTAATTTTCGAGATATATCTCCAAAAAGCTTAATCCTTGGCCTCTATCACGGAGTCCCCTTTAAACATCGTGGACCATACTACGGAAATTTGCCACCCGATGTAATCGTGATTTATAAAGAGCCAATCGAGAGCGTTTGTCGCAATGAAGAAGAGGTGCAGCAAAAAATAAAGGAGGTAGTCTTTCACGAGATCGGACACTATTTTGGGCTGAGTGAGGAAGATTTGAAGCTCAAAGAAGATGAAGGGTAATCTAAAGCCTTTTAACCAAATATATTATTGAGAGAAGGAAAAATGGAAAAGAATTTCAGAGGAATCTTCGCAGCCTTAACCACACCCTTTTTAAACGACGAGGTTTCCTTCGAAAAATTCAAGCAAAACATCGAGAAGTATAACCTGTTTCCTCTTTCCGGGTATGTGGTAGCTGGCACTTCTGGAGAAGAAGTTTTTCTTTCAGAGGAGGAAGTGGAAGGATTGACGAGGGTAGCCAAAGAGAATTCACCTTTGGAGAAAAAAATCATCGTCGGAGTGGCCAAAGAATCAACGCGAGCCACATTTGTCCAAGCAAAGCAGATAGCAAACTTAGGAGCCGATGCTCTCTTGATAAGGACACCTTCTTATTTCCGGACAAAAATGACTCGAGAGGCTCTCGAAAAACATTATCTCTTCATCGCAGATAATTCAAATATTCCCATAATCATCTACCATATTCCCCAACACACAGGCCTTTCCCTAGAGCCAGAATTAATCATAAGACTCTCTGAACATCCAAACATATGGGGAATAAAAGATAGTTCAGGCTCCCTGAGTCTCCTGGAAGAAACGATTCCTTATCTTCCTCGAGATTTTTATTTCCTTCTTGGAGCTGCCAGTCTCTTACTCCCTGGCTTAATTCTGGGTGCCTCAGGAGGGATTCTTCGTCTAGCAACCATTCTGCCGGGCCCGTGCCTCAAACTCTACAATTTGATTCAGGAAGGAAAAATTGAGGAAGCAAAGAAAATTCAGCTTGCCTTAAATCCTGTTAACAAGGCCATCACCCAGACATTTGGAATCGCGGGGACAAAGTTCGCTCTCGACCTTCTGGGGTTTTATGGAGGTCTGCCTCGCTTACCCCTCACCCCTCTTTCTGATGAGCAAAAAAAGGAGATGGAAAAGACCCTCCACTCTTTCCTCAAAAGGGATGAACCACTTTAAGACACAAAACCAGAAAGCTTGAAGAAATAAAAAAATTGACAAGGCGTTCTTTTCTCAAGAATATTCTCTCCCTGACAGCCTCTTCATCTCTTCCAGGCTCAACAAGAATCTCTGAGAAGACAAAATCCCTAGCCCGGAAGAGAAAAGGAAATATGTTCTACAGACAACTGGGAAGAACTGGCGTCTTTATCTCTGAAATCTCTATGGGGGGAAGCCCAGTTCCGGAAATGCCTGTGCTTCTCCGTGCTTTCGAAAAAGGGGTAAACTTCATTGATACCTCTCACAACTATATGAATGGTAATAGCGAGCGTCGGATTGGTCAGTTTCTAAAAGAAGTGGGAAGAGAAAATGTGTATGTGGGGACAAAATTTCACGTGCACAAAAACTCCAGCGTAGATTCCATCATCGAAACCGTGAACGGCAGTTTGAAAAGACTTGAGACAGATTATCTGGACGTACTCTGCATCCATGGGGTCGATGACGAAAAAATTGTTAGGGATGAAAGGGTAATTGAAGCATTCGAAAGGCTGAAGAAATATGGGAAATACAGATTTAGAGGAATATCGTGTCATTCAAATCACCACAGTGTAGTGAGCAGTACCATCCAGACTTCCTATTATGACCTCATTCTCCTTGCTTACAATGCATTTGACATCCAGACTCCGCGAAAAGAAATTGAAGTTTATGAGGACTATCTCAAGCAATGCAACCTTAGCCACTTGATTTCTCTGGCCAATTCAAGGGAGGTAGGCATCATTGCCATGAAAACCTTAAAAGTAGGTGCAAAAAGGCAGGACCTCACCAAGTATAAAACAGGTACTACCTCTTTGATCCAGGCTATGTTGAAATGGGTCCTTTCCAATCCAGGTATTACTTCCGCGCTTACGGAAATGTTGACCTTCGCTCAACTCGAGGAGGACCTGGGAGCGGTGGGAAAGGAACTCGATGAGAGAGAAAGAAAAATGCTCTTTCGCTATGTAGCGGAGAATGACGTAGATTACTGCCGACTCTGCGGCGAGTGCGGAAAGCATTGCCCTTCAGGAATCCCAACAACTAAAATACTCCACATTCTGATCTACTATGAGAACTATGGCAAGAAAGAACTCGCGCAGACTGAGTATTCACTCCTCGAGCCTTCTCAGAGAGCCAACCGCTGTATGGGTTGTGGGAATTGTGAAAGAGCTTGTCCTTACGGGGTTAGGATTCGGCACAAATTAAAGGAAGCTTCTCTTTATTTCTCATAGACCGTGCACCTTGATCCGACCATGCTTTACCTGCGTCATCCCTGGATTTAGCTCAGGCAAGGCTTACCTGCAGCACAAGAATTGACCCTGCTACCGCTGCTACCTTCCGGTCCTGACGGGCTTCACAGGGCATTCTTTGCACAGGGCCCTGACCGTCAACACCACTTCCAGAAACCCAGACCAGACAAAGCATAGCCTCGTCAAGGAGTTCAGCCCCACTATAGCGGATTGTGGGTTACAGGGCACCGCTAGCTCCCCGCCTAGCACGGCCTTTAAATCTTAACTTTCTCCCCTAAAACATGTCAAATCCAGCTGAGGAATCAGAACCTTAAGGCAAGACCAACCCGAAGCAATAAACCATCCCAGAATCCCACCTCGCCTCTCAAAATCAAGGGATGAAAAATCTCGGCTCTCACTCCGAGATTAAGCTGGAAGAGAAGGAAAATGTTGGGGATATTGAAATCTGCCTCCTCCTCTGCTTCCTTGAAGCTCTTTGTCTCAGAGCTTTCAATCTCTTCTTGAGGACCTAGCCAGTTATAATTTCCAGAAAATTCGTAATGCACTTCTCCCTTAAGAGATGCGATCCCAGCCCCTAGCACAAAATAGGGTGTTACTTTCCAGTTAGGTTTTATCTCCCAGCGAAAACTCAAGTTCGTAGTCAAGGGCGAAAGCCTGAGATAAGCATCTGTTTCGACATCAGCATATGTTCCATCGGCGAATCTTTGCTTAAAAGGACCCTTCAGGGTAAAACGCAGATTAGTCTTTTCCAGAGATAACCCCAGACTGAAGCTTCTTTTTTCCCCATGAGGAAAAAACCTCATCTCGATCCCATAGTTTGAACCGCCCGTGTCTAAAACAAAACTTTGTTCACCTGTGGTGCTAATAAGAGCCGGGTGCGACTCCCTTACCTTACCAGAAACTTTTTTCCCTATCTCCTCACTCACTTCTTCAATCAATCTCTCCTCAAACAAGCCTTTGAAAATGTCAAAACTCCATGAGCCACAATGAACCTCAACTTCCCATTTCCCACCTTCATAGGAAAATTTGGGGGAAGGACCTACAACCTCCTGAGCCGGAGGTGATGAGACAGGTGAAGGAGGACTCTCACCTTTAAGGGAACTCTTCATCATCTTTTCTTTTTTTATTTTTTCCTTTTCTTCAAAGAAGAAATCCACGAACTGTTGTGGATAAAACAGGGGAGAGATTTCTTTCTCAGCGTCGATTTCTAAGACCCTTTGCAACCACTCTCTTGATTTATCTAAATCCTCACTCATGAAATACGAGAGAGAGAGCCCAAAGTATACCCTGGATAAATTCAAAATGTTATCTGTAAGAGGAATTGCCTTGAGAAAGAATTGAATTGCTTTTTCGTATTCTCTGCTCTGAAGAAAATACTCAGCCTGTATCAACACCTCTTCGAAAGAATCGTCCTTCTCCTCAGGATAAAGACTCATAGCCAGATTAGAAAATAACCACACCGCTAAAAACAGAATAAAATTTTTCTTTAAACCCATAAGCATCCTTCTCATCTCAAGAGCTAAAATCCTAACTTCATGAGAAATCTTTGTCAATATGAGTTAAATTTTTTGGATTATCTCCCGATTAGTTGATAAAAAATAGAACATCTGTGCGCGTAACTATAAGATTTCATCGGATTAAGAGGGGGATTCAGATTCAAAATATCAAAGCGAATACGAAGGGAGTATCTCTTAAGCGTTTTGAATTGACCGAACTCTAACAAAAGGAAGAAGTTATTAGTCTTCTCTCCTCTACGAGATATCATATTTTCACCAACTAATTTGGAGAAGAGCCAATTTTTTTCTCTTTTCATTCCCCTTTGAATATCAACCTCTGCTCAGAATTTAGCCCTGTTTTAAACAAATTTTCCTCTTCCTGCTCTCTTGGCTCTTCTTGCCCAAATCTTTAGTCGGATGATGCCTAAGCTCATCAAAAAATATATACTTCTGGCATAATCAACTCTCTTTTTTCAAGCTGGATTTATGGTTTTGTTCAAACAAAAAAACCATGAGCATAGCCTTAAAGAAAATCAAAGCTTGGTTTGCAATCAATTTACATCAAAAGAGGTATGGTGTCTGCCGAGTTTAAGTGGAAGTATGAATGCTTACGAAAATTTCTTCCTTCTCCAAGGGATAGAGAAAAGCAGAAGAAGAAATTAAATTTTCAGGCAAATCATTAAGGAAAAGGAAGAAGATATTGATTAAAAAAGATAAAATTGCTATATTTTAAAATTAAGAGAGGAGAAAAAGATGTTTTTTTGGGATTATACGTTCGTCTTATTGATTCCGCCTCTTCTCCTTGCTCTCTATGCTCAACAGAAAGTGAGAAGCACCTATAAACATTTCAGCACAAAGATTGCCTCCTCCCGAGTCACTGGTTCTCAGCTGGCTTGGCAAATCTTAAGGTCGGCGGGTGCAAATGAGGTTAAAGTCGAAGTAATTCCCGGTCAGCTAACTGATCACTATGACCCGCGGAAAAAAGCACTTCGCCTTTCAAAAGCAGTCTCAGCGAGTAATTCTTTGGCTGCACTTGGAATCGCAGCCCACGAAACAGGACATGCCCTCCAGCATCACATGGGATATTTCCCTTTACAAATAAGAAATGCCATCTATCCTCTTGCAAGTTTCGGCTCCTCACTTGCCTTCCCCATATTTTTCATAGGCTTCATCTTCAGCAGGCAAGGTCCAAGCATCCTCATGGATATAGGGATTTTTCTTTTCGCAGGAGCAGTCCTCTTCAGTGTGCTTACCTTACCTGTGGAATTCAATGCCTCATCCAGAGCATTGAATCTTCTTAAAGAAGGAGGCTATTTAAGCAAGGCTGAGCTCCAAGGAGCAGGCAAGGTCCTCTCGGCAGCAGCTCTGACTTATGTAGCGGCGACTGCGATGGCTGCCATGCAATTATTGAGGCTCTTCCTGATAAGGAACTCAAGGAGATAATCCCTTTTTAAGAAAAACGAAATGGAGGAAGGTCAGTCTCTTAAATTTGAAGGTTAATCCGCTTTTATTGCAAGTATAAAAGAGATATTTTCATGACTCGGGAAGGAATTCAATCTCATTGAATTCATTTTTTAAGAGGTTAATTATTTGAATATCAATAAGAGAAGGGCCATTCATCATAAATTTTTCTCTAAGATATCTCCTTTAAAGCCTCTCTTTAGGCTTTTTGAAGAACTTGATTCTCAAAGTTTACCCAGTAAAATCAGCAGAACAAATTTAAATGATTTGACTCAATAAAGATTGCACATAAAGAATAAACAATTTATCATGAATTAATCCCATTTAGGTAGATATGTTAGAGAGAAGTAAAAAATTTAGACTCTTCTCCAAATTAGTTGGTGAAAATATGATATCTCATAGAGTAGAAAAGACTGATAATTTCTTCCTTTTGTTAGAGTTCGGCCAATTCAAAACGCTTAGGAGATACTCCCTTCGTATTCGCTTTGATATTTTGAATCTGAATCCCCCTCTTATTCCAATGAAATCTTATAGTTACGCGCCCGGATATTCTATTTTTTATCAACTAATCGGGAGATGATCCATAATTTTTAAAGAGAGGAGTTAATATGGAAAAAAAATTAATTAAAAGAAATGTTATCTTTGTCCCTTTCTTTCTTCTCATCTTCTCCATATTTTCACTCGCTCAAACAGAGCCCCAACAATTTTTAGGGCACATGGTTGGTGCGGATCGAAAGCTTGCTGACTATGGGCAGATTCTGGCTTACTTTGAGAAGCTCGATCAGGAATCTGAAAAAATTAAAGTCATAGAAATAGGAAAATCAACGCTAGGAAAGCCCATGATTATGGCTATCATTACCTCTGAGAAGAACATGGAAAATCTGGATGAATACAGGCAAATTTCAAAGAAACTAAGAGATGCGAGAGACATCGAACCTGAAGAGGCAAAACAGCTTGCCAGAAGAGGAAAAGTAATCCTCCTCATAACCTGCAATATACACGCTACAGAAATCGCCTCCTCACAGATGGCTCTGGAATTTGCTTATAACCTCGCATCGGGTAATACTCCTTTTGACATTGATAAAGTCCTCGAAGATGTAATCGTCCTCCTTTGTCCTACCATAAATCCTGATGGCCAGATGATGGTTACTGATTGGTACAGAAAATATGTGGGAACAAGATACGAGGGAGGACAGATGCCCTGGCTCTATCATCATTATGCAGGACATGACAATAACAGAGACTGGTTCATGTTTAACCTCAAAGAAACCCAGGCAGTAACAAAAGTTCTCTACCACGATTGGATTCCTCAAATTCACATAGACGAACATCAAATGGGTTCAACAGGTGCGCGGCTTTTCATTCCCCCTTTCATGAACCCTCCCATACCAAACGTTCATCCTCTCTGCTGGCGTGGGGTCAATCTCTGTGGGGCAAATATGGCTTATGACCTCCAAAAAAAAGGTTTTAAAGGTGTTGTGCACGGAAGAAGTTATACTGGGTGGTGGATTGGAGCATGCGATGATACTTCCTGGCTCCACAACTGCATCGGTCTTCTCAGTGAAATGGCATCAGTTAAAGTGGCAACCCCGATTTATATTGAGCCCACAGAGATTCCTGAAGCTTATTATAAAAAGCAGATGGAATTCCCCGACCCCTGGCCGGGAGGATGGTGGAAGTTGAGAGACCTTGTGGACTATGAGCTAACTCTCTCGATGAGCCTGGTCAAGACGGCTCATCTTCATAAAGAGGACTTTTTGTTCAATTTTTATAAAATGTGTAAAGACTCAATCGAAGAAGGCAAAAAAGGTAAACCTTTTGCCTTCGTCATTCCCAAAGAGCAACCAGATTATCCAACCACTCTGAGAATGCTAGAAATATTGAAGTTCGGCGGAGTGGAAATCTATAAAGCGAAAAAAAGTTTCATCGCAGATGGAAAATTCTATCCCGCTGACTCTTTTGTAGTGCTCATGTCTCAACCCTACAGAGCATATGCCCAGGCACTTCTTGAAAAACAGAAATATCCTGATATTCGTCAATATCCGGGAGGCCCTCCCGTTCCTCCCTACGATAATGCGGGCTGGACCCTTCCTTTACAGATGGGAGTCAAGTGTGAGCAGATTGAAAATCCGTTTAGCGCAGAACTCGAGAGTTTAGAAAATATAACATATTCTTTCAACCTTAAAGAACTTGACTCTCCCTACTTAGTGTTCGATTCAAGAAAAAATGCCTCATTTGCCGTTATTTTTAATCTCCTCAAAAAAGGAGTAGAGGTACGCAGAGCAAGAGAATGTCTGAAGTCTCGAGGGATAGATGCTGCAATAGGAAGCTTTATCATCAAAAACTCTCCAGAAATAAGAGAACACCTGAAACCACTTCTTGAGAAATGGAGAGTCTCCTGTGAGGGGCTTGATGATATTTCCTCTATTTCTGCATCTACGATAAGAAATCCTCAAATTGGCCTGTATCAATCCTGGCGAGCCAATATGGACGAAGGTTGGACAAGGTATGTTCTTGATGACTTCGGAATCTCGTACTCGACACTGCACAATGAAGATTTCAAGGTTTCAAAAAAAGAGAAGAAAAAGCTCAGCGAAAGGTTTGATGTACTTATTTTCGCAAGCGAAAGACCGGAAATCATCAAGACTGGTAAGCCATCTCCTGAGTCACGCTATGCGAGATACTTCACGGCAATGCCTCCAGAGTATGAAGGCGGTATCGAGAAAGAAGGAGTCGAGGCTTTGAGGGAATTTGTGGAGAATGGAGGAATTCTGGTTACTCTGAACCAAGCATGTGAGCTAATTCTCAAGGAATTTGAACCCCCTATTTCTAATGCCCTGGAAAAAGTGGAACAGACCAAATTCTTCTGCCCAACCTCTCTTTTAAGGATCAAGGTAGATAACACAAATCCTGTAGGATACGGATTGGCGGAGGAAACCGCAGCAATGTTTTCTGATAGTCTGGCTTTCTCCACATGGATTCCCCCAAGCGGAGATTGGGAGAGGAAGGTTGTCGCCAGCTATCCTGAAGAGAATATCCTCTTGAGCGGATGGTTGATTGGAGAAGACATCATTGCTCGCAAGGCTTCTGTGGTTGATCTCAAGTACAAGAAAGGCCACTTTATCCTCATCGGTTTTTGCTCTCAACACAGGGCTCAATCTCATGGCACGTATAAATTTCTCTTCAATTCCCTTCTCTACCCTGTTGAAAAATGAGAGTTTTCTAAACTCGATAGATTCAGAAATAAGAGAAAATTTATCTTTGGTTGCACTCAATTCTGGGAATAACAATTCATTTCTCCCTTTTTCAATCATAAATAATTAAGAGAATAACTTGTGCTTTAAGGATAAAGACTCTGCCTCACGCCTTCGAAGAAAGAGATAAAAAATTTAGACTCTTCTCCAAATTAGTTAGTGAAAATATGATATCTCATCGAGGAGAAAAAACTAATAACTTCTTCCTTTTCTTAGAGATCGGCCAATTCAACACCTTTAAGAGATACTCCCTTCCTATTCGCTTCGATATTTTGAATCTGAATCCTCCTCTTATTCCAAAGAAATCTTATAATTACGCACCCAGATATTCTATTTTTTATAAACTAAGGGGGGAGCTAATCCAAAATTGATTTAAACATTTTTCTCTCTACCCGTTCTTCTTACTCTTTGGAGGGAATTATAAATACATGAATTTGAATTATATTTTTACAACCTAAAAATATGAATAAAATAAGTTTCCTCCCTTTATATGCTAAAAGAATAAATATTTTCCAGAAACGAAAAGATTCTTGATATTTTTCGAATATTATTATAATCTAATATAAAATAAGATGAATAAAAAACTTTTCTATGCACTTTATTCAGAATTTTGCAAAACCCTTGCCAATCCCAAAAGACAAGAAATTCTTGATAATCTACGAAGGAAAGAAATGCCAGTAAAAGAATTGATGGAAACTACAGGAATTCCCCAAGCAAACCTCTCCCAGCACCTTTCTCTCTTAAGGTCAAAAGGAATAGTCACTGCTCGTCGGCAAGGGAATACAATCTATTATTCTCTCACTCACCCAAAAATCATCAAAGCCTTTGATTTGATAGGTGAAGTCTTGAGAGATTTACTGAAGTCTCAATCAGAAACAATTTCCTCTGTTACAAGGAGAAAGAAATAAGCATGGAGCACGAATCGACTCAAAAGAGAAAAAGACTGGCAATGATTGTATTCAGCGGGGATATGGACAAACTCTTTGCAGCCTTTACCATTGCTACAGGTGCCGCTGCCTCTGATATGGACGTAACCATGTTTTTCACTTTTTGGGGGCTTCGTGCCCTGAGAAAAAAGGAAAGAACGGGAAAGAGTCTTTTAGGACGGCTTCTTGGGCTATTCTACGGTGGAGACATAAATCGAGCCACCCCAAGCAAGATGAACTTTGGAGGAATAGGACGCTGGATGTTCAAAAAAATGATGAAGGCAAAGCACCTTCCCACTCTTCAAGATATGAGACAAACTGCTCTCGAGCTTGGGGTAAAACTTTATGGATGTCAAACGAGTATGGAAGTCATGGAAATTCCTCGGAATACGCTGATAGATGAAGTAAGTGAATGCGTGGGGGTGACATTTTTTATCGAGAAGGCTCAGCAGGCAGATGTGACTCTATTCATCTGATCTACTCACCTATAATCTTAACCAACACTCTTTTCTTTCTCCTCCCATCAAATTCTCCATAGAAGATTTGTTCCCAAGGACCAAGGTCAAGCTCCCCTGAAGTGATTGCTACTACCACTTCTCTACCCATGATTGTCCTTTTCAGGTGAGAGTCCGCATTATCTTCCCCTGTTAAGTTATGAAAGTAATTTGAAATAGGCTCATGAGGAGCAAATCTTTCAAGCCATAAAAAAAAATCCCTGTGTAATCCTGGCTCATCATCATTGATGAAAACGCTTGAGGTAATATGCATCGCATTCACAAGACAGATACCTTCTTGAACACCGCTGTTTTTCACTAAAGATTCAATCTCATCAGTAATGTTGATGAAAGCCTGTCTCTCTTGAGTGTTAAACACCAAATACTCAGTCAAAAACTTCATCTCTCCTCCTTATCCTGTTAAGATTGTTGTTCTGGTTTAAAGTTTAATTCCTTAAAGAATTAATCTTTTGGGTGAAATTCCTTTCCCTTATCCCTTGCCTAACAGGAAAATTTTTTCATCCCCCTCTTGTGAACTGGTGGAACTAAAAGAAAAGTTAAGATAGATTATTTCTTTAAGATAGCGAGGGCTTTTTCAATTTCAGAGACATCCAAGATGACCGAGATCGAGTTCTTTCTCTTACTCAAGGTCCCGTAACAATATTCGATGTTAATCCCTTCTCTTCCGAGCTTAGTAGCAACTTCAGCCAGGGCGCCGGGCCTATTTTCAAGCTCTATTTTGAGCACATCTCTGAGCTCTGTGACATAATTCAGTTCAGATAGAACTTTTTGAGCCTTCTTGACATCCTTTATGTAAAGCTTGGCAGTATCCTGAAAGACTCCAATGGCTTCGATGTTGAGCCCGTTCTCTGCTAAATGACTGCAGAGTTCACCCAGTGTGGAAGGCTTGTTTTCCAAGACAACAAAAATTTCCCTTATTCTTTCCATAATCTCTCCTGGTTCAATAATTCAGAATTTGTTTTATTTTAAATCCTTTTTCCCCTAAAATTCAACCTGACGAGTTGCCTCATTTAAAATCTATATGAAATTGATTCGTTGCCTCACGAGAAAATCTCGAGGAAATCATCTTGCCATCTGGCTGGTAGAGCCATTAAATATCGGGGTAATATTAGCCAGGAGGTAAGCACATGGGATTAGAGATGAAAGTTAAGCAAGCAGTGTTAAAGGAGCTTGACAAGAGGTATCAGAGAGGTTCTTGGAGGGAAAAGAGTCAAATATGGAAAGAGTTCGTTAGTCTTACCGGTTATAATCGCTGTTATCCCAGCTGGTTATTGCGCCACTGTGGTCGGAAAGTAATCTTATCCGCTAAAGACGGGCAGCAGGTGGTATTTATCGGGGA
>CAYSCS010000004.1:0-48052 GCA_964429695.1 uncultured Eubacteriales bacterium
GGGCGAGCGCTTGGGTCTTCTCGATAGCTCCTTAAGTCCATCCTCTCCTCTTTCCTTCCACCTCCACAACACCTTACGCACTGTCTTGCGGGTAGTCCGGAATATCCTCACTACCTCAGAGATATTCCCCGTCTCCTCGTAAGCCCTGATAATAGCCCTCCTGGCAAGTACAGGTGCACTCTTGCAAAGTTCATAGTAAGTAGGGTATATATTTTCTGTCACTGGGGCTTCCACCTCCTTTCAGTTAAGAGTTTCAACAAAATATTTAAGGGTGGAAGCCCTGCTTTTTCCAGTGCTAATCTTAAAAAGCCTCTGGCCTGCTCAACATCAATCCCGATAGCTGGCTGTCCACCCCGCCGCTTCCAGATACTCCCCTTAGACTGGATACCATGTACTAGCCTGAAAGAAAAACTATGTTGACTGAAATTAAAGATCTTGATATAAAAAATTTACTTAGAATCTTAAACCTAAGGAGATGGAATAAAAAAAACATCTTTTAAAAGATATATATGGAGGAGGAAATGAATTTAAAAAAAAGCTTTTACCTCTTAGTGTTTTTCATCCTCCTTTGTGGAATGTTTGAGTTGTCGGCTGGGCAGATACTCACAGGGTCAATTCGGGGAACAGTAAGGGACGAAGAGGGGATGGTCCTTCCTGGAGTAACAGTTGAACTTCGCAGTCCAGCCTTGATAGGAGGAGCTCACGTTTCAATAACAAGTGAGAGAGGAGTCTATTATTTTACCAAGCTCCCTCCAGGAGTGTATGAGATTACTTTTTCTCTTGAAGGATTCCAGACTCTAAAAAGAGAAGGGATAAGGGTTACAGTAGACACAACAGTGACCGAAGATGTGGTGCTGAAGGTTGCCAGGCTTGAAGAGAGCGTGACTGTAGTTGCTGAGACTCCAGTCGTGGATGTAACCAAATCAGGAATGTCCACCAACTGGCAAACCGAAATGATGGATAACTTGCCCCTTCTCAGGCTCTGCTTTTTTGACCTTGTTAATTCAACTCCAGGAGTCTGGTCTCATGGGGGGAATACCGATTCCACAAGAAGTGTGGCTTATGGCACGAGCTCTGAATCCAATCAGTATCTTTTTGATGGAGTGGATACTACGGCTGATATGTATGGAGCAGGGTGGGCGTGGCTCAATCCTGACGTCGTTCAGGAGCTTCAGATCATTGGTGTGGGAGGAAAGGCAGAATACGGAAATTTCATGGGTGCTACAATCAATGTCGTTACCAAATCAGGCGGAAATGAGTTTAGTGGGGGCACAGGATTTCTCTTCCAGCATGATAAACTGACTGGAGATAACTCTAAAGATTATCTTGAGGACCTCCTCGAGGCTGGATATATCTCAGAGGAGAGCATGTTTCCTTACCACAGGGAGAAATTCTATGACCTAAGTTTCCAGCTTGGAGGTCCAATAATGAGGGACAGAGTCTAGTTTTTCCTCTCAGCCTGGAGACAGGTAGATGCTTCGACTCCTGTAGGAACTAACCCAGAATATTTCACCGAATTTGATGATATCCAAGTCTTTGGAAAACTCACCCTTCAGCTTACCAAGAGTATCAAGATGGCTGGATTTTTTAATTATGAGTGGTATGACCTTCCTGATCCCTTCACCCCTGATTATGGAAGCCTCGACACAGTGGCTACAGAAAGAGGAGGACTCCCCACAGGAAGCTTCTCTCTGACTGCAGTTCTCTCTGATAGGACATTTGCCGAGGTGAAGTATAACTATACTGGAGGCTACGACAATTATGAATCAATAACTTATTACAAAGGCCCGACTTATTTTAATGCTAATACAGGAGTTGTCTCAGGTGGCCCGTGGTGGATCATGTATTACAGGCCCGTAAAACACGGAATAAATGCTACTCTCAGCCATTTCGCAGAGGAATTTCTCGCCGGAGACCATGATTTTAAATTCGGTGTCCAGTATGCGAGGGGGAAATCAACGACCAAAGGAGGATACAACGCAGGAGTGGTATATGTCGACTACACCTACTATTACAATGGAGTCCCCTATTTATATAAATATAAATATGAAATGGCCCCTTATAGCTATGGTGCAGCAAACGAAAGGATAAGCGCTTTCCTCGATGACACCTGGACGGTGGGAGATAGCTTGACACTGAACATCGGATTTCGCTACGACCATAATACAGGCTGGATACCAGATCAGCCCGAGATTGGAGTTGACCCTGAGAGTTATGAATGGTTTGAGACAGGAGTGATGATTCCAGGAAGGCCAGACCTTGTTAAATGGAGAGTGTTTTCTCCAAGATTCGGACTCGCTCTAAAACTTACTTCAGATGGAAAAACTCTCTTCAGGTTTAATGCAGGCCGCTACTATGACCATATGATTTATGGAAACTGGCAATCTCCACCGCCATCGGCTCCAACCTGGTACATGTACTGGTGGAATGGCGAGGAATGGGAACTGATTACTTCCTGGAGGCCAGAGCTAGTTTCTGTAGACCCTAAGCTAAAAAATCCTTATTCTGACCAATTATCAGTTGGAATCGATAGAGAGCTCTTCGCTGATTTCGGATTAAGCCTAACTTATCTGGAAAAATGGACCAAGGATATGATTGGGTTCTATCCCAAACAAGGGACTTGGGAGGATTATTATGATCTCATCACGGTCACAGACCCTTATTCAAAGGAGCCTCTCCAGGTCTATAATTTGAAAGGGGAATATCCAGAACTCCATATCACTAACCCAGATATGTTCTACTCCAGATTCAGGATGCTTTCTCTTGTCTTAAATAAGAGGATGTCCCATAACTGGCAACTTTCAGCATCTTTCACCTATTCCAAGATGTGGGGCTTAAATCCCAGAGGAGTGAATCGCCAGACATTCAGCGAAAACATCCTCTATAACAGCGCAGCGGCAAGAGACCCAAATAGCTTCCTCAACCTTGAAGGGAGAATGCCTGGAGATCGCCCCTTCAGCTTGAAAGTGCTCGGGACATATATCTTCCCTTACGGGGTTTCTGCAAGCCTCAATCTTCAGATCCAGTCCGGTCTTCCTTATGCTCGGGTTGCTACTATCTATGGATTAAATCAGGGGAGTGCAGATGTTCCTGCAGAAGCGAGGGGAGATAACGGACACAGACTTCCTACCGCCTATCTTGTGGATATTAACTTCGAAAAAACTTTCAGAATCAAGGGGCGTTTTGCACTTCAGGCAAGAGTAGAAGTATTTAACCTTCTCAACAGAGCAACCCCAACTTCGATGATGGACTATTCTTTGGTTCCCGGTCAGCAATGGGTCTGGGGTTACATCTGGCCACCAAGAAGAGTTCAATTGGGAGTCAAGTTGAGATTTTGAGAAAGTCTTTGCAAATGTAAGGGGGAAGTTGATTAGCTTCCCCTTTTTATTTAAGAGGAAAATATTAATTTTTTGGTTAAAATTTTATTCCAAGAAAGAAGCTATTTTCATAATTATTAGAAATGCGAGTGATTGAGAGATTAATTGAGAGATTAATTAAATGTTTATTTTTTGAGCTAATCTAGAAAAATCAATAGATAAAAATAATTTTTAAACCACTCTGAAGGGCAAAAAAAGAGGCTTTAGCCTCAAAGAATAATATTATTTCTTTAATCCTTTTTTTAAAGAAAGGATTATCTCCAGATTAGTTGATAAAAAATAGAATAATGAGGCGCATAAGATTTCATTGGAATAAGAACAAGATTCAGATTCAAAATATCAAAGCGAGAACGAGGGGAGTATTTCCTAAACGTTTTGAATTGGCCAAACTCTAACAAAAGGAAGAAGTTATTAATCTTCTCTCCTATATGAGATATCATATTTTCACCAACTAATTTGGAGAAGAGCCAAAAAATAAAAATCAAAAAGATTGTGGATTTTGATTTGGAAGGTGATATAATTTTAGCGGGAAATAAAATGAAGGATAAAAGACTCAAATCTATTTGCTTCATGACGATTTTCATATCTTTTGCCTGTTTTTTTATATTTGCCCAGGATGCAAGGTTCAGAGGGTCTGTTAAGGATGAATACGGGAATCCAATAGTTGAAGCAAAGATAACCCTCACTCTTGTTGCTCATAACCTCAGCTTTACCTTTAAAACCGACAAAAAGGGCAAATTCTATCGTCGGGGGATAGAACCAGGGGAGTATCTCCTCACGGTTGAAGTCCCAGGGTATCAACCCGTTCGTCAGAATATATCCTTCAGCATCGGTCAGGAATACAAGATGGATATTATCGTTGCTAAGGAAGAAAAAATCCAGGAAGCAAGAAATAAGTTTGAGCAAGGAATACTTTATTTCGAACAAGGTAAATTTGAAGAAGCTATTGAGGCATTTGAGGCAGTACTTAAAGAGAAACCTGATTTTGCTGAAGGCTATTACAACCTGGGTATGGTCTTCCTTCGCAAGGGGGAAAATGAGAATGCAGAAAAAGCAATGGCAAAAGCTATTGAAATTAAACCCGATTTTATTGAAGCCTATTTTGGACTCGGTCAGGTTTATGTAGAAAGGGGAGAAGAGGAAGAAGCCCTCAAGCTCTACCAGAAAGCCATTGAAATAAAACCGAATGAGGCGAAGATTTTTGTTAATCTTGGTGCTCTTTACTTCAGCCGTGGAGAGGAGGATTTAGCCCTGGAAGCTCTACTCAAGGCAAAAGAGCTCGATCCTTCCCTTCCCAATACATACTATCAACTGGGACTACTTTATTATAAGAAACAGGATTTAACGAAGAGTGTAGAAAATTTTGAGAAATTCCTGGAGTTTGCGCCCTCGGCGCCAGAAGCAAATTCAGTTAGAGAAATCATTGAAGAACTAAAGAAAAAAATAAAAAATAGTTATGATTGAGATAAATTCCAAACTTCCCTCACTTTTTGGAACTAGGGGATTAAAAAAGAGTGCATGTTAGCGGTGATAATGCTAATCCCAGGTTTGCTCCTTTTCTCACCCTGAATACGAGAGAACTTTTACTCGGTTTTGCTCCTTTGAGGGTTGCCATATTCCTTCTCTCTTCTATTGACTTCGCTTAAAGACGCGGTCGGCTTTTTAAGGGAAAGATGGAGAGTTTATCTCATATCTGAGCTTCAAATTCAGGTGCAGAAAGTGAAAATGGGAATATATTTATCCTTTCCCATCTCGAAGGTTGAGCATTTGCTCACGTTTTTAACCTGAGGCTAACTTGGTCTCCCCCAGAGACCTTGCTCTGTTCCATCAATTTCTTGACGCGTTTTAGAAGATTTTCGGGATCATCACTCAGCCGAGCGATCGTAGCTCCCACAGATATGGTTACTCCCACAGGCTCGGCTTCAATGGCGAGGCTCGAAGCTCTTACAAGGAGGCGAAGTTTATTCGAAATGAAATCAAGCCTTGATTCATCAAGGTTTGTGATGATTACCACTAATTCCTCCTCATCCCATCTTCCTATAAAATCGAAGAAACGCAAATTGTTTTCAAGGGTCTTTGTCACCATCGTCAACACTTTATTCTTCACTTCTAAGCCATAAATGTCTCTTATGTCTTTGAGCCGGTCGATGGAGATGAAGAGAATGCCAAAAGAGATATTGTATCGATGCATTTCCTCCAATCTGGAGTGGAGATAAATCTCAACATATTTCCTGTTCCCAATTTCTGTTAGGGGGTCAAGGAGGGACATCCTTTTTAATTCATTGATTCTTTGAGGCATCACGAGCCGGGGAGAATTATCAAAGAAGACTTCAGCGGTTCCTATGATTTCGATTTTCTTATTTTGCATGGGAATTACTTTAATCAGGACAGGCAATCTGTAGCCTTCTTTGTGGCGAAGGTATGCTTTAACCTCATGGATTTTCCCATCGTTAGCTGCCTGCTTCACAAAGCAGGCATTTTCACAGATATTATTCCCCCATTCATCAACATAGTTGATGATGCTTCCGGAACACTCCCTCTCTAATAATTCTGCCCTGGAATACCCTGTAATTGCCTCAGCTCCTTTATTCCAATAGACAATCTTTCTCTCTTCGTTTAAAAGGCAAACTCCTTCGTTTAAATTATCCAGAAGCCCCTCAAAGAGTTCATTCCCTTTTTCTACCATGTTTTAACCTTAGAATGGGGAAAATTATCGCTTCCTTTTTTACTTTCCACCTATGCAATTTATATCAATTGAAATAGATAAAGTCAACTAAAAGTGAAAAATTTGTGAGGGTAAAGGTGGTTCTTTGGCGAAAAGTGGGGTAAAGGGGAGATAATGTTTCAGCTTTCAGTTAAGAAATGATTTAATTTCCACCTCAGAAATTCAATTCAAAAGAGACCTGCCACATGGAAAAGAGTATCTTAAACATCTTCAATTTGCAAGGAATAGGGCTTTATTTTTTAGATTCAAAAGATTATGAGAGGGAGGTCGTTTTAGAGGTCAAGGATGAGAGTCCAGCCCTATATCCGAGCTGTCAGAGGAGAACAGAAAGTCGATCTAAGAGAGGCAAATGGAGAAGGATTTCTCATGGTTTTGGATTGGAGAGGAGAGTGTATTTATTGGTCAGGAAAGAGCAATACTTTTGTTCTTCATGTGGAAAATTATTTACGAAAAAGATGCAATTGATGAGGTCCTGGCAGAGGCGAACTCTAGAGGCTGAAGTACAGATTTTAGAGAGTCTGAGAGGTCAGAGTTTTAAGAGTTTAGCGCAGAAGCAAGGCATAAGTTACGGAGTCTCCAAGAGGGTATTGAATGGGCGGCTTGAACCGGGGAAATTAATCTAGCCAGAGAAACTCCATGGGGAGATCTCATTAAGTATGGATGCCCCTAGTTTTCGGGGCACACAGCTTGTGCAAACCGTTACGGATTTGAGGGCTCGCCGGCCGCTAACGATTCTGCCTGATAGTCGCAAGGAAACGCTGAATCGTTTTTCCGGAAAATATTCCTGAGGAAAAGAGGCAGCAAGTGGTGGAGGTCTTATCGATATGGATAACCTGCTTGTTTCCTTTGTGAAGAAGTATCATCTCCAGGCAAAGGTGGTGGTTGATCATTTTCATGTTATTCATGATGCCGACAGAAAAGTGGATGAGGCCTATAAAATAGAGCAGGATGTCTGGAAAGTGGAGATACCTCACAAGATTTTTCTAATAGGAAAAGAAAGATTGAATCAAAGGCAACGCCAAAGAGTTGAATTGTATTGCCAGAAATATTTTTCATTGAAAGAATTTTATTGGATGAAGGAGGCTCTAAGAAGCTTCTATAGGCTAAGAAGAAGGAGAGCAGCAGAAAGGAAGCTAAAGAATTTGATAGAAATAGCCTTTCTTTCAGATGATGCAGCTATGGTCCAATTGGGGAAGGACTCTAGAGATATGGTCTCCTACATTTTGAACTACTTTGAGAGGAGAACTACAAACGCTTACCCAGAGGGAATCCATACCAAGATAAAGATGGTTAAAAGAATAAGCATCGGTTTTCGCAATGTGGGAGTCTATGTGAGAAAATCTTGCTTTCCCTCATCCTTCTAGCTGTGGTCCTCTCTTTCCCCCACTTTTCAAAATAGAGCCGGTAAAGGTTTGACTTTTTTATCTCTTGAAGATATAAAAATCTTAAAAAAACTTTTATGTCTAAATTTTTATCTGCTAAACTTCGCAGGGCAAGAGAAAACTTGGGGCTCACTCAGGAAGCGCTGGCGAAAGCAGTGGGCCTGTCGAGCGAATTTATCTCTAATCTTGAATCTGGAAAGAAATTGCCCAGTCTTGGTTCTCTTCAGCGCCTCGCGGGTTATTTAAAGAAAGAAATTTCTTATTTCCTGGAAGAAAAAGAGGCTGCCTTTGAGATTCTTTTTCGAGAAAAGGAAGGTCAAAAGGAAACAAGAGCAGCTTTGCTGAATTTCAAAAAGTTTTGTGAAGACTACCTTTGGCTTGAGAAAGAGACAAAATGCAGAAGTGAAATAGCTCCCATTTACACGAGAAGCTCTCCAAAAAAACTGGCAGAAGAAGAGAGGTTGAGGATGGGACTCGGGAATGCAGTAATAAGGGAAGTTTTTTCTCTTCTTGAGCAGAATGGGCTCCATATTTACAGATATCCCCTACCTCCTGAGGCGAAGATTTCTGGAATCTTCGTTTACTTGGAAGAAGACGAAACCTCATTTGCGCTCATTGATAGCCTTCTTCCTTTCGCCCAGCAAACTCTAATAGCTTGCCATGAATACTGTCATTTTTTAAAAGATAGATTTTCTGGTCCAATAATTGATAACCCGGATATTCTCATCGATGAATATCTTTCCCTCTATCATCCTCGAGAAAGATTTGCCCAGGAATTTGCTCTTTTTTTCCTATTGCCTTTTGATAACCTTAGGGAAGTTATAGAAAAGGACATCCAAAGAAAAAACCTTGAGTTTGAAGATATGGTATATCTGAAAAATTATTTTGGGGTTGACTTTGGCTTAATAATTTCAGCTCTAAAAAAGTTTAATTTTCTCTCAGCCTCAAAATCAAGAGAAATAGAGAGGCTTATTGGCTCAAAGTACGAAGAATTTTTTTATGAAGACTCTTCCTTAGATAGAAATTTGAAGAGGAAAAAGAGGCGGGGAATCCCTTCAGAAAGATTCAAGAGGTTAGCCATTCACGCTTATAGGAAAAAAATGATAACCCTCGATAAGCTCTCCAAATTAATGGGAACAAAGGTGGAAAAAATTAAGCCATTTTTCCCTGAAGGAAAAATCACCTTTTAGCTTTCAATAATATGAATAAAAGAGAGTTGCTACGACTAAAAAATTGGATGTGAAAATACCAAGGAACAGAAGGTTATATAAAATTGATGTGGCTATAAATTAGGAATCGAATTTTTGTGTTTTTAGCATGCTTGATAAATTTAAGGGATGTTTGGTTGGGCTTGCCATCGGTGACGCTCTTGGTGCTCCAGTTAAGTTTTTGAGCCAAGAAGGAATAAAAGAAGAATTCGGGCAAACTGGAATTTTGGATTTTGAACCTTGGGGAAATCTCCATCCCGGATCTTTCACAGCCAATACGGAGTTAGCTTTGATGACGGCCGAAGGATGTCTGAGAGCCTATCAGGTTTTACTTCATAAAGGAAAAAGCAACCCTGCAGCATTAATTTACGAAAGATACCTTGAGTGGATGAAGGAAGTAGAAAAAGCAAAAACCCTGAGACACCCTGATTACCAAACCTTAAGGGCCTTAAAAAGCGAAAGGATGGGAACCATAGAATTCCCTATCTCCGAGAGTAAAGGCTGCGGAGCTTTGGCTCGTGTCATCCCTGCCGGGCTTTCTTTTCCCCCTGATATGGCATTTAGAGAAGGGGCTGAATATGCCGCTATTACTCATGGCCACCCTTCAGGTTATTTACCGGCAGGATTCATTGCTGAAGTGGTGGCGCATATTCTAATTGGAGAGGGAATAATTTCTGCTGTAAAATCGAGTTTGGAAAAGCTAAAGGAGTATGAAGCTCATAATGATACGTTAAGCAGGGTTAATGAAGCACTGAAGATGAGCCTTGATCAACATGAAACTCAAGGCAAAATTGAAAGCATAGGAGAAGGATGGGAAGCAGCGGAGGTCCTGGCTGCATCCATTTATTTTTCGATAAGATTCTCCACAGATTTTAAGGGTGGCACATTGGCTGCAGTTAATAACTCAAGTGATAGCAGCACTCTTGGAGCATTGACAGGAGCTCTCCTTGGAGTTTATCTGGGAATAGATTCTATTCCCAAACACTGGGTACAGAAAATCGAGAAATCAAGGTTTATCCTGGAAATCGCAGAAGATATGTTTCTTGCCTTTAAAAAGGGAGAATCACCTTCAATAGAGAAGTATCCCCTCGATTAACTCTTGAGGATTATAAGTTGGTCACTTAAAAAAAGATTAAGGTAGAAAGCGCTCATCATCCTAGTTCAATTAGAACAGCGGTTAAAAAATTGAAGAACTTTTCCACAGAGCCTATATGAACTCTTTCATCTGGAGAATGAGGATTTTCAATATCGGGACCAAATGAAATCATATCCATTCCAGGAAATTTCTCTCCTAAGATTCCGCATTCAAGTCCGGCATGAACTGCACAGACTTCAGGCTCTTGGTTGAAGTTTTTCCTGTAGACTTCTTTAAAAATTTTGAGGAGTTGAGAATCGAGATTTGGGGTCCAACCAGGATATCCCTCAGGCTGAGTAATTTTGGCTCCGGCTAGTTCTGAAATGGCAGCGATTGTCTCTCTAGTCGCTTCTAGGGCCGAAGTTAATGAACTCCTTGAACTGAGGATGATCTGAATTGAATCTTTTTTTGTGGTTATGAGAGCGAGATTTGTAGAAGTCTCAACCAGTCCTTCAATCTCGGGATGCATGGCAAGCACACCATGAGGAAGTGCAAGAAGAAGGGAAAGGAGAAACTTCGTTGAATCAGCTGAGAGAGGCTTTTCTTCAATTTTTTCGGCTTTCTCGAAGGAATACTTGAGATCCGATTCTGTGATTCTGTATTCTGCTCGTATTTTTTGGAAAGTTTGATTCAGAATATCAGAAAATTTTAAGAAATTTTCAGGAGAGATGAGGATATCAGCCCAAGCTTCCCTCGGAATTGCATTTCTTTTGTTTCCTCCCTCAATCCGAACAAGCTCTAAAGAAGATGCTTTCGAAGTTTGATAGAGCATTCTCGAGAGTATTTTAATCGCATTCCCCCTATTTCTGTGAATGTCTAAACCAGAATGTCCTCCTTTAAGTCCGAATATTTTTAGCCTATAGGCATTCTTTTTCTGATATTTCTCTCTTTTTAGAGGAAAGTCTATTTCTGAATCTCCCCCTCCAGCACAACCAATGGTAAAGGAACCTTCTTTTTCGCTATCCAGGTTTAGCAATTTCCTTCCTTTGAGAAAGTCGGGTGAAATTTGGGTGGCTCCTGTGAGACCTGTTTCTTCATCAACGGTAAAAAGAAATTCTAAGGGACCATGGGTGAGTTTATCATCTTCCATTACGGCAAGCGCAGCCGACAGACCTATTCCGTTATCTGCACCGAGTGTCGTTCCTCTTGCCCTCACCCAGTCTCCTTCTATTTCTGCCTTTATCTTGTCCCTTGTAAAGTCGTGACTCACATCAGAATTTTTTTCACAGACCATATCCAGATGTCCCTGGAGAATGACTATTTCAGAATTTTCGTGTCCTGGAGTAGCTGCCTTTTCCACAAGGACATTTCCCACCTTGTCTTTTTTCCAGCTAAGTTTATTATGATTGGCAACCTGGATGATGTAGTCTCCGAGAGCTTTTTCATTTCCTGAACAATGAGGAATCTCCAAGATTTTCTCAAAATGATTCCAGAGGGATTGTGGTTTCAAATTATTGAAGATTGAAGACATTTTTTGCCTCCTCGATTCGTCAAAGCTATGATTAAAAAATGATGACACAAAAGCAAGGTCAATTCAAGAAAAAGCATTGACACATTCTTTCATATGTAATAGATAAAAGGGTGATGGTGGAAAAAGTAATCGTCGGCTGTATTTTTTCTTATTTTTTAGGCTCTATTCCTTTTTCATATTTAATCGCAAAGAAAGTTAAGGGGGTGGATATAAGAATTGTAGGAGAGGGTAATGTCGGGGGTCGGAATGTATGGCATGTAGTCGGCAAAAAATATGGCATACTTGCAGGCTTACTGGATATGATGAAAGGCTATTCTTCTTACTGGCTGGGAATTATCCTCGGAATAAGGGGCGAATGGATATGGCTTCTAGGAATCTCTACCGTTGTGGGGCATGCATATCCAATCTTCCTTAGAGGAAGAGGAGGAAAAGGTGCTGCCACAGCCATGGGGTTTCTTTTGGCAATGGTGCCTCAAGTAGTCTTTATTTCAGGGTTGATTATGGGGATTCTCTTCATAGTTTCACGCAGTTTCCATCTTGCCGTTGGATTGGGAATGGGTAGCCTTCCTTTGCTTTCGAGATTTTTTTTAAAAAAAACTTGGAGAGAAGTTATCATCATGCTTTTCTTCCTTCTCCTTCTGGGAATCAAGAGGATAATCGATGAGCCGTATATGCGCAAAATAAAAGAAGCTTCTGGATGGTGAAGCCCGATGAATTTTCTTCAACTCTCTATATTGCTTTTACTGTTGCTCATATTTTTAAATCTAATTCAAAACATCAGAAATTTGAGAGAAGAAGAAAAGGTTACCCTCAAACAACCATTACCTCTCATCTCTGTCTTGATTCCCGCAAGAAATGAGGAAAAAAACATCAAAAAATGTGTTTCATCTCTTCTTAATTCAGATTACCCTCTGCTTGAAATCATCGTTCTTGACGATGATTCCTCGGATAGGACTTGGGAAATTATAACAGAAATGAGCTTGAAGGATTCTCGAATAAGAGCCATAAAAGGCAAGAAACTTCCTTCAGGCTGGGCAGGCAAGTGTTGGGCTTGTCATCAGTTATCTTTGGCAGCAAGGGGAGAGTGGCTTCTTTTTACAGATGCGGATACACTCCACAAATCTAATTCAATCTCTAAAGCATTGGCAATCGCTCAAAAAAGGTCTTCAAATCTTGTAACCTGCGTCCCCGGTCTAATTACTAAGACTTGGTCAGAAAAGCTCTTTCTTCCCATTATCCACTTCGCTTTTTTTGCTCTTTTTCCTTACAATATCATAAATTATAAAGAAAATTCGCGCTTTCCCTTTGGAATTGGGCCTTTCTTATTCATCCAGAAAAATTTCTACTTTTCTCTTGGAGGACATCTCTCAATAAAAGATTCTCTTCTCGATGATATGGAGCTTGCTCAGAGGGTGATGAAGGAGGGAGGGAAAATTACAGTCATTGATGGCACGAAGATAGTCGAGGTGAGATTTGCCACATGTTTTCAAGAAGTATGGAAGGGATTTTCAAAAAACACTTACGAATTTGTGGGGAATCCCCTTTATCTCCTGATGATATATTTCTGTTTTTATTTTGTCTTTGTTTATCCCTATTTGTTGCTCTTTTCTTCTATTTTTTCTAAAAGGGGATTCCTCTTACCCCTTTTACAAGTAGTGACGATTTCTTTAACAAAGATCATCTTATCCTTAAGGTTTAAAACAAATTTCATCTATGGACAACTTCATCCCTTGAGTGTTGTTTTTGCTTATTTGATTCTTTTTAATTCTTTTCGCCTCTATATGCTGAAGAAGAAGATAGAATGGAAGGAAAGATATTATCCAGTGGAATGAAACATCCTCAGAAAACTTTTTACAAAGCATCGCTGCTCTTAATCATTATCCTCTTTGTTTCCTGTTTCTCAAAGGAAGATGAGACCTCAAGGGTGAAAGTCACGACTTCGATATTTCCTCTTCTAGAATTCGCCAGAGCAGTCTGTGGTGAAAGAGGAGAAGTTGAACTTCTAGTTCCTCCAGGTGCAGAAGTCCACACTTGGACTCCAAGACCAAGCGACATTAAAAAACTATTTTCCTCAGATATTTTTATTTACATAGGAGCAAATCTTGAACCCTGGATAGAGGATATTCTCAAGAGTTTGAGGGCGGAAAAAATAAAGATTATAGAAGCAAGCCGTGGAATCCCCCTGTTAGAGCTTGAAAAAGAGGAACAACATAAGCATCCTCTGGATTATCCAGAGGAACGGAAATCAGAGCTCTTAGACCCCCATATCTGGCTTGATTTTTCAAATGCAGAAATGATTGTGGAGAAGATTCAAGAGGCACTTTCAGAAATTGACCCTGAATCCCAAGAGTTATATAGGAAAAATGCAAATCTCTATAAACATAAGCTTCAAATGCTTGATCAAAAATTTAAGAACGCTCTCCAGAGATGCTCACAGAAAACATTCATTTTTGGGGGACATGCTGCTTTCGGCTATCTCGCAAGAAGGTATGGCCTCCGTCAAGTGTCTCTCTATGGTTTAAGTCCGAACTCAAAACCAACACCTCAACAGCTTATTGAAATCATCAATCTGGCTAAGGAATGTAAAGCAAAAGTCATATTCTTTGAAACGCAGATAAGCAAGGAGCTTGCTGAAGTTGTGGCGAAGGAGGCAAAAGCTGAGACATTGCTTCTCAATCCAGGTGCAAACATAAGCCGAAAACAGCTTGAGTCAAGGATTACTTTCTTAGAAATTATGGAAGAAAATTTAAAAAATCTGAGGTACGGGCTTGATTGCCAGTAATTCATTTCCCCTTATAGATGTTAAAGGAGTAAGCTTCAGTTATGGAAAGTCTAGGGTTCTCCAGGACATTACTCTCTCTATCAATAGAGGTGATTTTTTAGCCATCATTGGTCCTAATGGTTCGGGAAAGACGACCCTAATTAAAATCATCCTTGGCTTATTGAAACCAGAAAAAGGTTTGGTTAGGATAATGGGCAAGCTTGTGGAGGAGTTCCAAGATTGGAGCCGGATAGGCTATGTCCCCCAAAAGGCGACTAACATTGATCCCCTCTTTCCTGCTTCGGTAAGAGAAGTCATCGCTATGGGGCTCCTTTCAAAAAAAGGATTACCCCGATTGAGAAAAGGAGAAGCCGAAGCTCTAATTGACAGGGCTTTAAGCCAGGTTGACATGGATGGATTTAAAAATTCAAGGATAGGCCAACTTTCCGGCGGACAGCAGCAAAGAATCTTTATTGCTAGAGCCATCGTCAACAAGCCTCATATACTTTTCTTGGATGAGCCAACCACAGGTGTCGATGCAGAAACTCAAGGTCGTTTCTATGACATGCTGAGCTGCTTAAATCAAAATGAGGGGATAACGATAGTCTTAATCACTCATGAAGTAAGCATCCTCAACAGACATATAACTCAGGTAGCCTGTCTCAATCAGCGTTTAATTTACCACGGGTCTCATCAGGAATTTTGTAATTCAGAGGCTTTGAGAGAGATGCTTGCTGGCGGTCATCATCTTTTGCTCCACAGGCATTGAAAGATGGAAGTTTTCTTCAGCTATGGTTTTTTCCAGAGAGCTCTTGTAGCGGGTGTCTCAATCGCTGGAGCCTGTGCTCTGCTGGGAGTGTTCCTCACCCTGAGAAGGGATGCGATGATAGGGCATGGATTGGCTCATGTTGCTTTCGCAGGCGTAGCTTTGGGGATTTTCTTGGGCATCCTTCCTCTTGCTGGTGCTCTTCTCATCGCTGTGGGGGCTTCATGGGGAATGGTGAAGCTTAAGGAAAAGGCAGGGCTTTACGGAGATACAGCAATCGCTATCTTCAGCAGCGTAGGTTTTGCCCTTGGCATCCTTCTTGTTACTCTCGCTCAAAGATTTAATGTTGACCTTTTTGCTTACCTCTTTGGAGAAATATTGGCCATAAAGCAGAGTGAAGTTTGGCTCTCGATGGTTGTGGCGGGTATTGTAGTGCTGTTTATCATCCTTAATTATCACCGGCTGATGTACATGACATTTGATTGGGAGGCAGCAAAAGCTTCAGGAATTAATATAAGCCATCTCGATATGCTTCTTACCATCCTTACCGCAGTGACCATTGTTATGGGGATGAAAGTAGTGGGGATTCTTCTTGTCTCTGCGCTAATAGTCATTCCCCCAGCGACATCCCTTCAATTTGCCACCAATTTTAAGCAAGCCATGGTTTTTTCTTTTTTTATTTCTACAAGTTCTTTATTTTCTGGCCTTATAGTTTCTTTTGTTCTGGATATTCCCACCTCTGCGACGATTGTCATAATTTCATTTCTTTTTTTTCTTCTTTCCTCTTGTTTTAAACAGAAGATATTTTTTTAGAAGCTCTGACTCGAAGCCATGTTTTGCAGGGTTTTTTCGAAAATTTCGTAGGATTCCTTCCCGTAGAGACAAAATATTATTTCTTCTGGATTCTGATTTTCTTTCAAAAATTTAAAAGCCACATCCAACATGATTTCACTACATCTTTTAAGCGGAAACCCGAAAACCCCAGTACTTATCGCTGGAAAAGCTATACTCTTTAATCTCTTTTCACTGGCAATCTTCAGGCTATTCAGGGTGGCATTGGCAAGTTTCCTTTCTTCATCTCCCTCTCCCCAAACTGGACCAACAGCATGAATAACATACCTTGCCTTTAGGTTTCCTCCTGAAGTTAGCGCAGCTTCTCCAACATTAATTGGGGCGAGCCTGTTGCATTCCTCTTGTATGACAGGACCTCCGTAATTTTTTATCGCACCTGCAACTCCGCCGCCTAGAATAAGATTCTTGTTTGCTGCATTAACCACTGCATCGACATCGAGGAGGGCAATGTTTCCTTCCACAAGTTTTATTTTCTTTCCGTTTATCTTGAGCTCATCCATTTCTTCCTCCTTTTTATGAAAAATCAGGTTTTGTTCGTTTACTCCGAGATCGCCTGAATCTTCGAATTATTTATTTTTTTCTCAACCACTCTTCAACTTGAAAGGATATATTTTGAAAGTTTCTCAATTCAAGCTGAAGTACTCTAACATCATTCCTTTTTTTCAATTTATCTGCGAACTCATTTTTATGGCCCATGATTGTTGCCAGCACTTTATGAGGAGAATTGAGCGCAGAGACGAGAACTTGCTTAAATTTCTGTGAGAAAAGCTCCATTTTCCCTATTTCATCTATGACTATTATCCTCTTATTCTCAAGAGCTTTTCGAATAGCCTGACAGCCAAATTTTTCCAGGTTTTCTATTGAAACTCCATAGCTTCCCACTCGATATGGAGAGGAGAGTCCTTTTTCCGCAAGTATGGCTTCCTCCTCATCGGGGATTGTTATGATCTTAAATCCCATTCGCTTTCCCTCTTTTCTTATTTCGTGGGTGACGAAACCTCCAAAATTAAAGGCAGAAAGATTATTTTCGATAACCTTAGAAACTAAGCTTGTCTTTCCGCTTCCCGGAAGTCCACAGATAAAAAGATTTTTCAATTCCTACTCAAGCTCCTTTTTCATGATTTCCTTAATTTCTTCTCCAAGTTTAATCGCCTTCTTTCTCAAAGATGCGGATTTCCTGCTTATTTTTCTTTTAAAATCTTTGTCCTGAATTTCCCGAAGATTAATTTTGACATTATAATAAGCGCCCTCGGCTGCAGCTTGGCCTGTTAAGCCTGCAACTCCTGCATCACTTATCGAATTCTTGTTTCCTTCCAAGGAAACTTCTTTTGCCAGTCGTAAGGCTTCTATCGATTTTTCAAGCACGTTGAACGGCACAAGAGTAGCCTCTTTCAATGCTTCCTCAATCGTTCGAGTCCTTTCTATAGCCTCTTCTTCTGTTTTCTTAGGTAATCTATAAGCATTCATTAACTTCTTGAAAGCTATGGTATCTAAATCTACAGATTTCAAGAATTCGTCCTTTAACGTCTGGGCAATAATTGCTACGTCCTTCATTTTCTGGGAAACTCTTTCATATCCCTTCTTGCCAAAGGTGAGGTTTGAGACCATAGAAACAAGGGAGGCAGATAAGGCTCCACAAAGTGCTGCTGTGCTCCCTCCCCCTGGAGCAGGGGAGTCTAAAGAAAGTTCATTTGCAAATTCTCTCAAGCTCATTTTCTCAAGTGAGCCTTCTGATTCTTTTATTTGATATTCAATTATCTTCTTTTGAGGATCAAAAGGAGCAACATCATTCAAGCCGAGGGAAATGATGGCAATCTTTATGAGTTCTTCTTCTGGAACACCTGGGCTTTTTCCTTGTTTTTCAAGGTAGTATCTTCCAGCCATGAGAAGCGCTTCCTTGGGGACGAGTCCCACAAGCTCGCTGCCTGTGACTCTTACTCCCAGTTTTTCGGCTTCTTTTATTGCTTCATCGAAAACTAGGTGGGGAGGAGTAATTTTATAGTTCGTAAAATTAATAGAAACCTGAGCGATGCCATAATCTTCAATGTACCAGCCTACAGCCTTAATCGCTTTAAATTTCCCTGGAATCATCACTGGCTTGCCTTCTTCATCTCTTATGATTTTTCCCTCTTCGTCTTTTTTTGGTCTCCCTCTTTCTCTTAAATTTAGAGCGATTTCGTGAGCTAGTCGCTTATCTCGAGTGTTCAAATTTATGTTGTAAGCGATGAGGAATTCGCGAGCCCCAATTACAGTAGCCCCTGCTTTTGGATTAAAAACTGGCTCACCGTAATCAGGTGCCCATTCAGGGTCTTTGAGCTTTTCGGGAAGACCTTCGTATTCACCCTGGCGAATGTTAGCCAAATCTTTTCTCTCCGGTTTTTGAGCTGCTTCTTCATAAAGATAAACAGGAATTCCAAGCTCCTGAGCTACCCTTTTTCCTAATTCATGGGCGAGTTGAACACATTCTTCCATGGTTACTCCTGAGACAGGAACAAACGGACAGACGTCTGTAGCCCCTATTCTGCTATGTGCTCCCTTGTGTTTCCTCATGTCGATAACTTCAGAAGCCTTTTTAATGGCTTTGAATGCAGCCTCTTTTACTCCTTCTGGGGTACCGATGAAGGTGACGACAGTTCTGTTTGTTGACTCCCCTGGATCCACATCGAGGAGGGTTACTTGGGGAGTGCTTTCAATCTCTTTGGTGATGGCTCTTATTTTTTCGAGGTCTCTTCCTTCGCTAAAGTTTGGAACGCATTCGACGATTTTCATGTTTTACCCCTTACTCGATTGTATATATATGATTTGCATTTCTATCATACACTTCCACTTTCTCAAAATCCTCTAACAGATGGAAAACTTTGCTTTTGTCCCCCGCAATGACAACGAGAGGAGTTAAGATTGAGTATTCTTGAGCAATCTCATGAATTCTACGGGAATCAATTAGCATGACGTTTTCATAATATTTATTCCAATGCTTATCATCGGCTTTTAAGGCTCTCATTTCTGAGATTTTTGTCGCTAAATTAAGGGGTGATTCTATCCTCAGAGGAAAATTTCCTATGAGATAGGATTTTGCCTGTTCAATCTCAAAACTGGGCAGCTCTTCATCTCTGATTTTTTTTAATTCTTCGAGGATTTCTTTCAGGGAAAGGAGAGTAACTTCTGGCCTTACCTTCGCTTTTATGAAAAGAACACCGCACGCTTTGAAGAATTCTATTTCGCTGAAGGCGAAGTAAGCATATCCTTTCGATTCTCTGAGATTCATGAAGAGACGGCTTGTGGGCATGCCTCCCAGGAATTGGTTTAAGACGAGAAACGGGAATGTATCCTGACCATTAAGAGCTGAGATTATATTGCCTGTGAATATGGAGACATCCTCAGTGCCCGGAATATCAACAAAACAGATGCGGAGCTCATGGTTAGGCTCAAGAGGTGGGAGAGGCCGTGCCTTGAGGTTTTTACTTTTCCAGGTATTTAAATACCGACTCACTTTTCTGGTTGCAGTTTGCAAGGGGACATCTCCTGTCAAGATGAGCTCAGCATTATTAGCCAAATAATATTCATTAAAAAAATCTATGATACTCCTTTGATCCAATTTCGCTATCTCCTCTTCACTGTACACGATTTTTTCATATGGGTGACCCTTAAAAAGAACTTTGTAGATGATGTTTTTGGCAACAAATTCTGGGTCGGATTTTTTCCTTTTAAGTTCATAGTATAAATTTCTTTTCAAATTTAATGTCTCTGAGGAAGAGAAAACTGGCTCTAAAATCATTTTGCTCACCAGATTTAAAGCATCGTCAAGGTATTCCTCTAAGAAAGTGAAGGTGAAAATTGAGTAATCAGGAAATGTTGATGCCGAGAAATTTCCGCCTATCAATTCTATAGCCTCTTCAAGGTCTGAACTCGAAAGGCTTATTGTTTCTCGGCCGATTAAATTGGCTACAAAGGTTGCTGTTCCTGGAGCTTTGGCATCGGAAGAGCTTTCTCCGCTTAAAATCAAGAGGCGTAAATCAATTAGAGGATAGGATTTTTTCCTTACCACAGAAATTAAAAGTCCGTTTGAAAGAGTAGCCAATTCTACAGGGGGAAGTTCAAGTTTCGGAAGAGGTTCTGGATGGGGAGGGTATTTTCTGAATTTTTCTTGGGCATAATTTTGGAAGTTTAGTAAAAGAAGGAAGAGAAGGGAAATAAAAATATAAAAACCCCATATATAACTTTTAAAATTTTTAATCATTTGAGCTTGATATTGAGAATCTTTCTTCCCTGGGAGAAGCATTTGTTTGCAGCACTTATTATCTCCATTTGAGAGACAAACATATGCCTTTCGAAATATTCTGGCAGAGAATCCAGATTTTTTCCTGAAAGGTAGGCCTCAGTGAGAAAGAGGGCTTTCTCTAAAGTTGTTTTAAATTGATTAAAAAAATCAGCCTTAAACATGTTCTTTGCTCTTTGAAGTTCATTTTCCCCTACCATGCTGGTTTTCAGCTTTTCAATTTCAGAAACGATGATCTTCTGATTTTTTTCAATCAAGAATTCATTCGTGGCTGTGACAAATATTTTGAACGCAGCTAAATTTCCTTTTTTTTCTATTCCTCCGCTTATTTGCAAGGCTGTTTTTTCCTTCTTAATTAATTTTCGCAAGAGTCTGGAGCTTCGGCCACGAAGCAAGATGTATTCAATAATTGAAAGGGCATACTGGTCGGAGGAAGATAATGACCCTATCCTGTAGCCAAGATAGAACCCAGGGGAAGGCGCAAGTAAATCCTTAATCTCTTCAAATTTTGACTCCTTATCCTCAAACCCAGGATTTGGAAGTGGGAGAGGCTGGTCTTTCCTGGGAATGCCTTCAAAATATTTAATAACCAACTCTTTAGTTTTCTGATTATCAATATCTCCAGTGATGCACAAAACTGAATTGTTTGGTATATAATAAGTTGAGTAAAAATCTTTAACATCCTCGTGTGAAACTTTTCTTAAATCTTCTTCGACTCCCATTACTGGATGGCTGTAGGAAAAATCAGGGAAGAGGAGATGGTCAAAATAGATGCTGCTTTCGAAATAGGGCTCAGTTTCTCTTCTGCGGCGTATTTCTTCGATGAGGTCGCTTTTAATGCTTTCTACCGCATCAGCCTCTATATTAAGGGATCTCATCCTATCTGATTCAAGCCAGAGGATAAGTGCAAGCTGATTGGAAGGCACTGTCTGGGAAAAAATTGTCTTATCTTCCGCGGTAATGGCATTCAGATTCCCTCCTATTCTTTGGATAAAACTTATGTGTTTCATCCTTCCCACATTTTCTGAACCTAAAAACATCAGGTTTTCGAGCAAGTAGGCAAGGCCTGTTTTACCGGGCTTTTCATTCAGCGAACCTACTTTATATCCCACGACCACAGAAACAACCGGAAGTGAATGGTCTTCGCTGGTAATAACCTTGAGTCCATTTTTGAGGAGGTAATGATTAATGGGGAAAAGAGCCATTTTTCTTTCCTGAGCACTCAGCGAATATCCGAAGAAAAAAATGAGAATTAGTGATAAATAGCAATATTTGTTTATTCGAGTGCCTCGCATGGAATGAACAATAAATAGCATAAATGAGAAGATAAATTCAAATCTAAATATTAAAGTTTATTTCTCAAGAAGGTTGAAATGCGGGATACTTTTATCTTTAGGTCTAATTTTTTCATTGTGGAAGAAGATAGTTTTTAGGGAAAGATGATTGAAAACAGAGAGCTTTTGTGATAATTTTCTTGCTTATCCTAAATCAGGATTATTTTCTTAGCTCTAGAGGAGGTTGGACATGATTAGAAAAGGGAAATACTTGTTCACTTCTGAATCAGTTACAGAAGGGCACCCAGATAAGATTTGCGACCAGATTTCAGATGCCATCCTCGACGATTTAATCAAACAAGATCCCCGAAGCCGTGTCGCCTGTGAGACGCTTGTAACTACAGGGTTAGTAATGATTGCGGGCGAGATTACGAGTGAAGGTTATTGTGAGTTTCAGAGGGTAGTTAGAGAGACTGTCAGAGATATTGGGTATACAAAGGCAAAATATGGTTTCGACTATGAAACTTGCTGTGTGCTTTCCTCTATTCATGAACAATCACCCGATATAGCGCTTGGTATATATGAATCACCTGCGCATGAACAAGGAGCAGGAGACCAAGGAGTGATGTTTGGGTTTGCCTGTCGTGAAACAGAAGAGTTGATGCCCCTCCCCATAATGCTCGCTCATAGATTGGCAAAGAGACTCAGCGAGGTAAGGAAGGAGAAGATTCTCGACTATCTGAGACCTGACGGAAAGTCTCAGGTAACGATAGAATATGAGGATGGAATTCCCAAGAGAGTGGAAGCTGTGGTCATAGCAGCCCAGCACAACTCCCATGTGAAGATGAGCGATTTAAGAGAAGATATCAAGAGGATTGTCATTCAACATGTCATTCCGGGTGAGATGCTGGATGAGAAGACGAGGTTTTATATCAATGAAACAGGGCGTTTTGAACAGGGAGGACCTCTGGCTGATACAGGGATGACTGGGAGAAAAATAATTGTCGATACTTACGGAGGAATAGGCAGTCATGGAGGAGGTTGTTTTTCGGGTAAAGACCCGACTAAGGTCGATCGTTCGGGTTCTTACATGGCAAGATATGTAGCAAAAAACATAGTGGCTGCTGGCATCGCAGATATAGTCGAAGTCCAGATAGCCTATGCCATAGGCGTTGCAGAACCGGTTTCGGTGGCAGTAAATTCCTTTCAGACAGGAAAAATTCCTGACGAGAAAATTAGAGAGTTGATATTGAATCATTTTGGACTCAAGCCTAAACAGATGATCCAGAGCCTCGACCTTTTAAGACCAATTTATAAAAAGACTGCCTGCTATGGTCACTTTGGAAGAAATGACCCAGATTTTACCTGGGAAAGAGTTGACAAGGCAGAATCCTTGAGAAGAGATGCAGGCATCTGACCTTCAGAGGGTAAAGAGGAGGGAGCATGGAATATGATGTTAAGGATTTGAAACTCGCAGATAAAGGGAAGCTGAGGATAGAATGGTCAGCGAGGTTTATGCCTGTTGTTGAGATGATTAAGGAAAAATTCTCAAAAGAAATGCCTTTGAAGGGGATTAAAATTTCAGCCTGTCTTCATGTCACGAGTGAGACTGCAAACTTACTCCAGGCTTTGAAGCTTTCAGGCGCCGAGATTGCCCTCGCCGCCTCTAACCCTTTAAGCACACAGGACGAGGTAGCTGCAGCCATGGTTAAGTATCTTAATATCTCTGTATTTGCCAAAAAAGGGGAGGACCATAAGACCTATTACGAGCATATCCATAGAGTACTCGATCAAGGCCCTCAAATAACCATGGATGATGGGGCAGACCTTGTTTGTTCTCTCCATGAAGAAAGAAAGGAGCTGATAGAGAAGATAATCGGGGGGACTGAAGAAACCACAACCGGAGTGATACGTTTAAGAAGCATGGCAAAGAGGGGTATCTTAAGATATCCCATAATCTCAGTCAATGACGCCAACACCAAGCATCTTTTTGACAATCGCTATGGCACGGGACAGAGCACAATAGACGGGATCCTTCGCGCCACAAACGTGCTTCTTGCCGGGACAAATTTCGTGGTAGCCGGGTATGGCTGGTGCGGCAGGGGCGTGGCTATGAGGGCCAGGGGAGCGGGGGCAAAGGTGATTGTTACAGAAGTAGACCCTCTACGAGCACTCGAGGCCGTAATGGATGGCTTTCAGGTAATGCCGCTCAGAAAAGCGGCTGAAATTGGGGATGTCTTTGTCACAGTCACAGGCGACAAGAATGTGCTAACAAGAGAACATTTCCTGAGGATGAAGGACGGGGCGATAATTGCCAATGCCGGACATTTCAATGTAGAAATAGACATCCCTTCGCTAGAAAAGGTCTCGAAAAGGAAGAGGAAAATAAGGGAATTTGTGGAAGAATATAGCTTAATTAACGATAAGAAAATATATCTTTTAGCTGAAGGGAGGTTGATTAATCTTGCTTCTGCCGAGGGGCATCCGGCAGTAGTTATGGATATGAGTTTTGCTAATCAGGCATTGAGCGTTCTCTATCTTTACCGGGAGGGTTATAAGCTGGAGAAAAGAGTTTATCCAGTGCCAAGAGAAATAGATGAACAAATAGCCAGACTCAAGCTTCGTTCCCTCGGGGTAAGGATAGATAGGCTTACTTCTGAACAGAAAGAATACCTAGAAGCCTGGAAAGAAGGTACATAATTATTCTTTCGGGTCGGGAGACTCTTTAATCATCTTTAAATATTTCTCAATCTCACTCCTTATCTCTGGATCTGTAACCTGGGGAGAGACCTTTTCAAAGATTTCTCTGGCCTTCTCGAAGTCTTTGCTTTTGAAATAGGCAACACCCAGGTTGAAATTGATGTTTGTATCATCGGGAAGAATCCTCAGAGCCGTGGTGTAGCTCTTGATTGCCTCCTCAAGCCTATCGATTTTCTCGAGTATCAAACCCTTGAGGTTGTGTGCCATGGCTAGCCGGCTGTTATTTGAAAGGGATTGGTCGATGAACTCAAGAGCCTCACGATAATTTCCCTGGGCAAGGCGGAGTCGAGCGAGATTATAATAGGGAAGCTCTCGAGAGTTGTAGTTTCTATCAGAGGCTGCAATCCTGAATTCTTGTTCCGCCTTATCCAGCAAACCCATTTCCTGATATAGAGTTCCAAGGTTATTTCTTGCTTCTGAAAATGAAGGGTTGAGGGCGAGACACTTGAGGAAATTTTTCTCCGCTTCCTCAAAATTTCTTTTCATAAGGTAAGCTAATCCCATCCCATTATAAGCAAGATAATGGTTGGAATTGAGGGCGATGACTCTGGAAAAACTGCGGATTGCTTCATCAACATTTCCATTATTTAGGTAAAATGAGCCCATATTATAATGATATTGAGGATTTTTCTTCTGGGTCTCTTCAAACTTTTTTTGAGTTGAGGCACAGAAGGCAAGATTAAATAAGATAAGAAAATTCAGAACAATCTTAAATCCGATTTGCTTCTTTTTTTTATTTTTACTCATATTCATTTTTCAACCTCCGAGACATTAAGTCATGGAGAGCCTTTCTCGGGTCTTTATTGTTATAGAGAACCTCATAGACTTGTTCGCAGATAGGAAGCTCTACCCCTTCTCTAAGGGCAAGTTGCCTCACAGAGAGAGTCGAGACAACTCCTTCTGCTACCATTGTCATCCTTGAAATGATATCAGCAAGTTTTTTCCCTCTTCCTAATTCATAGCCAACATACCTATTTCGGCTGAGTCTTCCTGTGCAGGTGAGAACAAGGTCTCCAATCCCGGCAAGTCCAGAGAAAGTTTCTTTCCTTGCGCCGAGAGAGACCCCTAACCTCACCATTTCTGCTAAGCCTCTAGTTACCAGAGCTGCAACAGAATTACTCCCAAATCGCAGTGCATCCGAAATCCCAGAAGCAATGGCAATCACGTTTTTTACCGCGCCTGCAACTTCGACTCCGATTATATCCTCAGAAGTGTAAATTCTGAATGTTAGGCTCGAAATTAGATGTTGAACTTTCTTTGCTAAGCTCCGATTTCTTGAGGCGATTACGACAGCAGTTGGATGCCCCTGTGCGACTTCTTTAGCGAAACTTGGCCCTGATAAAACAGCGATTCGGGGTTCAAAATAAGGAAGGAAAGTTTCTTCCATTACTTCACTCATTCTCTTAAGGGAATGATCTTCAATTCCTTTGGTCAGGCTGACAATGATGTGTTTTGGACTTAGATTGGGAGCAAGTATTTTATAGATTTCTCGGCAGAATTTTGAAGGGACGGCGATAAATATTATTTCGGCCGAATCGATGGCCTCTTCTAACTGATTAAAAATAAATACGTCAGGAGGCAGACGATGCCCGGGAAGGAAGACATTATTGATGCGGGTTTTTACCAATTCTTCATAAATCTCTTTTTCTCTTACCCAGAGGTTGGTTTTGATATTCTGCCTTGCTAGATAGAGGGAAAATGCGGTGCCCCATGAACCTCCGCCTATTACCGCTGCCTTCATCTTCCTCTTTCCCCAATTTTTCTTTCATTTCCTCTAATGAGACGCTGGATATTTTCTCTGTGTCTTAGGATTACCAAGAGAAGAAGGAAAAAACTCAAGGTTATTATTCTTGAATCTTCCCTTAAGGCAAGAATGAAAAAAGGGTAACTGAAGACAGAGAGGATTGATGCTAGAGAAACATAGCGGGTGAGCAGAATAATTGAAAGAAATGTAAGGAGGCTGAGAATGAAGGGTTCGATTGCCAGAGCCGCGAAGATTCCCATGGTCGTGGCGATACCCTTTCCTCCTCTAAACTTTAGATAGACAGGGAAGCAATGTCCGAAAGCAGCCAAGAAGCCACAGAGAAAAATAAAATTATAATCAGAAAACAATTTCAGAGAAAGGTAAACAGGTAGATAGCCCTTTAAAAAGTCCACCAAAAGCACAGGAACTGCATATTTCCATCCTTTAAGCCTAAGGACATTGGTTGCACCTGTGTTCTTACTCCCGAACTTTCTGATGTCTTTTTTTTCGCTCAGGAAAAAGATTATGTATCCAGGAGGAAGAGAACCGATTAGATAGCAGAAAATGGCATATATTATCTTCATTTAAGGAAGAATTCTACAATTACTTCATATTCGGCACCCTGAGGTAGAAGCGTGCTTTTGAATAGAGTGATTTTATTGACCTCCATTTCTCCAAAGTCTTCTGTTTTAAGTTTATCAAGGTAATTGAGAACATCTTTTATTGAAGACGCATCCTTCACTCTTCCTAGCGTCAGATGGGGGTGAAAAGGTCTTTTCTCTTTTGGGAACCCCTTTTTCTCCAATTCATCTTCTAAACGTGACTGGAGAGTAAGTAAAGGCTTTGATTCTTCAATCCCTATCCAGAGAACACGCGGATTTCTACCTGGAGGAAAACTCCCTGTTCCTTTCAGGCGGATAACGAATTTTCTAAAATTTGCTGCTACTTCCTGCATCACCGCCGTGACTTCTTTTATTCTGGCTTCCTGAATATCTCCCAGAAAACTTAGAGTCAAGTGAATTCCTTTTGGCCGAACCCATCTGATTTTTTTATCTATTTTTTCAAGCTCAGCGATTAAGTCCAATATTCTTTTTTTTATCTCCTTACTCGATTCTATGGCTATGAATGTTCTCAAGCTCAGCTCCCTTTGGATAATAAATGTCTTCTAAGGATGTCCAATGCTTTTTGAGTGGATTGAAACTTTATGGAACTTCTATTCCCTAAGAAAATGTGTTTTGAGACTTCAACTCCATTCTCTCCAGCAAGACCGATGTAGACGAGTCCAACTGGTTTTTCGTGAGTACCTCCCTGAGGCCCAGCAATTCCCGAAATTGAGAGCCCATAGTCTGCATTAGCCTTTACCCTTATGCCCATTGCCATTTCCCTTGAAACTTCATAACTCACTGCTCCATGTTTCTTGATTAGCCGGGGAGAAACGCCTAATATTTCTGATTTTGCCTCATTGCTGTAAACAACAGTTCCTCCGAGAAAATAATCCGAACTTCCTGGTATGTTTGTCAGGCGATGACTCAAAAGCCCTCCTGTGCAAGATTCAGCCACAGCCAGCTTTTTTTTACTTTCCCTCAAAAGCGTTCCCACCACCTCTTCCAATTCCTCTCCTTCTTGAGAAAAGACATTTTCTTTTAGCTTCTCGATTAAGCTTTTTCCGAGCCTTATTATCTTTGCTTCTGCCTCTTTTTGACTCGATTTTGAATGCCCCAGCAAATGGAGTTCTATTTGACCCGGTTGAGCCAAAGTGGTGAGATTCAAGTCTGGGGATCGGGGATAAAGATCAGAGATTAAAGATTCTACTTCTGATTCTGTGAGCCCCGTTATTTTAAGTGTTTTCCGGGCTATAAAGTTTTTCCCGCTTTTTTGAAGGCGCGGGAAGACAGAAGACTCACAAATTGATTTCAATTCATGTGGGGGGCCGGGGAGGAGGATTACTCTTTGAGATTCAATTTCTAACCATAGTCCCGGGGCTGTCCCTTGTTTATTTTCGAGTATCTCCGCTCCTTCGATGATGTAAGCCTGTTTCTTATTGATGAGAGGCATAGTAAGCCCCCTGAGTCTGAATCTTTTTTGGATAGCTTGGAGGAGCTCTTTCCTGAATATAAGCTTTCTTCCCAGCACGTAAGCCAGTGCTTCTCTTGTTCTATCGTCAAGAGTGGGGCCGAGTCCACCTATGCAGAAAATCAAATGCGCACGAGAAAGCGCCTCTTTCAAACATAGGGTGAGATCATCCCAGTCGTCTCCCACGGTTGTTTTGAAGGAGACTTCAAGTCCTAAATCATTCAACCTCTGGATTAGATAAGAGGAGTTGGTATCCCTGAAAAAAGGGGAGAGGAGCTCTGTTCCCACAACGATAATTTCAATTCTAAGCTTTTCTTTCCTTTCCATTAGAATAGAAGATAAAGATTTAGAATTATGCCAGCGTAGATTGCAGCCATCGTATCGTCCAACATTATTCCCCATCCCTTGGGGAAGTTTTCAATTTTCCTTATGGGAAAAGGCTTTAAAATATCGAAAAAACGGAAGAGAAGAAAACCTCCTAAAATGTTTATCCAGGAAGGGCTGAGCCTGAAAAAGATCAGATATTGACCTGCAACTTCATCGATTACAATCTTGCGCGGATCTTTTGATTTCAATTCGTTAGAAAAGATGTTTGAAGAAATGACGCCGACAATCATGATCACTAGAAACACTCCGAGGTAGAGATGCCAGGGGATTCTGTGGAGGAAATATCGGTAGGAGAGGGCTACAAAAAAGCTGGCTACGCTTCCTGGCGCGAGGGGAAAGTAACCGATTCCTAAAAATGTGGCTATAATCCAGGAGATTCTTTTCATTTAGACTATTTTTCCGTATAAATCATATACATCATAGCCTACTATTTCAACCTTGTGAATTTTATTCAAGAGCCGTCCTGCTTTTTGGTTGGCCTCCACAAATATGACTCCGTCTACTTCAGGAGCTTGGAACTCTCCCCTCCCAACAAGAATCGTTTCATCTTCTTTCAACATTCCCTCGATGAGGACATCTACTTTCTGGTTGAGATATTTTGAGTTATTGACGTATGATATTTCAGCTTGAAGCTCCATAATTTTCCTCTTTCTTTTCTCTTTGACGCTTTCTTTAACTGGATCTCCAAGAAGATAAGCTTCTGTACCTCTCTCTCTTGAATAGGTGAAGACCCCTATATGGTCGAGACGCGCCTCTTGGACGAAAAGCTTTAAATCCTCAAACTCTTCATTCCCTTCTCCTGGGAACCCCACTATGAGCGATGTGCGCAGGGCAATGTCTGGTATCTTCTTCCTGATTTTTTCGATAAATTTTAATGCCTTTTTCCCTTCCATTCCTCTTTTCATCTTTCTCAGTATTCGAGGATGGGAATGCTGGAAAGGTAGGTCAAGGTAAGAACAGATTTTTTCTTCCTGAATTATTTCAAGGAGCTCGTCATCAATTTCTTCTGGATAACCATAAAGGATTCTGATCCATTCAATGCCTCTAATCTTTAAAAGCTCTTTGAGCAGAGAAACAAGGCCATCCTCCTTTCCTTTCTCACGGAGGAAATAAGTCGAATCCTGAGAAATTAGGTTGATTTCTTTGATGCCTCGAGAAGTGAGCATTTCTGCCTCTTCAACTATGGAGTTTATTTCTCTAGACCTGTAGGGTCCTTTGATCAAAGGGATGGCGCAGAAAGAACATTTGTGTGAGCAACCCTCTGAAATTTTTATGTACGTCCAGGAAGGAGGAGTTGAAAGTTCACGAGGTGAGGTGTGGGAATAAAGAAAACATGCATCTGATTCTAGAAATGTTTTTCCTCTTATTAGGTCTCCAATTTTATCAAAATCTCTCACCCCGAGCCATGAGTCTACCTCAGGAAATGTCTCTTTGAGCTCTTTTTTTTCTCTTTCCACATAACATCCTGTGACGATGATTCTTTTCAGCCTTGAGCTCTTTTTGAGCTTCGACGCTCGTTTTATTTCTTCAAATGATTCTTTGCGTGATTCTTTTATGAAGCCGCAGGTATTTATTATTATGACGTCTGCCTCTTCAAGCTTGGAGGTGAATCCATAGCCATCTTTTTTTAAATAACCAAGCATGACTTCGCTATCCACTAAGTTTTTGGCACATCCAAGAGAAATGAGGGCTATTTTTTCCATTTTTTATTCATTTTAATGGGTAATTAGACTGGAGTAAAGGTTGTTCCATTCTCACGGAAAACTGACTTTTCCTAAAAAAAGTGAAGAATCAAGGATAGATTTTATATAGAAGACGGGGAAAGGGGATTGCTTCTCGAATGTGTTTTATTTTACAGATCCAGCTCAGAGTTCTCTCCACACCGAGTCCGAATCCAGAATGGGGAACAGAGCCAAATTTTCTAAGGTCAAGATACCACTCATAGTATTTACGAGGCAAATTGTGCTCTTTTATCCTTTTTTTGAGTAGCTCGAGGTCGTGTATTCGTTGGCCTCCGCCGATAATTTCGCCATATCCCTCCGAAGCCATCACGTCTACTCCAAGCACAAGCTCAGGCCTCTCGGGGTCAGGCTGCATGTAAAAGGCCTTTATTTCTGCAGGGAAGTGGGTTATACAAACGGGAGTATCAAAAATTTCCGAAAGAAGAGCTTCCTCAGGGGCTCCAAAATCCTCACCCCATTCCATTTTTGAGCCCTTTTCTTTAAGCAAGGTAAGAGCCTTCTCATACGTTATGCGGGGAAAGGGCTTTTTAAGTCTTTCCAGAGGTTCTGTGTCTCTTTCAAGAATTTCAAGCTCTGCCTTTCTCTTTTCCAAGATTCTTTCCAAGACAAAAAGAATAAGGTCCTCTCCTAGCTCAATTATATCTTCTAAGGTGGCGAAGGCTACCTCAGGTTCTACCATCCAGAATTCAATGAGATGCTTTCTTGTCTTCGACCTTTCAGCTCTAAAAGTTGGGCCAAAACAATATACTTTTCCAAAAGCTGCAGCGGTGGCTTCGTTATAAAGCTGACCACTCTGGCTTAAATATGCCTTCTGGTCGAAATATTGGGTTTCGAAGAGAGTTGTCGTCCCCTCGCAGGCGCTGGGAGTCAAAATTGGAGTATCAAGGAGGCAAAACCCTCGATCGTCAAAAAAATCATGGATAGCCTTTATTAATTCTGCCCTAGTTTTCAAAATAGCATGCTGCTTCGGGGAGCGAAGCCAGAGGTGGCGATGTTCCATCAAGAAAGAAGTACCATGAGATTTAAGAGTGATGGGGTAATCCTGAGCAATCTGAAGGATTTCAATTTCCTCGATCTCAATTTCGTATCCACCTGGTGCCCTTCTATCTTCCTTGACTCTTCCCCGCACGATAAGCGAGGATTCCTGAGTTAGCGAGTCAAATTTCTCAAAGAGAGGATTTTCTTTTTCCGGACTTGTAATTGTTCCCTGGATTATTCCTGTCCCGTCTCTAATGAGAAGGAAGCGGACCTTCCCGCTCGAGCGTTTATTGTAAATCCATCCTCTTATTTCGACCCTTTGGTCCTTGTATTTGGAAATGTCTTCCACATAGACCCATTTCATTTCCTGGCAATTATAAAAAATAAGCGAGTAAAGGTCAATTGAATTGATGCTTTTGACTATTCTTCTTCTCTATAAATATGTCAAGGGAAACTTTCCTTGAGCTACCCTTTTCACTCAAATGGAGGCTGAATTTTTTCTTCTTTATCCTTCTCTTCCTTTAATTCCTTCAAGATTGAATGAAAAGCTTCTGGCTCTCTAAAATCAAACACTTTGATTTCTTTGTCTTCTAGTTTGGAGCAGAGTCTTTCTACCTCATGGGACCTCACCACAAAAAGAAAATTTAATTTTTCTTGCTTCAAAACCTCGCTAAGCGCCGGCCAGAAACCTTTACCAGAGAGTTCTAGCGGACCAACTTCATCGATAAGTAAGAGGTCACTTCTCTTCTTGTCTCTGATTATTTGGAGCGCTTTTTCAAGAGCCTCCGGAATAAAATAGTACTCTCCTATCCTCTGCCACCCGGGCTTACCCTTTTTCCTGATGAAGGGAATTGATTTTCCCGAATCCAGGTCGTAGAGATTGTATCCTATGTTTTGTTTCTCAATCATTTCAGCCTCACTCAGAAAACCCCTTACCACAAGTCCTATCGACTTCAATTTTTTGACAAGGTTTTTGGTGAAGCTTGTTTTTCCCGAATGGAGAGGACCAGAAAGGATGAAAATCATGAGAGAAAAGTAGTCCAAAGTGAAGATAATGTCAAAGAGGTTGAATGAAAGGTTGATTAAGGAAAAAGAAAAAATTAGACTTTAAAAGGAAATCTGTTTAAGAAAATTCTCTAAAAATGGCAGAAGCTAAGCCTTTCCTCCCTGTAAAGCTCATCTGCGGGATTATAGCTGGCGAAGATGAAGTTTTTGAGAAGGCAAAGAATCATTTAAGAAGAAAATATGGCCCCATAGATGGCGAGAGCATGTTTTTTCCTTTTGACTGGACTGATTATTATTCAAAACAAATGGAAGGCTATCTTAAAAGGAAATTTTTGAGCTTCGCGCGCTTAATCAACCCTGAGAAATTGAGCAGGATAAAGCTCTACACTAACCGCCTTGAAGAAGTGATGAGGCAAGAAGCAGCAGCCTCAAGAAGGGTAATAAACCTCGACCCCGGCTATGTCTCTCAAACTGCGTTGATAATGGCTACAGCAAAAAACTTTGCTCATCGTATACCCCTTAGCCATGGTATCTATGCTCATCTTGAGCTTCTCTTTAAAAAAACTGGGGCAACACCTCTGCCCTGGACGTATCCAGATTACAAAACAGAGGAATATCAAGCTTTTTTTTGTGAAGTAAGACGAAACCTTCTCCGGCAACTTCGCCAGGAAAAGAATAAAGTTTAATCTATCTTAAGAGTAGAAATCTCCCGTAATTTGCTGATGATTCCTGGTAACTCTCTAAGGACAATCTTAATGTCTTCTTCTGTGTTGAACCGTCCCAGCGACATGCGGATAGAAGAACGAGCAACCTCAGGTGGAAGCCCTATCGCTTGAAGAACGTGGGATACCTCTTCTGACTCCTCGCTACAGGCAGAGCCTGTCGAGACACATATATCTTTGGTCGCAAGGGAAAGAAGAATTGCTTCTGCTTCCAGTCCATAGAAGGAGAAGTTTAGAGTCGATTTAATTCTTTTTTCAGGGTGCCCGTTGAATCTTATTCTGGGTATCTTTTCCTCAATTCCCTTTTTCAACTTCTCTGCAAGCTTTTCGATTTTTTTCTTATCCTTTTCCCCTCTTTCTTGAAGAATCTTCACCGCTTCCCCAAATCCTATTATTCCGGCTGTGTTCTCGGTCCCGGCTCTCATTTCTCTTTCCTGGTGGCCTCCAAAAATCAGGGGGCTAATCTTTGTTCCTTTTTTGATATAGAGCGCACCCACTCCTTTCGGCCCGTAGATTTTGTGGGCAGATAGAGTAAGGAGATTAACTCCAAGTTTATTCACATCTACTTCTATCTTTCCAAATGACTGAACTGCATCTGTATGAAAAATTATTCCGTGCTCCTTGGCAATTTTTGCTATTTCTTCTACAGGCTGAATTGTGCCTATCTCGTTGTTGGCGTGCATGATGGAGATGAGAGCAGTGCGAGGGGTGATTGATTTTCTGATGAAGTCTATGTCCACAATCCCGTACTCATCCACCGGGGCATAGGTCACTTTTACGCCTTTCCTTTCGAGATAGCTTGCAGTCCTCATGATTGCAGGATGTTCAATTGCCGAGGTTATAAGCTCGTTTTTTTCAGGATTGGCCTCGATCACTCCCCTGAGTGCGAAGTTATCCGCTTCTGTTCCAGAGCCTGTGAAGATTATTTCTGTTCTGCTGGCACCAATCGCCTTTGCAATTGTTTCTCGTGCCTCTTGAATCATTTCTCTTACTATTCGACCGAGGGGATAGAGTGAGGAGGGATTTCCAAAATTTTCTCTTATAAATTGGCTCATCTTTTCGGCCACGATTGGGTCAACTGGAGTGGTGGCATTGTTATCTAGATATACCATTTTTAAAGTCCTTTATTCATAAGAATCTAATCATTTAAAGGATTCATGATAAGTCCTGATTTTAATTTTGGGAAAAAGTCTGTGGATTTATGGGGCATTAGTTCTCCTTTTTCGATTACACTTTTTAGCTCAGGCAGGGTCACCGCTTTGAGAAGGAAAAGCATCTGGAATTCTCCCTCAACAATCTTTCTTATTCCCTCCTCGACTTCTCTTATGTAGCCAACCTGTCCTTCAAGAGAAAGGGGCTGGGAACAAAGAGAGGCAAGTTTATCCAGAATGAGGGAATGAAGAATTGATACGTCGAGTTTTTTCCACTCCGTAGGTTTCTGCGGGTCCATCTCTTCATTGAGAATTTTTTCGGATTTCAACCGAAATATAAATATTTTTCTAAATTCAGATGAAATGCCCGCAAAAACATGAGATCCAGAATTGATCTTTTCAAGAGCTAAAGAAACAGAAGATTTGTTGGACAGGTCGGTCCATTCAATTTCTTCTATCTCAAAATAGGGGGTAAGGACCTTCCTCAAACTTTCCTCAGTTAATCGGTCAACCCCTCTGAGTAGTCTGTGGGTAGGGAGAATAACAAGACCAGGGTCGTCGAAATCAAATAGTGTCATCATTACATACTGAAATGGTTCGTCTCCCTTGATGGTTTTCATTTTCTGGATCGTTTCTTTGCGAAAATTAAGAGAAGTTTCGTAGCGGTGATGTCCATCCGCTATGATCAAAACTTTATCCCTCATCCCATCCTGGATTCTTTCTATATCCTCTTCATCTGAGATAATCCATAATCTGTGGAAAATATTGTCTTCGTCACCCACCTCTGCGACAAGGGAAGCTCTTTGGAGTGAATCTTCAATTGCTTGGGAGACTCTTTGCTCTTCGTCTTTGTAGAGAAGGAAGATCTGTTCGGTGTTGGTATTTGTTGCCCGGAGCAAGTTCAATCTGTCTTCTTTGTGTTTAGGGAAGGTTTTTTCATGAGGGAGAACTTTCTTTGATGAAAACTCTTCGAGTTTCACTCTTGCCACAAGCCCCTTGCGTTTTTTCCAGGCCTTATCCACTCTAAATTCTTGCTCATAAAGATATAAAGATTCTTTTTCTTCCCTAATTAAAACACCCTTTCTCATCCACTCTTCAAGATACAATTTGGCTCTCTTATACTTATCTTGCTCAGGATTTTCAGGTTCGATTTCTTTCCCGAGAATTATTCTCACCACGTTGAAAGGACTTCTCCTGTAATATTCTTCTTGCAATGAAGGTGGTATTCTGTCGTAGGGTTCTGTTATTACCTCTTCAAGTTTTACCACTTTGCTATTGTATCTTATTCCTTTAAAGGGTCTTATTTCTGCCATCTTTCCTCCAGGTTCTGAAGAAAGATAATTTTTAAATAATTTTTAACTTAATTTCTCTTTCAAAATCTTTGCCACCTCCATCCCAGCTCTTTCTTGCCCTTCTTTGGCAGCTGCTCCTATATGGGGAGTAGCGATGACATTGGGATGGTCGATAAGCGAGAAATCATCAGGTGGCTCTTTCTCAAACACATCAAGTGCCGCAGCTCTCACTTTGCCTTCTTCTAGTGCTTCGAGGAGGGCATTCTCATCCACTATTCCGCCTCTTGAAACATTGATTAAAATCACGCCCTTTTTCATCTTAGAGAACTCTTCCTTCCCTATCAGATGTCTTGTCTTTTCGTTTAAAGGGAGATGAAGGGTGAGAACATCAGATGAGGAAAGAACTTCGGCAAAAGAAACAAGTTTGACATCGAGGTCTGTTTTTAGGGGAAGAATATCAAAGGCAATGACTTTCATTCCAAAAGCCAGGGCTCTTTTCGCCACTTCCTGTCCAATTCTCCCGAAGCCTATTATTCCAAGAGTTTTTCCGAAAAGTTCGGTGCCGGAGAAGAGCTTCTTTTCCCATTTATGGGCTTTCATAGAAAGGTTAGCCTTTCCATGATTTCGAGCCGCAGCCAGCATCAGCCCAAAGGTGTGTTCTGCAACGGAAATGGTTGTTGCCTGGGGAGTGTTCATGACTTCAATCCCTTTTTCTTCTGCTGCTTTGGTGTCGATGTTATCTAATCCAATTCCTGCTCTGATGATGAGCTCAAGGTTTGAGGCTGCCTCGATTACTTTTCTTGTTACCTTTGTGGCACTTCTCACCACAACAGCGTGATAGTCAGGGATAGTTCTGATTAGCTCAGCTTCATCCATCCCTGTTTTTAGGGTTACCTCAAAATTCGGACAGGCCTTAAGCTCTTCCAGAGCCTCTGGATTTAAAGGGTCGGCAATCAAAATTTTTTTCATTTCCATTCCTCTTTCAAGATTTCTTCGGCTGCCTTTATGGAGCTTCCGGGATCAAATCTAAATCCGAGTTCAGAAAGTGTCATTTCAAGTGCAGTGAGCGCGGTAATGATGTCGAATCCACCCATATAACCGAGGTGTGCAATCCTGAATATCTTTCCTTTATAAGGATCCTGGCCTCCTGCAATGTAGGCTTTGTATTTGCCTTGCATTGTCTTTACCAGCTGTACCCCATCTAGACCTTCAGGAACCTTTATTGCGGTGAGGATGTTTCCAGGGTTTTTTGCCAGCAACTCAAGGCCTAATGCCTTTACTCCTGCTCTTGTTGCATCTGCCAGAATTCTGTGGTGTTCGAAGAGCTTTTCCAGGCTAAGGGCTTTGATTATATCCAGCGCTTTTTTTTGTTGAATGATCAAGGAAACTGCAGGGGTCCATGGAGTTGTTTTTTTGGCAAGGTTCTTTTTGTAGTCTTTTGCATTAAAGTAGAACCTGGGAAGAGTTGAAGTTTCTACTAATTTCCAGGCTTTAGGGCTGAAGGCGATGTAAGCAAGTCCGGGAGGGATCATGAACGATTTCTGTGAGCCGGCCACAAGCACGTCTACCTTCCACTCATCCATGGGACAGGGGGTTGCACCTATTCCCGAGATTCCATCAACGACTAAAATTGCCTCTGTCTTTGAGACAACTTCCCCAAACCCCTGGATATCATACACTGCTCCAGAGGACGTTTCAGAAAGGGTGGTAAAAACAGCCTTTGTCTCAGGGTGAACCCTGAGTTCTTCTTCTAGCTGTTTTTTATCAAAATTATCACCCCATTCAAGCATTATTTCTCTTACTTCAACTCCGTAGGCACGACAGATGTTACCCCACCTTTCTCCGAATTTTCCCCCATTTATAGTGATGACTTTATCTCCTTTGTTCAGAGTGTTGACTACCGCTGCTTCCATGGCTCCTGTGCCTGATGAGGCCAGGATAAAAACATCATTTTCAGTCTGGAAAACGTACTTTAATCCCTGTGAAACTTCCATGAAAATCTCAGAAAATTCAGGAGTTCTGTGATGGATGATTGGCTCTGCCGCGGCAGTGAGAACTTCTTCTGGGACCGGAGTTGGCCCAGGAGAAAGAAGGTAATATTTTTTTATCATATGATTCCTCCTCTTATTTATTAAATTTTTCCCAAATTTTCCTCTTCCTGGGGAAGATTAGTAAATCTTCCTTTCTCTCTATTCTTCTTCCAGATAGAAGTTAAGGGATGCTAAGGTATAAAAATTATCAGAATTTCATAATTAGGTCAATCAAAGTTGCCTTAATATTTCTGTTAAAAGAGCGGTTTTCAGAATGAGAGAGTGAAGGAGAAGATGTTCATGCTCGGCATGAATCCCATCTCCTTCAGGTCCCAGACCATCCACAGTTGCTACATCTAGCTCGGAAGCGATGCAAGCATCAGAGCCTCCTCCTGTTTTTCCTTCTCCAAGATTTAGATCAAGAGTGGAAGCAATCTTTTTCACTTTTTGGATGAGAAGAGACGATTTTTTCGTCCTTTCAAGGGGAGGAGTGCTGCTTTCAATCGAAAATTTCACCTGGGCACCTTTCAGCGTAGGCTTTAGCGTCTTCAGGAAATTCAGGATTTTTAACTGGTCATTCTTTTTCCAGAATCTTATATCCAGAATAGCCCATGCTCTTTCAGCAACCACATTTGGCTTTTCTCCTCCTCCTATTTGCCCAATGTTAATTGTCGTCTGTCTTGTTCTCAGTTGTTGAAGGCGTCGTAATTGACGCATCAACTCGTCTATGGCATTCACGCCCTCCTGAGGTGAGCCAGCGTGAGCAGATTTTCCTTTAGTTTCAAGGCGAATTACGAGCCTTCCTTTTCTTTTGACCTTTAGAGCTCCTTGAGGAAGAGAGGGTTCGAGGCAGAGGACATAACTCGATTTTCTTGCCAGCGAACGGATTAGCTCACTCGAGGATTCACTCTGAATCTCCTCAGCAGAATTTAGGAAAATGATTATCTTCTTTTTCGGTTTGAGATTAAGATAATTCAGGGTTCTGATGGCGTATATTGCCATTACCAGGCTTGCCTTCATATCCAACACACCCGGTCCGAAGACTTTGTCTCCTGAGAGATAAAAGGGCATCGTTTTGATTTTTCCCACCGGCCATACAGTGTCGGTGTGAAGGAGAAGGAGAATTTTTTCTTCATACTCTTTTTCCTTAGAAACAGGGTATTCTATTACATAAAGGTCTCCGATTTTTTTCTGGGGATAACAGGTGAATCTGGCCCCTGCCTTTTCGAATTCCTCGGCAACGAACTTTGAGCAGCTGTCCACTGCTTTTTTATCGTCAGACGGTGATTCTAGGCTCACGAGAGTTTTTAAGAGTTTCACCATCTCTCCCTGACGAGACTTGAAATATACCCTAAAATCCATCTCAGCCTCCTTCCTTTCGAAGATTAAATTTATCACATAAGATTAAGAAATTCATCTTTCTTTTTAGAAAATGAAGAGGAAGCATAACTTATGGCGGTATTTTAAATGAAATTCAAAAAGAACCGATGAAAATTGTCTCTAAAATAAAACTTTTTTGAAAAGTGTAGAGCGATTATTTCCTCTCACGGTTACAGATTTTAGGTATATAGAGGACTCTTTAACTCAATCTGCGACCGAGCATTGTCGCAAGTCTGAATAGATGACCAAAAGGTTTTCTGTGGAGCCTTATTGCTTGATAACGGCAAATCTCATGGCAACACATGCAATGGATACATTCTTTTTTATTTATCCAGACTGATTTTCTTCTCTTTCTCGAAGCTTGCACCGGACAGATTTTTACGCATTCTAAACATTTCGTGCATTTTTTTTGGTCAACCTCAGGGATTAAGACGAGTTCTTTCTGAAGATATGCATAAAGAAAAGACGGTATTCTCCTTCTTAAAAATCCTATGGCTATAGTTGAGTGTTTGAAGTTCCTTATCCTGACATCCTGAATGCTTTCTCCCAGAATATCTATATTTTTGAGTTCTGCCACTCCAAGATTTCTTTCATGTGCATTTTGGGTGGAATGGATATCAAAAGGGTTGAAACCGACTATTTTTGAAGCCACTGCATCCAGGGCAACTGCGTCTTCTGAAGCAAGGATGAGCCCAACATTCCTCGCTTTTCCAGCAGAAGGACCCTCTCCCTCCATGGCGGTAATGGCGTCCATGATGGTCAGGTGAGGGGGAGCACAGGAGAAAATGTCTACTAGCATTTGACTGAAAATTTCATTTCTCATGAACTCTCGGTGATACTGAAGACGGAGGCCATGAGGAATGAGACCGAACATATTCTTGATTGCTCCAGTGAAAATAGTGAAAGAATGGGTCTTCAATTTGGGAAGGTTCAGGATGTAGTCAGATTCAAGAGGGAGAGGGGAGATGAATACTTTTTTGAGAAGTTGCCCTTTACAAGTCATGGCTCTAAATCCAGTTTCTTTTAGATTCACGAGCTTTACCCCCAATTCTTTGCAAATCTTCCTGTAACCAGAAATCGAGAAACCATCATAGGGCAGGGATTGAATGTCGTCTCCTACAATTATTTGATGCCCAAATTCTTTGAGAAGACAGACCACCTCTTTGGTGAATAAGGGGTTGGTAATGATCGGTTTTTCTGGGGAAGAGGAAGGGGAGAGATGGTTAATCTTCACAAACACTTTACTTCTTGGTTTGATGATGTTTTCGAGCCCTCCCAAGTAATCAAGGCTTTTTCTGAGGGCGCGAGAAAGATTCCCGCTTTCATAATTAGCAATTTTTACCACCGAAACTTTTACTCTTTTCATCTTTTTAATTATAAACACAAACGCAGGTTAACTCCAGGCTATGATGAAGGGTGAAAATTTTCTTTAAGTTTGAATTGACTTGTTTTTCGAGGTGAGTATATACAGAAATAAAGATTTAAAGGTAAGAAAGGAGAAAGGAGATGAAATCAAATAGAAGGGTTTTTTTAAAGGCTTTAGGGCTTGGTTTTAGTGGGATCGGTTTTTTTGGCTTGGGGAAGAAAGAGACCTGGGCCCGAATCGAGAAAAAGCTCAACGAGGTCAAGAATGTGCCTGAAAATGAGCTCGCTAGAGACGAAGACTTCTGGTTTGAGATCCAGAGAGCTTTTGATGTCGACCGAAGCATAATCAACTTGAATAATGGTGGGGTTCATCCTGTGCCAAGGTGCGTTATGGAAGCCGTCCGAAGATACATGGACTTTTCGAACGCAGCACCCGCTTACAACATGTGGAAGTTGTTGAGCCCCAGGAGAGAGCTAGTAAGGGAGAAGCTGGCAGAAATCTTCGGGTGTTCGCCTGAGGAAATTGCCCTGACGCGAAATGTGACTGAATCGATGCAGATTGCCCTTCTTGGAATTGAGCTCAAACCCGGTGATGAAGTCTTAACCACAACCCATGATTATCCATCGATGAAAAATGCTCTTTTCCAGAGGGAAAAGAGAGAAGGAATAAGGGTGAAAATGTTTTCTTTCCCTACTCCGCCCGATGATCTGGGTATACTTGTCGATTTGTTCAGAAAAAATGTCACTCCAAAAACGAAGATGATTCTCATGTGTCATATGACAAATCTTACGGGTCAGATTTTTCCTGTTAAGGAAATCTGTGAAATGGCGAGAGAGAGAAACATCGAGGTCGTAGTCGATGGGGCACACGCTATCGGGCATTTTGATTTTAAACTCAAAGATATTGATTGTGATATTTATGGCGCTAATCTTCATAAATGGATGATGGCTCCCATAGGAACTGGGTTTTTATATGTAAGAAAAGAAAAGGTAAAGAAAATATGGCCTCTTTTCCCTTCTCCTGACCCTCTTGGAGAGGACATAAGAAAATTTGAATTCATCGGGACTCACCCCGAATACCTTGAGGTGGCAGTAGCAGAAGCTCTGGCATTTCATCAAGGAATAGGGGGTAAAAGAAAGGAAGAGAGGCTCCGTTACCTTAAAGACTATTGGGCGAATGCTCTAAAAAAATTGCCTGGGGTGAAGTTTCTCACCTCCTTCAATCCATCTCAATCCTGTGGATTAGGAACATTTGTGGTGGAAAAGATGGATATGCCAAAGCTCTCTCAGGTTCTCTTCGAGAGGCATAAGATTTATACCATTCCTGTCACCATACCCGAGGGTATGGTTGGAATACGAGTTACTCCGAGCATCTATACCAGTCTTGACGAGCTTTCGAGATTCATCGAATGCACCGCCCATTACATCAAACATGGTCTACCCGGTTAAAAAAGATGAAAAAGTTAGAATAAAAGATTTTTCCCGAGCTAAAAATATTCGATAAAGAATTAAATCAAGGAGAGAGATTAATTAAGGTTGGGATCTGAGAAGTTATTCTATGGTTCATCTTGGCTCATATTTTTGGTAGCCTGGATGCTCTCTTGAAAGGCAAGGGGTGGGGGCAATTAATTAGCTTTTTGAAGGCAACTGGTGAGTTTGTTTTCTTGAAAATGTAGAGATTCCACTTTTTCTCTCTTTATTTCTGACAATTTACACACAATACTCCACCGTTTTTTCATTCAATGATATTTACAGAGAGAAAGAAATAATTTATAATTATTAAAAATGAAAAATTTCTCGAGAAGAAGATTTATTGCTGACTCTTTCCTTTTTGGGAGCACGATCCTTTTTTCACCTTTTCTTCGATATCTGAGCGGAGGACCATATTCATCAAGAACTGAAAAAAGCACAGAGCTTTACCCTTCTTATTTGAATCTGGAAAGAAACGGAGAGCTCGCAAAGCGAGTTGAAAAATTGTACTCATTTTATGAGAACTGTTCCCTGTGTCCTAGGGATTGCCGCGTGAACCGAAAGAAGGGTCAAACAGGGAAATGCCGGGCAGGGGCAATGGCTAAGATTTCAAGCGCCTTCCCTCATTTTGGAGAAGAAAAACCTCTTGTAGGGAAAAAGGGTTCTGGAACAATCTTTTTCTCTAACTGTAACCTGAGATGTGTTTTCTGCCAGAACTATCAAATAAGCCTCGAAGGGGAAGGGGTAGAAATTTCAGATGAGAGACTGGCAGAGACAATGATTAAGATCCAGGGGCTTGGGTGCCATAACATAAATCTTGTGACCCCCACACATTACCTCCCCAACATCATCAATGCTGTGCACTTGGCGATTCGAAGGGGTCTTCGCATCCCTCTGGTTTATAACACAAGCGGCTATGAAAAGGTCGAGATTTTATCGCTCCTCGATGGACTCGTAGATATCTATCTGCCCGATTGTAAATACATGGATCCAGCGAATGCAGCAAAATATTCAGATGGAGCCTACAATTACCCCTATTATGCTCAGCAGGCACTCAAAGAGATGCATAGTCAGGTAGGCGAGCTTAAGGTAGATCAGAATGGGATAGCCTTTAGAGGAATGATTCTGAGACATCTTATTCTTCCTAACAGAATCGCAGGGAGTAAAGAATTTTTGAAGTTCGTATCTGAAAACCTTCCCCGGACAACCTATCTTAATCTTATGGGTCAGTACAGGCCAGAGTATAAGGCATTCGATTACCCTGAAATTTCACGCCGCATAAAGAAAAACGAGTATGATGAAGTATTGAAATGGGCAAAAGAATACGGACTTGAGCGACTTGATCGATGAAAGAGATTAAAATTCATTGATGAATTGAGCCTGCCCGCCACAAGAATCAAAGAAGGACAAAGGTTTTAAATCCAAAATTTGTTGATTCAAAAACATTTTTTTCTTAAATTACTCAAGATGAACCTTATGAGATGAAAAAAACAAAATGAAAATAGGGCCTAAAGAAATAATTTTGTTTTTTTTCTTTGCTTTCTTTTTGTCTGACCTCAGAGGAGAAATATATTATCCCTGGAAGGATGTCTACATAGGCTCTCTCGACCCAAAATCTTGGGCAGCACTATGCTTCATACCCGATAAAGATTGTGGATTTGCCTTCCGCATTAGAGCGAAGAGAGCAAATGAAACTGTCGATTCAGCGGATATTTTCTTTCTTGTCTCAGAAGTAGGCCCCCACTCTCCTGATGGACAGTATGCAAAGTTAAAGATGGACCTCAGCCTTCCCTTTGGCAGAGAAGAGGAAACTCCAACCTTGATTAAGCCGCCTCGAAAATCCGATACTCTGACCCTGGAGTGGTCGAGGCAGGATGAAAAGACAGTAATAGGTAAGATCGAAGCTCCCAGTTATATTGAGCTCCAGATTATCCATTATTTCCCCTGGGATTTTAAGGGAAAATTCATCTTGCTCTCCGATGGCCAGGTAAAAGGAGAGAATTTAGCTCAGAAAAAGTATCATTATCTCTTCTGGAAAAATAGAGAGGCAGTTTTTGTGAGAGATGACCCAGAGGAGCTCTCTCTTTCTTTTAATATGGATGATGAAAGAAAAGTTTACTTTGTAGCGGGAGTCGGTGAAGATGCTCGAATTCTGAGAAACCATATTTACCGTTATAAAAACGAGAAAACGATTGAGTCAATCCTTAGAGATGAGGAAAAGAGATACATAAAGAAGAGAGTCAGAGTCGATGGCTTCTGTAAGGGTGTAGCTGAATCTGTGTCAAACAATATTTTCTGGGCAACATTATACCAGCGCGGGCATCACAGATTTTATTCGCCTCCAGGGCGAAGGGAGGTTTCTTCTGCCTCAGGTAGACCCGATAACCATTGGATGATCTCAGGATGGGGGGCTTTTTTAGCTGCCCTGGAAGCTTCTCTGGAAAGCACAAGACACGCAGAAGAATTCATATTCTCCATCCTTGAAACTCAATACCCTAATGGGAACATCCCTGGCTGGAGGAGTAATTCAGGTGGTACCCCAGACCATTCCCAGCCTCCACTGGGCTCGTTTGTCATCTTGAAAATCTTCGAAAAATCAGGGAATCTTGAATTTCTCAGGCGAGCTTATCCATTCCTCAAAAAATGGCATGGCTTCTGGAAGGCGGAGAAGACCAACGGTCAAAGGAGAAGGGACGGGAATGGCGATGGTCTCCTGGAGTGGGGGAGCGATGTAGAGTTTTTAATTTCTGACGTTCTTGCAGGTCGAACTAAATTAGAAGGGAAGCTTAGAGCTCAAAAGGAATCCGGCCAATTTAACCTTCCCAACTGGGATGAGGCTTATTTCGATGAAAAAACAGGAACGTTGACCATGAACTGTATCGACCTTAATTCTCTTTATGCCCTGGATGCCTGGTGTCTGGCCCAGATTTCAAACCTCCTCAATGAAAAAGAAGATTATGCTAATTACATGGCAGAATACAGGATCATGAAAGACCTTATCAATCGCAATCTCTGGGATGATAGAGAGGGTTTCTATTTTGACCGACACTGGGATGGGAGGTTTTCGCGAAAAAAAGCAGCCTCAAATTTCTATCCACTCCTCGCCCAGATACCGGATGAAAAAAGGGCATTACAGATGATAAAACATTTGCTGAACGAAAAGGAATTTTGGGGGGAATATGTAATCCCCACCGTCTCCAGAGATGATCCAGCTTTCAGGGATCAGCTTTCTTCAAGAGGGGGAATTTCTCCTCCCGTAAATTACCTTGTTTATCAGGGATTAAGGGCATGCAAGTTTGATTCCCTAGCCACTGAATTTGCCAGGAAGAGCGCCGAACTCTTCCTGCGGAGCTGGGTCAATTTTCAGCTTTGCCCTGAATATTTCGATTCCAGAACTGGGGAGCCAAGGGGAGGAAGGCATCAGAGTTTTGGACCACTTCTCGCGTTGATAGCAGTCGAGGAATACCTGGATTTCAATCCTTGGGAAGGGCTGAGGTTTGGAATGATAAAAGCAGAAAAGAAAGGAAAGCTTTCGCGGCTCTCGATCCAGGGAAGACATTATGACCTCGAAATATCTTCAGGCGAAATGAAGCTTAAGGAAGAAAGTAGAGAAATTATGAATGCCGAAGGCAGTATTATCATTCGTCATTTCCTTTATTCTGAGAACGAAATTTCTTTCGAGACAAAATCGCTTGGACCTAGGGAAATAGAAATAAAGCTGTTATCAAAGGGAAAATATGAACTGCGAATAGATGATAAAGAAAAGAGAGTATTCAAAGGAAAGTCAGTCAAATTTACCATTCCCGAAGGGGAGCATACTGTGCTTATTCTTCTCCTGGAGAGGCAAGAATAAGTGAACTTATGATTTCCAATCCCTTTTCTTGAGATATTCTCTTTTCAGCGTGTCTCCCCTCAGCCCCTGCCTAAGAGCCTCAAGAGCAAGAACCTCATCCGGGGGAATGTTTCCCAGATTTACATTGGCCCCGAAGCGCAGGATTAATTCCTGTTGCTGAAGTTTAAGAGGCGCTTCCCAAATGAGAAAATCAACCTTCTTGATCTCCGCTACAATCATTTCAAGTTCTTCATTTTTAATTTTTCCCTCGCTATCGAAAATCCCGACTCCTCTACCTGCTTCCCGCGCTTCTATTATTACTTTGAAAGCCCCAGTCTTAAGATCTTCTTCTATTAAGCCGATTAACTCTGAAATGGAGAGTGCCTCTTGCGGATCTTTTTTCCCTGCTTCACTAATGACCGTGAACCCCTTATCGAGGCATTTTTTGATGATTTCCCTCCTTTTTTTTCTGCTTATTTCTATTGTTCCATCTGAAACTTCGATTGCAGAAAATCCAAGATTTTTTGCCCTCTGAATGAACTCATCCACAACGCCCTGCCATACCGCAACTTCGAGGAATGTTCCTCCAGGCATAACTTTGATGCCTGATGAGGTCAAGAGTTCGTTTTTTTTTCTCAGGAATTTTTCCTCATGAAAGGCAGATGTTCCAAAGGTGAGTTTAATGATGTCAATAAACTCTCCCGAAGATTCAAGCAAGTCTTCTAGCTGGTGAAAAGCCATTCCCTTATCGATGACCATAGTCAGACCAGTTTCCCTTGGCTTTTTACTCCTCCCTTTTATGGGAACTTCAATGACTCCTTCCCAGGCTCTGCTCAATTCTCATCTCCTTTTAATTTAATCTAAAAGATTTCCCCAGCATTCTTGAGGATTAGAGAGGAGCAAGGTGATCTCCACCATTGATTCATGGTCGAGGAGACTTCTGACTGCCTCAAGACGTGCTAGGGCAAGTGATTTGCAATCCATCCCAGCGAGGGGAATTCTATCGTAGAGGATGACCGTTTCTGCAAGTTTTTGAGAAATATTATCAAAGATAAGCTTCGCTCCTTTTCTCTTATCAACAACCTTCGTCCTCTGGCATCCTGGCCACCCTTCTTCAATTCGGGGGAAGATAATCATAAATCGGGGATTGTGAAGCTCTTCCTTATCGGTGCGGTAGAAAGAGAGGTCGACTGCAATCTTTTCTCCTCTCTCCTTGGATTCCTCAACCTCATTGGTGGGGAGAAATTGCGGGAAGTGCTTAAAAAGAGTGCTCCAGCGGATGTTGTCAACGAGTGAGCCCATATACCAACATAGATCCTTATTTTTAAGGGTGAAATGGAGCGTCTCTGTAGAAAAAAGTTTTAACCCCTTCTGCAGTCCGCTGAGGAGGAAGACTGTTTTCCCTGCTCCTGCCCCTCCAGCCACAACATACAACATATTCTTTTTTTCATCCAAGAGTGCGCAGGCATGGAGATTGAAGATTCCATAATTCCTCTCCAGAAGATAGAGAGTATACCTATAAATCAGCCCCTGGTTTCCCCACAGAGTGTATCTCGAATCTGAGGCCTCCCTTGAAATTTTAAGGAGCGGGCCTTTGAGAAAAAAAGTTCCTCCCTTGAAGCTATATGAAACTTTACCGCTTGAGTTTTTCACCTGCACATAACCATCTAATCCCTCAGAAAATTTAATCTCTTTAACCTCCTTAAAATCTGTAAGAAGTGATTCTACCGCTACCTTCAAAGGAAAAGTAAGAAGAAAAAAAGAAGAATTAGTTTCTAAGCCAATTCTTGCCCTGAGGATTTTTACCGCTATCCGGAACATCTTCTTCCTTCTTCGAGGATTTTTATTTTTTCGTATTCCTAATTCCCTCTATCCAATTTCTAAATAGAAAAACTATTTCTGACAGATGTGAATCGCAGAGACTCCAAATAAAAGCGGCATTGAGGTCACCCGGGAATATCCAGCCTGGAGAATAAGCGCAGATAATTCTTCTGCGGTGTAAAATTTCGGAATCGTGAAGGAAAGATATCTATAGGCGGCTTTTGAGCCTGAAATGAGAAAGCCTACTGGCCTTACCAGAAGCTTGACGTAGAGATGAAAAAGCCTGCGCAGAAACATTTTCTGGGGCTGGCTCGTTTCGAGGTTAACAAAATAACCACCCCTTTTGAGGACTCGATTAAATTCCCTGAGATGTTGTTTCAGGCTATCTTCTGAAGTATTGATATTTCGAGTGGCAAAGGAGATGGTAATTAGCTCAAAAGTTTCATCGGGAAAAGGAAGATGACATGCCTCAGCAATCACAAAAGAGATGTTTTGTTTTTTTCTTTTCTTTTGAGCCTTTTTTATCATGGGAAAACAAAAGTCGACAGAGACGATTTTTTTCTCGTTTTTTCTCTTGTGTAAGAGTGTATAAGCCATTTCCCCGGTTCCGCTGCACACATCAAGTAAAAGATAACCGCCAAGAAGAGAGGCAACTTTTGCCGCTTTCCTTCTCCAGAAAATATCAAGCCCCAAAGTTAGGACATGATTGACAAGCTCATATCTCCTTGAGACATCAGAAAATAATCTTTGGAGACCTTTTCTCATCTTATAAGAGCCTTTAAAAGCATGCTAGAAACAATAACCTCAGAGCCTTTTATCTGGCTAATGATTTTAACAAAAGATCGTCTCTCTGTGAAATCTGAAGAGGCGAAAGGCAAAATTTCTATCCTTTCTCTATTTCCCAATCTGGAGATGAACCAAAAATAAAGATTAGGTACTGTGCCAAAGTTGCTAGATGATGTTTGAGAGAGGCATAAAAGAGAGCCTCCAACCTATAAAAAACATACAAGTTTAAAAAGGAGGTCGTAGCCCCATAGACAAACTGGAAATTTCTTTCCTCCTGCGATATAGCC
>CAYSCS010000005.1:0-13685 GCA_964429695.1 uncultured Eubacteriales bacterium
GGCCACCCGAATCATAAAAACCATTACCATGATTCCTCTTCCCCCGACAGCGCTCATAAGGCTTGAAAGATACTCACCTCTGCTTGCTTGAATCTCTTCTAGCATCATCTTAAATAGCTATGCCTGCGGTTTCACTCCCCAAGTTCCTTAAACTCTGTTACGCTCGGTTTAATCTCCCTGGGCTCTTTCTCCTTTCTTTTTGGCTTTCCTTTTTCCTCCTATTTAAGGAGAAAGAACCTTTCCCTCTCCCATCTTTGCGAAATTACGCAAAAAATTTTTACACTGCCGGCTTTTCATCCTTTGATTGAGCAGAAATCTATTGATGAATTTTGCTTGGGAATGAGAGACTAAGTTATTAAACTAGTCAGAATCGTGAAGAAAGGATGCCCAAACCACCGATAATGAGGACAATTACCACTACATAAAAGACAACAGCTATGGCTAACCAGATTAAGCTTGCTTTAGCCCAGTTTGCTTTGCTTAGCTTTGTGTTTGAGCCAAAAGCCCAGACAAAAAACATGACGATGTTCACGAGCGGGATAACTGAGATGAGGAGAGTGACAATCCATTCCCCGACGCTCACCACTCCTTCGAGTCCCGTTGGCCGCGCCGTTAGATTAGCCTGACTTTGTTCCATAAATAGCCTCCTTTTTTAATAAGGTTTCCCTATAGAGTTTATTATAAAGAAATAAGTATTTCCTAAAATTTTATGCATAAAAATTTTCCCCTTTTTTTCCAAAACCATTGTTAGCAAGGATAAATGACCTTTAAAGAAAAGTCAATTGGAGTTTTCTAGCGCTCAAATACATAGGTCATATTGTCGAAATCTATGGTCCAGGAGCTAAAATTTTTCAGAAATTGATGGGAGATTAATCCGTCCCAGATAAAACCAAAGCGCCAGTAAGGGTTCTCCTCTATTATCACTCCTGCCAGTCCCTGGGTTTGCTTCTCAAGTACGAGCTCACCCAGTCCCAGAGAACCGATTTTAAACCAGCTGTATTTCGTCCCCTCAATCTGCCTAAGCTCAAGCCCCATGTCTTCGATGAGTCCGTCCGTAGCTACAAAGGGCATAGACGAAGCAAGGCCAGAATCAACCAGGAAGGTGAGTCCACCTCTTCCGTTAAGGCAGCCTCTGGCAAACATGAGGTGAGTGGCATCGAGGACAAAGGGAATTTCCACTATTTCCTTTCCTACAACTGATTCTCTAAATTTTTTAAGTCCTTTTTTGCATCGCTCACGAAGAATAATTCTATTATGAGCATAATCGATTGTAGAGAGGAATTCTTTTAGAGCCTGGGTGGTTACGACTCCATCGCTTTGGATTCCTCTTGATTTCCACTCTGCCAGGGAAAAAGGGACATTCTTAAGAGTGACTTCTCCAAGTTTGACAGAGTCTGCCACTCCAAGAAATTCCTCGACCTCTTCACCGCCCGTATAGGCGTATTTGGCTCTATGGGTTACTAACTTTTTCAACCCGCACTCTTCAGCAACAGTCTTATCGATATAGAATAGATTTCCTCCTGTATCGAGGATGAATTCGAGTTCCTTTCCGTTTACTATTACCTTCATTGTGGGGAGCATGCCCTTGATTTCGAAGGGAAGAATTGAGGTTTTTTCTTTATTTTCCCATTCGAGGTGATAAGGTTTTTCGGGAAATTTTCTCATCAGCTCCATGAAAGATTTGAAGTTTTCTGCATCAGGGAGATTTTTGACCTTCTCATATTGGTGCGTCTGGAAGTAGACTAAAGCGAGGCCTTTTAAGGCATTTTCATATTCTTTAGAGTTTTTATTTGTAATTTTGATAAGCATTTTGTAGCGCTTTTCTGCGCTCTCAAAATCACCCATCATGTAAGAGAGGCGAGCTTCAAGATTTTGGACTTCGATGTCTTTGGAGAGTTTTTTTACGAGCGGTCTCAGGATTTCTCTCGCTTTCCAGAATTCACCGCTTTCGAAGAGGAGCTTGGCATAGTTTTTGCGCAAATTTGAATCGTCTTTATCACGAATAAAGGCAGCTTCAGCTTCTCTTAATTCTTCAAGCAATTGAGACCTGTATTTGACCTTTTCTTTGTCAATGGCGGAGAAACTTATCAAACTTGATGCCAAAATCAGAATAAATATCAGAATAAATAGGGGAATTAAAAAAAATTCTCGAACCAAACTCATTCTATCTTCCTCTTCAAAGACTATATACAATTTCATAAAAATTGATGTCAATTATTTTGTTTTTGGTTTAGTGTGCGAATTTCAGGTGAGCTTTCCGGGTGAAAGAGAGCTTTGAGAGGAAGTAGTAAATTGGAGAAAACTCTTCATAAGATGATGTTATTTTCCATTCTTTAGATTTTTCTGTTTATTTGATAACTTGAATAAAAAAGATAAAGATTCATTTTTTGCTCTTATTCAATCTTTTTTCTTTATTTTGGATGAAGAGCGAATTTCTATTTCTGTGGTGTGTTTATACCTTGATGATTAGTCCGTTATCTTTATTTTTTTAAATAAATAAAGACAATTTAATGAGAGAATAGACCTCTGCTTCTTGCCCCGTTTCAAGGAATATTTTTTACTTTCAGGACGGCTGTGATATTATAGGGCTTCTTTCCACTCCTTCATCACTTCGGCGAAGCACTGGAGTCCACTAGAAATTACGGAAGTGTAACCTCCTCCTGGCCTTGTCCAGGCTCCTGCAAGATAAAGATTTCTGATAGGCGTCTTGTGGGGGAGGCGCCTTGGTTCTGAATTCTCGACAGTTTGATCCCAACCATACACTGCTCCATGATAGTTGCTCGTATAACGAACATTGGTCAGAGGAGTACCTATTTCCTTTACATCGATATATTTACTCAGTCCTGGGAGCAAGATTTCTTCGACTTTTTTAATCAGGATCTCTGCCATCCTCTGCTTTTCGGCTCGATAGGCTTCTTTCTTCCCTGCAAAATAATCTGCTTCATACCTCTTCCAATGATCATATCCTTGGAGGGTGATTATGTTGAGTGTGTTCTTGCCTTTAGGTGAGTAGCCCTCGTAGAGGTTATCATAAAGAGTCAATCCGAAACCTCCTTTTTCCACCTCTGCATTGAGGGCAATGTGGTAGCTTTCTTCAAGATCATAGCCTGGCTCGTAGAAAATTTCAGTCTCTTCTATCCCTACTTTTTTTACTAAATCCTGACTCAAACCCAGAAAAACCTGAAAAGAAGAGAGACTTGGGGTGAAAGTCTCCATGCGGGCCAAATAATCCCTAAGATATTCTTTTTCTTCAATCATCTTGTGAAAAGTATCATAGACATTGGCATTGGAAATTATGACTTTTCCTCTGTATTCATTTCCATCCGCGCATCTTACACCATAGGCTTTCCTATCTTTAACCAGGATTCTTTCCACCCGGCTCCTAAGCACCACCTTTCCCCCTCTTTTTTCGATGAAATCTACAAAGGCGTCGCTTATTTTCTGGGAGCAACCTAAGGGATAGTATCCTCCTTCCTCAAGATAACTCATAAGGGGTAACACATAATAGAAGCAAGAGAGCTTCGAGGGAGGCAAACCGAAATAGCCCCAGAGGGAAGAAACAATTGCTTTGAGCTTAGGGTCTTTGAGGTAAGCATCCTGGAAGTTTCCCCAAGTTGTATTCATACTCTTCATCAGGTAAGGATAGTCTCTAGGAAAGGTGGACATTTCAATTTTTCCGCCTGATTCAGAATACTTTTGAACCTCGGAAACAAGCCCTTTCATTGCCAGGAAAAGATTCTGGATGCCTTCTTTTTCCTGAGGAAATAATTTTTCCAGGGTGAGGATGTAGCCCTCTACATTGCGATGTTCAACCCGAATGTCGTGTTCGGGGAAAATAGCACGGTAAAGAACCTTATGTGGCACAAATTTTATTCCTTCTATTTCTGGAAATCCGGGAATGAGATTAGGTATGCCATTGCGTTCTTTGATCGACATGGAATGAAGCGAGACATCAAAGATAAAGCCACCCTGACGGCTAAAGGTGGTGGCGTAGCCTCCTGGTTTTGTATGTTGCTCAATGATAAGAGGCTTGAATCCTTGGCGGGCGAATGCAGCTGCACAGCTTAACCCTCCCAGTCCGGCACCGATGATTAGGGCATCCCACTCTCTTTCTTCACCAGAGGAAGAAAGCTCTGAAGCTTGGGGAAGTGAATCCCAGTCGATTTTCAAGGCTGGAATCCCTGCGAGTAAAAATTTTAGAAAGTCTCTCCTTGGAATTTGCAATTTGTTCATTTTATTTCCTTTCTTAAAGTCTTATACGACATTATTCAGTTTAAATTCAGCAAAGTCAATTTATTGTCTTCTTTTAAAAGTAGATTACCCAGTAATAGTTTTATGGGAATAGTTCGGATTGAGATGTCTAAAAAAAAAGAAAAATTGCTATTCTAAAATTTAAATTTAAAAAAAATTTTCAAGTTGTATATATTTTTAATTCTTTTAATGATCATTTTAGTGGCTAAATCTTTAATTTTAGATAGCATAGCTTAAGATTATTTGTCTCGAGGCATGGCTTTCTTTGTTCCCCCCCATTTGCGTAGGAGATTAGAGGAAGGAAAAGCTCGAATAATAAGATGAACTTCCTTTGTCAGACTAAGTAGCGAGGTGGTTTTTAGTTTTAAAATTAAATTACTCTAATTTTTCGACTGTAAATATATCGGGGAAAAAGAAATGCCTTCGGCCTTATTGCCTCATGAGAAAAGCTATATGAAAGCATACTCATTGCCTCCCTAAGACTCTATGCGAAAACATGTACCTTCTTCGCTGATAACTGAGGGCCATCTCTTTCAACACTGAACGGCTAAAGTTCTTTTCTAGCCCCACATCTTTTCTTTTTGGTTAATCATTAAATCTAGTGTTCAGAAGTGAAAAAAATTACGTATTGATTTTTTGGGTGGCAATGCGGTCGGCTTGAAAATAGGCATGAAATAATCTATATTTGAGGTACATTTGAGAGGTTTTAAGCCGGAGTGGCGAAATTGGCAGACGCGCTGGACTCAAAATCCAGTCCGGGGCGACTCGGGTGTGGGTTCGACTCCCTCCTCCGGCATTTCTCCTTTGCGAAAAGTTTTCATTTGTGTTGATTTCTTTTGGTTATTGTGTTAAAAAGCAGGGCAGAATTTAGTCGAGCTTCACTTCATTCCCAGGAGGAGGAAATGAAAAGTATCTATGGTGTTTTTTTGAGTGGAGCAATCTTTCTTGTTTTGTGCGTTCCCGCTCCAAGCCAGGAGAAGGTTGTCAACTTCAAGAAACTGCAAGAATTCTTGCCCAAGATTGAGCTGGCAGGATTTGCCAGGGAGAAGCCTGGTGGCGAGACATTTTCGGCGATGGGGATGACCTCATCAGAAGGCCATGTCACCTATACCAAAGGGAGCGGCGATAACGTCATCTCCATTGAGGTTAAAATCAGTGATATTTCGGGTGTACCGTTTGGGGAAATGGGTGCTTCGATGATCGGAATGATGGAGTTTGAGAACGAAACAGAAACAGGCTATGAGAAGTCCGTGAATATCCAGGGCTTCCGCGGCACGGAGCGAGTCGAAAGAACCGAGGAAAATCAGTCGGCCGAAATCCGCCTCTTCGTCGGCAAGCGCTTTTTGGTTGAGCTCATAGGTCAGGGGACGAGCGACGCCGCGCTTCTCCATAAGCTCCTTGACGACATGAAACTCGCCGAGCTGGCCAAGTTAGGTCAGTAAGTTAAGTAGTTCTCGCCGACCATTCATCTTCATCCAAAGCTGGGGGGCTTTAGAGAGTTGAAGTCTGCCTCGTCTTAAGTATAGGTAACATGATGATGTGATGCACCTCCTCCGGAGGTTAGGGGAGACTTCCGGTTGGAAAACTTACTTTTAAGGAGGTGCAAGAATGAATTATATGGGTATTGACCATAACAAGCAATACTCACACCTCACCTTGCTGGATGAGCGAGGCGAGGTGCTCAAGTCAGGAAGAGTGGCCAATCTTCGTCAGTATCTAGAGGATTTTCTTTATGGATTCAAAGAAGTGAAAGCGGTAGTAGAGGCTAGAGGGTTGAGCTACGCGATGGTGGATGTACTGGATGATATGGGGATTGTGACGGCAGTGGCTCATCCCAAGGATGTCAAAGCGATTGCCAGGGCCAAAGTGAAGACGGACGAGGGGGACTCCTCCAAGCTGGCTCATCTTTTGCGGACAGGCTATATTCCTGAGGTTTACTAGCGGTCATGGGAGAATCGTTTTTGCCAACGGGTGTTACGTCAGCGGGCATTTTATGTGGGGAAGCAGATGTCAGTAAAGAACCGGCTGCGGGCGCTTCTGGCTTAGCAGAGAGAAGAGATACGGCTAGAGGTGGCTCGGGTAGAGAATCTTTTCACCGATAAAGGAATGAAGGTTGTGGCAGGTTTGAGTTTACAGGAGAGGGAGGCAAAGATGGTAGTGGCTCTTTTGAAGAACTATTGTCATCTAGAGAAACGAATCAGCGAGACGAATACTTTAGTCGATGAGTTGCATGGGAAGATGGCGTATGCCCGGCTGATTCAGACTGCTCCTTGGTTTGGCAAATTTTTCTCAGTGTTGGTAGCGGTGGAGATAGAAGATATCAAGCGGTTTGAGGAGGTGAGGAAGTTAAATGCTTATGCTGGGATGATTCCTTTGACTCATAGCTCTGGAGAAAGGAGCTTCGACGGTAAGATCATCAAGGCAGGGAATCGCTGGTTACGCTGGGCTGTGGTGGAGGCGGTCTGGCCTTCGCTCCGGGCCGACTTTGATCTCGGCTGTTATTACGAGCGAATAAAGAGGGGGAAGGGGCGAACTCAGCGAAAGTTGCGACAGCCAGGCGATTGCTGACCATTATCTACCGGATGTTAAAAGAGAATCGTCCCTATGTTTCGGATAAAAGATGAAGAAGAAACGAATCGGCCGCCTTCGGCAAATTCTTAACGGGCCGATGAGGTTGCGTTCGGTATGAGATTAAGGGGCCGAGACCTGATGTTAGAGTGAGCGCGGATTTCCTAAGAATGAAGGGCACGGATAGAAGGATGGTCCACAAGAGCGAGGGATGAAGAAAGAAATAAAGAAAAAGAAAGGAGGCACTCAAGAAAGTACTTGCATTACATCATCATAGAAGAAATTTGTTTTCAGCTTTGTAGGCAGAAGATGCATTCTTGGACTTTTTTCATCTCCTCCCATCGTTAGGGAGTATAGAACTTGACAGGCAGAAGTGTCGAGTAAGGCAGAAAATAGCATAACGCAGGCTGGAAAGCCTTCGAGCGGCTCAAAAGTGCCGAAAATGGCATAGAAGTCTTCATCCGGTAAAAGGGAAAATCATGAAAAATATTCGGCCGAAGCCTCAGCAGCCATCAAAACTTCCTGATAGAGCATGTGTGGTGGGGGAGGTATCTCTGCCACAAAGGACAGCTTGAGGTAATTAATGATATGGTCCATTACAGAATATTCTGTGATGAAGGAAATGACCTTCATCTTGCACCGGATTGATGGCAGACCGTGGGATCAACTTGGTACACTTTCTGAATCGTCTCGGCCCAGCCTCTGCGGGGAACCCTCGCTTCCTCCTCCTCGATCACGAGAAGCTTATGAGCCGCCTCCTTAGACTTACGCACCTTGCCCCGATGAGCGTTGGCGTACAGACCGAAGTAACAAATAGTCACCTGGCATTTATCTGGGATGTGCGAGGTCACGCGAGCAATGAACTCCAGATAGTCCATGCGCTCCACCTCTTCAGCTTCTTTTCCATACCGGTAGCGAACCTTGCCCTCTTTCTCCAGAAAGAATAGGCGTTCTAGGGAAAGCAGCGGACGCATCATGTATTTTCTCACCCGCTTAGCCTCTTTCTTTGTTCTTGCCCTGACCTTGCTGTGCACTGAGAAACCAGAATGGGGCCAGCTTGAGATCTTCTCCACCAGGGGTTCTGAGATGAGCTCTTCCCCAAGGAGAAGAGCGAAGACCTGGCAGGAGAAGAACTCGGAAAGAAGACTATCCTTAAACTCAGGGAGATGATGAAACGTGCCCTCAGAGTCCTCATCTCCCTCTGTGAGCAGGCAATGGAGATGAGGATGCAGATTGATGCGCTCGCCAAAGGTCTGGATTGAGGCCACAATCCCTGGTATAAGCTCTTTCCCAGTAACTGCCTGGAAGTACTTGAGGAGAGCCCGGACAGCTGCCTGGCAAAGACCTCCCAGAACCCGGCGGTTTTAGCGGAAGAAGATGCGGAGCATCTTAGTGATCGTAAGGACACCCTGGCGGTGAGGAACATCGAGAAGCAGAGATTCCCTCATCCACTCCTCAAACCTCTTCGAATGGCATGATGGACAAAATCCTCTTGTGCGACATGAGAACATCAGGAGACGTTCCGCATGGCAGTCCGGACAGCGGACACGGGTAAACCCGCACTTGGGTTTCTTCAGTCCAAATAGCGCTCGACCACTTCCTTGATAATGGGACGGAAGAACCCGTACTCTTTCTCGAAACGGCTCTCATATTCGATCAGGAACTGGTCAAAGTAATGGAACAAACCCGGTAGAGCACGGTGCGTTCCGGATGACAGGGGCGTAAACTCCTGGCACAGCAGGAGCCTTCTATCAAGAAACGGGCCAACTCTGGGAGAGGGTTGTTTTTCGCCTGGAAAGAGCGGCAAAAGCTCAAGCTGCCTGAGTTTATTCCGACAATAAGTGTTGACACTCGAGGAAGAAAGAGGAAATAATTCCGCCTGTGGTATCTTGAGCGTTTATGCTTCACACGGAGCTAATAACGTTTCAACGCATGCTTGACGGTAGAAAGCCGAATCAGGGTGATAAAGCGTCAACCCGAATGATACATGACAAAGAGAATTGAAAGGCGAGGGGACTACGCCTCTTCAATCACCACAAATCCGAAGGAGGCTCTTATCCTTTATGGTATTTCCGACTCCTTCCTCTCCAGTCAGGTCCAGAAGATTCTAGGAAAAAGAATTCGAGAGAGTGGAGAGCGAGGTTTTTAGGCCGGGAAGTATGGTATTACTAATTGAAGAGGGTCGGCGTGAGAGTTGGCGTCTCTCAGACCCTGTAAAGTTTAACGGAGCTCTTTATGTCGCCGAGTCCTTGCGTGATGCCATGGTGGAAAACACAGGCTGGAAGGTTTTCTGCTCCAATGGCTACTCTGATGGGGCCACGCCTTTCTTTGGCACCGAATATACCCTTTTATTTTAAGTTCATTACAATAATGAGTACCTGGATAAGTGGAGATTATAGATTTTGAGCCTAAAATACTCCACTTCTCTGTGACCATAAGCCTCTCTCTTCATAATTTGATCTTGTTATTAATCCCTTCGACCATTGCTTTGGAGAGGGGATAGCGAAAATAATTCAGGATGCCATCGGCATGTCTCTGAAAAAGAGTGGCAAACTTCATAAGCTTCCTAATCCCAGATTCAGCGCCTTTCTACTCCAAGCGATAAAAAACCTCTCGGCATCTTCTCTAGATTCGAATCACAAGAGTCTCCAGAGTTCTTCTTTAAGCACCTAAGCTATGAAGAAGAGATTCCTGTTAATCTGGAGAAGCTTTTGGAGTTTCTCTTTGGTTGGGATGCTTCTCTTACCCTCGAAGAAGCAAGAATTGAGTCTCCTTAATGAGCTTTCTCATCGGGCCTGTGAGCATGTGATACTCATGGGTCCGCAGAGCATCTAGCATCCTGGAGTAAGCGGCGAGAATAGGGAAGGCATCAAAGAGCAACGCACTTTGAGGAAAACGTGCTCTTATCGCCCTCAGAGAGGGCCGCCATATATCAAGAGTTAAAGCCTTAAGGGAAACTTTAAATCTCAGAAGTCTCTTGAAAAAACGTCTCGATTTGACCCCTACAGATACTCTTTTCCTTTCAATGGGGAGAGTGTGAAGTGTTCTCACCCTAAAACCCTTGTGGATGAGTTGAGAAGAATGAGAGAAAGAACAACGGTTTGTTGAGCGAAGCAGATGAGAATAAATGGGACTTTTTTGAGTTGAGTCTGAAGATGTTGGTAGCCTCTAATTCTAACAGCATGATACAGTATCGATCGGTGGATCTTGAGTTCCTGCTTTTCTTGATTTTTTAGAATCAAGAGGAACCTATTCTGATGCGCTCTTTATCTCAACTCAGGTACTCATTATTGTGATGAACCTTATTTTTTTTCATTCGATGTCTCATCTAGGAAAACTTTATTGATAGCTTATCTTTTACATTTTTTTCTCTGAAAGATTTATATCTCAATGGATTAAATTTCCTTTCTTGTCTTCCTCTCTGACTCGGGATAAACATTTTGAACACTAAATATCTTTTTTTCTCTTATTTTTTGCCTTAGCTCTTCAATGCCTCTATAAAGAAGATGCCTGACCTTTGTATTATCCCACTTGAGAAGATCACCAATCTCCTTAATTGAAAATCCAAAAGCATATAGGCCTAGAACACGACGCCTTTTAATGCCTAACGAATTTATCAATTCATTTAAAAGGAGTTTTAATTGTTGCCTTTCGTAGAGAAGATCCGGGGATTCATTCTCAATTTCAATTAAATAAGGGAATATCACATTATATAATATCTCTAAATCGTACGATTTCTTTGGAGGGGAATGATTTCTATTTCTAAGTTTTCTTAATTCATCTATCGTGACTGTATAGGCGACCTTTCTTATATATGGCATGATTTTTTCGATTTTTTTACCTTTTTTTAAGAAATTCCAGATTTTTATTTTTACTTCTTGCTCAATATCCTCGATTTCGCATATCTCAAATTTGAATAAATTTCTTAAGATGACTTGATGGATTAAGGCTGAATAATCGTTGATTATTTTTTTGAGCTGCTCTTCAATATCCTGCATTTTAGTGATAGATATTAACATAAAAATTGGTACATAACAAATAAAAATTCCGTCCTCTTAAATCTAAGAGGTAATCATATTTCTCTATTCTTTTCTTCTTGAGAACTCGAGAGTGACGATTAATGCCTGTGAATTTTTCTGTAAAAAACTCTTCATTTATGAGCATATCTTTTTCCACTTGGTTAACAGTCTTAAAGTCATTCGTAAACCCTGATTTTCTGAAAAATAAAATTATGAATATGATTAAAAATAAATATAAGATAATCATAGTAAAGAGGAGTTAGAATGAAAGATTGGGAAAGATTCTGTCAATCTTCAATGATTACAGGTATTATGATTTTTATTATTTCATGTGGAGTTTCATGCTTGAGACAGGATTCATCTGATTCTTGGCTTGATTCCCTATATAAGCAAGGAAAGAAACTCTTTTTTTTAACCATAAGAAATGAAATAAGAGAACATCCTAAAAAATCGCTTCTTACTGAAGAAGAGATAAGTAAGATCTTGGATTCTGAGACAAGATATGAGAGGCTTTATGAAATTCTTATTAACATTTTTTACCAGAAGGATGAACCTATGTTTAAAGGTCTATTAGAAAGTAAAGATAAGGATTCTAAAATAAAATTTAAAAAGATGTTTTTAGAGTTGTCCCGATTTTCAGGGCAACAATTTATCAAATGTTTTTTTGAGACAGACTCTTCCACAGAATATTTAAGGAATAATTTGGACCAGTATAAAAGCATGGATTCGGTTGATCTTGTGATAAGGTCCCTAGGCTATGGTGCTAAAGTCGAAATTCCAAAAAGAGCCATGTTTCAGAATCCTTTGAGCTCTGAATTTGATAAACAAGGTGGCCTGGATGGAGGTAAATTCAGAGATGCACATAGAATAACAAAAGGCAATGGTGCGAGGATTGGTATCCTTGATTCAGGAGTTGATGAAAGTCATTCAATCTTCAGAAATACTAAATTTGGAAGACATTTCAGTTTGATTGGAAACTTAGGTAAGCCATGGAGTAATGATGCTTCGGCAATTGATTGGGGCTCCCACGGGACTCTTATTTCTTCTGTAGCTGCGAGGTACGCACCGGAAGCAGAGATTACCATGTACAAATTCAGTGATGGAGAAACACAGAATGATCCGCCTTTTCAATACCTCCTTCAATGCATGATTGCAGCCTCCATTTATAAAGCTGTGCATGATGGAAATGACGTCATTAGCATAAGCGCTTCAGGAAGCTCACTCGATGTTGATTATTTGAGAGATGCCTGTAAATATGCCTACGAACACAATCGTATTTTAATAAGTGGTACTCTCTATTCTCGTTGGTATGAAAAAGGCAATGTCCGCAACTTCCCTGCCCAGTATGAAACAGTTGTCTCAGTGACAGCAGCCGAAAGAAAGAAAGATGGTTCCTACGGATATTGGAAAGTCTGCGCTCTCGATCCAACAAACATGTTCGCTGCCCCTAATGATATTTTTGGAGCATTTCCTACATATATTGAAGATGAGGATACTTATATTCCAAGCATTTCAGCAGCCATTCCTGTTGTTGCGGCTCTTTTTGCCCTTGTTGTTTCTGTGTATCCCCGGAAGAGTAATGAACCACCAAGTGAATATACCAGGACTGTTATCGATATAGTAAAAGAGACTGCCAATCCTGAAGCTGTCGGCTTCAAGGGATTTTCTCTAGAATGTGGCTATGGACTTATAGATGCAGAGAAGGCAGTAAAACTTGCCTTAGAGTTGAATAAGATGAGGCAAAAATAAAGAATATTGAAGCATATAGATAAAATTAAAATAGATTAAAATTATTCAGCGGCAAGCAACTGATAATCGATATTTAAAAAAGACTTTGTTTATGTCTCTAGATTCGAAGATTGGAAAAATTAAATAAAGAACGTTGCCGAAAAATGACAAAATTTTATTGATAATATAAGGGGGAAAAAGGGAGAGGTAATATTCTTAGAATTGAGGAGTTTAATTAAAAGCTAAGAAATTAGATTTTTGAAATTAAGTTCAGTTTCTCCTAACGAATGAAATGAGCTCAATTTTGTTCATTCAGATGGTTTTTTATTTTAATAAAGGGAAAAGGCTTTACCAAAAAATTCTTGAGTCACATTTTAAAATAAGGTTCATCACAATAATGAGTACCTGGATAAGTGGAGATTATAGATTTTGAGCATAAAATACTCCACTTCTCTGTGACCATAAGCCTCTCTCTTCATGACTTTGATCTTGTTATTAATCCCTTCGACCATTGCTTTGGAGAGGGGGTAGCGAAAATAATTCAGGATCCCATCTGCATGTCTCTGAAAAAGAGTGGCAAACTTCACAAGCTTCCTAACCCCAGATTCAGCGCCTTTCTAATCCAAGCGATAAAAAACCTCTCGGCATCTTCTCTAGATTCGAATCACAAGAGTCTCCAGAGTTCTTCTTTAAGCACCTAAGCTATGAAGAAGAGATTCCTGTTAATCTGCAGAAGCTTTTGGAGTTTCTCTTTGGTCGGGATGCTTCTCTTACCCTCGAAAAGGAAAGAATCGAGTCCCCTTAATGAGCTTTCTCATCGGGCCTGTGAGCATGTGATACTCATGGGTCCGAAGAGCATCTAGCATCCTGGAGTAAGCGGCGAGAATATGGATGGTATCAAAGACCAACGCACTTTGAGGAAAACGTGCTCTTATCGTCCTCAGAGAGGGCCACAACATATCAAGAGTTAAAGCCTTAAGGGAAACTTTAAATCTCAGAAGTCTTTTGAAAAAAGGAGAAAGACTTCTCTTTCCTCCTTCTCCCCCATAGACTACCCCTACACAGCTCAACCCCTGGAGTAAGAGATCGATTTCTTTCCTTCAAACTGAGCTCATCTTG
>CAYSCS010000006.1:0-3390 GCA_964429695.1 uncultured Eubacteriales bacterium
GATCAGCGAAAAATAGCCTGGAAAATAAAAGAGGAACTTGAAAAAAACAGTGCTTGGCGAGGCAAAAAAATCGTCACCGAAATTGTTCCCTATGAAGAGTTCTTTCGAGCTGAAGAGTATCATCAAAAATACTACTTAAAAAAGTAAAAGCAGGCCTGAATTCCCTGGAATATGGAACTTTGATCGGAATCCAGACAGATATCTATCTGGCGACAATCTGGGCCAGAGCAACTTATGCCATGGGGAGTCTGGCCAGAGCTATGGGAGATGCATCCATTGCCAAAAAAGTATCCACCGATTATCAAAAGTTGCTTCAGACATTTGATAAAAAATTATGGGATGAGGAGATTGATTATTATTCCTATGCTTTCACTTCGGAAGGAAAGCGAATCAAGAAACTGATTCCCTGGAGTCCCGTGAGGTTGATGTGGGAGTTGGGAGAATCCCTCCACAAGAAGCTCATTTTAAAAAATAGACCAAGCCGAGCTAGCTACAGACCAGGGACTCAGGACTCTTTCTCCCAAATCAGTCTCTATGGTCCACTCAATTATAATTATGGCACAGTCTGGCTATTTCTAACTGGCAAGGTCGCCACAACTCAGTTCAAGCACAATTTCTATCTCACCAAAGAAATAGACCGCTCGGAAGCGCTGCTTGCCATTGCTTTGATAATTCCCTAGGACATGTAACAGAAGTTATTTCTGGGTCTCAAAATATCTGACCTCAAGAGACTGTGCCCCACCTGAAGTTTTCAAGTGCTACCGTTATTCTGCCTTTTGTCCGTAGTCTCCTTGGTCTTGAGGGCGATGCTTCGGCTCGAAAGATTTTTTTTGAACCGCGTTTTCTTGGCGACGGGGACAAGGTGCAAGTTGAAAATTATCAGGCGGCGAAGAATCATTTTTCCTTTCAATACGAAAGGAAAGAATCAAAAGTGAGTCTAGAAATCCTGAGTTCTAAGAAGGATTTCTATTCTCTGCATTTCGCGCCTATTTTCTCTCTTGGGATAAGAATTCGAAGCATCGAGCTCAAAGGGAAAAATCTCCTGTTCGAGATGGTTCGGAGCTTGCAGGCCACCCCACCTTCTGTTTAAATTCCTCTCTCAGGGCATGACCGAGTTGAATTGGATTTTGAGCCTGGGCTTGAATTACCCCCCCCTGCCTTCGAATCAAAAGTCGGGAACCGGATAAGAGCCTAAGAATTATCAGCATTGAATGGGAAGAGAATCAATAGGGAAAGAGAATCAATTAAAAATTAGAGTTGAAGCTCTATCAAAGGAGTTCTATGATTTACGTCTTTTAAATGCCCAGCTCGTTGAAGAAGTAAAGGGAGCAAAGCTTGAGGGCAATCGATTGCTGATTCAGGTTCCCAGCGGCTTAGAGGAAGAATTTGTGGAGGAGGAGATTGTCTTAAAAATTAAAGATCATCAAAAGCAGGGATAAATATTAAAGATAAACATAATTTAAGGCTTACTAAATTTAAGGCTTACTAATTCCTTTTTTGAATGTTGCTGTCTGCGCCTTTTTTTTCCTTCATTTCGTCATAAAAAAGGAGACAAGATCTGAATTGTATGGACTATCTTCAACAGTTGAATGCAACGTTATTCGAGATTCATTTGTTTAAATGATATAAGAAGGAAAAGCGCGAGCTTTATAATTAGAATGTTTAGGGAGGAAGACATGAGGAAAGGATGGAAAGCGATTAAAGTTCTGTTTTCTGTGATGATATTTATTCTCCTGGCGAGATGTAGCACATTCAAAACTCATAATGTGGTGAGTAACTGGCTAAATCGGCAGATTGTGGTTGACGGGAAGGCCGACGACTGGAAGGGCGCTCAATTTTTCTTGGAGGAGGAGCAACTCCTGCTCGGATTTCTCAATGACCAAGATTTTCTCTATATAAGTTTCATAGCTGAAAGCCCTTCAAGCCTTGCTCAAATCATGATGGGTGGCTTGACGGTATGGATTGACCCCAAGGGAGGAAAGGAAAAAAACTGGGGAGTCAAATATCCTCTTGGAGCTGGCCAGGGAAGAATGCCTTTCGGCCGGAGGTTTGGACCTCCTGAAGAAGAGAAACAAAAGGAAGAAATGCCCGCGGAGTTTCTTAAAGAGCTTGAAATCTTAAAGTCCAATAAAGAGGAGCCAGAGAGAATGACTCTTCTGCAGGCGAAGGAGCAGGGACTTGAGGTTCTGGCGACAATTGAGAGGGATTTTATGGTCTATGAGCTTAAAATTCCGTTGAAGCCCACTGAAAAAAACAGGCTGGCTATTGGAGTCGGTCCTGGCCAGAAGATTGGAATTGGCTTTGAGACTTTTGGGTTTCGAATGGGCAATTTGGCAAGAAGGATGCCTGGCGGAGGCATACGACCAGGAGAGGGGAGGGGTGGATTTGGCATGGGCCGCGAAATGCCCCAGCCCATGAAAGTTTGGGCCATCATCCGCCTCTCCACAGGGGATACACCTGGAATGACTAGGCCCCTGGGAGTTTCGATCAAAAAAGAATAAAACTTTCGCTCTTTTCTAACTTAAAGCTTATTAGCGTTATATTTTATTGATCATGACAAAGAGAGGGAAGTTTAACTTTCTAAAAAGTAGCCTAAATTCTCTTTGAGGGCTTTGTGATAGACAAGCGAGAGACTGCTGCGTCCTGAACTCCCAATCCTGTAAGTTTGGTAACTGTTATTAGTTTTTCATTCTCTCGGCCTTTTTTTTCCAAGAACAATCTCGCTCAGTTCGCTTGAGATTTTGTTTCCTCAACGGCCTTTTTTACAGGCCATGGTGGACTCCACCAAGAAGGGAGCATTGGCTTATAGAATCACAAAAAATTCTGTCAGCCTTTCTAAAAACTTCAACCTCAAGAACTTGCTTTTCAGGCGCCTCGCTTCCCACAGTAGTAATCTGAAGTTCAGGAGAGATTCATTGAGCTTTGACGAGAGGAGATCGGCTGGGAGTGCAAATTAAGAGAGGATCGCTTTCTCGCACCCATTCCTCAAGATTTTTGGGTCAATGAAATTTCAGAGGAAAAATGGAATACATCTCCTCAATGTATTTATAAACATGATCCTCGTTACGGTTCCAGACCCGCAGTTCCTCAGGTTTCTTGACATCAAGAAGAGCTTTAAGCTGGAAGCGAGACTGGCTACCAGATCCGAAGATTGTGACATTGTAGAGATTTTCCTTATCCAAATATTTTGCTTCTACATCCACTGCGGCTGCGGTTCTCATCTCAGTGATATAGCCATTGTCAAATATCAAGCTTTTGTGAGGTGGAAGTGTGAGGAGTGATAAGAATGCGGCGAAAAAAGGAGATTACCATGAAATGGCCATCGAAAATTCTAATATTAGTTATGAGCTCTTTAATTATGTGGGGAGGGTGGAAGGCGCTCAATTCTCT
>CAYSCS010000007.1:0-10559 GCA_964429695.1 uncultured Eubacteriales bacterium
GTGGCTCTCAGCTTAGAAGAACATAATCGTCAACTGGAGAAGTGGCAATATGTCTACAACTATATCAGACCACATCAGGCTCTTGATTATCTGACTCCTTATGAATATTATCGGCAATGGAAAAGAAACCAAACTACCAAATTGTCACTAATGTCCTGACCCAATACAATAACTTGACAAAGTAAGCTTCTCTTTTTATCTTAATTATCAAGTGAAAGTATTTTACACTTTATCAATATTCCCACTCCCTTTGATTAATCATCCCTTCTACCTAATTTAACAAGAAATCAATAATTCTTAGGAGGCTAGATGAAACTTCAACGCAAGGAGCAAATAGAAGAACTTGCAAAGTTCAAGAGCGATTCTTTCTTGACCACTTCATTCTATCTTAATACGGATAAGACCAGACTTTCAAAAAAAGAAATTCTTCTCTCCAAAAAAAATCTTCTCAATCAAGCCTTGAATGAAATCTCGAGAATGGATCTGGATAAAAAGAAAAGAGATTCTCTGGAGAAAGACCTAGAAAAAATCTCTAGATTCTGCGATGAGAATTTAGGAAGTTATTCCTACCCTGGTCTTGCTGTTTTTTCTTGCTCGGCTCAAGATTTCTGGAAAATACTCTTTCTACCCGACCCTCCCCCAAGGAATAGAGTCATCTTTGACTTGAATCCCTATGTTCGCCATCTCTCCGCCATCCTTGATGAGCACTGGAAGATGTGTGCCCTTACCCTCGACCGCAAAGAAGTTAAATGGTATGAAATTTTCATGTCCGAAATTTCTTTGGTTGAAACGATGGTTGGAAATGTTCCTGGTAAGGTAAAAGAAGGAGGTTGGGAAGGCTATGAATCGAAGAGAATTGAAAGGCATATAGATGCTCTTCTCAGAGATTATCTCAAAAAGGTCGCAGAAACTACTTTCCATCTTTTTAAAAGAAATAATTTTGACTGGCTTCTTCTTGGATGCGCAGATGAATATTTCTTCAATCTAGAATCCCTTTTCCATCCTTATTTAAGAATTAAAATAAAGGCAAGATTAAAATCAGGCCCGACTACCCCTTCTGATAGAGTTCTGCGAGAGGTAAGTGAGCTCGAAAAAGATTTTAAAAGAAAAGATGAAGAAAAAATCATAAATCATTTTATCTCCGAACTTGAAAAGGGGGGTCTTGCTGTGGCCGGCCTCAAGGATGTGTTGAAAAGGCTGAACCAAGGTGAGGTCCAGACACTCATCATTGTCCGCGGTTTTTCAAGCCCTGGCAGGATCTGCTCGACGTGCCTTCTTATCTATCTCGATGAATTGCGCTGCCCAGCATGTGGCAAAAAAACAGAAAAAGTGTTGGATGTAGTGGATGAGGCAGTGGAAATGGCTTTCAGAAAAAACTGCATGGTTAAGCACCTTGACCCATCTTTAAAATTGGGTCGCTATGGTAAGATAGGAGCGATTCTGAGATATAAGACTTAAAAAGCAAGCCCTCTTTAAGTTCCTATAACCTCAAGAAATTTGGGTTTTAATCATCTTTGAATTTAACCCGGTCAAAATAGCTGTAAATGATAGGGATGACAAAGAGGGTGAGAAAGGTGGTAGCAGTCAATCCACCGACAACAGTGATGGCCATGGGCGAGCGCATCTCTGAGCCAGCAGATGTGGATAAGGCCATAGGTAACATGCCCAAAATGGTAGTCAGAGCGGTGATTAAAACAGGCCTGAGTCTTACCATGCAACCGGTGAGAATGGCTTCTTTCTTATCAACCCCTCTTCTTTTCAACTGATTGATGTAATCCACCATCACAATCCCATTGTTGACTGCAATCCCACCTAGGATGACAAAGCCAATGAGGACAGGAAGGCTCACGGTTTTCCCAGAGACGAGGAGGGCCAGAACAACGCCAATAAGAGCAAGGGGAATGGTAAACATGATGACTAAAGGGTGTCGGAAAGATTCGAATTGAGAAGCCATTATCATATAGACAAGAAGAGTGGCAAGAGCAAAGGCTGCCGCCATGATCAGGAAAGCTTCCCTCATTTCCTCATACTGTCCTCCAAATTCTATAAAATATCCAGCAGGAAGTGTCTCCTCTATGCTTTCTATCCTACTTTTAATTTCCCTTATCACACTCCCCAGGTCTCTGCCAGCAATATTGGCCATGACTGTAACCACTCTTGCCTGATTCTCGCGGTTTATTTGAATCGGTCCCTCTCCCCTCCTCACGGTTGCCACCTGATTGAGGGGAACCATGTTGTTTATTGGCATCTTGAGAGGAATATTCTCGATATCTTCTAAGCTATCTCTAAATTCCTTTTTAAACCTGACTCTTATGTCTATTTCTTCGCTCCCTTCTCTGAGCCTTGTAGGAACCTTTCCCAATGAGGCAGTTTGAATGGTGTTTGCTACTTGACTCACACTCAACCCCAAACGAGAGGCCCTTTCTCTATTAATTTGAATCTGGTATTCAGGTTTTCCTTCTGAAAAAGTATGATTTATGTCTCTTAAGCCTTCTACGTCCTTTATTTTCTCTACTACAGAATCTGCGATGATTTTTAACCTCTCGAGATCCTTACCAAATATTTTTATTTCTACTGGCGCTTGAGCACCTCCAAGCAAAGCCATGCTCATATCCAGGGCTTGAAATTTCACATTTTCTAGTTTTGGAAGCTTTCTTCTTATTTTTTCAAGGATCTCCTTATCAGAAAGATTCCTTTTATCCTGCTCTACAAGCCCCACCCAGATTATTCCCTCATGAGAACCTCTATTCGCAAACCCCGAAGCTAAGTCTGAGGGGTCTTCTTCTGCTGCGGATCCCACCTGAACCGAGATTGTCTTTACTCCTTCTTCTTTTTCGAGCTCAAGAAGGTTCTCCACAAGAGTAGCAGCTCGATTAGTCTCTTCCAGAGAAGTCCCCACCGGCATTTTAACCTTCAAGATAATCATTTCCCTATCGCTTGAAGGGAAGAATTCAGTGCCAAGGAAGGGAATGATGACTAAAGAAACTAAAAAAAGACCGAAAACAGAGGAAAGAACAAGTCTTCTTCTCCTTAGGGACCATTCCAGCAATTTACGGTAAAAATTTCGCGCCCTTTCGAATTCTATCTTCCTCTCTTTGTTAGGTCTGCGGTTTTTAGGTTTGAAAAGTAGAGAGGCAAGCAGAGGAACAATTGTTAAGGAAACAAAAAGAGAGGCAAGCAGAGAAAAGGCAACAGAAAGAGCAAGCCCTTGAGTCAATTTTCCAGTTATTCCCCTCGCAAAAACCATGGGGAAGAAAACTGCGATTGTGGTCAAGGTGGAGGCAGTAATGGCCATCCCCACTTCAGAAGCCCCTCTTTTCGCCGCCTCTTCTTTCTCTTCTCCTTCCTCAAGATGCCTGAAAATATTCTCGATGACCACAATCGAGTTATCCACAAGCATTCCTATTCCTAGGGCGAGACCCCCAAGGGTGAGAAGGTTAAGAGTGTAGCCAGCTAAATATAGGGCGATGAAGGTAGTGATGATGGAAAGGGGAATAGCCAGACTTATGGTCAACGTGGGTCGCCAGTTACGAAGGAAGACGAAGATGAAAAAAATGGCTAAAATTCCTCCCATAAGAGCATTATTTGCAGTCCGACGGATGACACGCTGAATCATATCAGACTGGTCCATGAAAGGATGGAATTCAATGTCAGGGGGCAGGGTCTTCTGGATTTTAGCAAGCTCCTTATTTACTGCTCTTGCCGTGATGACAGTGTTAGCATCCGATCGTTTGGATACAAAATAGATGACTCCGCTCCTTCCCTCTATCCGGGATAAATAGCGAAGCTCTTTCATCCCATCTTTAACTTCCGCCACTTCCTTGAGGTAAATCGGTCTCCCATCCTGGGAGGAGCCAATTATGGTATTACGAATATCATCAATGCTTTTAAATTCTCCCAATGTTCTCACCAGAAACTCAGAATGGCGCTTGACGACATAGCCGGCGGGCAAGTTCAAGTTTTCCATCCTTAAAGCCAGCAGAATCTGGTCCAGTGAAATCCCGAGTGATTCCATTGCAGACCTGTCAAGGTCAACCAAGATCTCTCTTATATCTGGAGAAATAACCTGGAAAGAAGCCACGCCATCTATTCTTTCCAAGCGAGGCCCAACTTCGTCCTCTATCAGTTCCTTCAACTTTACAGTAGGCATGTTTGCAGTAATTCCCCCGAAGATTATGGGCCATTGAGAAAGGCTGAACTTAAAAACAAGCGGGTCTGCAGCTTCCTCAGGGAGATAATTCTTGTAAACGGCAATCTGGTCGCGGATGTCCTGAGCAGCAAAATCAAGATTGGTCCCCCACTCAAACTCAACCAGGATTACAGATGCTCCTTCAGTCGTAATCGACCTCACCTTTTTCACTCTCTGAACAGAATTTATGACCTGTTCGAGTGGTCTGGTGATTGTATTTTCGATATCTTCTGATGAAGCCCCCCTATAGACCGTGATTACCGAAACTGTGGGGAACTCGATATCAGGGAAAAAATCAAGGCCGAGCATGGTAAAAGCAATTGAGCCCAGAACCACAAGGATCATGGCTATCATTGCTGTGGTGACTTTTCTTTTTACTGAAAATTCTGGTAACTTCATTTTCCCTCCTCTAGAATTTCTATCTCTACCCCCTCTTTAAGACCATAATTGCCCTCCACGATGACCAACTCACCCTCGTTCACTCCACTCAAAACCTCAACCATTCCTGTGTTCTGAAGGCCCAGCTTAACTTCTCTTTTTTCAGCCTTATTTCCTTTCACCAAAAAGACATAGCTATTATCCAGGATTGCTTCCTGAGGGATAACGAGGGCATCATCTCGAGTACTAACCTCTATGGTAACCTCACCGAAGGTATTAGGCCTTATGATGAGCTCCGGATTTTCTGCGACTACCTCCACCTTGAATTTCTTGGTCACAGGATCCGCTGCAGAATTAACAATCGTAATTCGTCCCTCGAAGACTTTCTCTGGAAATGACTCAATCTTGAGTAAAGCCCTTTGACCCTTCTTAAAACGGACGATGTCTTTGGAAGAGACTTCGAACTCAATCTTCACCTTAGAGAAATCCACGAGGGTAAGGACACCGCTTGTGGGGGAGAAGCCTGCCATCATCGGGTTTATCACATCCCCAACTTCTGCGTTCTTGGAAGCAATGATTCCATCAAATGGAGCTCTCATCATGCTAACCTCAAAATTGTGTCTTGCCAAATTAAGGGCAGCTTGGGCCTGCTGAAGCTGGGCTTCCGCAGCTTCAAAGGCAAGTTTAACCTTCTCGTATTGTTGCTCAGAAACTGCGTTCTCCTCTTTGAGCCTTTCCATTCTTTCCATGTTTCTCTTGGCATCTTTATAGTTGGCTTCAGCTGCGGCAAGGGCTGCTTCGCCCTGCTCGATTTGAAGCCTTATGGAACGCGTATCAAGTTCAGCCAGGAGCTGACCCTTCTTCACTCTATCCCCCTCTTCGACATAAATATTCGAAACTTTTCCCGCAATGTCAGGAGTAATCGTGATTTTCTTCCAGGCTTGAATTGTACCTGTGAAGGAAAGCCTCTCAGAAATCCTTTGTTTTTTAACTTTCCAAACCTTTACTCTCGCCGCTGCGAAGAATTCTTCTTTCTTTTCTTCCTTTCTCTGAGGTTGACAGGAGAAAACCATGCCTAAGAATAATGAAATCAAAAAAAGCTTTAAGACCTTCGCCTTTCCTAAATATTTCATTTCGTTCCTCCATGCCATATCATTTTTCTCATCTCGATGAGGTCAATCCCATTGCTTTATCCAGCTCAGCCAGGGAAATGACATAATCATAAAGAGCCTGGGAATAATTCGTTTTTGCCTGGCTGAGCGCAGCCTGAGCAGCGCTCACATCAAGAGTCGTCACCAAGCCTTCATTAAAATTCAGCTCGGCTATGCGCAAGCTCTCTTCTGCCTGAGCCACATTTTTTTCCTGGGAAAGAAGAGACTCCTTAGCTTCCTTTAAGTTCAGGATGGCCTGCCTCACCTCAAATTTTATCATCTCCATCATCCCTTTTTCTTGGAGCTCTATCTCTTTAACCAGAGCTTGGGACTCTGCTACCTGGGCATATGTCGAAAACCCGTTGAAGATAGGAACGCTGAGGATGAGGTTAATTGTGTAATAGCTCTGCCAGATGTCCTTACCAAAGTTCAATCGGTCTCCCCAGAAATTGTAAGTCCCTCCCACAGCTATAGTGGGAAAATGAAAAGAACGGGCAAGCTTCATCATTTCGCTCGCCATTTTTCTTTGATAATTCAGCTGCATTAGTTCTGGGCGATTCTGGAGAGCCTTGATTGTAGCCTCTTCTAAATCGGGCTCATAGGGAATAAACTTCAACTCACCCTTTAACTCTAATGGCTGATCTAATTCTAAGCCAAGGATCGTTTTAAGAGCGAGTTCGGCTATTCTGAGGTTATTACGAGCTTTAATCAGCTGGGGAGTCAGGTTTGCTACCTGGACTTCTGACCTCAAAAGGTCAAACTTGGAGGCCATTCCGACCTCATAAAGACTTTTTACGTTCTTGAAATGCTTCTCTGCCACTTCCACTGCTTCTTCGGCGACCTTGACGAACTCTTTAGCCAACAAAACTCCATAGAACGCCTGTTTAGTCCTGAAAATTGTATCCTGTTCTGACTTTCTGGCTGCTTCTTCCGCAGATCTTAAGTTATATTTGGCCTGTTTGAACCCTGAAGATAAACGTCCTCCGGTGAAAAGAGGAATGGAGAAAGAAAGCGAAACCTGATAATCGCGAGTAAAATCAACTGAAAATCTCTGGGGCGGCTCACCCGGAATAAAAGAGGGGAATATAAGCTCAAAGAGCTTCTCATCCAGAGTATGTTGAGATTGAGCATTGAGAGTGGGGAAAAAATTCGCCACCGCCTCTCTTAACTTGGCCCGCGCCATGTCAATCCTCTTCTCGGAGGCAAGGTGGTAAGGGTTCTGAGAGAGAGCAATGTTAATGCTCTCCTCTAGAGTTAAAACAAGCTTTTCTTCAGCAAAAGAGACTATCCCTTGACCAATCATCAATAAGAGAAGAAAAAAGATGTGCACAATCTTTTTCATCATCTAACTCCTTTTCAGCATTTTTTTATTCCCTTAAGGAATACCTCGTGAATGAGGTCGGTGCTTCTTTTGAGACTGTAATTTTTCCCTATCAATGGCCCTCTGAAATGAAAGCCTCGCAGCAAAGAACTCAGAACAAAGGCCGCATCCTCGACATCAACCTGGCGAAATTCTCCTCCCTTCACTCCCTCCTCTATCACCTCACACATAATTTTAAAAACTTGTTCCATGACTTTTTTGATTTCATACGAAATTGAGGGGTGCATAGTTTCAGGCGAAATTTCATTTTTCAATTTAATATCAAACGCCTTTCTCATTATTCTCCATTCGAGAAAAAGAGAGCGAGTGATATTCAACTTTTTTCTCGTAAGCGAAGAAATGATGTAAATGAGGTCTCTCAACTTCTCCTCTGCACTTCTTTCAGAGTGAGCTATCCTTTTCGCCTTTTGATTCATCTCTTCAAAATAGCTCGTCACGATTTCGACGAATATTTCTACCTTGCTTTTAAAATAGCGATAAATAGTGGCTTTAGAAATATGACCTTCGAGGACAATATCATCAACTGAACTAAGATTAAAGCCTTTACGAAGAAAGACCCTCTCTGCAGCTTTAAGAATGAATCTTCTGTTATCCTCATCACGATGCCTTTTCCTTTCCAGGCTAAAATCTATTTTCTGCAAAATAAAACTCCTTAGTTTTATTATTAAACTAGTTAGTTTAAATTAGAAATACCTGTATGTCAAGCTTATTTAACCTTTAGGCTAATCCATCTTATTCTAGATAGAAGGGAGGAAGGGTTGAGAATAAAGAGGGTAAAGCAACCTATAAGTGAAAAAAGGAAATATCTGAAAGGAAAATTACTACTTGAATAAGGCATCCAAGCTTGTTCTCAAGCTTCAGAATTTTCTAAACAATAAACATAGAAGCTCATTGGCAGTTATGGTTATTTTTTACGAATTATTTTATATTTAAATTAAACGATGAGATTTAAACTCAAAACATTTCTCATTCTTTTTCTTTTTTTGAACCCTAAAATGTCCATCTCGCTCCCCTTAGAGGCAAAAGCAAAAAATAATAATTTTAAAGCATCATTAATAATGAATTCATCCCCTTCATCTTTGCATATTCCCCTCTGGTGGGAAATTGAAATCTTCCTGATAGCTTACGGTAATTATAGTATATCTCAGGAAAAAACAATTTACTCAGGCAATTACTCCTTTTCCATAATCTGGACGGGATGCATGGAAATAGACGATGACGATTTTCTGATCTATCATGAGGACTCAGAATTGAGAGAATGGGATGCCCAGGAAAAATCCTTTTCTCCACAAGGAATAAGCATTTTCAGAGGGGATGAATTTTCAGAAAGACCAACTTTCGTTTTCAATTATATATTAAAAGAAAAAGGGATTCTCCATTTTAACTTTAAGATTGAAGGTTTTTATGTGCCCCAGAATAAATCGCACAAGAAATATTATCTTGAACTTCCTGCCTCTCACGAAAACTCCAAGTCCTCCCCTAAAATAAACTACAACCTTTTTATCCTCCAGGGTTCAAACAGAGTTACCATCGAGGAAAGTAATCTCATGCAGGATATGTTCGAGAAGACTTTTCAGTGGAGATGGCAATTCCCGAAAGGTTCAGGAGAAAGAAACCAGCTTGACTCATTTTCAAGCTCTCATGAGGCTAAGTGTAAGGTGACCATCATTTCTCATCAAATAAAAAGTGTTGATTTGAAAAGATTATCTTCTTCTCTAACTTTATTTTCATTGAATATAAAGCCACTCGAGCGAGTCAAGCACGTGGGTGGTATTTATCGTAGATAGAACGAAGCCTTTCTCTTGAGACGTGAGTATAGATTTGGGTTGTAGTTATTTGACTATGCCCCAGCATCAACTGGACAGACCTCAAGTCCGCTCCTCTCTCTAAAAGATGCGTGGCAAAAGAGTGGCGAAGGGTATGAGGGCTGACCTTTGAAGCAAGCCCTGCCTTCTTGGCATAGATTTTGAGACGCTTCCAGAAGCCTTGGCGAGTAAAAGAGCCACCCCACGAAGTAAGAAAAAGAGCATCGGTTGTCCGTTTCACAAGCTTCGGCCTTACATTATCTAAATAGCGACGGATTGCCTTTACTGCTGGAGAACCTAGAGGGACAACCCTTTCTTTACCTCCCTTGCCTCGACAGATGAGGAAACCATCTTCAAGGTTTACATCATTTATTTTTAAAGAAACAAGTTCCGAGACCCTCAGCCCGGTTGCATACAAGAGCTCGAGCATGGCTTTGTCCCTTATGCCGGAAGATGACCCTTCATCAGGCTGGCGAAGGAGCGTTTCCACTTCATCAAGGGAAAGGAACTTAGGCAATGTAAGCCATATCTTAGGCGAAGAAAGCCCCGCAGCGGGGTTTTTTTCGATCTTCCCTTCTAAAATCAGAAATTTATAAAATGACCTCAAGGAAGAAATGAGTCTTGCTAATGACCTTGCCGAAAGACCTGAGCGACTCAAGTTATGGATGAAACGAACAAGGTCATTCTCTCCTGCCTCTTCCCAGGACACTTTTTCTTTTTGAAAAAATTCGAAGAGCTTCCTTATATCTCGAGAATAATTTTCTACTGTATTTTGAGAAAGTCCCTTTTCTACAGAAATGTATTCTAGAAACTCATTCAGGAGTCTCTCTGCGTGAGATAATTTTCCATTCATCTAAGGAACGGGTTTGAAACCCTCTCCTCACCTACAGTGGTGTGAGGCCCATGGCCGGGCAGGACGAGTGTCTCGTCGGGCAAGGTGAGGATTCTTTTCTTTATCGACTTCTCGAGGTCAAGCCAAGAGCCACCAGGAAAATCTGTCCTTCCCACCCCTCCACAAAAAAGTGTATCCCCTGAGAGAAGAAAGCTATCGCTGAGAAAGCTGACGCTACCTTGAGAGTGTCCAGGAGTATGAATCACATACAGGAAGGATTTCCCTATCTTGATCTTTTCCTTATCCTCAAGAAATTTATCAGGCCTGGGGGATTCTCTTGCTCCCAGAATGAAACTTAATTCAGATTGAAGAATATTCTCAAGAAGCACTAAATCAGAAGCATGAAGGTAAAGAGGAACATCAAATTTCTCTTTCATGTCTCTATTTGCTCCAACATGGTCCACATGACCATGAGTGTTAAGGATGGCGATTGGTTTCAAATCGTGAACTGCTATCAAGTTGAAGATTCGTTCTGGTTCTGCACCAGGATCAACAATCGCACACTCCCGGGTTTCGCCGCAATAGACCAAATAACAATTCGTTTCTAAAGCGCCTACTACCGTTGTTTCATAAAACATTTTTCTCATGATAAGAATATAAAAAAATATAGTCAATATCTTTTCGGCTCATCCTTAAAAAGTGTGGTAAAATTTGATTAAAGGGATGAGGGTAAGGGGGACAAAAGAAAGGAGCATTTTCTTTATATACACATCCACATTTTTAAACCCGTAACTCATCCTCTTCATTAATTTCATCTTTGTGT
>CAYSCS010000008.1:0-23920 GCA_964429695.1 uncultured Eubacteriales bacterium
AGATAGAGGGTATCAAAATTGAAGTAGTTAGGATAGTCAATTGATTCATGTTAAAAGAGATTGATGCGCTCTAAAATAGGGGGTTCACGAAAATCCGTTTTACTAACTCTGCGATTTTTTGAGGGGGGATAGGGCTAAAAGGGCCGAGTTTACAAATGTTTAGCATCATAATTTATTGATATATAATGAGTCAGAATTTGGTGAAGACCTGTTGACGAGTATTTTTGTTAGGGGAAAATCTCTTTATAAGTTAGCTCCTCATCCTTCTTCGATTTTTTTTCTTCGTCATTGAGTAATTGAGCGAGCTCTGCTCAGTCGTTCTTGAGATCCTGAGGGAGTCATCATAGATCAGGATTTTTTAGTATTTTGACGGCTTTCTAAGAGAAGGGAGGGACATCCAGAGTTTTCCTTTTTGGAAGATAAGACGAGTTGGTATTAATTACGAACATTCCAGAGTCTCTTTGGGTATGTTTGCACCATTCTCGATGATTCCTAGCTGTCTTTGATTGAAAAGATTGAGAAAAAGATGTTCCTTAGGATTCCCTGAAAAAAGAATTTATTATTAAAAAAAGGTATTTCATAAAGATTCTCTTGACAAATGAGAGAGAAGGAGTTATTAATATATATGGTGAACAAAATGGTAAACAAGATGAGGGAAAGGCTAACCGAGCGTCAGGAGAGAGTCTTGAAAGCCATCGAAAGCTTCATCCTCGAGCATGGATATTCTCCCACAATCCGCGAGCTGGGGAGTATCCTCAAGATTGCCAGCCCCTCGGCTGTTTTCAAGCATCTTCTGAGCCTGGAGAAGAAGGGCTATTTGAAAAGGATGAAGGGAGAGGTGAGGTTCCTCGCTTTTCAGTCTCCTTTGGAGACCAGAGTGAGGGTTCCTCTGGCGGGGCTTGTTCCTGCAGGCAGGCCGAAGGAGGTCTTTGATCTCTTGGGGGAGGCAGTCGAGGTTCCAGAGTGGATGGTGGGGAAGAGGAGGGATAACATCTTCTGCATTCATGTCGAGGGGAAGAGCATGGTCGATGCCTACATCGACGATGGAGACCGGGTGCTTGTGGAGAGGACAAACTCGGCAAGCTCTGGAGAGATGGTAGTGGCTCTTCTGGATGATGGCTCTGTGACCTTGAAGAGGCTCCGTATCGAGAATGGAGAGGTCTTTCTCATGCCCGAGAATCCGGAGTTTGAGCCGATAAGGGTGAAGGAGTTGAGGATTCTGGGGAGGGTGATAGGTGTTCTGAGGAAGTACTGAACCCCGCCCTGGCTGAGGCAGCCTGGGGTGAGCTTCTCTCGAGTTCGGGCGAGCTAGGTGCTGAGGAAAGGGTTGCGACTCAAGGGTCTTTGGAGGCGAGGCTCTCTCAGTTTTTGAAGAGGGAGGGAAGATGGGAGGCAGGTTTATCATTCATGTTGACATCGACGCTTTCTTTGCCGCAGTTGAGGTCTTGCTCAATCCCTCTCTTCGAGGTAAGCCAGTGATTGTCGGAGGACTTCCCCATGAGAGGGGGGTAGCCTCCACCGCTTCCTATGAGGCGAGGAGGTATGGTGTCCATTCAGGCATGGCGCTCCAGAAAGCCTACCAGCTCTGCCCGCAGGGAGTATTCATCAGGGGAAACTACCAGATTTACAGGGCTTTTTCAGAAAAATTTTTCCGCATCCTTCATGAATATACGCCGGACGTTGAGGAAGCCTCTCTGGATGAGGCTTACCTCGAGCTCACCCGTTGCCGTCCCCTCTATGCCTCTTTCTCTCAAACCGCAAGAGACATCAAGCAGAGGGTAGAAAGGGAGCTGGGGCTTGCGGTCTCAGTGGGTGTTGGACCCAATAAGCTCCTCGCCAGGCTGGCAACCAGCAGGGCTAAGCCAGGTGGTTTTTTTGAAGTCAGGCATGGAGAGGAGGAGGAATTCCTGAAAGAGCTCGGGATAGAAGCTCTTCCTGGAGTGGGACCCAAAGCGCAAGTCATCCTCCGCATGTTAAACATCCATAAGATCAAGGATCTGTGGACCCTCCAGCGCTCCACTCTCCGTTCGCTTTTCGGAGTAAACGGAGAAGAGCTCTATCTTCAGTCTCGAGGGATAGACACCCGCCCCTTGCTCGTCTCTTCTCCCCCTAAATCTATCTCCCGGGAGACGACCTTCCTCGAAGACATCTGGGATAGATCCCTCCTTCTTGCTCATCTTGCCTACCTCTGCGACAGGCTCTCTCTTTCCCTGCGGAAAGAACGCCTTTTTGCCCATATCATCGAGGTCAAGGTGAGGTATTCGGATTTTAAGACGGAGGCACGCCGCCGGCTCCTCCTTTTACCCCTCGCAGAGATGAGAGAAATCTTCAGGATCGCCAGGGAACTCTTTCTCGAGCTTTTCTCCTCATCGCGTCTGGCTCTCCGGCTCGTGGGAGTTAAAGCCTCAGACCTCGTGAGGGCGAAGACTCTTTCTCTCTTTGAACCATACTCAGAGAGAGGCGAGAGACTGGGAGAGGCAGTGGATAGGGTGAGGGAGAAGTATGGGTTCGGCTCGTTACTTACGGCACGGGAGAAGATGCTCGAGACACTGTATGAATTTGAAAAGAAGCGAGGCTTCATCTTGAAAACAGCCTCCCTGACAAAATAGAGATGTTTATTCCCCTTCGGGTTCATTCTGTCTACAGCAAAGGCAAGGGAGGGCTCACCTTGGAAGAGCTTGCCTCATGGGTTGAGAGTAAAGGGCTTCGCAAGGTAGCCCTCACGGATGTGGAAAACCTGTATGGCTGGGGAAGGTGGAAAAGGGTGGCCGTAGAAATCGGCTTTTTCCCTGTTTTCGGATGTGAAATGGAGCTTCAAGGCAAGAGATTTGTGTTTCTTGTGAAAGAGAAAGAGGGGTACTGGAATCTTGTAGAAATCCTCAACCGCAGGAGCGGAGGAAAGACAGAGGGGCTGATTACAATCTTTGTTCCCCCGCCTCGGGGAGAAGTGCCTCCTGAGGAGTTTTCCTTTGGGGAAGATTTCTACGTTGGCTGCGATTTTTTTAATTTCCAAAATGCACAGACTTGGGCGAGGAAGCATGGCTTTCCGCTGGTGTGGGTAAATCCCTTGAAGTATATCAGGAGCCCTGAAAGACTCATCCTTCTCCATTCTATCCAGAAGAAGATTCCCTTCCCCCCGGAGAATGATAAACTGAGAAGCAGAGTAGAGGTGTTTGGTCCGGCTCAGGAGAGGCTTGCTCTGAAGAAATTTGGCCCTTTGCTTAAGGAGGCCTTGCAGCAGACTTTTGAAGTAGCCGAGAAGTGTTCGTTTGTTTTTGAAGGCATTGTCCCTCCCCTTCCTGAGCGCCTTTTTCCGCTGAGCTTGAGAGAGGTAGTGCTCGAGAAACTGCGACGACGCAGAGACCTGAGCTGGAGAGAAAGAGAGAGGGCGAGGAGAGAGTTAGAGGTAGTCGAAGGCTCAGGGTTTGCTCCCTATTTTCTCATCGTTCACGATGTGGTTGAATTCGCACGCCAGAGGGGTATCCTCTATAACTTAAAAGGGTCCGGTGCTTCTTCCTTTCTGGCTTATCTTCTGGGTATCTCCCATGTCAACCCCATGGAGTTCGATCTCTACTTTGAGAGGTTTCTCAACAGGGGTCGGAGCGACCCCCCGGATTTTGATCTGGATTTCGACTCACGACGCAGGGACGAGGTTCTTTCTTATGTGCTTGAAAAATACAACAGCCAAAGAACGGGAGCAGCTTATGTCTGCAGCCTGAAGAACTATCGGGCTCGTTCCGCGCTTTATGAGACTGCCCGAGCTTTCGGAGTTCCGCCAGAGGAGGCGAGGTCCCTCTGTAGACGTATTCCCTTTTTTGCCGAACCCCATTTCCTCAAAAAAGACACTCCTCCCCCGGGTTATGAAAGGATTTGGGAGGCTGCCTCCCAGCTTTCTTCTGTCTATTGTGAAAGCTCTCTCCATGTAGGGGGAGTGATCCTCACGCCTTCACCCCTCGAACGCTACCTCCCCCTTGAAGAATCGGCCAAGGGTTACCGTATGTCTCACTTTGACCGTGAGGCTGTGGAGGATCTGAAACTCATCAAGCTCGACCTTCTTTCTGTGAGAGGGCTGGCGGCTATTTCTGAGACGTGCCAGAGGCTTCGTCTCCATCGTATTCCCGCAGGGGATGAGAAGGCTTATGAGCTGTTGAAGAAGGGTTTGACCATAGGCTGTTTCCAGGTGGAGAGCCCGGCCATGATGAATCTCCTCCGCCGTATGAAGCCCGAAAACATCCACGAATTGACGCAAGCCCTTGCCCTCATCCGTCCTGGACCAACAGAAAGCGGGATGAAAGAGGCTTTCCTTCGAGCTCGGGAGGGGAGACCCATCTCGCATTCCCCTTTGATGAAGAGGGTTCTTCCCGAGACTTCTGGGTTATTGATTTACGAAGAACAGGTGATGCAGATTGTCGAGCGCGTAGCGGGCGTGTCTCCAGATGAGGGAGATCTTCTGCGGCGGGAGCTGAGGCTTCAAAAGAAAAATTTCCCCCTCAAGGAGAATTTTTTCCGCGAGGCGCGGGAGAGGGGATATACTTTAGAGGAGGTGAGAAGGTTGTGGAGGACGATGGAAAAGTTTTCCTCCTATTCATTCAACAAGGCCCACAGCGCTTCCTACGCCTCAATGGCTTACCGTGCGGTTTATCTCAAGGCACACTACCCTCTTCCTTACCTCGCAGCCGTGCTCAATGCAGGGGGGGGATATTATCCTCTTGCCGAATACATTGCGGAGGCGAAGCGGATGGGAATAAAAATCCTCCCTCCGGACATAAACCGGAGCGGCTATCAATTTGAGGTCGAGGGAGAGGGCATTCGAGTGGGATTCCTCTCCATCAAGGGACTTAACTTCAAGACCGCAGAGAAGATAATCGAAGAGAGAAAAAAAGGGGCATACCTTTCTCTTGAAGACTTCCTCTCTCGCCTCCCTCTGACCAAGGCAGAGCTTTTTCCCCTGATAAAGGCAGGGGCGTTTGACCCTCTCGAGCCTCAAAGAAGCCAGCAGATTCTTCGCTACTTCCAGGGGATAGAAGGGATGGGCGGGATTTCAGAACTCGACCCCATCCAGAAGAGAGAGATGGTTATAGAGGCGCTGGGTTTTGACCCTGAGGGAGATTCTCTGTCTCTCTTCAGAGGAAAGAGGCCAATGCTCAGGATTAAAGACCTCAAAGACTGCGTTGGTCAGGAAGTCGAGCTTTTAGTCAGGGTAGTGGATGCGCGGAAGAAAGTTTTAAAGGGAGGGGAAAAATACTTCTTCCTCTTCGAGGACGAGACAGGACTCCTGGAGGGAGTAGGCGAGAGGGAATGTCTTGCGCTTGACTCAACTCTTTTCTGCCTCTTGAGAGGGGTTGTTCGCAGGGATGGAGATGGTCGCGCTAAGCTCTTCAATTGTTCCTTTACCAGATATTCCCCCTACCGCGGGTTTGGATTCCCTTTGGGTGATTTCAGAATGCGAGAAAGCGAGGGATAACCTCCTTTGCTCCCTTGATAATTTTTCTAGAGGATGCTATTTTAGCCTCCATCTTAAAGCCATTAAACCGTGAAGGAGAGAATTGGGATGGACGTCATTCAAGCCATAAAGGAGAGAAGGGCATACCGCTCCTTAGAGAAGGTGGAGATAAACGAAAGTTTGAGAGAGGATTTGGCAAGATGCGCGCAGCTCGCACCTTCCTGTTTTAACAATCAACCTGCAAAGTTTGTCTTTGTTTTTGAGGAGAGGGTCCTGAAAGAAATGCATTCTGCCCTTTCTTCAGGAAATGAGTGGGCTCGCGAGGCTTCTTTGATTGTGGCCGTTTTCAGCAAAAAGGAGGATGATTGCATCATCAAGGATAGAATATATAATGAGTTTGATTGCGGCCTTGCCACAGCTTTTCTCATCTTGAGAGCAACAGAGCTCGGGCTGGTTGCCCATCCAATCGCAGGGTACAGCCAGAAAAAAGTAAAGGAAATCCTCAAAATCCCAGAAGATTATAGCGTCATTACACTTGTGATTATGGGAAAGCATGCCGAGCTTCTCAATCCTGTCCTTTCTTCGAAACAGGTTGAATGGGAAAAGAAAAGACCCGAAAGAAAGCCTCTTAAGGAAATTATGTTTTTAAACACCTTCAAGAATGAATAGCTCAGAGAATAACCTCAGGCGGGATATCTCTTGAGTTGTAATTTGAAGCCATGCTTCTGCAGTAGGCACCTGCGTAGAGAATGGCAAGAATATCCCCTTTCCTGGGGACAGGCATCAACACTCCTTTAGCAAAGACATCCCCTGTCTCACATAGATTCCCCGCTACGGTAACTGGCTCGAGGGAATCAGACTCAATTTGTGCGCAGTTGAGGATGGGATGTTCTGCTTGAGGATAGATCACGGTGCGGGGAATTGCATTCAATGTGCCTGAATTCACACAGGCAAATATGTTTCCGTAGCTTTTTTTCACATACTCAACCCTGAGAAGAAGGACTCCTGCATTTCCTACAATATACTTGCCGGGCTCAAGGGCAATGGCCTTAATCTTTAATCCCGATTGAGAAACCGTCTTGCGGATAAAGTCTGCATATTCTTCGACAGGAAAGGGCTCCTGTTTCTCTGAATAGGGAAGAGAAAATCCTCCGCCAAAATCAAGGAATTCAAGTTGAATGCCAGCTTTTTCCAGTTCAATGGCTTTCTTTACCATTTTTTCCACTGCTCTTTTCACCAACTCAAGATCTTTCTTCACCCACCCTGAGCCAAGATGTTGATGAAGAGCGATAGGTAAGAAGCCATACTTTGCTGCCTTATAAAAAACGGATGTTACCTTTTTTTCTTCTATCCCAAATTTAATCGGAGTTCCATCAGTGGAAACTTTTCCCGCAGTGATGGCCTTGTGATCAAAGCCAGTTCCAATTCCTGGGTTCCATCTCACGCTTACTCTAAATTCTTTTTTTGGAAAGAGCGAATCCTTTAATTCCTTCATTGACTCAAGCTGTTCTTCAGCGTCTATGTTAAAGATCATATTTTTGAAACGGAAAGCTCTTTTGATATCCTCTGCGCTCAAACTCGTTCCTGTGAAAATTATTCTTTCGGAGGGGAATCCTGCCTGGCTTGCTCTCTTTATTTCGTTGGGAGAGACAGCATCAATCCAGGCCCCTTCTTTTTCGAGAAGTTTCAGTATTTCAGGGTTTGAGTTCGCTTTCATTGCGTAGCAAATTCTTACTTCAAGATGAAACCTGTGCGAGAAGACCCTTTTGAGGAATCTGAAGTTGGAGAGGATTTGTTCACGGCTGTAAATGAAGAGAGGAGTTCCATTCTCCTCAGCAAGGTTTTTTGCCTCCTTGCCTCCGAGATAAAGTTTTCCGTTTCTCACTTTGATAAATTTATTTTCAAACCAGGTCATCCTCTTCTTCTTTATCCCCCCTTTCAAAAAGATTGGGTTGAGTGCTTTTTTTATCTTTTAGGATTTCCCTTAAAAAAGGGTATTTCTCGAGGAGTAAAATCGGGATATCCACCTTTTCTCCTGTAATCAGGTTCCTAAGCTGGAGAGCATTAGCCAATGCCTGGCCTCGGTAATGGTTATTGGTGATGACGAAAACCTTATTGCTTTTATCTCCGAGTTTTCTTATTCTCTCCACCCATTCTTCGAGTTCTGATTTTGTGTATAAATAATCGTAACGCTCATCCCGTCCAGCCTCTTCTCTGAACCAGTTCTGGTAATTTCTTCCATGAAATCGCACGTAGGAGAACTCAGGGGTGGTGACCCTGGCGCTGGGGCGAATTGAACGGTGAAAAATGGGCTGGTCGATATTGACAAAAGTAACCCTATATTCGGAAAGGAGGGAGAAGAAAGAAGTTTCTTCCCAGGAGGAGTGCCTAACTTCAAGGGCAAGAGGAAAATCAGCAAAGAGACGGAAAAGATGGATGAGGTAGTCCTTGTTTTGAGGAGTGTTGATGAAGGACCAGGGGAATTGAATGAGAATCGAAGCCAGCCTGTTTTTTACCCTCAAAGGTTCAATGCCCAGCTTGAAATCGTCCACTTCTTTTTGAGAGAAGTCTTTTCTCTGATGAGTGAAAATTTGATGAAGTTTGACAGAGAAAAGGAAGTGGGGATTATCCTTCACTTTCTTTATCCAGGAAAGAGAAATCTGGATGGATGGAGGCCTGTAGAAAGTACTATTTATCTCAATGATGTTTATGAAGCGGGAAAGGAAAATGAGGGCGTGGAATCCGGGTGGTTTTTGTTCGGGGTAGACGATTCCTTCCCAGTCTTTGTAGCTCCATCCTGCAGTGCCAATGAAGTACTCAGCCATTTTTATTATTTTAGACAAATTAAGTTCCTTTTCCAAATAGACAAATCTTGAAGACGCCATTTATTATGAAAGAAAGTATTAAAATTGTATTTAAGATTGAATAAATAATATTTTATCTATGAAATTTAGTTAAAAAGAAAAAAAAGAAATTTTTTTCTTTCAAATGAAGAAATGGAAAAAAAGGCTCTTACATAAATTATTGTTAAAGATGAAACAGGAAATTTTTGTTAATTATTTTTGAGCTCAAACCAAAATCTTTTCCATCTCAAGCTGGATATATGTTTTTTCCCTGATGAAAGGCTAAAGTCAAACTTTGAGTTCCAAATGAAGGAAAGTCAAAATGAAACGACCTAAAATGTTTAGTCTGATGCTTTTTTTCTTAGGGAATAAAAATCTTTTGACTATGAATCGCTTTATTTTAAAGCTTTCTCTGAAGAGGCTTTACCGGGCTGAAGATGATCGTTTGAATTCCCTTTTCCTGGAGAAAGTCGTAGAGCTTGTGGAATTCGTCTGAAAGGAACGAGTTTAGATTTGCGATGCTTTTTTCGGTTCTATCTGTGAGCTGCTTGTATTTTCTCATCTGAGCCACCGTGGGTGCAGAAGTCGATGCTTGAAGCTGTCCCGCTAAGTCCATGATCTCAAACTCTGGACCCTCCCAACCACTCTTGAATTCTTTTTCAATTGGCTCGAGTTTTTTGGAAAGGTTCTCTAATCTTTCTTTTACTGCTTCAGGAATTTCTTCCTTTTCTTTGAAGATATTCTTCAAGCGATTGATTTCTGCGTTTATTTCTTGAGTGAGTTTTTGACCCTCTTTGAAGGCTCTCTGGAGTTCAGCCACCGCCATGCTTGCTTCAAATCTAGCCTTGAGTGCCTCAGGGGTTGTTTTTGCCTGCGGGTCTATTTTCACGTTAACCTTTTCTACCAGTTCTTGATTTCGAGCGATCAATTTAACCAGATATTCTCCTGGCAGAACAAAGGGCCCTTTATACGGTCCAAACCAGCCTTCGTCACCCTTTTTTGCCTCAAAGGATAATGGATAGCGGAGGTCCCAGGCGATTCGATTGAATCCTTTTCTGTCCGGCCCCTCGAGTTCCCTGATCACTCTTCCCTCTTTATCGAGGATCACAATCTTAACTTTGGGTTCTTCACTCTCCCCCTCTTTTTTCTCCTCCTCTGCTTTTTCCTCTTTTTTACCCTGAGCTTTTAAATCCTTGGGATCATCTTTTAGGTAATAAGTAATAAGCACACCGTAATCCGGATTGGGACCTATAAACTTTGAAGCTCCTGTGTCAGGGAGAGCCCTCATTTCATAGAATTGGATTGTTTCCCGGGGAGGGAAAAGATAAACCTCGGAATTAAAGACTTTCTCCTCCAGTTTCTCGAGGAAGGTTATATCGTCCAGAATGATGATGCCCCGGCCATGGGTCCCCAGGATTAAGTCATTCTCTCTAGGGTGAATGATGATATCATCGACTGGTGCTCGCGGTAGGACTCCACCGGCTAAAAACCACTTCTTCCCTCCATCAATGGAGATGAAAAGGCCGAATTCTGTTCCGGCGAAAAGAAGATTTGGATTTCGGGGATGCTCGGCAAGAGAATTTACCACCATCCCGTGAGGTATGCCTGTGGATATTTTTTTCCAGGTTGCCCCATAATCTGAAGTCTTGAAGATGTAGGGCGCAAAGTCATCATCCTGATGGCCGGAAAAGCTCACATAGGCAACTGCAGGGTCGTGATGGGAGGCAAGGACTCGAGTAACCCAGCGGTCCTCAGTGAAAGGGAATTTTTTGGTTAAATCAATCCATTCCTTTCCGCCATTTTTTGTCATCTGGACTTTTCCATCATCTGTTCCTATGAAGATTAGCCCTTCTTGGAGAGGAGACTCTGAGATCGTGGTTAGAGTTCCGTAGTGTGCCACTCCATCATCTCGAGAAAGAGTATCCTCATTGCGCACTACTCCCATTATAGGGATTTTCTTCCAATCCTGATTTTTGGTAAGGTCAGGACTGATGACTTCCCAGCTGTGCCCTCTATCTCTTGACCTGAAGAGCTTATTGCCTCCAGCATAAAGGGTGGTTGGATTATGGGGAGAAATGATTAATGGGGTGCACCAATTCCAGCGATATTCTTCATTCGGGTCTTCAGGTACAGGACGAATGCCTTTTTCCTCTCTGGTGGTGAGGTCGACGAAGTAGAGTCTTCCATTCTGAGATTCGGTAAACACAGCCGTGTGATCTTGGGGGTCTACTGCAGCATAAAACCCATCGCCATAGGCGATGTTTACCACATCGGAGTTGAGTATTCCTGATTGACTGTAGGTGCGGCTCGGAATTCCCCATGAGCCGTTGTCCTGGGTTCCTCCATAAATCCAGTAGGGCTCTTGGTTATCAACGCCGATTGCATAATATTGAGCAAGAGGAAGATTATCGATGAAATGCCAGTTTTTGCTTCCTTCATAAGAGATGTAAAAGCCTCCATCCCCTCCTAGGAGCAGGTGGTCAGGGTTATTGGGGTTTATCCACAAGGCATGATGGTCGACATGAATTTTTTCTCCTGTACCCTCACTGGTAAATGTCTTCCCTCCATCAATAGAGAGGAAGAGGGGGCTTCCCAGAGCCCAGATTTTATCTGGATTCTTGGGATCTACTCGAATTTGACTGTAATACATTGGACGGTGATTGAAGTCACTCATTCGAGTCCAGCTCTCTCCTCTATTCTCAGAGCGAAAAACACCTCCATTCTTGTTTTCGATTATGGCATAGACAATGTGAGGATGACTCTTGGAAATGTCGAGCCCAATGCGTCCTGTATCACCTTTGGGTAATCCTTTCTCGAGTTTTTCCCAAGTGTCACCGCCGTCAAGAGAGCGATAAATACCGCTGTGAGGTCCTCCGCCCACAAATCCCCATGCTCTTCTTCTCTGCTGATAAGCTGCTGCGTAGAGAATTCGACCATTATTTTCCATGGCTATGTCAACTACACCTGTATCTTCGTTGATGTAGAGGATTTTTTCCCACGTTTTTCCTCCATCTTTCGTCCTGTAAAGACCTCTTTCTGGATTTGGCCCCCAGAGATGTCCCAGCGCAGCCACATAGACTATGTTCGGGTCGTTAGGATTGATGACGATTCTACCAATCCGCTGGGTATCTTCTAAGCCCATGTGGACCCATGTTTCACCTCCATCGAGTGATTTGTAGACACCATTCCCCCAGGATGAGCTCTGGCGGCTGTTCTGTTCACCCGTACCTGCCCAGACTATGTTTGGGTCAGATGGGGCGATGGCGATGTCACCAATAGAAAGAGATATCCCCTCTTCATCGAATACAGGTTTCCAGGTTATTCCGTTATTCACAGTCTTGAAGATCCCACCCGAAGCAGCTGCCACAAAAATTATTTTCGGGTCATCTACCACAGCTTCGATGTCATCGATTCGTCCCCCAAATGAGGCTGGTCCAATCTGACGCCATTTAATATTTTTTAGCGCCTCTGTGAGAGAAAAAGTTGGAGTGGCAAATGAAATATTAATGAAAGTCAGGATAAAAAGGATAAAAAGAGCAAGCCTTCTTATTTTTTTTAGGTTAAACATTTGACCTCCTCCTTTAAAATTCATTTTTTTATTCTATTTCTATGTAAAAAAAATAACGTTTAATGTCAATCTTTATGGAATTCAATGTTCCCTCAAAATTTAATTTTCCGCATTGGATTTTTTTTATCTTTATGAAATAAAAAAAGTTAGTAGATTTTACTGAGGTTCAAGCATTTGAGTCAGTGGGGTCCTCGATATGATTAGCCGAAAAGAAATTTTCTCAGGAAAAAAGGAATTTCTCTGCAGATGGAGAAAAATATAAACTGGAATTAAGAAGAGAGCTATTCTTGAGTTTTCTGAATGGAGAGGATTTTTCTTTGACCTTTAATCCTAGAGAAACTATTTTAGGAGACTAGATTAAAAGGGAAATAAGCTTAAAAGCTCTTTTCTCTTTTTCTATGTTCAAGGGTGCGCAGTACTCTTGTCAGCGACTCTAGATAAGGGGTAGGACACTTGAATTTTTTTCCATACTCTATTATCGGCTGAAAGATGTATTCTATGGGATTTCCGGCTTCTAAGTCGATGGAAGTGGAGGGCTTGTGGTCACCTGCATTTTCCAGATAAGCCAGACATTTTTCAAAGAAATCTTTTCCATATTCATACCCAATTCTTTTCGCCACTTTTATGCTTTCAGCAAGAATCTGTTCGCAGAGGTAGCGGGTATCTTCTCTTTCCATCGCTTGCTTCATGGTTAACCCTGTGGTAGCACATACGGGCATCAGGGCAGCATTGAGAATTGTCTTTTTCCACTCGTATTTTTTAATATCGGGGACAAAATCTGTCTTCAAACCTGCCTCGGTTATAATCTCCGCAATCTCACGGGCAAGTGCCTCATTCTCCGGGACTAAAGCCCCTATGTAATTTGGCGGGTTGAAAAAAGACATCTTCACTATTCCAGGCTCTATAATCATTCCTGCATAATTGACCACAAACCTCAGCACAGAATCTGCTCCAAATTTCTCAGCCACACAGTCTTCGTTGTCTATGCCGTTCTGAAGGAGAACAATTTTCTGGCCAGTATTGAAGATCAGCTGGAGCTCTTCAAGGAGATTCTCAAGAAAATTAGACTTTACAGCCACAAAGATAAGCTCCGAGTTGAATCTTGAGAGGCTGGCTACGAAATGGCCCGTGTCGTTAACTCGAACATTGAAACTTTCTTCAATCCCTCTCACCGTTATGCCATTTTGTTCAATGGCTGTTATTAGAGGCTTCTTAATGTCAACCAGGAAGACATTCTCACCTTTACGGGCTAGAAAGGCAGCCATCAGGCTCCCTACGGGCCCTGCGCCGATTATCCCGATTTTGTATTTCTTCATTTACCTTCCTTTATGAAGGAGTCTATAAGTGTCAATGTGGCTATTATAAAGAAAATTTTTTTTTGATTTCAATTCATTTTTGAAGTCTCACGATACATACATGATCTCTATTCAAATTTTTTTAAGAAATCTTTCTGAAGTAAAGATATTTAATAGGCTTCAGGAAGACCTGAGTAAATAGCAGAGCTTAGTCTCTAGATTGATGGATAAAAATGTTTAGAGTCGAACAGCTAAATTAAAGATATCATTGAGGCAAGCTTAGAAGTAAGAGTTGGGATAATGGTAGAGGATGAAGGGTATATTTTTTGAGTTTTTATTAAATTTAAGGCTGATAAGAAAAAGAGGAAATCTATTTCTTTTCTTTTTTTTTCCTGCATATTTTCACTAATAGATTGGAGAAGAACCAGGCAAATAAATATAGGGAAAATGATTTTTAATATTCTGTTTTATCCATTTCTTACTTTAAGCTCAATTCAGGAAATAAAAAAAGAGAGGAGTAGCTTTTGGGTTGAGAGCTGTTTATCTTGACTAATTTTGAGAATAAATATATTCTTATATTTAATTAATTATGTAGAAAGCTTCTCTCTGAATTAAGGTTCGAAAGGGAGCCTTCCAAGTCAAATAAAAGTTATTTAAATCTCTTGGAATAAATTCATCAAATTTGATGAGGTTCGAGGATGAATCCAAAAATATTGCTCGGTGATGAAGCGGTGGCTCAGGGAGCTTTGGATGCTGGGTTATCCTGCGCCTATTCCTATCCAGGGACGCCTGCCTCTGAGATAATGGAGTTTCTGATTAAAGCTTCCCATCAAAATAAGAGCATAAAAGCTTTGTGGTGTGTGAATGAAAAGGTGGCCTATGAGGAAGCCCTTGGAGTTTCTTTTGCAGGAAAAAGGGCCTTAGTCTCAATGAAACATGTAGGGCTCAATGTGGCCGCTGACCCTTTCCTTAATTCTGCCCTTACTGGGGCAAACGGTGGGCTTGTGGTCGTCGTAGCCGATGACCCTAGTATGCATTCTTCGCAGAATGAACAGGATAGCCGTTATTTTGCCGATTTTGCCCAGATAATCTGTTTTGAACCATCCAACCATCAGGAAGCTTACGAAATGACCAGAGAGGCTTTCGATGTTTCTGAAAGATTTGAGATTCCGGTGATGTTAAGGATGGTGACCCGCCTTTCTCACAGCCGTTCAAAAGTCATTCTTCAATCTCCAAGAAGTGAAAATGCCTTAAAATTTGGAAAAGCAGAAGACTGGACCCTTCTTCCTGTAAACGCGAGACGGAGATTTAAGATTCTTGTTGAAAAACAGAAAGATTTCATCAAATTTTCGGAAGAATCAAAACACAATTTTCTTCTTTTGAAAAATAATAGCTCTCTTGGAATCATAGCCTCGGGAATTGCCTACAATTATGTCCGGGAAAATTATACGGAGGAGAAACCCATTCCTTCCCTTCTTAAAATCTCAACATATCCCCTACCCGAATCGCTTATCTCTAAGCTATTTCAGCACGTGGATACGATTCTTGTTGTGGAAGAAGGATATCCCTATATTGAAAAAAAGGTGAGAGGACTTTTAGGAATACCTCAAAAGAGAATAAACGGAAAACTTACAGGCCATCTTCCTCTTACAGGAGAGCTTTCACCTGATGTAGTGCGCAAAGCTTTAAACATGGAACCTTTAGAAGGAATGAAAATTTCAGATTTCAAGCTCTCACCAAGACCCCCACAGCTCTGCCAAGGATGTCCCCATGCTGATACCTACAGAGCTTTGAATAAGGCCTTAGAAACATACCCCGGAGCCATTGTCTTTAGTGATATAGGCTGTTATACTCTCGGGGCTTTCCCCCCTTACAGAGCCATAGATACCTGCGTTTGCATGGGGGCTAGTGTTGGAATGGCAAAGGGTGGAGTGGAGGCTGGGATCTATCCTTCATTAGCAGTCATTGGAGATTCAACATTTGCTCATTCAGGTCTTACGCCACTTCTTGATGCCTCAAAGTCCAACACAGATATGACAGTCATCATTCTGGATAATTCTACGGTGGCCATGACTGGAGGACAACCTACCTTTGCCAGCGGAGAGGAGCTGTTGAGAATGATAGAAGGATTGGGAGTGAAGAAGGAGCACATCCGTGTCATTGAACCCCTCCCAAAAAATCTTGAAAAGAATGCTAAAATCATAAAGGAAGAGATTGAATATAGAGGGCTTTCAGTGATTGTGGCGATGAGGGAGTGCATCCAGGAAGCAAGAAAAAAGAGAGGAAGGTAGGAAGATGAAACAGGATATTATTCTGGCTGGAGTTGGAGGGCAGGGAATTCTCTCCATTGCCTTCGTCATAGATAACGCTGCCCTCAAGGAAGGATTGAATTTTAAACAGGCAGAAGTCCATGGAATGGCTCAGCGTGGTGGAGCGGTTCAATCTCATCTTCGTTTGAGCGATGGATATATCTGGAGTGATTTAATTTCCAGAGGTGAAGCAGACCTAATCTTGAGCGTTGAACCCCTAGAAGCCTTACGCTACTTAGAATATCTTTCTCCTCAAGGGAAGTTGATTTCGAGCAGTTCACCATTCATCAACATTCCTGATTATCCTCCGATAGAGGAAGTTTTAAAAAAGATTAAAGAAATAAATGGCTCCCTCCTCATAGACTCAGAAAGGCTGGCGAGAGAGGCGGGTTCGACGAAAGCCCAAAACATGGTGATGCTCGGGGCAGCTTCTCCCTACCTTATGTTGAAGAAAGAGAATATTGAAGAATATATTTCCCTTCTCTTTCGACCGCGAGGGGAAAAACTTGTCGAGATAAACCTTAAGGCGTTTGAGCGTGGCTGGCAAGCAGCAAAAGGAAGCTGAGAGATTCAGTTTCTGGGAAAAAGAGATCTTTAAGGAGCAGAAGATGGATATTGACTTTAAGAGCATAAACCAAATTTTCGAAAAGGCAGAAAAAGAAAAAAGGAATTTTCTCCTCGAACATGAGGTTTATAAAGTGCTCGAGAAGGCAGGCATCAATACTCCCCGTCATCTCTTTGTGAGAAAAGGAGAGAAGGTAACAACCAATCAGCTGAAAATCTTCGAAAACAGATTCCTGGTAATAAAAGTTGTAGCTCCAATCATCGTCCATAAGACTGATGTGAGAGGGATTCGATATGTAGAATGTGATGAAGAGAAAATAAATCGAACTTTTGAGGAGATGCTGAAAGATGTGCCCCGAAGATATCTGGAATGGGTCAAGAAGTTTCCTGAGTACAGAAGAAAGAGTCATTTTACTTTAAAAAAAATAGAAGAGGAGATAAGGGGATTCTTGATCTGTGAAATGATAGATTATGATAAAACCGGTTTTGGTACAGAGCTCCTCATGGGGATTCGCAACACAAGGGAATTTGGTCCCATTGTAAGCATGGGAGTAGGAGGGGTGGAGATTGAATATCTGAGTGAAAGGATAAGAGAAGGAAAGGCGATTTCCATAAGTTCTGCTCATTTGCTTCCTCAAAAGGATATTCTCCGTATTCTTGAACCTCTGGCTGTATATGATAAGCTTGTAGGGAAAGTCAGAGGAAGGGAAGCTCTTATAACCAGAGAAGAGCTCTTAAACACATATTTTCGTTTCCAACAGTTAGGGACTTACTACTCTCCTTATGAGCCTTCTCATCGTTATGTGATCGAGGAGGCCGAGGTTAATCCTTTTGTGGTTAAAGAGAAGAAACTCATTGCCCTGGACGGCATGTGCCGATTCTCGACCGACCATCAAGTGCTAAGAAAAAGGCCATTCGAAAATATCGAATATCTCTTGAAGCCACGCACCATCGGCATAATAGGGGTTTCTGAAAAGATGAACGTCGGGCATATAATCTTGAATAACATTCTTAAACAAGGCTTCAATAAATGGAATGTTTATGTAGTAAAGCCCGGGTTAAAGGAGATTGAAGGCTGCTCTTGTGTGGAGAGGATTTCTGATTTACCCAAGACAGTTGACCTTTTTGTCATCACCGTCTCTGCAGACCAGATATATGAAGTAATGAAAGAGCTTCTGGAGAAGGAAAAGGCTCGCTCTGTAATCATCATTGCCGGGGGAATTGGAGAAAAGAAAGGGACTCAGATCCTTGAAGAGAAGATAAAGCGACTCCTCGAGGAGAATTTAAAGAAGGGGAGGCTAACACCCGTCGTAAACGGAGGAAATTGCCTTGGGATTTATTCTCAGCCCGGGCACTATGACACGACTTTTGTGCCCGACTATAAACTACCTCGTGTCGCAGCTCGGAAGACAAACTTAGTCTACATCAGTCAGAGTGGAGCCTTCATGATTTCGAGGATGAGCAAGCTCCCTAACATAGAGCCTCTTTATGCTATCTCAATCGGAAACCAGATTGACCTCACGGTTTCAGATTATCTGAATTATTTCCGCAATGATGACCAAGCCAAGGTCTTCGGAATCTATATGGAAGGTTTCATGCCTGGAGATGGGCTGGCTTTTGCTAAGGCTGCGCGAGAAATAGTCAAACAGGAAGGGAAGATGATTGTGCTCTATAAGGCGGGTAGAACTCCCGAAGGACAGGCCGCCACAGCAAGCCATACGGCTTCTGTGGCTGGTGATTATAGAGTGGCAAAGTCAATCTTCGAGGAGGTTGGGATTCTCGTTGCGGATTCCATCTTTGAATTTGAAAATTATGTTAAAAGCCTTTCTCTCCTGGCTCACAAGACGATTCGTGGAAACAGGATTGCCCTCATAAGTAATGCAGGGTTTGAGTGTGTCACCATGGCCGATAACCTGAAAAATGATAATGCCTTTGTCCTTGCAGAGCTGAGCTCAAGGACGATAAGAAAAATATCGCGCATCATGGAGTCATCAGGCATAATTAGGCTTCAGGATGTCAATAATCCTCTGGATACGACACCCGTTGCCGATGATGAAGTTTTTGCAAACCTTGTTTTGGTCATGCTTGAGGATGAGAACGTGGATTGCGCCATAGTTTCTCCAGTTCCTATGACTCCTTCCATGCAGACCCTAACTCCAAGTAGATTTCATGAAGAAAATCTTTATCATCCCAAGAGCATCGTCATGCGCTTGATTGAAATCTTCCATAAGACTGATAAGCCTTTTGTGGTCAACATCGATGCAGGAGACATTTTCAACCCCATGGTTGATTGCCTGGAGCAAGGAGGTGTGCCGACCTTCCGTCGTTCTGATATTGCCGTTAAATTCTTGAGAGAATATATAAATAGAAGACTCAAGATTCGAAAACAGTACGAATAAAAAATATATTGAGGCTCTCTCAGGCAAGGGAATAAAAGTTCTTTAAAAAATAAAAATTAGATAGATCTAATTTTGCTCCTACTTTTTTATTTTCTCTTAAATTTCCCTTGCGATTGGTAATTGAAAATACTTTAGGGGGAAAACAAAGAGTTTAAATCCTTTTTTATTGAAATTTTAGAAAAAAATCCAGAGATGAAGCTTAATTTGTTACATAACTATTATTGATCTCAGAGACTCTCCTTTTCTCAGGAGCTCAAAGGCTTCATTAATTTCTTCAAGAGGGAACTTGTGGGTGACAACGGATTCTAGCTTTATTTTTCCCGTTTTTACCATCTGGATTATGTGGGGATAATCCACAGGACGACATCCTAGGGAGCCTTTTATTTCAAGCTCTCTGAACATCAATCTTGCCGCATTAAGAGGCACAGTGTGGTGAGTGTATCCAACCTGGCAGTGAACTCCTCCTGTCTTAAGCGCGGCAGAGGCGAGTTCGATGGTTTTTGGATTGCCAATCGCTTCGATGGCGATATCTGCTCCGCCGCCTGTCAAGTTTCTTATTTCCTTGAGGATCTCTTTATCATCTTTCCCTGAGGCGTTAAGAGTGTGCAGGGCTCCAAGCTTTCTGGCAACCTCGAGTTTTTTTTCGACTATATCGATGGCAATTACCATGGCTCCTGAAGCAGCCGCGACCTGAACGACATTTATCCCCACCCCTCCGCATCCGAAGACAACCACTGAATCTCCGGGTTTTATCTTAGCCCTGTTCTTAACTGCATGATAGGGTGTGGAAATGGCATCTGCTATGATGCTCGATTCCTGAAGAGGGAGTTCTTCAGGAAGATGCTGACAGTCTTTGGCTGGAACTTTTGTGTATTCTGCGTAAGCCCCATCGATATGATTTCCGAGCATCACCATATTGAAGCAGATGTTTTCTCTTCCCAGACGGCAGTTTTGGCAATAGCCGCAGGAGAAGACGGGCGGTATGAGTACGCGATCACCGACCTTGAAGTCTTTTACTTGTGAGCCCACCTCTTCCACTATTCCCGAGGGTTCATGACCGAGAATCATGGGTGGTTTTTTAAAAGTGGGTACTCCATGATCAATATAATGTAAATCTGTATTACAAACACCACAAGCAGAGATTTTGACCAGGAGCTCCCCAGGTCCTATCTTGGGGATTTCAACGTCTTCAATTCTAAGAGGTTGATTTGGCCCGTAAAATATAGCGGCTTTCATTTTTTCCCTCCTCTATCTGTTTTTCCACAAAGGCTTTCTTTTTTCAAGAAAAGATTTCAAGCCTTCGTGAGCATCTTCTGAGACCATCAATTCCCTGAGGTAGAGTGTCTCAATCCTTTCTAGGCCCTCTTGGAATGTGTGCTCAAGGCCAATTTTTATTCCTTTTTTTGAAAATTTTAACCCCACGAGGCTCATCTCTAAAAAGGGCTCAATGAAGCTTTCGACTTCTGGTTCGAAAGAATCTAGGGGGACTACCCTGTTTATCAATCCCATACGTTCTGCCTCCACTGCTCCAATTGTCTTCCCGGTAAGGAGAAGCTCCGAGGCTTGTTTAAGACCAATAAGACGGGGCATGATGAGGAGAGCAATGGGTGGAATTACCGAGAGTTTTATTTCAGGTTGTCCTATCTTGAGGTTTTCGGCGGCAATGATAAGGTCACAAAAAAGGGCAATCTCACAGCCACCCCCAAGACAGAGTCCTCTCACTGAGGCGACAGTGACCTGATCGAGTTTTGAAAGGTTGCGGAAAATATCATGGAAAACTTGAATCATTTTCTCAACTTTATCCTGGGTATGATCAGCCACATCTACCCCTGCAGAAAAAGCCTTTTCACCTGCTCCAGAAATGACCAGCACCTTTACTTCATTTTTTTCAGAAAGAGAAGAAAGCGCATCGTTTATTTCTTCCATGGTGGCTATGTTGAGAATGTTCAAAGGTGGTCTATTGATGGTTAAATAAGCCCTTCCTTCTTTTAGCTCAAAAATAATATTTTCATATTTCCTCTTTTCCATGACCTCCCTCACCTAGAATGTATGCGAAAAGAAGATTATCTAACCTTGTATTACATATCATCTACCTTACCTTCTGTCAATAAAGTATGTGACTCGGATAAACAACGGCGTAGTGGAGGGCCTGAACTCAAAGATCAAGACGGCCATGAAAAGGGTTTATAGTTTAACCATGTTGCCTATCTTCCCACTATTGTGTATCTCATAGCAGGCAAACTATGCTTCGATTAACCCCCACAAAATGGAAGAGAAATTCTTGAATTTATTTAAATTAGGGATGGCACATAGAAGGGATTAAGAGACATGAATCTTGCTTCTTTCAAGATTAGGGTATGCTTCAAAAGAAATACTTTCTCTCTAATCAAATCGCCTTTTCTTATCAGTCAAATTCTTTTATATCTGGAAGATCTTGCCCTCAATCCTTTCTAAGAAAGCCCTTTCCAGAGAAAGGAATGTGAGTTTACATTTTTTCCCACCAAATCAGTTTTCTTTTTTCATAGCTCTGTTGTGTCATGAGAAAAGAAGTATTCTGTCATTTGAAGAGTTTCTTTTTAATTCAATCCGATCTTTCTCATGATTGAGGCAAATCTGGGATCAAGACGCAAACTGTCTGCTGCTGGAATAGCCTTCAGCCAGGACATCCAGTGGTCTCTTTCCAGATAAGCTTTTTCTGCCCAATAGAAAGCTTCTTCAAGGTCACCGAGTTCTCCGTATATTATGGATAGAATAGAAGTAGAACAATTTATATCTTTATTTAGTTGAAGAAGCTTCTCTAAAGCTTGTTGAGCTTCTTTCTTATGACCAGCTCTGGCGTAGGCGTATCCTAGAAAGCTGATAGCCAGAGGATAGTTCCCGCCCGTGAGATCGACGCCTTTTTTGCCCCAGGCGATGGCCTCTTCGTATAATCCTTTTTCCGTGCAAGGCAAGGTTAAAAATATATGGGCTAGAGAATTATTTTCATCAAGCTCTAATGTTTTTTTGAAAGCTTGTATCGACAAAGCATACTGGCGACAGATATAATAGACGCCGCCTTCGGCATTTCTTAGGATAGGAGAATATGGATCAATTTCTATGGCTTTATGGATTTCCATGATTGCCTCTTCCGGCCTCCCCTGTTTAGCTAAAAACATAGAATACCAGTGATGAGCTGTCGAATAGCCGGGGTTCAATTCGATTGCTTTTTTAAAATTTCTTTCAGCTTCCTCAAAGCTCCAATCATAATCGTCATTAATCAAGGCTAAAGAAGTCCACGCTTCAGGTAGCTCTCGATCTAAGTCTAATGCCTTTTCGACTGCAGCCTTTGCTTTAGGATAGGCTTCATATGAAGGAAGAAAATCGTACCAGCCATACTGACTGTAACAGTCGGCTATTCCGCTGTAGGTGACAGCATAAGCAGGGTCTATTTCTATCGCTTTGTCGAAATATTCTAGTGCTTTCCTCATCCCTTCCGGGGTTCTTTTATTCCAGGAGAAACGCCCCCTTAGGTAGTAATCATAGGCCTCACGACTCTCAGTCTGCCGCTTTACTATTCGAAATTTCTCCTCTCCGAGGAGTTCTATTTTCAAGCTATCAGCAATAGCGAGGGCAATGTCATCCTGGATGGCAAAGATGTCTATGAGTTGCCTGTCATAGCGTTCTGACCAGAGATGATAACCATCAGCTACATTGATCAGTTGGGCTGTAATGCGAAGATTGTTTCCTGATTTGCGCACGCTTCCCTCCAGAACTGTTTCTACATCAAGTCTGTTACCAATTTCTCTTATATCTTGTTCTTTCCTCTTGAAAGAAAAAACTGATGTTCGTGCGACAACCTTTAAATCTTTTATGCGACTTAAGACATTGATTAGCTCTTCGGTGATTCCATCGCAAAAGTATTCCTGTTCTTCCTCACCACTTATATTAACAAAGGGGAGAACTGCAATAGAATTTTTCCATTTGTTCCTGGCGAGCTCTTTTCTTTTTTTTGTTTCGATGCGGGTGAGGAGGAGGACATCAAGAAATAGAGTTATCACGATGATGCATGGCAGGAGAAAAAGCTCAGGTTTGAATCTTCTTTTTTCTTCCTTCCCACGAAACCAGCGCCAGATCAATGTGAAAAGAAGACTTCCCAGAAGGCTAACAAAAGCTACATCCAGTAGCCTTTCAGGTAAATGATAATGGTCGATGAGTATCCAATGGACAAATTCCAGAATTAGCCAGCCGGCCCCGATGAAGCCTGCAAGAATCTCTATTATTTTTCGCTCCTTGAGTTTCTGAACGAAGTTCTGGTAGATAAATTTTCTGTGTGGAGAGGAATCTTCTTTTGCTTCTCTCAACAATCAATCACCAGAGCATCTCTATTAATTGCCTTTTTTCTGCTCAAGGTAATAAAATTCTATCATTCGAAAATGAGAGGTGTCAATTTGAATTGAAATTAAATCTGGTCTTAAGCGGGAAATATGTGGCCATTAAGATTTCAAGATACAAACTTCTCTTTTTCAGAATGATGTAAAAAACCAAAAAAATTTTATTGACATTTGCAATTTTTTGATATTTACTTAAATAAAAGTAATTTAAATCCATTTGAAGGAGGGGATTCCTTGGCAAAAAATCTCAGATGTCTCAAAATTATTGTCTGGATTGGTATTGTTCTCTTTATTTTATGGTTTGTCCTCTTTTCCTTCGCCCCGAGCAAAATCCTGGCAGCTATGGGTGTCTCTGAAACTGAGGGCTTCTTTCTGCGGCTCTATGGAGTTTTTCCGCTGGGCTGGGCTATTCTTTTCTTATTTGCCCTGAAGGACTTAGAAAAAAACATAGCCATTTTAAACAGCGGCATAATCGTCAGCCTCTTGGCAGCAGTTTCCGTAATCCTCGTCCATCTCGGCAAACAAGGGATGGGAGTTTTCCAGTGGGGGAGTGTGGTTTTACTTGTTATTTTAGCCGTGCTTCTTTATGTCTTTAAGCCAAGAGCCACACAATAAACAGAATTATTTTCCTTTCAAGAATAAGAAAATTTTTTCGCAGTTTCGAATCAATTGATGTTTTGGTGCCTCTTAAGATGAGTTATTAATAAAAATATTAATCTTTGCACGAGTAAGGGGAAGATATCCTTCCCGAAGCCGTGGGAATGAGAGGAGTAATTTAAGCTGGAGAATGAAAGATAAAGTCTCCTCTACTCCTCTCAATCTTATTCCTTAAATTAAAAGAAGATAAACATTTATTTTCCTTTTTTTATTACTAATATAAAAGCATTAATTTATATTACATAATCGTCGGGATTTCTTTAGAGACCATGAATGTGCAGTTTTTTGATTACAGCCCAGATTGTCTCCAAATTTTCAAACCATCGATTCGAGGTAGCTTCAAAACGAATTTGCCGCAAGATGCGTTCCCTAACATTTATCCGGGCTGAGAGGAAGATATTCCAAGTGAAGCCTCTTATGAGTTTTAAGAAACTCGTCAACCCCTTCACCCTTTTGCCAACGGGCTCCCCCC
>CAYSCS010000009.1:0-34993 GCA_964429695.1 uncultured Eubacteriales bacterium
GAGACCCTTATGAAAAGTGGGAGAAGGAGGGGGGGAAAGACTTGGGGAGGAGGGCAAACGAAAGGGTGAGGAAGATCCTTGAAACTCATGTTCCCAAACCATTAGCTCCGGAAAAGGCAAAGGAATTGAGAAAAATCGTAATCTCTGGGGATAAAAAGAATAAATGAGATGCCCTGGAAGAAAGTTAATGTCCAAACTTGAGAAGAAAGGACATTAGATTATTAAACTAAAAAAGGGTTCCATTCATAAGGTAAATGGCACATTGGAAAAAATAAGGTCTTTTTTCAATGAAGCCCCGGGAGCGAGTCTTAAAAACCTTGAAACACGAACCTATTGACCGCGTTCCTCTTTTTGAAATCTGGATTGAAGAGGAAATGGCCAAAGAATTAGGGGAGAAGGACCTCCCCAGCACATATGTTAACCTTGGACTTGACTGCATCTTTATCCCCTATCAGAACCCACCTCACAGCAATGCCTGGAGAGATGGTGTGGATGAATGGGGAAGAGTATGGCGCAGGGGAATTTACGTGGGAGGCCTTGTGGCGAATGAGCAAGACCTCAAGAAATTCAGTCCTCCCCTCGATTATGTGGATGAATTTTTCGATGAAGATAAAATAAAGGAGGTAAAGCGCACATACCCTGACCACTGTCTAATCTTTGGTTCTCATGTCGGTCCCTTCACTGCCTCCTACTTGTCGATGGGGTTTGAGCGCTTCTTCATCAGTCTCTTAGAAATTCCATCTCTTGTCCACAGGGTCCTTGAAAAAAGAACAGAGTGGTGCCTTGCCATTTATCGCAGGGCAATTAGTCTGGGAATTGATGTAGCCGTGCTCGGTGATGATGTCGCCCATAAGAGCGGGACAATGGTTTCTCCTGAGATGTGGCGAACCTTCGGACTCCCCTATCACCTCCTTCTCCTCAGAGAACTCGATTTCCCATTCATCTGGCACAGTGATGGAAACATTATTCCCTTTCTTCCTATGGCTGTTGAGGCTGGGTTTTCGGGAGTGCATGGACTTGAGCCTTCGGCTGGAATTGAGCTTGCCCGAGTGAAAAAGGAATATGGAAAAGAGCTAGTGCTTGTGGGAAACGCAGATATAAATCCTCTTTTTGGTTCTGACCCTGAAAGGGTGAGAAAGGAAGTCGTGCGTTGCTTGAGGCAGGGAGCAAGCGCTGGAGGCTATATGTTCTCAAGCTGTAACAGCATCTTTAAAGGGATGAATCCCTTTTTAATAAGAGAGATGTACCGTTGGGCGAGAAAGCAAGGAAAACATAAAGATAAAGAAGATTAAAGAGAATCAGATTTTATGTCAAATTTAATGAAATATTTGGAATTGAAAAACTCGCCTCTCCAAAAAAATTATCTTTAGCCTTGATTTAGCGCACTATCATTCCTTACTTTATCCTCAACAGACCAAGATAAAAAGGAAAAATTCTCTCTTCTTTGAAATTTAGGTGATATTTGGGTTTTTAAAATCGTTTTTCTGTCTTTTTGATTTAAAATAAGGAGTGCCGGTGCCTCACCCTGAGACACCGGCAAATCCTTTCAATTAGACTTCACGAACAATTAGAATCTGAAGACTGCTCCAACTTGTAAGTACCTCGGTCCCATGATACTGTATGTTCTCTGACCCCTCTCATCCTGGAACCAATCCCAGTTAGTCAGGGAGCCCACACTCGTTGCCTTATTGTTATTGAAAACATTGTAGACATCGAGCTGGAAACCGAGTTGTCCTCTCCAGATATTAAAATATTTTTCTATCCTAATATCCAAAAGATGCTGGTGAGGAAGTCTATGTGAACCCCTTGGCTCTGCAAAAATCGTCACTGCACCCTGATAGAGGTAACCCAGTCCTGCTTCGATTGTTCTTATTCTTCTTGTGTAAGGAACACCAGAACCAAATTGATAGTAGACATTGAGATTTATGCCTAACGGAGCCGCATAGGTGCCTTGAACCTTGACAAGATGCTCTCTCTGGAAATCAAGGCGGCCGTAGGCGTTAATCATGACATTAGGGTCATCATAAAAAGCACTGAATCCAGTACTCTGATCTCTTGAAGTGTTGAGGATTCCTTCTCCTTTTGACCAGACATAGCTCGCCTGCATCGCCCATTTACGCGACATCCTCTTGGTGAGCTTTACCTCTAGCCCTCTATATTTTCGTGTTGTTCCAGGGATGTTCATATAAAGGAAGCGGAAATCACCAAAATCTGGGTTCATTTCGTAAAAAGTAACTGTATTCCCAGTAAAAGGATCGATCCCCTGAACAGAGTGATATCCGCTCCAGACCATATCGCCAGTCTCCTTGAATTTTTCGATGTCCAGATGCGCCATATCCACATCATCGATGAGGTTCTTTTCCCATTTGGCAATGAAGGTAGCGGCGACGGAGAAGTCTTCAAACAGTTCGCGCTCAACTCCAACGTTAATCTCATCGGCAAAGGGAGAGCTGATATCTTTATCAATCTCATTGAGTGTTGGAGACCAAGGTGGGGTAGTGTAAGCCACACTCCAGTCAGGATTGAGCCTTGCCCAGAAAGAGGTCCGCTGGTTTGGATTATTGAAATAATAGAAGATCATGATCAGAGGGGCGTAATACCTTCCGTAACTTGCTCTTAAGACCGTCTTACCATCTCCCACGGGGTCAAAGCTTAAACCGAGACGGGGGGAGACCATGGTAAATGACATAGCCTTTATCGTCTTTTCGATAACAGGCTCGCCTGTAGCTTTGCTTTTTTGAGGAGGATAGGAACCCTCTGCTTTATCAAAGCGAAGACCAAGGTTAAGCGTGAGGCGCTTGATGGGAGACCAAGTATCCTGGAGGAAAGCTCCCCACTGAATCAAGTTATTCCTCTGGTCAAATTCCGTTCCTACCCAAGCCCATTGAGGAATCCCGTTCCAGAGCTCGATGTCTACGGCTTTAAATCCTTGAGGAAAAACGCCTTCAAAATGGGGGTCCTGATAGTAAAAGCACTCGGTAGTATCATAGGCGTATTCGAAGTCAATACCAGCTTTGAGCTCGTGGGTTCCGTACCAGTCATCCAAAAAATAAGTTGCATCGGTGTTTATCTGGAGACGTCTTCTTTTATACCACCAATCTGAACCGATTCCCCCACGCACCACCCCATCCACAAGCTCGATATAGGGCGGGAGATCGTTTCGAGCCAGGAGGAACTGATGAAGAGCATACCAAGAACCTTTCAGATTGAAGAAAAAGCTATTGGTCACGGTGTTTGTCCACTGCACAGTGCCCAGTGTAACTCCGCTATCCTCCCTGAAATTTGCATCAAGCACAGTCCAGCGGCTTGCATCGCGATGATCCCATTCAAATTTCCTCCAATAACCAGAAGCAACTATTCTGTTTTTCTGATTTATTTGCCAAGTGAATTTCAAAAATGGAGCGTAAGTATTTTGTTTTGTGGGCTCACTCTCAGGACGGGGAGCACCTAGATATTCAGGGGCAGGGAATCCCTGGATGAATGACTGAGACTTATCCACATCAAGGCTGGTGAAGAACCAGATTTTATCCTTTCTCACCGGTCCTCCCAGGGAAAATCCTGGAATAAATTGCCAGTCAAAACCGACAAAAGAGCCTTCGAGTTCCGTCCCCTTTGTGTTATCCGATTGCATCTCTTTGTTTCTATAATAGAAATTAACTCCGCCGCTGAATTCATTGCCACCTGCCTTGGTGATTACATGGACCAGAGCACCCTTCACGGTCCCGTATTCAGCTTTCTGGTTACTTGTTTCCACAATCACCTCATCTATTGCATTCCAGGGAACTGTCTGGTAAGGGTCTCCTGTAACCGGATCCTGCATCTTGACCCCGTCGACGACGAAATTGTTTGAACGAGCATCGCTTCCGTGAGAAGTTCGGGCAAACATTCCTGGTGCAGCGTTAAAAATAGATGAAAGGTCTCGGGGCAAGGGAAGGTTGGCAATTAAATCCTTGGTGAAAGTTGTCCCGGTCTGTGTTTTCTCAAGGTCGACGACAGGGGATTCACCCACAACTGTCACCGTTTCTTCTATGGTGCTTTGCTCCATAGAAATATCGAGAGTTGTGGTGTGTTCAACTGTGACAACAATGCCTTCTCTAATTATGGTTTTGAATCCGGACAGTTCAAATTTAACCGTGTACTTACCAGAAGGAAGCGAGAAAAATTTATACAATCCTTTTTCGTTGGTAACGGTGGTCATTTGGGGAAGGATAAGGGAGGGGCTACTTATGGTTACGGTTACTCCGGGAAGAGGTGTTTTTTCAATGTCAGTAACGGTTCCGGTGAGCTTCCCAGTGGGGATGATTTGGGCTCTATTCAGGGCAAAAAAAGCTAGAAACATTAGGATTAAAGCGATTGAATTTCTTAATTTCATTTCTTTACCTCCAAAAAATTTTTAAATGGCCTTAACAGAAAATTTTTTAATTATCATAACCATATGCTCTCTTTAGGCTCAGGTATCACCCCCTTCCCATTGAGTTTCAACAATTTATTTATTCTCTATGAAAAAATCTTCTCCCCAGTGGGTAGATATTATCTCCTCAAGACGGCATTCATCCTTTTTTTCTATAGCCTCCATTCTCTTCTGGTGGTCGCTATAAGATTTATCAATAGAGTAGGGAATGGAAAAGGGAGAAAAATCCTTGTGCCTTCTATAAATGGCAATCTTTTCGCTCAACTCGCAGAGGATTTCATACAGAGATTTATTCCCACACTTTTGCCATATTTGCTCGTGGAATTTTAAATTTTGGGCTAAGTATTTTTGAATGTTATTTTTTTTATAATATTCGCCCAGTTTTTGAGTCATCTTTTTTAAAGTTTCAACATCATTCCTGGTTAGGTTTTTCAGGGCTTTAACCACGGCCAATTTGTCGAGAGTCCTGAGGACCTCATGAAGCTCCTTAACTTCCTCTAAATTTCTTGACTTAACTACGACTTCTCTTCTGACATTGAACTGTAAATATTTTTCTGCAGAAAGGCGAAGGAAAGCCTCTCTCACAGGAGTGGGACTCACACTAAAAAGCTTGGCGATTTCTTTTTCCTGGAGCCTCTGATTTGGTTTGTATTCTCCCTCAACTATCGCTTTTTTCAGATATTGGTAAATGGCTTCGCTTATGGTGGCTGGAGGCTTTAAAACTTCGACCTTTCTAGCCATTTGATTTTTTCCTACTTTTAATAAAATATATTATATTAAAAATTATTTCAACAATCAGAATATCAGGAATTCACAAAAATAAGCAAATAATCTTCTAACTTCTTTCATCTCATTTAGATAAAGAAAATTAAAAGTAAAAATTAAATTTTGGGGGAACTTTTAAGACTCTTTGAAATAAGATTGGTGCTCATCCTCCCGAGCTCGCAAGCTTTCATAAACAGTTTTTCAGAGGAAGCATCACCGCATTGTGCCAAAATTGCCTAAAGATTCGAGACCAAATTTTCAGAATTTCAAAAGAACTTCATTTATCTCTAAATTTATCTCTAACTTCTCTAACACCCCCTAAAGTCCCATCCTCTGTTCTTAGATTCAGACTTTGATGTTTTTAAGAATTCAAATTCTGTGAAGAGAAAGTTTTTAAAACTTCCCTTATCGATAATTTTCAAATAAATCGTATGAAGGCCATTCCGTGATATCATTCACTGCTTTCCAGAGGGCGTCATCTAACTCCTCCAGGAAAGATGAATATTCCTTTGGTCTTGAGTTAAAAAGAGCTGCCCAACAGAGGCCATGGTGAGTGCGAACTAAGATAGAAGATGAACCTGGAAGAGACCCTGTATGCCACCAATTAGCCTCTCCACCAACTGGTCTCACCTGCCATCCTAGGGCATAGTACCATTCCGAATTCTTCCAACAATTCATCTCTGGGCGAGATAACATGATTTCGAGGGTAGAAGGATGGAGAATATCAGGCTTCAAAGGACGCCCATCTACACCTGTCAAAAAACGCATGAGGTCTACGGCAGAAGCAACCCACTCCATGGGAATCCATTGCCTCCAGATAGAATCCACCGTAGGGACTGGGGCCTAATTCTTGAACTTCAGGAAAAACAGATTGTCCTAAAGGCGCCCCTGGATAGTCATAGTAGCGGACTTCATCCTCCCCAGCCTCATCAAGCAAAGTTTTACCAAGGCGCATCCTTGAGATTACCATGGGTTCTAAGATTTGAGTTTTTACAGAATGCTCATAAGTTTTATTAGTTACTTTTTCGATTATGTGCCCCAGAAGCCAATACCCAAAATTTGAATATGCGTAATGAGAACCAGAGACGAAATCAAGAGGTCTGGACAACATATAGCGGATTATTGCCTGGGGAGAAGCAGGCGCTTGAATTCCCATCTTCTCCGCAAGTTCTCTCGACATGAACATGGGGTCTATGCTGATTGTTGAGTCCCAGCCTCCAGAATGCTGAAGAAGATCACGAACTCTTATCTCATAAATCCTTGAATCAATCTCGACTCCTTCACCAGGCACAAGGTCATTGAGTATTTCGAACACCCTCTCGTCTATGTTTATCATTCCTGCTTCATGAAGTTTGAGCACAGCGACAGCAGTAATGGGCTTTGAAAGGCTGGCTATCCTGAAAAGTGACTCGGGACTGACAGGCTTCTTCTCCTTTATATCAACCATCCCATATCCCTCGGCCATGACAAGGCGCTCATCCTTTACAAGTGCCACAGCGCCTCCAGGGATAGCCCACTTCTTCATCAAGGAAGGGATCATTTTCTGGAAGCTCTCTTGGGGAGTAAATTTTGTGCTTTCCTCATTCCTTGGGAAAAAATCTTCCTTACAAGAAGAAGCTTCAAGAAAGAAGAAAATAAACCAAGCCAAGAAGAAGTTAACTCCCCATTTTCGTAAATTGTTTAGACCCTTTTCTGCTGAAACTATGTTTTTTAAATTTAGTTTATTCATTTCTTCTCAAAAAATTGACATTTCCTGAAAAATAATACTCCTCACTCGTAACAAAGTCTACAAATACCTTTTCTTTACGACTTTTTCCTTCTCCTAAGGTAACCTTCTAAAAAAGTGAATCGGAAAAGAATAACTCCAGTTAATAGGTGTGAAATGTGACGCATTAAGTATTTGTATCAGCAATGAAATAGTATCTTGTCTAAGATGCTTTGAAGCTTCTTAGGTTCGAAATGAGCCGAATTAAAATTATATCGAGAAGGAAGGAGAAAAAGTTAGCCGCTAGGTATAACTTAGGATAAAGTTTCCCAGAAAAATCTTAAGATCAAATTTTTTTCATCCTTAATTTAATATATTTGAAGAATGCGCCCTCCTTCATGGATTTAGGTACAGAGTTTAAAAAATTTGAAGAGCTAATTTTTAATTATAATTATTATTAATTTAAAATAATTATTAAAAAATATCTATTATTTATAAATTTAAAATTATGTTGAGGGAGGAATTTCAAGTTGAGTGTCTAAGCACTTTACCTGGCTTGAGACCCGTATGTCTCTTCTCCTTATACACAATTTTACCATTGACAAGCACATACTCTATTCCCTCTGGAGGTGTGTTAGGCTTCAAGAAGTCACCCGACATCTTTATTGTTCCAAGGTTGAAGATGACAATGTCGGCATAGGCTCCAGGTTTAAGCACGCCTCGACTCTCGAAGCCAAACTTCTCGGCGACAAAAGAGGTAGCTTTCTTCACTGCCTCTTCTATAGAGAGAACACCGAGTTCTCTAACGTAAGTGCCAATATAATGGGGGAAAAGACCGTAGGCGGTAGGAGCAGGAAGCGATCCATAATCAGAATACGGATTCCACTGCCCTGGGCTTAATTCTGCAGGGAAGGCAGTGACGTCTGTTGAAGGCATGGCACAGGGATGCTTAAGAAGAGGTGGCATTGCTCCAGGAGGATCTCTCCTATCAAGAAACTGAACCCAGGTCGCCTTGGGGTCTTCAACTATGAGATCAAAGATTAGCTCGAGAGGGTCTATCCCTCTTTCTCTAGCCAAGTCTCCTAATATTTTCCCTTCATATTCTTTATTCTCACAAGAGGTTATCTGGAAGCAATCCATCCAGTAAGGGTCTTCCTTGGTGTGAATCATTCCCAGTTTCAACCTGTTAGAATCATAAACCTCCCTTATTTTATCCCTGAATTCCCTTGATTTCAGTTTTTCCACAAATTCACTAAACTCGAGATTATTAACCCATTCGAGATGCAGATTTCTTCCTTTATAAAAATCAGCCCAGATTGGCCGAGGGGCAGAAATGGTTGAGGAACAAGCAATGACATCAAAAGTTATGCTCAGCCCTTCTTCTCTGGCTTTGTCAATTATTTCCTCGAGAGTTGCCCTTGCCCCAGCTTCATCGAGATAATTAGGATGAGGCATCGGATTCTTAAAAGCAGTGCAGAAATGGGCAATGTGGAGGGGAATCTCAGCCCTTCGGCTTATCTCTATGGCTTCTTTATAACCTCGATAGCGGCCAACCCACACATCTTGAATATCTCCATGAAAAATCCCGTATCCATATTCCTCAGGATCTGAAGACGGCATCTGACTCTGGATGTGCCGGGTATGAGGGACATAAATTCCCTTGTATTTAGCAGCAACTTTCGCAAGCTCCACGATTTCATCCAATGAGGCATACTCCCCAGGACTCGGGTCAAAGAAAGAAGAAAGACCGAAAGCACCGCTTCCCATCGCCTCCTCAAGAAGAGCCTTCATCTCTTCAATTTCTTTAGGAGTTGCCCTTCTTTTAAAATCTTCTCCCATGACTGCCACCCTAATCGTGTTATGTCCTGCAAGAAGCGCAAGGTTCAAAGAGATTCCCTTTTCCTCTACCCTTGAAAGGAAGTCTCTAAATGGCAGACCTTTCTGGGGTGCAGGAGATGAGCCACAGTTTCCAGCCAAAACAGTCGTTATTCCCTGCATGATGAGGTTCTCTGCAAGAGGATATTGAATGATGCTGAAGTCAGAATGATTATGGGGATCGATGAATCCTGGACAGGCATACAGTCCCGAACCATCAATTTCTATTTCCCCTCTTCCCTTGAACTTCCCCACTTTCACAATCTTTTCACCTTTGATGGCTATACTCCCCTTATAAGAGGGCTTCCCCGTGCCATCCACAATCTTCACATTCTTGATAAGCAGGTCATTAGGTACGACTCTCCTTGTACATGAAAAAACGAGAAAGAGGAGAGAGGATGAAATTAAAAATATTTTGAGACCTGATTTTTTATGAAACATAAAACCTCCACCTTCATTAAATTTGAGTAAAGTATATTATGATTCTTGTTTTCTTAGCAAATACAGGAAAGATTCCCTTCCTCTCTCTTCCCTCCGAAGCCTTCTTCTCCCTCACAAAGAATCTTCCAAACTTGGATAGAGCGATTAAACAACCATTTGAGATCTTCTTTAGCTGGTAAACAATCTTTGGAGATTAGAATTGTTTTTCGAAGTGTCTATTAAGTGAAATTTACGATATTGGCTCAAAATAGAGTGTTTCTGCTGCTTGTGAAGAAAACATAAAAAATGGCAAAAAATAACTTGGTGCGGTCTTGAACATCATGAAAATAAGGATATTTCCAAGGCTCTTAAAAATTGACTCAATCCTTTGCCTATGATAGAAATTCACTTCATGGTGAGGCGGGGATAGGAGGAAATAAGAGGGTGAAGCTTCGATTTGAAGCTAAGATTCATCTTTCTGAATTTAACCTCGTTTTAGGAAAGAAGAGAAATCAAGGACATAAAGAGAGTCAGCAAAATTTCTATATTCCTCAAGGAGGTTTTAAATGGTCAACCGACTTTGGCGTCATTGGGCATGCTTATTCAGTCTTACGATTGTATTTTGTTTATTCTATTTATTTGCATGTCGTGGAAAAACAGAGCGCACCCTTCAAGGTATTAAACTAAGCGCTGAAGACTATGCTAGGGCTGAAAAATGGTTGATTCCCAGCGTCCTCTCCAAAGTAAAGAACCTCTTTACCATACCGCACTGGACTGGAGATTCTGATGAATTCTGGTACAGGAGACAAACAAAGGAAGGAGCAGAATTTCTATTGTGTGATGCCTCTACAGGAAAAAAGCAACCAGCCTTTGACCATGAAGCTGTTGCTAGGGCCCTCTCCGAGGTTTTAGGCAAAGAGATTAAAAGCAACGACCTTCCTTTTCAGAGTTTTGAATATGCTCTAGAACGAAAAGGAATCACTTTTACCCTTGAAGGAGAAAAATACACTTGTAATTTCAGGCCCTTAAGATGCAGCAAACAAAAATTAGAACCAGTTCCCGCTGGAGTGATCGTCTCTCCTAATGGAAAATGGGGCCTATTCACCCGTGAAGGGAACCTCTGGCTACGTGAGATGTCGAGTGGAAAAGAAAAAGCCCTAACAGAAGACGGACAACCACACTTTGGTTACGGCATAATTTATGATGGATGGAAAGCCTCATTCATTCCTCGCCAACGCTCCGCCGAACCGCAGCCTCCCCTGGAATCTTACTGGTCACCAGACTCCACTAAAGCCATTGTCACTCGTGTCGACCAGCGCCATGTGGCGGAATATCCTTTTATTGAAAGTTCTCCCCAGGATGGAACCTTCCGTCCTAAGGTTCATCTTATCCGAGTTCCCCTTCTGGGTGAAAAGCCAGCAACGATTGAATGGTTTGTATTCGATATCATAAGAGGAACATACCGCCGTCTTAAGCTTCCCTATGATAAGCTTCTGGTCATCCAGCAGGACCTTCTTGCCATTCGCAAGACCTGGTTCAGTTCTGATTGTAATCACCTCTATGCCGTTGCCTTCGGTGACAACATGGAATCGGCCTATTTTTTTGATATAGACCTCATTTCAGGAAAGGTTCGCACGGTGATTGAGGAGAACCTTCTTCCCCGAACTGACCTTAATTCTACTTCATACAGCCCTCCCAATGTAAGAGTGGTGGGAGATTGTGAAGAAGTCATCTGGTTTTCCCAACGCGATGGCTGGGGACATCTCTATCTCTATGACGGGAAAACAGGTAAATTGAAAAATCAAATCACCAAAGGAGAATGGCTTGTCTGGGACATCGTTTATGTCGATGAGAAAAAAAGGCAGGTATTCTTTACAGGAGGCGGACGTGAAGAAGGTAATCCCTACTATCGTTATCTTTACCGGGTAAATTTCGATGGTTCAGACCTTACCCTCCTTTCTCCTGAGAAAGCAGACCATATGATCACTAGTCCCTGGAATGACATTCTCTCCCTAACGGGCGCCCTCGGTTATGATGTTGTCTCTCCCAGTGGTAATTATGTGGTCTATAATTATTCTAAGGTCGATCAGCCTCCAGAAACTGTAATTCGTTTGGTTAAAGATGGCTCACTGGTAGCGGTAGTGGAAAAGACAGATGCTTCAGAACTCTACCACGCAGGATGGCAAAACCCAGAGGAATTTATGGTCAAAGCTGCTGATGGTGCGACTGACCTTTACGGTCTTCTCTACAAACCCCGAAACCTTGACCCTGCGAAAAAATACCCTGTCATAGATTCTCAATATGCCAGTCCTCTCACCGCTGTAGTCCCCCGAAACTTTTCCCAGGCTCTTACAGGTCCCCCCGGGCTTGTTCCCCCTTCCTGCCTCACAGAGCTCGGTTTTTTCTCTGTCGTGGTGGATGCTCGAGGGACAACCTACCGGTCAAAAGAATTCCTCCATTCTTCTTATGGTAAACTCCACACTATGATGCTCGATGACCACATTGTAGCCATAAGGCAACTCGCCAAGCGGTTTCCTAACATGGACCTCTCCCGAGTTGGCATTCATGGTGGCTCATTCGGTGGCTGGACTGTTTTCCGGGCGATGCTCGAATTTCCTGACTTCTTCAAGGTAGGGGTTTCAGGTGCAGGCCCTGGTTCTATGCACAACATGTATCTCGACTATCACTGGACTGCATTCCACGGTCGACCTCGCTACAGCGATGGCACAGAGATTCGTCCCACCCCAACCGAAGTACCTCAAAACTATATAAACGCAGATGGGCGGCAACAGGTGAATAAACTCAAGGGAAAGCTTCTCCTCATGATGGGCGAGCTTGACGAGAATGTCCTCCCCGGTTCAACCCTTCAGCTTGTGGATGCCCTGATTAGGGCGGATAAGAACTTCGATATGCTCTACATTCCTAATTGTGCTCATAATTTAAGAAAGGCCCATACCATCCGCCGCGTCTGGGATTACTTTGTGCGCCACCTCCACGGTACTGAACCGCCTGACTATCATATCCAGTCATTTCCGAATTAAGGACAGCTAAAATAACTTTTAACTGAAGAGAAGAGAGGCGCTTTAAAGACTCAAAAAATAAAAAACCCGTCATTAGCAAAAGATGCTTATTCTCTCTTTTCTGCAAAGAATTGAAAATTCACTCTTAAATAAACTTAAAAGTATGTCCTTTTTAATATGTAGAATTTGGCTCTAGATAAAGAAATGGTTAAGTAAATTCTCCTTGAATGTAAAATCCCTATCCTTTTCCTTCCTCCTTCTTTTTCTGGAAAATCTAAGAGAAAGATTTCAAAGTTTCTTTTAAGTACTGATGATGCTTATTCTGTTCAAATCAGGGTCTTGAGTTTGGTCTTGAAGCTCATTACTCAAGATTTGTCTTTCATCCTTTATTTAAAAGCAGCTGCCATTTATAATAGAAACCTTTTTGAGAAAGATTCTAATGGATAAAAAACCTTTTTTATCTTATCCATTTTTTAAAAAGAGAGGAGATTTTCATGAAACAATACGCTTCGATTAAAAAGCTCCAGGCTCTCATGCAAAGGAAGAGCGTGGACCTAGTTATTCTCTGGCCCTCAGCAAACTGGCGTTACCTCATTTCCTTTGCACCTATTGCTGTAGAAAGGCCCACTTTTCTCTTCATCTCAAGAGAAGAGACATGCTCAGTTGTCCCTGATTTTGACCGAAATGAGTTTCTGGAAAGAACCGGGCTCGAACATGTTTATTCCTGGACAGATCAGGAAGGCCCCTCTGAAGCAGTCAAGCAGGCCTGGGAGAAGATTAAGGGAAAGAAAGCAGAAAGACTGGCTTTAGATGATACCATGCCCTTCATCTATTTGAAGGCACTCGAACCCCATCTTGGAGAAAAGTCTACTCAGCTGGCGAGCGACATACTGATTGAGCTTCGAAAGATAAAAGATAAAAATGAAATTGAGGCAATAAGGAGGACATCGGCTCTCATCGAGAAGGCAATAAGCAGAGTAGGCGAATTTATAAGGCCGGGTGTAACAGAAAAGGAGGTAGAGGCGAGGCTTAAGGGTCTTTTGCTTGAAGAAGGAGCAGACACACTCGACTATGTCCTTGTTCAGGCTACCCCAAATAGTGCCTCTCCTCACCATATGCCGGATAAAACTACTGTAAAGAAAGGAGAACCTGTTCTCCTCGACATAGCAGTCTCCTCAGGAGGCTATTTCTCTGACATTACTCGTCAGCTCTGCCTGAGTGAACCCAAGAAGGAATACTGGAAGGCTTTTGAAGTTGTGCGCAAGGCTCAGGCTGAAGCAGTGGAGAGGGTAAAGCCGGGGAGAAGAGTCTCGGAAATCGACTCAGCAGCCCGGAAAGTAATCGAAGAGGCAGGAATGGGAGAGTATTTTAAGACAAGGACAGGTCATGGGCTCGGTCTCGAAGTCCATGAACCTCCTTCAGTGTGGGGAGGTAATTCTTCCTTGCTGGAGAGCGGAATGGTATTTACTATCGAGCCAGGAGTTTACATTCCTGATAAATTCGGAGTGCGAATCGAAGATACGGTTGTGGTGACTGAAAAAGGAGCAAGAAGACTCACGGAATCAGAAAGGGATTTAATCATTCTTTAGGCACAATGAGAAATAACTCAGGAAAGCTTAGAGGAAGAAATACACTGAGATTAAAGTCTTTGCCTTTAGAGGATGATTTTTTTAGAAGAGATTCGAGATTTTTGCCTCTATTCCCCAAAATAATTTTGTGTCCCTTAAGCGATGAAATTTAAATGGTATTTTAATCATCCAACTTTTAAATACTGTTATGGAACTTGCCTGCTATGGGGACAATAAGCATTGATTCTTGCTTAGAGAGAGGCTTTTCTGAGGTAAAAGTGAGATTCAAAGAGCGAATAAGAGATAGAATAAGAATAACATAAAAAGGAGGTTTTCATGCAAGATTCAAAAAAATCTAAAGGATACACTCTTTCATTCAGGCTACTAATTTTATGCCTTAGCCTGATTTTCCTGAGGAGCGGATTCACCTTCGGAGAAGATGAGGCAGACCTCTACCGAATGAGGCGGGAGAGATTGATGGAGAAGGTTAAAAATGGCATCGTACTCATCCAATCAGCCGCTGGTTCAGAACATAATCCTTCCTTGTGGGATAAAAACCTTGAATACCTGACAGGTATTACATCGCGCAATGCTGTACTCCTTCTTGCTCCTAAAGGAATGATTGTAGAACGCAGAGAGACTCACAATACCCCTGAGGTGGGAAGAGGCTGTAGAGTAAGAGAAATACTCTTTGTCGAAGAGCAAACTCCGTGGGAAATGAGGATCGACGGGGAGCGTTCATCTATCGATCTTATTCAGAAAAAAACAGGTACCGAGAGAGTCTATGGGCTATCTCGACTGGATGAAACCCTTCAAGAAGTTTTGAGGAATGAAGAGGTCCTCTGGATCAATAAGCCCTTTATCTCTCTTTCTCAACCTCTTTCTAGAGACATGATTTTGGTCAATAAGATAAGAGAACGCTTTTTCTGGCTGGATTTGAAAAATGTGGCACCCCTGATCCATGAGATGAGAAGGGTCAAAGAGCCTTTTGAGATTGATTGTCTGAAAAAAGCCTTTGAGATTCATACCCAAATTTTTAAAAAGATTATGAAGACTTTGAAACCAGGAGTAAATGAATCTATGGGCCAGGCTATTTTTGAATACGAACTCCGGCTGAAGGCTAACCCTGCTGACCTGAGCATCTTCCGCAAAGAAGTTTCTGATTCTCTGGATAACATGGCTGCAAGCATCATCGTTGCCTCTGGACCAAAGGCAACCATCGCTCATTATATGGAGAATAACCGCATCATCCAAGATGGCGAACTTGTCTTAATCGATGCCGGTGTTTCTTATAAAGGCTATTCTTCAGATATAACGCGCACCTTCCCTGCAAATGGAAAATTTACTCCAAGACAGAGGGAGCTCTATTCAATAGTACTTGAAGCTCAAAAGGAAGCAATCCGCACGATGAAGCCCGGCTCCACAGCCTTGAAAGCCCACAAAGCAGTATATGAACATTTCAAGAAGCATGGTCTTGAAACTTATGGCTACGGGTTGTGCGGCCACCCTGTCGGGTTGAATATCCATGACTCCAACGGTGATTTTGACCTTCCGTTTGAACCAGGAGTAGTCATCGTCATCGAACCCTTTTTGAGCATTCCAGAAGAAGGAATAGGGATTCGTATCGAAGATGGGGTCCTGATTACCGAAGATGGTTGCGAGCTCCTCCCTGGGCCTCCAAGAGAAATAGAAGATATCGAAGCCCTCTGCCAAAGGTAATTTTAAAGTTAAATTTACTCCTAAAAAATGGCGATCTTTAAATTTATTGGAGCAAAGGGTAACGATTAATTTATCTTTGATTAAAATTTGGGTCTAAAACAAATTCAAAGAGACGAACAAAACTTTATTCACAAATGGGAAAAAGAAATGACCTTTACTCATTAAGCAGTCTCTCTTAAATTCTACATTAATAAGACTGAATCTTCTGGCTTTCTTAGAAAAGCCCTGAGGAAGAAATTTTTAAATTATTATCAAAATTATTACTTATATAGAAATTATAGAAATAACTCTTATCGAAAAAAAGAAATACATATTTTCTTTGTATTTTCTCTGTAATCTTGAGGGATAAGATTAAAACGATTCTAAAAGAATCTATCTATCATTCTTAAGCTTATATGGTAGCTCTTATTCCCGCGGTTTCCTCAATGATACCTTCCAATTACTCGTTCAAAGATTAACATTTTTATCAACTAATCTGGAGAGGAACCAAATAATATAAATAGCCATTTATTGGGTATTTTCGGCTTTATTCCTGAATTAAACAGGTTCAGGTATTTCTTTTTAAAGACCCTACTTTTTCAGAAGAACTCTATTCGCTTTCCTTAAAAATAAGCGCTTCGCACTCGAAACGGGCTTCTTGGATGAAAGCTAATCCTCCCTTCTTGTCTATCTCAAAATAAGGGTGGCAATCTTCAGAATCTTATGAGGCAGGTCTTCGTATCCTTTAATCCTGAAGAGGTCCCCTCGACCCTTTCTCGCCAGCTTATAACACAGGTCTTCATTCATCTTATAGTCCTCGGTGAGGAGGACAAATAATCGAGGAAATTTTTCCGCCAAGTGACAGGGGTCACGACCCACCGTATAAACTCCGTCTGTGATCAGAAGAGCCGAACGCCACGGAAAATGGGTGCTATGGATTTCTCTTAGCCCTGTTTCAAGCCCTGCCTCTATGTTGGTGAAACCTCGAGCAGGCTGAATCAATATGTCAGAGACTAGCTCTTCTGGAGAGTTTTCTTCATTTAGATGCCAGAGAGCCCTGGCACTACTCCCAAAAACAATAACTGCAAAGTCTCCTGGATGAAGTTTTAAAGCCAACGATGCAGCAGCTAAAGCTGCAATGGCTAAATTCTTGCCACCCATGGAAAGAGAAGTATCCATAATTAAAACAAGCTGATGACGCCTTTCCTCCCTTCTCTCTATTACCAAATCATCCCGAGAGGGAAGTTTCTTGCCTATTATTTTCTCTAAAGTTTGATCAAGGTTAACTTCTCCTCGATAGGGTTCTTCAAAAAGACCTAATATTTTCTGTTTTGGAGGCCTAACTGGTCCTACGAGCTTCCAGGCACGACGCATCACCTCTTTTACTGCCATTCTAAGAGCAGATTTCCTGAGTTTGTTTTCTTGAAAAATATTTTCTCCTTCAGAAATTCTTTGAGCGATAAACCACCCATCAATCTGAGCAAGGGGAACCCTATATCGAGCCGCAAGGCTTTTTTTCAACTCATCAAGGGAGACAAGGTAATGCCCTTCCTCTTCCGGTTCGAGAATAACTTTTTGTTTAAGATTTGTTTTTGAAAGCGGAATTAAGGGTGAAATTAGTTTTTTTTTTTCTCTTTCAAGCAATTCTTCAATTAAATCATTTAGGGATGTCTCAAATTCATCTCTGAGTTCAATTCTTGTGGGCAATGAAGTTCGTGCAGCTTGAGCCAATGCTTCTCCTCCTCCCATTTTATGAGCAATGTTTACCATAGAGATTGCAGCTCTTATTGAAGCACCTTTTTTTACTTTCGGATGATTCCGGGTTAGCCTCATAATCCTCACCGCCTCCCGGATTAGGTTTAGATCTTCACATTCTGTTTCCTTTTTCACTATGGCTATCTCCTCTTCCTCAGGTTGATAATCGAGGATTACATGTTCGAAACGATCCCGGAGAGCCTCAGAAAGATGAGAGGTTGCAATGTATTCGGCTGGATTCTGGGTGGCGATAACCTGAAACTTGGGGGAGGCTTTAATTTCTCCCAGGTGAGGAATTATTATAAACTTCTCATCCAAGGCGGGAAGTAAAACATTTTGCACAGCCTCAGGCATGCGATTCAGCTCGTTGATAAAAAGAATGGAACCCTCTCTCATGGCTTTAACCAGAGGACCTTCGCAAAAGCTCTCGGGTGCATAACCTTTCTTTAAGACTAATGGAGGATCGAACCATCCCGTAAGCTTGCTCTCTGTGTAGCGGTCATCTGCATCGATCCTAATCACCTTTCTTCCCAGTATCTTACAGATGACAAGGGCAACTGTTGTCTTTCCTACACCCACTGGTCCTTCAAGAAGAAGATTATGACCCGAATTGAGGATGGCAAGCGAAAGAGCTATTTCATGGTCTCTGCCCACTATTCCGTTTTCTTGTTTAACCCTTTGGATTATATCCATGAAGAATCGCCACCTGAATAGTAATTAGAATAATTCATAAGCTTAGTGAAAATCAACTTTAGATTTGAGGGAAAAGATAAGTTCTTTTCTCTAAAAAAAATCAAAGTTTTTTGCATCTTCTTTATTCAAAGCAAAAACAATTAAATATGATATGAATAGTTTGTTAATATTAGTTATTAATTAAGTCCTAAAAAATAGGAGTGAAACTAAGCGGAAAATTTAAAGAGATTATCACTAATTTATCATTTGAAGCTCAAAAAAGATTTGAAGCTCAAAAAAGACAACTATTCATCATGGAAAGATTTTTTTCAGATTTTTAAATTATGTATCAAAAAGGCTCAAAATAGCATATTTATACAAATTTTTAGCCAAATTTTACAAGACATTTAGAGAAACTTTCTATAGATTTATAGGCAAATATGATTCTTAGGCTTGAAGGCTTGAATTCGGGAAAAGGAGAAGTGGACAATTAGAAAAATTTTTTAGGGGATTTACATATATTGAATAAAACATTGAACAAGATTGGAGGTGAAAAATTGAGTAAAAGGTTTTTCAAATCTTCAGCCCTTTCTCTTCTCATTCTATGTCTCTTTTCTTTTTCTCTTGCTCAGAGACAGACAGGCTCTATAAGAGGAACCGTGATTGACCAAGAAGGGGCCCCGCTTCCTGGTGCCACGGTAACTGTCTCAGGAGCAACTCTCCTTGGCTCATTGACCTATGTCACGAGTGAAGCAGGAAATTTCAGATTTCCTGCCCTCCCTCCAGGAACATATAGACTAACAGCGGAGATGCCCGGGTTTAAGGCAGTAACTCTCGAGGGTATAGATGTCCACGTGGGAAAGACGAGCTCTGTGGAGATAAAACTCGAGCCTGCAGCTCTTGAGGAGGAGGTCACGGTAACCGCAGAGGCGCCTGTGGTGGATACCACTTCTTCAAAAGTTTCTGTCAATTACACTGCTGACCTTATCCAGAACATTCCCATAGGAAGGAATGTCAATGCTCTGGTTAACACCGCTCCAGGAGTGATTTCAGACGTCGGAGCCTACTCAACTTCTAGATTCTCCAGCCACGGTTCCTCAGTTAGGGGAAATTCCCATGCCTTCGATGGTTTCCTTGTCGAAGATCCCTTGGTAGGAGGTCTCCTCGTTCCAGTGAACTTCGATACGTTCGAGGAAGTTGAAGTGGAACTAACGGCTCATCCTGCTGAAGTAGGACAGGCACATGGAAGCTATGTGAATGTGGTCACTAAATCCGGAGGAAACAATCTAAGCGGGTTAGCACAGGTCTACTACACGAGCAAAGACATGGTTGATAAGAATTTCAACGAGGATCAGATAAGAACCTTCTCTGCAATCGCACCCAAAGGTCCAACTGGGGAACCGCTCATCACGCCCACAAAGACAGTTTCTGACCTTGACCTTTCTTTAAATCTCGGCGGGCCCATTCTTAAAGACCGTCTTTGGTTCTTTGCTGCCTTCCGCTACTTTGATGCCACTCTAAACTATACTGGTTTTAATGACCCGGTTAAGCGCACTCCCCTCGACCAGGAAACCACAAACTGGAACTTCCAGGGAAAGTTGACCTCCCAGCTCCACCCTAATCACCGACTCACCCTCAACTGGTATCGCTCAGGAGGAAAGGCGCTCTATCACGCTGGGTATGTCTCGCCCTATACCCTGCCAGAGGCTGTCCCTGAACTTCCTGGATTGGGGACATCCACACTCTATGCAGTCTGGAACGGAATCATAAACCAAAACACATTTTTCGACCTTCGGGTAGGCTACCTTGATTCCTGGTATCCAATCCGGTTTCCTTCAGAAGAAAAGCTGGGCCCTAATTTACCTGGAATGATGTTTGGAGTTCAGCATGTTGACCTAATAAGTGGGTTTACTTATGGAGCACCCGTTTGTAATCAAAATTATGATCGGGAAAGGCTCGAATTCCTGGGAAGTTTGACTCGTTTCGCCGATAACCTCATTGGCGGGAGCCACGAATTCAAGCTTGGGTTTGAGTTTGAGCTGGCTAAATGCAAGCTTGAGCATTGGTTTCCTTATGAGCCAAGCGTATATTCGGTCTATACAGCAAACTACAGATACATGTTGACTGCATTGGGATTACCATTCGGCATGTTGTTCCCCCTGGCTATAGGTTCAAAAGAAGGCGACTCCCAGGAAAATGATTATATTTATCGCTGGAGCGCTTACCTTCAGGATTCTTTCACAGTGACCAAGAAACTCACAATCAACGCTGGCATAAGATGGGATTATTATCGCCCGACCATTCCGGCTCAGAAAAACACAGGTAATCCCTTCTGGCACAACATCATTCAGAATGGAATGGTGTTGTGGCTGATTCCCTATCAACCTCAGTACTTCGGCCCCAAGGAGTATGAAAAAATACCAGGGGTTGTCAACTGGAGCACTTTCTCTCCTCGCCTGGGGCTAACCTATGACCCCTTTGGAGATGGTAAGACTTCTCTTAAAGCAAGCTATAGCAAGTACTACGAACCATTCTCTGGGCAAATCTCAGGTTTGATAAATCCTAACTACTGGCACGGGATGCTTTTTTACTGGTATGACTTAAATCGTAATAACTGGCCTGATCTTGCTGATTTCTTCATCGCCGGCTATCAATACGGGCGAATTGAAGACCCTGTGACAGGCCTGCCTGACGTAGATACTTTCTATGACAAGAATATAAGACCAACTTATGCTCACGAGGTAACGGTAGGAGTAGAGAGAGAAATTTTCCCCAATTTTTCGCTCGGGTTGAATTACATAAAGAAATGGTCAAGGGACATAATCGAGATGTACAACAGGATTGAGGGAACAATCTACACTCAGGATACAATGCGAGAGCCAGGGCCTGATGGCATCTTTGGTACCTCAGATGATATCTCTTTCCCTGTCTATGTGGGAAGCGGGAATGCTCCTGTGGGATGGTTGACGAACATCGACGGAAAAAATGGAAAACCTCTTGCCGAAAGAAAATATGAAGGAGTAGAACTCATCATCAACAAGAAACTCTCCCATAAATGGCAGCTCTTTGGTTCTGTGGTGCTAAGCAAGTCAACAGGAAACATTGGTCAGTCGTATCTTGCCTCTTACTATGGCACAGAAGTCTTCATGGACCCCAATTATCAAGTCAACAGATATGGAAGGCTGGACCTTGATCGTCCTCTTGTGATCAAACTGGCGGGAACTTACATGGTACCCTATGGAATAAACTTTAGTTTCTATTTCACTCATTATTCAGGGCTCCCCTATAACAGGAATGTCAGAGTCTATGGTCTTGCTCCCTGGGCTTCTTCAGCCACAGTCATTGCTACCAATCCTCCAGGAACCTATAGACGACCTTCCCGTGATAATCTTGATTTGAGGGTGGAAAAATCTTTCCGCCTAGGTCCAGGAAGCCTTGGTCTCTTTCTCGATATCTTTAATGCCCTTAATAGTGGATATTTCGATTACAATTCTGATTATGCAGGCGACATGTATTATGGAGTTCCAGGAGTCTTCATCCCCAACAGAAGATACCTCAATGAGATAACGGGTTTGAGTTCCCCACGTGTGTTGAAAATCAGCATCAGATATTCATTCTAGTTTTTATGGTTTAGGGAGGGAAGGCCTCATTTTGGCACGATACTGAGACCTTCCCTCTTCAATTAGAAAAGTGATTAAAAAAAATAATTTCAGCCTAATATTCCTTTCAGCTTCTTTTAAAAATCATGAAAGAGTTAGCCAATCCTTAAAATCCAGATGTATCCCAGCAATAAGAATTTGAAAATAAAAATAATGGCCCTTTCTTTATCCCTTATCAAAACTCAGAAGGAAGAACTCAACCCCCTCCATCAAAAAATTTTTTCTTTGATTAGCAACTCAATAGCGATCAATTTATTTCCAAGATTTAGTTTTAATGTTAATGAAAAAATTTGAATTGAAGCAAGGAAATAAATTTTAGCTTGACTGGGAAAAGATGCTTCCTCATAGGCTCTCCCCTTTAGATCAAAGCTTTGCTAAGGAGAAACGAGCCTAAGCTGTGGTTCCTATTGGACTGAATTAGAAGAAAAAAGGTTTAAATTATAAAAGATGAAAAAAACCTCAGCTCATAGGGAAAAAATAAAGTTAAGAAATTTAACTAAGAAAAATATTATTACTATTTCTATAGAAATAATAAATTAGAGGAGGAGATGATGAGAAGACGCGAATTTATTCACAAGGCTGCCCTTGTAGGTGGAGGGGCAGGGTTTTATCGTTTGAAAAGGGAAAAAGAAATAAAAGAAAAAATCATTTCATCCACCCTAGAATCCCTCCCCAAACAGGGGCCAAAGCCTGTAGTCAGGGGGAAGAAGGCGGTCTGCAGCAGTTCCCATCCCATAGTCACAGAAACCATGCTCAAGGTGATGAAAGAAGGAGGGAATGCGGTGGACGCCGCAATTGCAGGGAGTCTTGTCCAGGCAGTAGTCGAACCTCACATGACAAATCACGCCGGAACGGTTACCTTTCTCTACTGGGAGGCTAAGACTGGCAAATCTTATGAGCTTAACAGCCAAGGTACACTAGTTCAAGGGCTCCCTCCTTTCAGAACCTTTCCCCCCAATCTTGGTGGTTTTGCCATGGGAGCAGGGCCAATGGCCTGCATACCCGGTTTCATGCCCGGCCTTGGAGAAATGCACAGACGCTTTGCCACTAAACCTTGGTCACATTTGTGTCAGGACGCAATTCGCTGGGCAGAGGAAGGGCATCCTATGCATTCTTTTGAATTCGGGGTACTTGAGTGGGAACTCGCCTCTAACACATATTTTCCCTCGGGACGCAAATTTTTCACGCCCCAAGGATTTACTCCTCAAGTGGGTGAATTTTTCAAGAATGAAGAGCTAGCGAAAACATTGCGCAAAACTGCTGAGGAAGGGCCAGGATATTTCACAGAAGGAGAGTGGGCAAGAGAATTTGTAAAAAAAGCCAATGAACTTGGCTGGCCGATAAACCTTAAGCATCTCAAAGAAATCCCGCCACGCTGGGGAGAACCAATTCGCTTCAAGCACAGAGGGTATGAAATTCTCCAGCTCAGCCCTCCCGAGCGCCAGGGACTCTTCTGTGCCATTGTGCTTGGTATCCTCTCGAATTTTGACCTCAGCTCCATGGGTCATTACACGAACTCAGCAGAAACTCTTTATTTCTTAGCTCATGCCCTGCGCTGGGCAGAATGGGAGCTCGGGCTACTCCATGATCCCAAGATTTTCAACATACCCTATGAAGAATGGCTTTCAGATGAACATCACCGGATGGTGGCTTCTGTGTTGAAAAAAAGCACGCCAAAGATTGACCTAACCGAGCATGTCCGCCTCATTTCAGGTAACCCCGCCCTTGCTGCAGCAGGACTCCCGACTGCTGGAGAAGGGGGAAAACAACCTCCGTTCGGGAGTTGTGAATTGAGTATCGTAGATAAGGAAGGCAATTGGGTGCAGATGATGAACACCCTTCAGGGGAGTGGTATCCCCGGTCTAGTAATAGGAGGAGTCCCCATGGTAGGAAGTCACGCTCAGTTCGACATGAGGTCTTCAATCTCTGGATGGCTTGTTGGAGGAGGAAGAGTAAGGTCTGTCATCGGGAACACAATCGTTCTCAAAGAAGGTAAACCATATCTTGCTCTCGGGACTCCAGGCAATGTCCATGTTACAGTTCCCCAGGTTCTATTAAACATCCTCGATTTTAAAATGGACCCCTACGAAGCCTCAGATGCACCAAGAATGCTTTCCCTTAGAGATGATTATGTGCTTGAGATTGAAAGCAGGATTCCTGAAAAAGTCGTCGCAGGACTGGCTCGGCTGGGGATAAGGATAAAGCCTCTTCCTCTTTATGATTATCATATGGGCTCATTTCAGATTTGCTGGCGTGACGAGAAGACCGGACTCCTCAATGCAAGCACTGATCCAAGGCGAGCAGGTATGGCAGGAGGGTTATAGTAAGAAGAAAAGAATTTAAAATTTTCTTTAGCTTACGAATTGAGATGTAAGAATTTTAATCACCATCAAGGAGCAAAGAGATGGTTTATGAGCATGTGGGAATAACAGTGAGTAACCTCGATAATTCAATCAATTTTTACACAAAAATCTTCAATCTCAGGGTTCTCAAACGGACTCCCCTAAATGCCTACCTTTATAAGGGAACAGATATGATTGAGCTTATCCAGTCAAAAAAGAAAAGGGAAACAAAGAAACGCTCAAGCTCCAAAGGTTTAATAGAAGTGATGACAGAAAAAGCAGGTGTAGTCCATGTGGGGTTCAGAGTAGATAATATGGATGAAGCAATTGCCTCTTTCGAGAAGTTTAGAAAAGAAGTAGGTGGTGAACTCATAGTTCCTCCAGTGATGTACGAACAGAAGCTCAAGACAGTAGCGGATGTCTCTGAAGATAAGCTAAAGAGAGTTCTCTCCCCTACTAAATGGAGAATAGCGGTTCTCAGCGATCCTGATGGGGTTTTGATTGAGCTCCAGGAAAGATAGCAAGATTTTGCCTGAAGAATGGAAGAGTTAATCCCTGCTAATGGCGAGTGACAACTAAATCGAGATGGGAAGTACAAAAAAAGAGAGAAAAAATGAAAAGTTTAAAAAAAATATTAACCTTAATCTTTTTAATAAGTTCGGCTGGATTTCTTGCCCTCTCTTCTCAGGAAAATGAGGGTAAAGTTGGCGAGAGGGAAGCATTGTTTTACAAGTATCTGGAGTTTTCCCGGTTCATCAAGGGCGGTAAAGTTGAACCCCACTGGATGGCTGATGGGTCAAGCTTCTGGTACGCAGAAGGAGACCCGGCAGAAACGGTCATTTACAAAGTAGACCCTCAAAAGAAGTCGAAAATACCCTTATTTGATAACAAACGTCTCCGCGAAGCATTAAGATGCTCTCTCGGATATGAACCTCCTTATCAAGGAATACCCTTTAAAGATTTTAGCTTCCTCGATGGCGAAAAAGCAGTGAAATTCTTTCTTGAGGAAAGAGAGTTCATTTGCTATCTTGAGAGTTATAAGATTTCCGAAGTCCCCCCTTTAGCAGCAAAGGAAAAGGAACGCTCCACAGCACGTCTTGTTCGTAAGGGTTTTTACGCCGGCGAACCAGATGAATGGGAAATTCTTTCCCCTGATGAAAAATGGTATCTTGGTGTTTCCAAGAATAATCTTTACCTTCGTTCCACATATGATGGAAGAATAGAGCCCCTCACAGAAGATGGGGTGAAGGACTCCGAATGGAGCATCTCCGGAGCAAAATGGTCGCCACAAAGTCTTAAAGTTGCAGCAATGAAAGTTGATACCCGCAAGGTTCTTCGTCTTCCTATCATCCACTGGTTGAAAACCACAGAAGAAGTTGAGTGGGCGCCTTACTCAAAGGCTGGGGGACCCATTCCTCAGTTCGAGCTCTTTGTGGTGGATATACTCTCGAAAAAAAAGACGAAGCTTGAAACTGGCGAGGAGTCCGACCATTATTACACCTTCATCAATTGGTCAAATTCAGGTTCTGAAATATTCTTTGGCCGCACAGATAGAACTCACCACAGAGTGGATTTAATGTTAGCAGATTCAGAAACAGGAAAATCAAGGATTATTTTCACCGAAATGCAGAAAACATTTGTCTTCGGAATCGACAAACCTCCTTTCGAAAAGATAAAATTCTTGAAAGACAAACAGAAATTCCTCTGGATTTCAGAAAAAGATGGCTGGGCACACATCTATCTATATGACATCGAAGGGAATCTTATCAAAAGGTTGACAAACGGAAGTTTTCCCGTTTTAGAAATAATCGCTGTGGATGAGAAAGAAAATAAAGTCTTTTTCACAGCCCATGCAGAATCAAGAATCTACGACACACATCTTTATTGCGTGGACTTTGAGGGGAAGGGATTAAGACGTCTCACTGAAGGTCGAGGGCAACATCAGACTCAATTTTCTCCCTCGAATGAATTCTTCATTGACACTCATTCAGACATGGCAAGAGAGCCAGTCGTGGAACTTAAAAAAGCCGAGGGAAGCTTGGTTCAGATTCTCTCTAAAGCAAACATAGATTCTGTAATTAAAGATTTGAAGTGGGTTCCTCCTGAAGAATTCATAGTCAAAGCAGATGATGGGATCACTGACCTTTATGGAGTTCTTTTTAAGCCCCATGACTTTGACCCTCAAAAAAAATACCCGGTAATTGACTATATCTATAACGGCCCTCAAACCACCTGGGTACCTCGAACCTTTGCTGACCCCCGTTCAATCTTACCTCAGGCACTTGCTCAGCTTGGGTTCATTACCTTTGTCGTCGATGGCCGCGGGACTCCAGAGAGGGGAAAGGCATTTCAGGATGTGGTCTACAAGAATTTCGGGAGACATGAAATCCCTGACCATGTGACCGCGCTCAAACAGCTCTCAGCCGCACGTCCTTACCTAGATTTGAAAAGAGTAGGTATCTTCGGAGGTTCATGGGGTGGATACATGACCATGAGGGCAATGTTATTGGCACCGGAGGTCTATCATGTCGGTGTGGCCATAAATCCTGTGTATGACCACTTCGACCACCCCGCAGCTGCAATAGAACCTTATATGGGATTGCCTCAAAAAAACAGAGCGGCATATGAATATAGCTCAAACTTAAATTTGGTAGAAAGACTGAAGGGGAAGCTTTTCATCATCCACAGCACTTGTGATGTGAATGCTCCTTTTTCTGCCTCAATCAAGATGGCCGAAGCCTTAATTCGTGCCAATAAGCCGTTTGACTTTCTTGTGCTCCCAGATGAAGACCATCATCCTGAGGGTGCAAGCCAGAGATACTGGATTGAAGCACTCAAAAGATATTTTACAGAGCATCTCCTTTGCAAGAAAAGATTTACTGATAAAGAAGAGAACCTAGGAGAGAAAAAAATTTATTGAGGGAGGGAAATTCCTGAAAGGAGGAATACTTAATGAAACGTTTTTTTTCATTCACTCTTATTTTCTTATTTTGTCTGCTCTTTTCTGAATGGCAATGTAAGAAAGGACCGGCTGAGGTTAATCTTTCTCCTGAGGCCTGGCCGAAGGGAGAGCTTGAGAATTACCTTGAGCTCAACAAGAACATTGATCGTCCTCATCCCCTAGCATCAGGCATTAAGTGCATGATTGCAGGCACAACGGGTGCACCTGCAATCAGGGCGGGCTTTGAAGCCTTGAAACAAGGAGGGAGTGCGATTGATGCGGCTCTGACAACGGCTTTGGCCCAGATAAGTCTAGCTGCAGGATGCTGGGTGAGTTATGCAGGAATCCTGACTATGGTTTATTACGAAGCCGAGACAGGAAAGGTATATTCCATGCATGCAGGCTATTACACGGTAAAGGAAGAAAAAGAACCCCTTACTATTCCTGTTAGTGGAACGCCGAGTGGAAGAACGGCACTCGTCCCTGGGTTCATGGCAGGCGTGGAAGAGGCACATAAGCGATTCGGAAGGCTTCCTTTTGCTAAAATCTTCGAACCCGCAATCTATTTCGCAGAGAAAGGATTTATCATCTATCCTCTGCTGGGAAACATGATTCCTCAACGCAGCGATGTCCTTACCAGGCTTCCTGAGACAAAATCAATTTTTACCAAGGAAAATGGAGAACTCTATAAAGAAGGCGATCTCTTCAGGCAGCCTCAGCTTGCCGATACTCTAAGAAAAGTTGCTTCTCAAGGAGCTAATTACATGTATAGAGGAGAATGGGCTCAAAAATTTGTCAATGCAGTGCAGAAAGAAGGGGGGAAGATGACCCTTAAAGATCTCGAAGATTACAGGGTAATCTGGAGCGAACCCCTCCATACAGACTACAGAGGTTTTGATGTCTATGCTCTCGGGTTTCCAAGTACAGGAGGCCTGGATATAATCGAAGCCTTGAACCTCCTCGAGGTTTCTGATTTAAAGAGCATGGGCCATTATACATCCTCAGTGGATTCACTCTATTGGCTCATCCAGATTTCGCGAGCTGGAATCTTCTTCACCTTCTTCCCCCAGGAATTGTTCAAGTCTCACTTTCCTGAAATAGACTTCTCTCCCCAGTCGAGGGCAAAGAAACAAACGGCAGCACTCCTCTGGGAAAAGATGCAGAAAAGAGAATGGGCAAAGGCCCTTGAGGCAATTTTTGCCGAAATTTATAGCGGAAGTGAAAAACACTCAGATGCAGTCGTTGCTGTGGATAGGTGGGGAAATGTAGCTTCGATCTGCCATTCCATAAACACCACAAGATGGGGAACGACCGGAATTTTTGTCGATGGTATTTCTATCCCTGATTCTGCCTGCTTCCAGCAGCAATTAATCCAGAAAGTCGGCCCTGGTGTTTATCTACCTGATCCAACTAACCCCCTCATAGTTCTCAAAGGTGGGAAGCCTTTCCTTGCTTCCAGTTGTATCGGGTCAGGGTTGCATTCCACAACTCTGCAGAATCTGTTTAATATTCTTGATTTCGAGATGGATCCTAAAAAAGCCGTGGATACGACGAATTTTCTCAGCCCCTATTGGGAAGATTTACGAAAACAGATGATTGAAGAAGGAAGTTTTTCTGAGGAATTGGTGAATGGGGTTAGAGCAAAAGGACAAGAGCTTCTCGTTGTTTCTTCCCAATCAGAGAAACGAACAGGGCTTGGCTACTGGATAGGAATCAAGATTGACCCTGATAGGGGTAGAATGGAAGCTGGTGTCTCAAGCCTCCTGAATGGCTGTGCCATCGGGGAATAAAGTAAAAATAATCGGGATTAAATTAAGATTTTAGTCTGCGTTGGACTTTTTGTGGGTAAATCCAGAGAATTAGTTGAGATGTCGCAGAGAAAACATGATAATGAGGATTTCTTGCATCCTCCATGATGACCCTCATCAGAATAAACCATTCTTAACTTCCTAAAAATATCTCTTTTTATCTTTTTTCCCTTTTTTACCCACAATAAAAAAGAAGGCATGCGATTTTATTGTAAGGAAATAATCTTAAATAAGATTCGGTGAGAAAAAGATTAACTTTTCTAAATTTCGCATCTCAAGCATAGGGCATCAGAAAAAATTTAACCAATTTCACCTTTCTATAAAGGTTTGATCTCTCAACTCTATTCCCCTAAAAAAAGGCCCTCTTCATCATTGTCTTTCTTTCTAAATTGAAGAAAAAATGAAAATAAGGTTCATCTCCGTTTGAAAGGCAAAAGATATTGAACTTCAAGCGGGAAATGAAAGATATGATCGAGACAAACATGGAAAATAGGGCCGAAAAATTAGGTTGAGAATGAGGGATGTCTCTTTTATGGACTACGATTTGTCTTAAGTTCTCCTTTTACTACCCGTGTTTTCACCACCTAATCTGAAGAAGAACCAAACTTCATTTTAGAGGAGAAAGATATTATTCCTTTGGCATTCGAGAATCATCTCTTCTGGCCAAAGGCTCGCCTGAACCTCCCCTATATGAGCCTTCTTCAAGTAAAACATACATAGCCTGCTCTGCCCGATACCTCCTCCCATTGAAAGAGGAAGCTCACCGTTGAGCAATTTCTGATGAAAGAAGAGCTTTTTCCTCTCAACAGTGCCTGTAAGTTCGAGTTGCCGCTCAAGAGTTTCCGGGTCTACACGTATTCCCATCGAGGAAAGTTCAAAAGCCTTATCAAGCAAAGAGTACCAGACAATTATATCACCATTAAGTCCGGGGCCTTTCTCTGTTGGGGTCGTCCAGTCATCATAGTCAGGTGCCCTCCCATCGTGAGGAATACCGCTCTGCAAGGGAGCCCCTATCCCGATGATGAAAACCGCGCCTTTTTCCCTGCAAATGGCATCCTCCCTTTCAGAGGGAGTAAGATCAGGATATTTCCTTTCAAGCTCGAGAGAGTGGATGAAAGTTATTTCATCGGGAAGAACAGGTTTAATTTGAGGATAATGAGCATAAATAAAATATTCTGTCTTGCGAATTACCTCGTATATTTTGCGCACGGTCTCCTGAAGGAAATCAAGAGTCCTTTCTTCCTCTGAAATCACCCTCTCCCAGTCCCATTGGTCTACATAAAGAGAGTGAAGATTATCCAAGCGCTCATCCGGACGAATGGCATTCATGTCAGTATAAATACCCTCTCCATGACCAATCTTTAGAGTTGCAAGGGCCAATCTCTTCCATTTTGCCAGAGATTGAACAATTTCAGCTCCCATGTTGTTCATGTTTTTTATCTTGAAAGAAATTGGTCTTTCAACTCCGGTGAGGTCGTCATTTATACCGCTCTCTGCCCTGACAAAAAGTGGCGCCGTCACCCTCCTTAAATTCAAGGCTTTGGCCAGGTTTCTCTCGAAGAAATCCTTAATCAATTTAATGGCTTTTTCTGTTTCTCCCGGATTAAGAACCGGAAAGTAATCTCTGGGAATCATCAAATTTACATCCATGCTTCACCTCCCGTTGGGCTTTCTTTAGGGGAAATAAGGGTTAGGATGAGGTATTACTGGACGGTTCAAACCGTCCAGTTATTATTATTTTTGTGAAGCCAGAATTTTCGAGAGAAACTTGTTGCTTTCTTTAAAAACTTATCTTTTTTACTCATCCGAGAAGGTGATTATACTTCTTTTCCTTATCCTGTCAAGTGAAACCCTCACTTAGGCTAAGAGAAAAAACAAGATTTATTCGCTCCGTGTCGATACCCAGCTACGCGGAATCAGAGCTTAAGATTCTAAAGCTTGGCAGAAGTTATTACTCAAAAAAGAAGAGTCCCCTCCTTTAAAGCTTCTTGAACTCTTAATCGAATGAAGGGAGCGTCTCCAGAAATTATTGTATTTATTCCCTGATTCCTATGAATTTTACAAGAGCGAGAGCTTATTATATGAAGGAAAGCTTTTAAGCCCCACGGAGAGGTGTCCCCTTATATTGGAGGCACTCTGGTTGTTCAGGATGAAAAGAAAGACGATGGAGAAGGTTTGAGGACAAGGGGATTTGGAAGCGCAAGACGGCTTCAGCACTTCATCTATAATATCTCTTCAAAAACGCGGAGAAAGTTCTCACCCATAATGAGGTCAATCTCTCTTGATTTATATCCTCTCCTTTTGAGTTCATCTGCAATCCTAAAAAACTCCTCATCGCCACAGCATCCTTCAACAGGCTTTATCCATTCCACAGGAATTCTTGCTCTTTCCTTTTCCGTCATGTATTGGAGAAGGTAATCGGCAAAATCAGGCCCAAGTCCAGCGTGCTCCACACCCCCCACTTTAACGATGTGGTCAATGTGGTCGACCAGTCTTTCAAGAGTCGGGGGTCTTACGAAAGCTCCACAAGCATTCACTCCAATTACTCCTCCCCTCTCTGCAATCGCTCTTATCTGTTCATCGCTCAGGTTTCGGGGGTGGTCGAAAAGAGCTCGACAATTGGAATGAGAAGCGATGACCGGCCCCTTTGAAAATTCCATCACATCTAAAAATCCTGGGTCATTAAGATGAGAGACATCGATGACGATCCCAAGCTCCTGCGCCTTCTCCAGAAACCCTACTCCCACATCAGTCAAACCACCTTCCTTACCTCTCCTTCGGGGAGAAAGAAATGAGCCATCAGCCAGATATGTCCGCAAGGCATGGGTAAACCCAAACACCCTCAATCCTAATTTGTAAAAAATGGTAAGTAGCTGGATATCTGCACCGAGAGGCTCTGCCCCTTCCATCCCCAGAATGAATCCGATTTTGCCCTTCTCAATTGCCCGTTTAATTTCTTCGAAACTCGTGCAGAGCGTTGCACTTGATGATTCTTCTATTTCTTCATAAAGCGTAGCAACAAGGTCAAGCCCTCTCCTCAATGCCAGTTCTGGAAGATACTGAATGTCACTGTAAATAGCAACCACTCTTACTGCAATCCCTCCTTTTCTCATCCTCGGGATCCAGAACTTCTCGAGAACTTCCCTCTCTCCAAGAATTCTCCTGGGGTGAATATCATTGAGGATATCAGAATGGGCATCAAAGCCTATTGACATCACAAATCCTCCTCTTCGAGGTTGATTTTAAAGATTAGAGCTCGAAGAAGAAATTCACTTAATCAATTTTTATTTCTTATTCCTCATCTAATTTTAATCATCTTATTTTAATTTATCTTCAGGAATCACGGGCAGAAGCACATGAGAGGGGTATTTGGCATTGTGAAAGATGGTCTGTTGTGCTTTTACAAATTCAGTTTCTTTTTCGTTGTGTCCCCCAGTGTTGAGGTTTCGAGAGAAAAGAGGAAATGAGGCAGAAGCAACCTCAACTCTCAATGAGTCTCCTTCGGGAATGGAAATCCCTGTTTGCCAGAGGTCGAGTTTATATTCGTAAACTTTCCCTGGCTCCAATAACTCTTCTTTTTTCGTCGAGTTGCGAAAACGTGCTCTAATTTTGCCTTCGGCTAAACGATAAGTCTTTCCTTCTTTCGTGACCCACACGAGGCGCATGAACCAATCTGTATCCCGAGCCGTGCTCGAGGCATAGAGGACAGCCGAAACTGGGCCTGCGAAAGTGAGGGTTTTCTCCAAGGGTTTGCTCTGGTATACAAGGATGTCTTGGCGGCTCTGAGTGACCTTCTCATGATACTCTTCAGCCTCCTTTTTCTTCTCCTCCAATGACTTTACCTTTTTCTCCTCTTCCTCTGTTTCCTCATAAAAATCTGGACTCGGTGTTGGGTCCCCTGGATCATAGATATATGTGTCAGGAGGTTCTTGAGGTCCGGATGGTTCAGGGCTCAACCAGCCGTCTCCTTTAGAGGTGTTTGCCTGACCTTTGCTGTGAAAATACCATTTCTGATGCTGAGTGAAGGAAAGAGGATAAACATCATCATGGAGCCAGATGTTCTTTCCCATGACAAAGATACTCACCAGAGGTTCCTTGGTTATCCCGTTTTCTATTCCCTTTAACCAGTAATCAAACCAACGCAGGTAATCTCTCTGTAAATCCACGATGGCATTGGGCCCGAAGTCGATATCCCCCATCATCCTCATGGCTGTATCTGTATGACCCCAAGGTCCAAGGATTAGCTTTTGATAGGGATGACCGTGTGAGCGCATGGCAAGGTAGTTTAGCTTGGAACCAATCCCATCTCCGTCAAACCATCCCGATTGATGGAAGACTGGAATCCTGACTTCCTTCAGGTACTCGAGGAAATTTGCCCTCTCCCAGTATTCATCGTTTGTAGGATGTTCAATCCATTTTCGCCAGTAGGGGTTTTCCTTGCCGAGAACCTTCTTATCAAGCTCGATGACAGGTAGGGAGGTGAGAAGCTGCTTGTATTTTTTTTCACTGATGGTGCTTATGGCTGCCCCTGAAATATCGGCAGTGGCATTTGTCTCTAAAATGTCAGCCCACCAGATTGCTCCGAGGATGAAAAAAACCCCATATTCATAGGGTATGTTGTAGAAGGGGTCTGGTGGTGACACATTGGGCACGATGGTCACAAGATGTGGAGGACGCTCTCTCGCTGCCCACCATTGAACCCACCCAACATAAGAGCCACCAATCATTCCTACCTTTCCATTGGACCAGGGTTGAACTGCAAGCCATTCTATTGTATCGTAACCATCCTGAGGCTCGTTAACAAATGGTTCCCAAATCCCAGGCGAGGAAAACCTTCCCCGACAATCCTGGACGGCAAAAACATATCCTCGTCTTGCATAATATTTTGCCTGGAGCTCAGCCATTTCTTTCTTGTAAGGCGTTCGGGTAAGAATCACTGGAAATCTACCTTCCGCTTTGGGACGGTAAATATCTGTGGCAAGCTTTATCCCATCGCGCATGGGAACTCCTATATTCCTCTCCTCGATGATTTCGTATACGGGTCTAGAAAGAAGCGGGTCAGTGATAGGCTTGTGAAGTAATATCTCATATCCTTCACGAACATAGGCTGCCTTTTGCTCCGGTATATCAGCAAGGTAGAGCCGTCCATCTTCATCCAGCCAGAGAGCTATGTCTACTCCAGGAAGATAATAGATATATTTCTTAAATTTTACATCTTTTCCTTGAATACTCCTTTCTTCCTCTTCTTTGAATTCCAAGGATGCTTCCTCCATGGCGCCGGGGATGATAAAGACAGGAAAAGTCTGTCTTCCCCCTTTATTCAAGTCATAGGCTCTAACAGATTGGCTGATTAGAGCAGGAGATAAATTCCCGAAAAGCACGGTCCCCTCTTTAATCTCAATAGTTACAGTCTTCTCCTTGAAAGTGCGAGTCACAGTGTTTCCTTCTCTTTTGAATTCCATGACACCAAGGGGTGACTTCTGGATGATTTTTATCCAGTATCCCCCTTCATCTGTTTCGATTTCTGTCCCGTAAGTTGCTTTCTGGCCTGCCATACTCAACACAGCCTCTTCCTTATAGGTTCCGTCCTCAAGCCATTCGAAGTTAATTTCCACGAGAGGCTCTTCGTTTTGATAGATATGGAATACTCCCTTATCTTCAAAACCTTTAAGAGTAAAAGGCTTTACAAGGGGAAGTTTTTCTTCCTGAGCAAGTCTCCCTTGGAAATTTAGAGCAAGCAGAGGAATACAGATAAATAAAAGAATAAAAGCTCTTAATAAATACTTCTTAGTCGCCATTCATTCCTCCTTTTTTTGATGTTGGTTGAATTATAAGCTTCTAGCCTTTCTTTTTTGCCTTTGTCAAATGCCATCATGTAACTTTGAAACAAGCCCTATGATTATCAATCGATCTTTAGTTAATTTATCATCAAGGTGTAAATCAAATTCTACAATCCCGTTCTTTTATTATACGCAAAATTCTATAAAAAGATTTAGCTTTTTATTTTTATCCTTCACTTTTCTTTAAAGTAAACAGGAAATCGCAGTAAGACTTATCCAATTATTCATTTCCACGGCTCATCTGCAGCATGGATGTTAGCCTTGAGACGAAGAAGCGAAGGGAAAACTGAGTCATCTTGGTGAAAAGTAAAATCCCTTTCTGAAGCCTGCTTTAATCCTTTCGCTAAGTAAAAATCCAACCCTTAGCACTGTGCTCTTTCAGATAGGTTAGAGTCACCTGTAAGGCAATGAAAATTATTTATCCTGTCCATCAATCAAATCGCTTCGAATTCTATCCCCTCTCTTAAATGCTCTCAATTCGGCAAAGCCTACATTTTTTTATATTTTTGGCTTT
>CAYSCS010000010.1:0-36220 GCA_964429695.1 uncultured Eubacteriales bacterium
GAGAACCATTGCACACTCGTACATATTTCTTTTCTCTTGATAGCTCTGGCAGCTCACCGCTTGGGCTTTCATGATAAAATCCGTTTCATCAAGACCCTCTTGCCTAATCTGAAATTATAACCTATTTTTGTGAAGCCCTATTTATCTAAATTATTTTTATGTCTCCAGGCCTCAACAATTTACAAGAAATTTTCTTGTCAAGATTCAAAAAATGAGAATTTTTAAGTAATATAATCTCAGAAATTTCGATTCAATTAGGCTTTAAGAATCTAATGCCTGGCTGTTTATAGCTATGAATTTTTTATTCCAAACAAAAAGAGAATCCCAAAATCCGCCACTTCCTTCTTGCTTTAGATTAAAAATGACGGCTTAGGCCCCCCTTATATTTTAAATTGTGAGGATTTTTTTAAGCCTAATCTTTAGCTTATCTTGGATGAAAGATATAAGGACTTGCTGGGTCTTGGGGTCCAAATTTCCAAAAAGTTATGTTTTCCCTTACAACATAGTTTTTCCATTTGAATCAAAGGTAAGACCACTTCGCTCTCCAGAAACTAAGAGCAAATTATGGATAAGCGGGTATGCCACAATCTTTCTGACTGAGGGACTGGGGATCTCTTGATTCGAGTTGCCGAAGATGAACATCATGCTCTTCCACACTTGTCTAAAAGGAATTCTTCAGCTAAGATTTCCGTGCTTCTTCTTGATCTCTCGGGAAAGGAGTTTTTCGGATGGAGGGAAATTCTTTTAAACCTTTAGTGCCGGCAGAGAGTGAGCCCAAAGAGTTTACTTTGCGGGCAGTGCTCTTGGGCCTTATCATGGCTGCTTTCATGGGTGCAGCCAACGCTTATTTAGGGCTTAAGGCAGGGATGACAATAGCGGCAACCTATACTACGGCTGTAGTGGGTATGGCTATAATCAAAGCCTTAAAAGGAACAATTCTTGAAGAAAACTGCGCCCGAACTCTGGGGTCTATTGGCGGGAATGTGGCCTCTGGGGCGATCTTCACCCTCCCTGCTTTCTTCATCACCGGGATATGGCTTCCCTTTTATAAATTCGAACACTATCTAATCGCCACTCTAATTCTAATTCTGGGCGGCGTGCTGGGAATCATGTTCGTCACCATCACTCGAAGAATTCTGATTAGTGACGTTGAACTTCCCTTCCCCGAATCGATAGCGGCTGCCGAAATTCATAAGGCTGGCCAGAAGGGAGCAAAGGGCACACGCCATCTTTTGACAGGAATGGGGCTTGGCGCGCTTTTCACCTGCCTGACTGAATTCAAGGTTATTGCCCTCAAATGGCAGCGTCTTCTCTCTGTAGGAAAAGCCTCACTCCTTTTCCGTGGCCCTGAGGCTAGCCCTGCTTTCCTCGGTGTTGGGTTTATCATTGGCCCTAAGTTGGCCTCAATAAATTTTAGTGGAGGAGTGATAGCTTGGGGGCTTCTGGCGCCGACGCTGGCCTTTTTCCTAAATTATCATAACCTCTCTGGAATAAGTGACTGGATGGCAGAAATAACCAGAGTCTGGCGAGACTATGTGCGTTACATTGCCATTGGAGGCATGCTCATAAGCGCCTTTTATACTCTTTTCAAGATGAGAAAAAATCTGGCTGAGGGAATCTCGCGCTCGCTCTCCCTGCTTTCCGAACGGGGAAAAAGTAGAATGGAGACTCTTCCCCGAACTGACCGCGACATTAATCTGAAATGGGCTTTCGCTGCGGCAATAACAATTGCAGTGCTTGTATTTTTCATCTTCAATCGCTTCGCTCAAAATATCCCTGCTTCTCTTGTGGCTGTCCTCCTGATGCTTCTTCTGGGTTTTGTTTTCGCTGCTGTCTCAGGATACCTCGTGGGAATCATAGGCGTCAGCAGTAACCCCACCAGTGGACTGACTGTTTCCGTACTGATCATTGTCGCCTTCATCATGGTTCTCCTTGGCCTAAAGGGAGGGAGCGGCATCTCGGCTGTTCTCGTTGTGGCCGCCTTCACCTGTGTTTCAGTCTCTGTAGCCGGCGAGATGATGCAGGACCTTAAAGCCGGCCATTTGCTCGGCTGCACCCCCTGGAGAATGCAACTTGGGGATATTTTTGGCGTGACGACAGCCGCTCTGATCATGTTTTTTGTTCTTTCGGTCCTCCACCTGGGGAATATAAAACAGACAGTGGCCACAAAGATGGTGGAGCTCGAAAGGGCGGGGATAACCGAGCTTGTTTACGAAGGCGGAGTGCAGAAAATTCGAGCCGGAACCTACAGTCTTGAAGAAATCAAGGTGATGAGACCAGAAGAGCAGAACGAAATCCTGAAAACCAACGCTGGTTTCGGGGGTGAAAAAATTCCTGCCCCTCAAGCCAGTCTGATGGCAGCCGTGGCTAAGGGAATTTTCGAGCGGAGAACAGAATGGATCCTCATCCTGACCGGAATCTTCATGGGGTTGGGTTTCATTCTGATGCAAGTGCGCAGCCCCATGCTCATTGCTGTGGGTATGTACCTGCCGATTGACACTTCCTTCGCCATATTTCTGGGCGGTACTTTCAAGGCTCTGCTTGAAAAGATGATGGAATCTAAAAGAGTCGAAGAAAAGAAAAAGGAAAGCATGAATAATATCGGGACGCTCCTTGCTTCGGGTCTTATTGCTGGGGAGGCTATTGTGGGCATTTTCTTCGCCACCCTTGCCTTTGCCGAAGTGGAGCTTGTGCGGGTTTTCTCCCAGCCTTCTTATCTTTTTAGCCTCCTGGGTATCTGTGCGCTGGGCCTTTTCCTTGTCTTAAGGGCAAGAAGTGCTTCAGAAAAAGAAACAAGCTAAAAAGTCACTGAATTTGCTTTTCTCTTTTTAAGACTCAGCCTAAACTTTTTCGGTTCTTATCTTCTTCTCAGCTTTCCCCTCTTATAGAGGTTTTTAAGAGAAGCATCTCGATAAGTGAATAACCCAGCGAGAGGAAAGAAGAGCAAATTTGTTAAGATGAATAAAAAAATTTTTCTTTATTATTATATCTATCGGAATAATAAAATTTAGATTTACTCCCTTTTGCTCCTCGCTAAGCCTCTATCTTGAGGCGGTTTTATTTTTATTTCCGGTGAAAATTCCCAGTGATGTTCGGGACGAGCGACACCCTCATCCTTATACAAAGAAGAAACCAAAAATGAGTAGAGGTTTCGGTGGTAGTCATAGGGATATCCATCCCTCTTGTGAGTGGCTACATCGAGATAATAGGTGCCGTTGATGAGGTTCAATTTTTCTATCCTGCAAATCACCTTTCCCTCTCCTTGAATCAAGACTGGTTCAAAGTCTTCAAGGTGGGTATTCGTTCCATAGCAGCATATTCCTTGAGAATTAAAAATTCCTATGCCGAAAACAAAATCTTTGATGGGGAAGGCCGCCGACACCTCCATCTCAATGATCATCCCTTCATTGGGCGAAAATACATGTTTCTCCTTTCCCTCCATGCTCTTCAGCCTGACCTTCTTGATTTCAATCTCCCTTTTTCCCCATCTGTTCTCCCTCCTTCCCTCTTCCCAATGCTGGGTCACCTCAACATCCCTACGGCGCTTTTCAAAATCAACTTCCTTCTTTTCTGCCACATCCTGAAGATAGGCATCTATCGTTCTTTTCGGGTCTCCAATCTTCTGAATCCTTCCGCCCTTGAGCCACATCACCTGGTCGCAGATTCTTTCCACGGTTGAAAGGTCATGGCTGACAAAGAGAATGGTCTTTCTACGACGGCGAAAGTCATCAATCCTGTCTAGACATTTGGGAACAAAGGCAGCATCTCCCACAGCCAGGACTTCATCAATGAGGAGGATATCGGGATTAACATTGATAGCAATGGAAAAACCGAGTCTCATGTACATGCCAGAAGAATAGGTTTTCACGGGCGCATCTATGAATTCTTCAAGCTCGGCAAATTTCACAATTTCATCGAACTTCTTGCTTATTTCCTGCTTTGTCAGCCCGAGCATGATTCCGTTGATATACACGTTTTCTCTCCCCGATATTTCAGGGTGAAACCCCGCTCCGAGCTCGATAAGGGCAGAGACCTTGCCTTCAACCCTAACCCTGCCTGAAGTTGGTTTTGTTATTCCTGCTATTATCTTGAGCAAGGTGCTTTTCCCTGAACCATTTTCTCCGATAACTCCAAAGGTCATCCCTTCTTCTACCTTGAATGTCACTTTGTCCAGGGCAGTCACCAGTTCATCTGGCTTCAGAGCCTGGAAAAGGTCCCCCTTGACAAGTGCGCTCTTAAAGGTCTGAAAACGATGACGGGCAGAGTATTTCTGATAGATGCGGGTAACATTTTCAACCTCGATGGCAACCATCAAACCTCCTCGGGGAAGGAATCACGCAGCCTGTCAAAGAGATAATAACCGAAAAAAAACAAAAGAAGCGAAAGCCCAAAAGTTGCTCCTATCTTGTGCCAGTAGAGCCTGTCGCCAAAAAAGACACAGTTCTGATATCCCTGCATGATGTGTGTCATGGGGTTTAAGTTGATGAAAACCCTGAGAGCCTTTGACTTTTTTATGGTAGCGAAAGTCATCGGATAAACGATAGGCGTTGAGAAAAACCAGAAGGTCAAAAGGTTGGCCAGAATGTCTTTTATGTCTCTGAAATGCACGGTGAGGGAAGAAACCAGGAAAGAAAAACCAAGGGAAAAAATAAACTGGATGAAAATGATGAGGGGCAGAAAGAGTAAATATAGAGTATAAGGTCTCCCTAGGAGGGGAACAAAGAGAAAGAGAATCGGAAGTCCAAATAAAAAATGAATGAGGTTCGAAGAGACTACAACAATAGGCAGAATTTCTGCGGGAAAGAGAATCTTCTTGATCAAATTTCCATGGATCATCAAAACATTGGCTGATTCAAGGGAAGAGGAGGAGAACCAAACCCAAGGCAGAACCCCACAAAAAAGAAAGAGGGCATAAAGCCACGGTGAACCACCGAAGGCAGGGTCACGAGGACCGATAATAATCCCAAAGACAATGGTATAGATGACCATCAACAGGAAAGGATTAAGAAAAGACCAGAAGAATCCAAGAATTGTCCCTCTGTAACGGGCTTTCAATTCACGACTTATAAGATTATAGATGAGAGCCCTGTATCTATATAATTCTTTAAGATTCCTGATGAGTCTCAGCATTCACTCTCCCTCTAAATATTTGCTCTGCTTCCTCTGTGTATTTCCCACTTTCATCAAAAAGAATGAGCGGTTTAAAATGAATCTCTTTCTGAGAAGTAAAACCGCATTCAGCAAGAAAAAGATTTGCTCTTTCCCCAGCCCTAGGTACCACATGGCGAAGGGCTCTTATTTTAATACCCACCCTTTCTACCGCCCTATCGAAGTCTTCTTTCCTTCGCAGCGGAAATATGAAATAAGCCCTCCCCTCTTCCTTCATCAGCTCTGCCGTCTTTTGCATTACATCAAAGATATCGCATTTCAATTCATGTTTGGCTATGGATTTTTGGAGTGAATCACAGAGATGCCCTTCCCGTTTTCGGATATAAGGGGGATTGGAAAAAACTACATCATATTTCCTTTTTGCTCTAAAGGTACGAAGGTCAGCCTCAATCACAGTTATCCTCTTCTGAAGATTGTTGAGCTTGACGTTCCTTCGGGCAAGGTCTACCAGACTCTTCTGAATTTCAAGGGCTGTGATGTGTTTGAAAGGTTTAAGGCTCAGAAGAAGTGACACTATTCCGCATCCTGTCCCAAGCTCAAGGAGATAGTCAGATTCTTCGGTACGGATAAAATCAGCAAGGAGTGGTGCATCCACAGAAAAGCGGAAGCCTCTTTTCTTCTGGAAAACAAGGATTCTTCCCCTGTAAAAAGAATCCAGAGTTTCATCCTTTCTCCTTGATTTTCTCGGAATCTCCATCTTCAATTAATTTAGTATACACCAAAACCTTATCCGCTGTTATCTCTGCATAACCACCCTCAACGTGATATTTCTTTTCTTTTTTTTGAACTTGAAAAGTGAGGAATCCTTCACCAAGAGCCACAAGCAAGGGTCTATGACCGGGCAAAATTCCCAAGTATCCCTCAAGACTCGGAAGCATTACCGAATCTACCTCCTCATCCACAAGAAGCCTCGCCTCAGTGATGACCCTCAGCCTGAGAAAACTAGGGAGGCTTTCTCTCATTCTGACCTTAACCTCTCGGCTTGCTCTAGCACCTCATCGATTCCGCCCACCATGTAAAAAGCCTGTTCAGGTTTATCGTCATGAAGTCCTTCCACTATCTCCTTGAATCCCCTCACGGTCTCTTCTATAGGAACGTATTTTCCCGGCCTTCCCGTAAATTCTTCTGCAACATGAAAGGGTTGAGAAAGGAAACGCTGAATCTTTCTCGCTCTAGCCACTATGAGTTTATCCTCTTCAGAGAGTTCTTCCATGCCTAAGATAGTGATGATATCCTGAAGGTCTTTATACCTCTGCAGAATTTCTTTGACCTTCCTCGCTACTTGATAATGCTCCTCTCCTATCACTCTCGGGTCAAGGATACGAGAATAAGAAGTGAGAGGGTCGACCGCAGGGTAGATTCCCATCTCTGTCAGTGCCCGGGAAAGATTGGTAGTTGCATCCAGATGTGAAAAAGTAGTGGCAGGAGCAGGGTCAGTGAAATCATCTGCAGGAACGTATATCGCCTGAACAGAAGTTATGGAGCCCTTTTTTGTGGAGGTTATCCTTTCCTCAAGTTCCCCGAGCTCTGTGGCTAAATTTGGCTGATAGCCAACCGCGGAGGGCATTCTCCCTAGGAGAGCAGAAACCTCTGAGCCTGCCTGGACGAAGCGGAAGATGTTGTCGATGAAGAGAAGGATGTCCTGGTTCATCTCATCTCTGAAAAACTCAGCCACTGAGAGTGCTGCAAGCCCGACCCTGAGCCTTGCTCCGGGAGGCTCTGTCATTTGCCCGTAAATGAGGGCTGTCTTGCTTAAGACTCCCGATCCCTTCATCTCCAGCCAGAGGTCATTTCCTTCCCTCGTTCTCTCTCCCACTCCTGCGAAGACTGAATATCCACCATGCTTCATGGCGACGTTGTGAATCAACTCCATGATGATTACTGTCTTGCCCACTCCAGCTCCACCGAAAAGCCCAATCTTGCCTCCCTTTAAGAAAGGCTGGAGGAGGTCAATCACTTTTATTCCTGTTTCGAACATTTCTAACTTGGTGCTCTGCTGATCAAGGGAGGGGGGTGGTCGATGGATCGGATATTTCTTTTTAGCTTCAATAGGACCGAGATGGTCAACTGGCTCCCCAATGACATTCATCACCCTCCCAAGGGTCGGCACTCCAACAGGAACCTGAATCGGTCCCCCAAGGTCAAATGCCTTCATCCCGCGCGCAAGCCCATCTGTAGGGTGCATGGAGACACATCTTACCCTGTCCTCTCCTATATGCTGCTCAACCTCGACTATGATTTCTACAGGTTTTGGCACCTCAAATCCTTCGCTTGTGATCTTGATGGCATTATAGATTTCGGGAAGCTCTACGTCCTTGAATTCCACATCGACCACAGGTCCTATGACCTGGACAACTTTTCCTATCTTTTGTCTCTTCTTTTCCTCTCTCTCGTGGTCCTTATTTGCCTGAAACATTTTTTTCCTCTCAATTTCTTTTCATTTTGATAGCGCCTCAACCGCAGTCATTATTTCCAGAAGTTCCTTGGTTATGGATGCCTGTCTTATCTTGTTCAAGACAAGTATCATGTCGCTTATTAACTCCTCTGCATTCTGAGTCGCGTTATCCATGGCCATCATCCTTGCGGCATGTTCAGCGGCAAGAGATTCAAACACCGCATGTCTCACCATGTAGCAAAGATAAAGGGGAAGCAAATCGTTGAGCACCTTATCAGGCTCAGGCTCCCAGTTTAAAACAAAACCTTCTTCCCTCTCAGCAACTTCTTTTTCTCCACCTTCAAGAGGAAGGACCTTGGTTATTGTTACCTGGGGTGAAAGGATAGATTTAAACTCATTGTAGACAATATACACTCCATCTACTCTTTCCATTAGATAATCTTCCCTTATTCTTTGCGCCAAAGCATCCATATCCTCCAAGGTCAGTTTTTCCACTTTCTTTTCAGAGACAAGCTCGAAGGGAAAACGATGTTTTTTGAAGAACGAGACAGCCTTTTTCCCCATCAGCATTAGTTTTATTTCAGAATTTCTTGCCTTTTCTTCAAAAAAATTAAAGGCGTTCTCCAGCAGGTTGGAGTTAAATGCCCCACAAAGTCCTTTGTCAGAGGTTATGACTATTCCTTGTATCCTTATTTCCTCTCTCCTCAAGAGAAGGGGATGCCTAACTGCCTCAACCCTTTGTGCTATTTCTCTCACAAGTTCAGGCAGACCATGAAAATAAGGACGCGCCTCTAAGATAGCTCTTTGAGCTTTTTTAAACTTGGCCGTAGAAACGGTCTTCATAGCCTGAGTTATCTGCTGGGTGTTATGCACGCTCCTTATTCTTCGCCTTAAATCTATTAATGCAGGCATGCTAAACCTTTTTTTCCTTGAACCTCAGATTAAACTCTTTTATAGCCGAACTTATCTCCTTATCTAGCTCCGCATCAAGTTCTTTTTTCTCTGCAATCTTTCTTAATATTTGGGGATGCTCTTCCTCAAAAAATTCATAGAATTTTTTCTCATAATTCCTTAGCTCCGAAACTTCTATCTCATCCAAATATCCGCGGTTACCAGCATAGATAATTAAGATCTGTTTTTCTACGGGTAGAGGAACATATTGGTCCTGCTTAAGAATCTCGGTAAGTCTCCTCCCCCTCTCAAGCTGTCTTTGGCTCGCCCTGTCCAGCTCAGTTCCGAACTGGGCAAAGGTGACAAGCTCTCTGTATTGAGCAAGATCAAGCCTCAATTGCCCAGCCACCTGCTTCATGGCCTTAATCTGAGCATTTCCTCCAACCCTTGAGACAGATATCCCCACGTTAATGGCCGGACGGATGCCTGCATTGAAGAGTTCAGGCTCAAGGTATATCTGTCCATCTGTGATGGAAATCACGTTGGTAGGAATATAGCCCGAGACATCTCCTGCCTGGGTTTCGATGATGGGTAGAGCAGTTAATGAACCACCCCCATATTCATCATTATACTTTGCTGCTCTCTCCAACAGCCGAGAATGTAGATAGAACACATCTCCTGGATAGGCTTCGCGTCCTGGCGGACGCCTAAGTAGGAGAGATATCTCGCGGTAAGCAGCTGCATGCTTCGAAAGGTCATCATACACAAGAAGGGCATGCTGTCCGTTATCCCTAAAATATTCTCCCATCGCACATCCACTGTAAGGAGCAAGGTACTGAAGGGATGAAGGGTCACTCGCAGAAGCTGCCACAACAATCGAATAATCCATCGCCCCATAATCTTCGAGGACTTTTATGATATAGGCGATAGTCGAATTTTTCTGGCCGATCGCAACATAGATACAAATCACCTCCTTCCCTTTCTGGTTGATGATTGTATCCAAGGCTATTGCAGTCTTTCCAGTCTGACGATCTCCGATTATGAGCTCCCTCTGCCCCCTGCCTATGGGAATCATGGCATCAATTGCTTTTATTCCTGTCTGGAGAGGCTCCCTCACCGGAAGCCGGTCGACTACTCCAGGTGCAAGGCGCTCGACACTCATGTAAATATCAGTCACTAAAGGGCCTTTATTGTCAAGCGGAATACCCAGGGGATTCACCACTCTCCCCAGCAGAGCAGGGCCTGAGGGAACCTGAATTATTCTATGTGTCCTCTTGACGAGGTCTCCTTCTTTCACTAAATGACTCTCACCCAAAAGAACAACGCCCACACTGTCTTCTTCTAGATTAAGAGCAAGCCCATAAACATCTCGAGGAAATGCGAGGAGTTCGTTGTACATCACCCTGTCCAGGCCATACACTCTGGCAATCCCGTCTCCAACAGAGGTAACAATTCCTGTTTCTCTTATGTCTACCTCTGTCTCATAATCCTCAATCTGTCTCTGGATTATCTTGGTTATCTCATCTGCTTTTATTTCCATTTTTTATCATCCTTCAGATATTTTCTCCTTGAGTTTTTCCAGCCCCCTCCTCAACGAAACATCATACACAATGTTACCCTTTTTAACCGAAATTCCAGCAATTAACTTCTCATCAATCTTATATTTTAGGAAAACTTTTCTTTTTTCCAAAGACTCAAGCCCCTCTTTGAGTCTTCTCTTCTGGCTCTCATTCAAGGGAACCGCTGAAGTTACTTCAAAAGTTGTAATCCCTTGCCTCTCATTCCATAATTCAGGCAGTAAATCCAGGATTTGCTCGAGCAAATGAAGTCTATCGTTATCGATGAGAAGAACCAGGAACCTTACTGTCTTTTTTTGATAACCTTTCCTCCCCAGCACTTGTTTAATAATCTGGATTCTTTTCGACCTGGTATGGAAGGGGCTCAAGAGAATCTTTTTTAAATTTTCATATCTTGAAAGAAACTCGGAAAAATCCGTCAATTCCCTCTGAATGTTTGAAAATTCCTCTTCAGAGACGACAGAGTTAACTAGACCTTGAGCATAACGTCTGACGAGAATTTGACTTATCATGAAGTTTCTCTATTTTTTCGATAGCCTGGTCTATGAAGAATTGATGGTCTTCAGGGCTCATCCTCTTCATTATTCTTTCTATAGCCAAGGAAACGGCAATCTCTGCCACATAGGCTTTTAGTTCCTTGAGGGTGAGCTGGATAAGATTCTCTATCTCTTTTTTCGTGATATCTTTGAGCCTTTCTGCCTCTTGGATTGCAGCCTTGAGTATTCTTTCCCTCTGGCGAACACCTTCTCCTTCACCCTCTCTGATTATTTTTTCAAGCTCTTCTTCAACTTGTTTGAGCCTTAAATCAACTTCCTGGAGCCTCCTCTCCCCCTCTCTTTTCAGCTCTTCTGCTTCCTTGAGAGAATGCTCAACCTGAAAACACCTGTTTTCAAGATAATTCTTAATCGGCTTGCGGAGAACAAACACCAGCCCTCCAAAAAGAATGATGAAGTTCAACGACTTCCCGAGGTAATCTAAAAGGCTTGAGACGTGCGTCTCATTCTCTTCTTTCATGCAGAGAAAAAGAGGGAGAAAAGTAAGGAACATCATGACAATTAGCTTCCTCCCTCTCATCTGCCCACCACCCTTTGTTCAATCCTTTCCGCCAGCTCTTCACTTCTTGATGTAATTTCTTTTTTAAGCCTCTGGGTTTCTCTTTCAAGCCTTCTCCTTGCTTCTTCCATCTGGAGTTGACATTCTTGACTTATTTCTGAAAGGATGCGCTCTTTTTCACGCAATGCTTCCCCTTCAAGCTTCTCTTTTAGTTTCTGAGCCTCCATTCTTGCCTCTTTCAGCCTCTGCTGTATTTCTGCAAGCTTCATCTCACACTCATCATTTGCCTTCTGATGGGCTTGTCGGCTCATCAAGAGCATGGCCTCTCTTTTCTCCCTAATCTTTCTAAGAGGTGAAAAGAAAATTTTGCTCATCACGAGCACAAGAATCCACACCACGCAAAAGACGAAGATTAGACTTGTATCGAAAGTAAGCATCTTTTCTTTAATTGCGACTTAAATTTAGGCAAAAATTTATCACTTTTAGCTTAAAAAAGCAACCTCCCTCAGAAGGAAAAATAGTTTTTAAAAAATTTCTTGGCCTCTCCAACAAGGAATAGTGAGCCCGTGATTATCACGGTCCCCTTCTTTCCTACTCTGCGCATCGCTCGCAAAAAGGCCTTGTTGGGGGTAGGCTCTTCAATTATTCGCTCCTTAAAATTAAGAACCCTTCGATGTATCTCTTCAGTGGAGGCGGCTCTAAAAAAGGGGAAGGAAGTAAGGATTATTTCTTCTGCACGAGGAAAGAGGTGATGCACCATCTTCTCTATTTCCTTATCTTTCATACACCCAAAGACAATAAAAATCGGGGGCTTGATAAAATCATCTATATACTTACTTAGGGCTTCGGTTCCCTGTGGGTTGTGGGCGCCATCCAAGATGACTGATGGGTTCTTGTGTAGCACTTCGATTCTTCCTGGCCAGTATGTATTCTCCACTCCTTCTACTATTTTCTTCTCTTCAAGTTTCCGCCAGTTTCTGTTTAGCATCTCCGCAGCAACAATCGCAACACAAGCATTCTTTCCCTGGTGTTCTCCCTGAAGAGAAGGAGAAAATTCGTATTCTTTTTCTCCCCAAGAATAATTAAAGCGATAACCTGTTTCCTCTTTCTCTGCTCTTAGGCACTCACTTCTGGGAAAGACAGGGAAGAAGGGTGCCTTGAGTTCTTCTGCTCTTAATTTTAGGGCTTGATATGCTTCTGGCTCTTCAACTCCACAGACAACAGGCGTAAAGGGCTTAATGATTCCTGCCTTTTCAGAAGCTATCTGGAAGAGGGTGTTTCCCAAGTATTTTTGATGTTCCAAGGAAATCGTGGTTATCACCGAAACAAGAGGCATAACCACGTTCGTTGCATCAAACCTTCCTCCCATTCCTACCTCAAGCACCGCAATGTCCACCTTTTTCTGGTAAAAATAATAGAACGCAAGACAGGTGAGTATTTCAAAGTAAGTGGGAGGCGTCAAGAGCCGTTGTGAGGCAATCAAGTCTTCAATCTTTTTTTTGAGGAAGGTCAGGTATTCGCAGAATTCATCCTGAAAGATGGGCTCATCCGCAAGCCTTATCCTTTCTTCAATCTTCACAAGATGAGGTGAGGTATAAAGACCCACTCGAAAACCATGCAGGCTGAGAATTTTGGTAAGCATGGCACACACCGAGCCTTTTCCATTTGTTCCGGCAACAAGCACAGAGGGGAATCCATGATGAGGTTCATCTAAGGAAGAAAGAAGCGTTCTTACATTCTCGAGCCCAAACTTGATTCCCTGGCTCTGGATAAGCTCAAGGTATTGTAGACACTGTTCGTAGGTCATCTAAGCCGATTCAAAAAGAGGCGCAAAGCCTTGATGAGATAGGCACGCAGATTTTTCCGTTCGACGACATCATCCAGCATTCCGTGCTTAAGGAGAAATTCTGAACGCTGAAAACCTTTTGGCAATTTTTCTCTTATTGTCTGCTCGATAACACGTGGGCCTGCAAACCCAATCAGGGCTCCTGGTTCTGCAATGTTTATGTCCCCTAACATCGCAAAACTCGCCGTCACTCCTCCTGTTGTAGGGTCTGTCATAATTGAAATGTAGGGAACAGAATTCTCTTTTACTCTCATGATTGCGGCACTGGTTTTTATAAGTTGCATCAGAGAGAGAGCTCCCTCTTGCATCCTTGCTCCTCCTGAACAAGAAACGATGACCAAAGGCCATTTCTTCTCCACAGCCCTTTCTGCAGCCCTTGTTATTTTTTCACCCACAACCGACCCCATGCTCCCTCCCATGAAGCCAAATTCCATAGCAGAAATTATGACTTCAATCCCACCCATCATCCCCTCTGCATTAAGAACCGCCTCTTTGAGATTAGTCTTATCCATGCTCTCCTTCAACCTCTCTGAATAATCAATTGTATCCCTGAATTTGAGGGGGTCAACAGAGAGGATGTTCTCATCCACTAGCCTAAATTGAGATTCATCAAAGAGTAATTTCAGCCTTTCTTGGGCAGAGATTCGAAAATGGAAATTACAGCCTGGGCAAACGAGAAGATTATTAATTATGTCTTCCTTGTAAAAAATACGACGGCAATTGTTGCATCTCGTCCACAGCGAGCTCATCATTCCTCATTTATTTCAAGCGTTTTTTTCTCAATATCTTCACCTCATTTCTTTCCTTTGAGAGGTGATCCCTGAGACGAAAGCATATTGGTCAGTCTTTCAATCACTTCGTCTGGAGAAGGAAGCTTCTCCTCTATTTCAGCCTCCTCATAGAGCAAGTTTGAAACAGATTCAATAAATCTTTTTTTATCCAAAGGTTTTTCAAAATAATCAGAAGCCTTGAAGGAAAAAAGGGCTTCATTTCGGTAATGTGGTCCTCTATAAAGGCCACTGACGATGATTACAGGAATTGTCCCTTTTGTTTCCTGGAAGATTTTCAAGCAAAGATCAAAACCATGCAGTTTGGGAAGCATCGCTTCCAGGATGACTAAATCGGGTTTCTCCTCTTTAAATTTCTCGTAGGCCTCTTTGCCGTCTGAGGCTTTCACAACTTGAACATTAAGGGGCTCAATAATTTTAATCAGAAAATCAAGGCTATTAGCATCGTAATCTGCGATTAAAACTTTTTTTTCTATCATGGTTTAAGCTCTAAGAATTCTAAGGGATACCTCTTATCTTGTCAATAAAGCGACTCATTAAAAAATCCACAAATTTGAATTGTTACCCACTGCGTTTTCCAAGAAATAGGCAGAGTCTCTTGCTCAACTAATAATATAACTTCGGCACAGAAAGGTCTGAAGCTCTAATGCTCTTAGCTCCATCACCTGCTCCAAGATGTATTGATTGCAGCATTTTTTTTGTGTTATAGTGTCGAACGTGGAGAGTGGAAAAGATATAGAGCTTTCCTTTGTCATCCCCGTTTATAACGAAGAAGAAAACATTCCTCAGCTCTATAAAGAAATGGCGGAAGTTTGTCCTCGCTTAGAAAAAAAATGGGAGATAATCTTCATCGATGACGGAAGCAAGGATGGTTCTTTTTCTGTCCTTAAGGAAATTCAAAAACGGGACGAAAGGGTCAAAATCATAAGATTAAGAAAAAATTTTGGTCAAACAGCTGCACTCTCAGCAGGGTTCGACCATGCCAAAGGAGAAATTGTCATCACTTTAGATGGAGATTTGCAAAACGACCCTAAGGATTTCCCGCTTCTTATAGAAAAAATAGAGGAGGGTTATGACATTGTCAGTGGCTGGAGGAAGAAGAGAAAAGACAGGTTTCTAACCCGCAGACTCCCCTCTGGAATTGCAAACTGGCTGATTTCTTGGATTACCAAGGTAAAGCTCCACGATTATGGTTGCACACTCAAAGCATTCCGTAAGGAAGTTATAAAAAATATTAGACTTTACGGAGAAATGCACCGCTTCATTCCTGCCTTGGCCAGCAACATGGGTGTCTTGATAACCGAAGTAGAGGTAAATCATAGGCAGCGCCTCTATGGAAAATCAAAGTATAGTTTACTGAGATTTATTAAAGTCATCCTCGATCTTTTAACGGTGAAGTTTCTCCTTGGCTATTCAACCAGGCCCCTGCAGATATTCGGTTTGCTGGGTCTGGCAAGTGGGGGAGCAGGTCTTATTTTGGGCGCCTACCTCTCCTATCAAAGACTTACGCTCAAGATGGGATTGAGTAACCGCCCTCTACTTCTTCTTGCCATCTTGCTCATGGTTATTGGGATTCAATTCATTACCCTCGGACTTCTTGCGGAAATCATGGTTAGAGCCTACCATGAATCTTCAGCTAAGAAAATATATTTTATTCGTGAAATAATCGATTCTAATTCCAGAGAGATTTGACCCCTGAAGTCATACTCTAATGAAAATTTTGATGCTCGCTCCCGAGCCATTTTTTCAGCCGCGAGGGACTCCCATCAGTGTTTATTTTAGAATAAAAGCTCTCTCTGAGCTCGGTCATTCCACAGACCTCATTACCTATCCGCTGGGAAGTGAGATTAATTTCAAGAATCTCAAGACAATTAGGGTTCCCAATCTTTGCGGTTTTAGGAAAATAAAAATAGGTCCCTCCTTCCAGAAGCTCCCCCTTGATTTCCTCCTTTTCCTCTGCGCTTGGTGGATGATTTTGAAAAACAGATATGACATGGTTTTCTCTCACGAAGAAGCTGCCTTCTTCGGGGTGCTTCTCGCAAAGGCAAAAAATATCCCTCACCTTTATGACATGCATTCCAGTCTCCCCCAGCAGCTTGAAAATTTTAATTTTACCCGCTCCCTCTTATTTAAACAGATTTTCATCTGGATGGAGAAATTCATCGCTAAAAACTCTCAAGCTATCATCGTGATTTGCCTAGACCTTTTCAAAAAAATGGAGAGAATGGGCTATGCTGAAAAGTCTGTACTAATCGAAAATTTTCTTGAATTCGAATCCCCCCCACTCTCAGAAGAAAAAATAGCCTGGAAAAGAAAGGAGTATTCCCCTTCGGGAGAAAAAATCGTTCTCTATGCTGGAAACTTCAAACCCTACCAGGGAATTCCTCTTCTTCTTCAAGCAATGAGCAAAATTAAAAAAGAGGATGTCATTCTTCTCCTCGTAGGAGGGAACGATGAAGAGAAAAAAGAAATGCATAAGCTTGCTGAAAGTTTGAAAATTTTAAACAGAGTGCGCTTCATTGGTCAGATTCCAGCTTCTCAAGTGGCTCTTTATGTAAGCATAGCGGATGTCCTTGTCTCTCCACGGCTTAAAGGAACGAATACTCCTCTTAAGATTTACTCTTTCCTGAAATCAGGAAAACCGGTTGTGGCCACAAAGCTCTGGACGCACACCCAAATCCTCGACGAAAGTATTGCCGTTCTCGTCCCTCCTGACCCAGAAAGCCTCGCCGAAGGGCTAGAATATGCTCTGAGAAATGGAGAAGCAAAAAAGAGGGCTCTTTTAGCCAAAGAAAGGTGTGATAAAGAATATACTTATCCCAAATACCTGGAAAGACTCAACGAGGCGCTTCAAAAAGCATCCCTTCAACCTAAAAAAAAGGGGAAGAAGAGTCATCGAAAATGAGGATTTTAATCAGCGGCGCCTCAGGATTCGTGGGCACTCATCTAGCTCAGAGATTACTGGAGGAAAGATGGAGTATTCGTCTCTTGAGACATGTGAGTAAAGTCGACGAAGAAGAGAAATTTGAAATCGTAAGGGGTGATGTTTTAGATTTAGAATCAATTCTCAAGGCCTGTCATGGAGTAGATTTAATCTTCCATCTTGCAGCCGCACTCGGCTCTCCAACAAGAAAAAGAAAGGAGTTTTCAAGAATAAACGTCGAAGGCACACAGAATCTTCTCCAGGCCGCCCTTAAGGCCAGAGTAAAAAGGGTAATCCACGTTAGCTCTGCAGGAGTACTTGGAGAAGTAGAAAGAGGGAAAATAGCCACGGAAGATTTTCCTCTCAAACCTAAAAGCATCTATGATAAAACAAAGCTTGAGGGAGAGAGGATTGCTCTTCGAGCAGCTAAAGAAGGAATGGATGTCATCGTGCTTAGACCTGGCTGGGTATACGGTCCAGGAGATAAACGCACATTTAAACTCATCCGAGCCATTGCTGAAAAAAAATTTATCCTCTTAACCAAAGGAGACATCTGCCAAACACCTGTCTTCATCGCAGACCTTGTTGAGGGGATCCTTCTCAGCGCAAAGAGAGGAAAAAGTGGCGAAATTTATAACCTTGCCGGAAAAGAAGTGTTGAGTATCGAAAAAATAGTAAAAACAATTGCTGCCAAAACAGGAAGCAAGGTTTATCGCCTTCCTGTACCGCTTCCGCTCCTAAAAGCTTTTGCCTGGAGCCTGGGGAAATCTTTCTCTCTTCTAAATAAGGAAGCTCCTTTGAGCATGGAAAGGCTTGCCTTTTTCATCTATCCCAAGCCACTTTGCATCCAGAAAGCCTCTGAGGAACTCTGCTATTCACCAGAATTTAATTTCGAAAAAGGGATGGAAAAAGCAATAGCCTGGTATAAAAAAGAAGGTTGGCTCTAAGAAGGAGCTTGCTTCGTTAGATTTTTGCCCCTCCATGACTTATAATTAAGTTTCTTTTACTAAGACAGAAGGTTAAGAAAATGGAAAAGAGGAAGATCCAAAGTTTTTATGATGTTGTCTGGACAGAATATATTCCCGAATACGACGCCTCCGAAAAGCACTGGAATCTTTTCTTTGGCAAAGAAGAGATAGCAGGGAAAAAAGTGCTTGATGCAGGTTGCGGAACCGGGATTTTCAGCCTCATCTTTGCCAAAAATGGGGCATCGAAGGTAATCGGCATCGATATAAGCCCGGGAAGCCTCAGCACAGCGAGTAATCTCAAAAGGAAATTTAGCCTCGAGAACGTAGAATTCTTACGACAAGACATGCTCAAGCTTGGTTTTAAAGATGGGTCTTTCGATATAGTCTGGGCCTGGGGAACGATTCATCACACCACAGAGCCTTTTTGCGCCCTGAATGAGATCATCAGGGTTCTGAGGAAAGGTGGCTCACTCCTTGTTGCTGTCTACAAAAGAACAAGAATCACCTTCATTCACGAGTTGATCCGAAAAACTTTGTTCAGAACACCTCGCTTCCTATGGAAGCCTTTAACGAAAATTCTTACAATCTTCTTATCTCCAATTGTCTACTTGCTTAAGAAAAGAGAAAAATCCCGAAAGGGAGAAAAACTGGAGGAACTCATCCTCGACTGGTATTTCGTGCCTCTAAGGCATTATTTTTACCCCGAAGAAATAAGCTCTTTCTTAGAAAAGAAAGGATTCTCAATCGAAAAATTCCTCCCTCATTCTGGGAGATTCAACAGCACCTCAAATTTTATCTTCAAGGCAAGGAAAAAATAAGATTTCAAGAAGTATCCATTTAAGGACTAATTCATGACCTGGAGGATGAGGGCTGAAACATCTTGAAATTCTTCAAGTGAGCCTTTTGAAGAAGGTATTTCAGCATTACTAAGAGAGTTTGAAATCCATACTTTAGACTCTTCCTGAAATTGATTGAAGATGCTTCAGCAAAATAACGGGTAGGAACAGGGACATCTCCAATTTTGAACCCGAAATACACAGCTTGAGTAAGAAATTCTGTGTCAAAGACAAAATCGTCTGAATTTTCTTTATAGGGAATCGTTTCCAGAACTTCACGGGTGTAGGCGCGAAAGCCAGAATGAAAATCTCCTAAATTCTGACCAAGAATTATATTCTCGATTGTTGTCAGGAAACGATTGCTTAGATATTTATAAAGGGGCATCCCCCCTTCTAGAGTCTCTCTCCGAGTCCTAATCCTTGAGCCTATAATCACATCGCAAATTCCAGAAGTTAGGAATCCAACTGCAAAGGGGATCAAGCGGCTATCGTATTGATAATCGGGATGAATCATCACCACTATATCTGCATTCCGTTTCAAGGCTTCATCGTAACATGTCTTCTGATTTGCTCCATAGCCTCTTGTTTTAGGATGTCGTAAAACTGTTATTCCCAGCCTTTCCGCGATCTCAACTGTTCTATCTGAACTATTATCATCAGTAAGTATGATTTCATCAACACTCCCTTGAGGGATATCGCTATAAGTTTTCTCTAGGGTCTTTTCTGCATTCAAGGCTGGCATGACGACAATTACTCTGCTGGGCCTCTTTTCTCCTTTAGCTTCTTTACCGAACAAGCATCCACACATTTACTTTAGAAGAAAAAGGGCTCTTTTCTCCAAATAAAACTAGCCCTTTCAAGTGAGCATTCAATCAAATTTATAACAAAGGAGATTATCTATGTCAAAAATAAGTGAAATTTCCCTTCGTAAAAAATGGCTCCCTAAAAATTATATAAATCATCCTATCTTCTAACTCAAAATTGGGCGTTCGATTAAAATTAGTTTCAATATTTTAAGAGACATTGAGAAAGATGAAATTCCCTTTTCAATCTCTTCGCATTCAGAGGAAAAAATATGTTATAATTCAAAAAAATGAAGAAAAAGGCGAAAAAAAAACAAATCTCTCTCCCCTCAAAATCGAAAATAAGGAAAAGATTTAGCTCCTTTGAGTTACTGGGGATTTTTTTCATCCTCCTTGCCACTTTCACCTTCATCTCTCTGATAAGCTACGATTCAAGAGACCCATCCTGGGCAAGCACGAGCATTTCTGGACAAAAGGTTCATAATTATACGGGGAAAGTGGGAGCCTATTTTTCGGAAGCTCTCCTTCAATTCTTGGGATTTACCTCATTCCTTCTCGCCTTATCTCTTTTCTATCTTGGCTATAAAGCTTTCTCCCTTGACACAGGAAGAAGGTTGCTAGCCAGGGTCACATCTTCGATTTTTTTGATTCTCATAGTGAGCTCACTCTTCTTCATCCTCTTCGGGAATATCCCCTGGAGAGGAACAGAGATTCCTGCTGGAGGAGTGATCGGTGAGCTTCTTGCTGCATTTCTCGTTCGATATTTTAATACTACAGGAACTATCTTCATCCTTTTAGCCCTCCTTGCTCTTTTTCTCATTTTTTCCACTAAAATATCGCTAAAAAAAATATTTCTTTATTCCTCAAGACTCTTTGGATTCGCCTTCAAAGAAATAAGAATTAAAGTTACTGACTACAGGAAGTTAAGAAGACGGGAAAAGGCTCGTAAAAGAATAATAGAAAAGTATAGGACTCCTTTAGTAAAGACAGAGGAAAAGAAAGAAGAGAAAAAACCTGAAAAAAAAGAGCTGCGAAAAGGCACAACTCCGCCTCCTCCGCCTCTTGAAGCTAAGGTACCGGAAAGATTTCTTTTTCCCGAAATGGAAAAGAGGGGGGGTTATGAGTTTCCCCCCTTCAGCCTTCTTGATCAAGGAAAGGCTTCAGAACAGATAGATAAGGAAGAGCTATATGAGAAAAAACAGCTCATTGAAGAGAAATTGAGAGAGTTCAAGGTAGAGGGAGAAGTTAGAGAATATCACCCAGGGCCAGTGATCACTACCTATGAGTTTTATCCCTATCCAGGGATAAAGGTGAGTCAGGTCGCCAACCTTTCCGAAGACCTTTCCTTAGCCTTAGGGGCTGAATCTGTAAGGATTCAGCGCATCCCAGGAAAATCTTCCTTGGGTGTTGAAGTCCCGAACAATAAGAGAGAAGTGATCAAATTAAGGGATATCATCCAATCTGAAAAGTTTCTCAACTCTCCTTCTAAATTAACTTTCGCCTTAGGAAAGACAATCCACGGAGATGTTTACATCACCGATCTCGCGATTATGCCTCATCTCCTCATCGCGGGTGCCACAGGAACAGGAAAAAGCGTGGCCCTCAATGCCTTGATCGCCAGTATTCTTTACAAAGCTACACCCGAGGAAGTAAAACTCATTCTCATCGACCCAAAAAGACTTGAGTTTGCTCTTTGGGATGGAATCCCTCATCTTTTAAGTCCTGTGGTTAAGGATGCAAAAAAGGCTTCTGCCATTCTCCTCGATGCCATTAAAAAAATGGAAGAGCGCTACCATAAGCTCGGTCTCCTGAGGGTAAGAAACATAGAGCAATACAACCAAAGAGTCTGCCACATCCTGAAAGAAAGGGGGAAGTCACTCACCCAAGAGGAGAGGGAAAACCTAAAGCCCCTTCCTTATCTCGTAATCGTCATCGATGAATTAGCCGAATTAATGATGATTGGAGCCCAGGAAGTAGAATACTGTATCGCCCGACTTGCCCAGCTTGCCAGAGCAGTTGGAATTCACCTCGTCATGGCTACCCAGAGACCCTCGATAGATGTAATTACAGGGACGATAAAAAATAACTTCTCCAGCCGCATCGCTTTCCGTGTCCCCACAAAGGTTGATTCACGAATAATAATAGATTGCTCAGGTGCAGAGAAGCTACTCGGATTGGGGGATATGCTTTTCATGCCCCCTAACTTTCCCCGCATCATCCGCCTCCACTGCGCATACATTTCTCATCCTGAAATCTCGCGCTTGGTAAATTATATAAAAAAACAGGGTGCTCCTACTTATGATGAAAAAATAATCAGAACTCTGAAGAGCCCCCTTCCCCATCACGAATCCGACTCTGAAATAAAGGATGAGCTCTTCGAAAAGGCTGTAGAATTGGTGCTTCTCACTGGTCAAGCATCTGCTTCCTATCTGCAAAGGAAACTTAAACTCGGCTATGCAAGAGCCGCAAGGATAATAGACCAGATGGAGCACGAAGGAATAGTAGGACCCTCAGAAGGTAGTAAGCCGAGGGAGATTCTTGTCGACCCGAAAACATACTTAGAGAAAAAGTCAAGGAGCAATGATTGTTTGCCAGAAGAAAGCTAAAGAAAAGGATTAAGGAAGCTCTTCAGAACTGGAGCCTCCAAAAAGCCCTCGAGAAAGCATCCTTTAACCATTTCCTCAACTTCAACAGAACCAGCAAAGAAATCCCCTGGGAAGAATACAAAGAAAAAGCTAAGAAGATAAAAGAGGAATGCATCAAAAAGCTCCCCCAGCTTATCATCAAGTTTAAAGAAGAAGCTGAAAAGGCTGGTGCTATGGTTTATTTCGCTCCGACAGCAAACGAAGCCCTAAACCAGGTAGAAAAAATCCTGAGAGAAAAAAAGGCAAGAAACATCGTAAAATCAAAATCAATGGTGAGCGAAGAAATCAAACTCAACGAATTCCTTGAGAAAAAAGGGTACAGAGTGGTAGAAACTGACTTAGGGGAATGGATCATTCAGCTTGCTGGAGAAAAGCCCTCTCATATAACCGCTCCGGCTCTCCACAAGACAAAAGAGGAGATAGCACAACTTCTTAGCCTGCATTTGCAGCAAAAAATACCCTCTGAGCCAAAAGAAATCGTAAAAATTGCAAGGCAAACATTACGAGAAGATTTCATCAAAGCTGAGGCAGGGATATCTGGGGCAAACTTCGCCATAGCAGAATCAGGAACACTCGTCCTCATAAGCAACGAAGGAAACGCAAGACTCGTAACTTCTCTTCCACCTGTTCATATCGCTCTTGTCACCGTGGAAAAATTCGTGGAGACCCTCGAGCAAGCGGTAACTCTCATCAAGACACTTACGGTAGCTTCTTCTGGAATGAAATTGACTTCCTACGTCTCATTCATCACCGGACCGAGTCGCACTTCAGACATTGAAAAACAAGTAATCAAAGGAGTTCATGGGCCTGAGGAAGTTCATATCATAATTCTGGATAACGCAAGATTGAGCTTAATAAAAGATAAAAATTACAACAAAATCCTCTATTGCCTTAAATGCGGAGGGTGTATGCTCGTTTGCCCTGTTTTCCAAGCCATAGGCGGACATGTATATGGAGGACCTGTATATCCAGGAGGAATTGGAATATTAATCACCTCTCTAATTTCTTCCAAGAAGACATCGACCTTAAAGCTCGACCTCTGCGCCGATTGTAAAAAATGCGAGAAATTCTGTCCAGTTCAAATTCCGATCGGGGAACTAATATTGAGTTTAAAAGAAGAAAAAAGAGCTCAATTAGGAGAAAGATTGCTTTCTTCTTTCTTTCGTTTCAAACGCATTCAAGAATTGAGCATAAAAGCTTTTATCTTTCTTGAGAAAAGCTGGAAAAAGAACGCTATTTTTAAGAAAATGCCTTTTCCCTGGATAAGAGGAAAAACCTTACCCGCCTTAAGCCTAAAAGAAAGGCTCCCTCCCCAAAAGAAAAATAAAGAGAAAATTTATCTCTTCGAAGGGTGTCTGGTAAAGATTTTCTTCCCAGAAATAAGGGAAAGTGTCCGCTCTGTCTTTGAAAATTTAGACTTAACGCTCATAGAAGCAGAAGAACAGACTTGTTGCGGTGCACCAAGTTACCATCTAAGGCTAATAAAACACACAAAAGACCTAGCAAAAGGAAATATAGCCTCTTTTGAAAAACATAATCCCGAATTTATCATCACCATCTGTCCCACAGGAAACTCAATGCTCAAAAAAATCTACCCCAGAATCATCTCCTCTGCATCTGCCTGGGTGAGTAAAATTTTTGACTTCACTGAGTTCATCGTCAAAAAGGGCTATCTCAAAAAACTCGCTATTTATGCTCAACAAGACGAGAAAAAAGTCTTCTATCATTATCCCTGCCACTATCTAAACCAATTAGGTCTGGAAGAAGAACCAGAGATTATTCTCAAATCCCTACGTTTTCTTCCTGTAAAAGAAGAAGAGCCTCTAACCTGTTGTGGATTTTGTGGCGTTTTCTCATTTAAGAATCCTGAGATATCAGCAAATTTATGGGAAAAGAAAAAGAAAAAAATTCTGGAAACTGAGATAAAACTAATAGCCTCAGATTGTCCTGGCTGTCTCTTCCAGTTCAAATCTTCTCTAAACAAAGGATATCAAGTCTTCCATACCGCTGAGCTTGTGGACATGAGCATCAAAAAGACAGAGGAGAAGAGAGAAAAAAATCAAAGCAGCAAAACCCTCTCCGGATAATTATTGCAGGGAGTTAAAGCGGGATGGGATTTGAGCTTGAGTCTTTAATAACTTCCATTTTTCTAGAGGAACAGAAAAGAAGGCGTCTACCACACTGGGGTCAAATTGAACCCCACGTCCCTTTTCAATTTCCAAACATGCTTCTTCGAAGCTTCTCCCTTCCCTGTAGGGCCTATCTGAAGTAATCGCATCCAGAGTATCAGCAAGAGAAAATATTCGTGCCTGAAGGGGAATCTCCTCTCCAGCCATGCCGAAGGGATATCCTTTCCCATCAAAGCTTTCGTGATGGTAGAGAACAACTTCTGAAGCCTCTTTAAGAAAAATAAATTCTTCAATAAGTCTGTACCCTAGAAGCGGATGTTCCTTGATGATTTCTCTTTCCCCTATTGTCAAAGGTCCTCTTTTCCTCAAGATGGATTCAGGAATCATGATTTTTCCGATATCATGAATCAAGGCGCCTCTTTGAATATTAATCAGATAATTAGGGTCATTTATCCCCAGGGCTCGGGTGAGCATTAGAGTAAAGCATGCCACAAGCTGAGAATGACCAAAGGTATCTTCATTTCCGTCTATTTTGGCTATGAGGTAGAGAAGGCCAGAATTGAAGGCCTGATTTCTAAAGGAGAGCTCTTCCTCAGCGTAGAAATTTTCTGAGCTCATAGTCCTCTCATAAAATTCATCAAGCTCCTTCAAGACTCTCCTCGCAGAAATAAGTTTCTTCAAGCTCTCACTCACGGGAAGAGGAGGCAAACTGCCATCCTCTTGGTAAAGCTCATCAAACCACCCTGAAAGCCTGGAGTTTGAGTTAAGAAGCTTAGAATCGAAAGGGCCTAATTTATCGACACTGATTGTCATCAATTTCTCTGAAACATGGAGGAGGAATGGATTTTCTTCTCTAATCATTGTTTGGCTCAGCTCTCCCATTTTTCTTCAACCTCTTCTATTTGCACCTATTTAGTCGAAAAAAATCTCATAAAATTGAATTTCTCTTCCAAAGTTTCCTCACCCTGTCGAAACGCAACCCGGTTTTGTCTTTATCTTGAAAGAATCAGGATTTTTTTTCATAGTTTCTAAGATCTGAAATCCCTGATGACTGAGACGTTGCTCGATCTCGTGATAGAATTCTCTCTCATCTTTGAATCTAAGAACCCTCTCCTTAGAATCTGTTTCCACTTTTGCTACTCTCCATCAATTAGCTTTCATCTGACATTGAGTTAGTCGTGAATGCTAAAGGAAAATTGAAAAATCATCACAGAAATTTTAAAAAGATTCAAAACACAAATTTTTCTCCATTTTTACCATGTCTCTTTACATCCCTCTCTCTCTTTTTTATAATACGTCCAAGTTTATAGAGTATGCTAATCAAGGAGGAGAAATGAAAAAAAATTCGATAGCCCTTCTGACCATGACCCTCTTAGTTATTACTTTCCACTGTAAGAAGGAAGCCCCTCTCAAAGGCTTATCTTTAGAAGTGACCTTCTCTGAGCCTAATCTCTCTGACAACTTGATTACAGATATTCAGTATCGCTGGAAGACAAGCGGAGAATTCATGAAACTAAGCCAGGATTATAAGGTTTTTGTCCAATTCTGGCATAAAGACAATCTCATTCTAAGCGACGACCACATGCCTGAACCTTCCACGAGCCAATGGGAACCAAATAAAGAATATTCATATTCAAGAAAAATATACATCCCCCAATTCATAGATGAGTTTGACCCGGAGTTTAAAGGTGAAGAACTGGTGAAGTTATCTATTGGATTCACTTCCCCTTTCGATAAGACAGGGAAACCCGTGGTCCAGGTGCTGGAACAAAAATTAAGAGTCTCCCCTCCTCCCCTTGATACACCAGAAATTATCTATGAAGATGGATGGTACAATCTGGAAATAGACCCCCAAGCCTATCTCAAACAATGGAGATGGACGATGAAGGAAGCAAAGTGTATCATAGATAATCCAAAGAAGGATGCGCTTTTGGTCATCAAAGGTGGGGTTAATCTCGAAGCCCTTGATGAACAGAAAATCATCTTCAAAATAAATGATATGATTCTGGATGAATTCATTCCTGAAGAAAGTTACTTTGAGAAGTCTTACAACATAAAAAAGGAAATGCTTGGAGAAGATGAAGAATTCATTCTTTACATCTCCACCGATAAGACCTTTATCCCGGCCAAGGTTATCCCCAATTCAAAGGATGAGAGAGAACTAGGGGTCCAGATTTCGTTCATCTATTTTAGATGAGGGGAAAGTCCTTTTTATCTCTGTGCTCAATCTAGAAAATTTAGATTTTGGTTTTCTTCCCTGTTCTTTCAAGTTCACCCCTTGCCTTCTCCTCTTCTTCAAGAGCCTTTTGAAGTTTCTCGAAAGTGTCGTTAATTTCCCTCTGAATACTGTCTCTTGAGGTCATATCGTCCATGCTATAAAATTCCTGCCAGAGTGAGTTCAATTTCACCGTTAAGAGCTCAGCATACTCTTTCGCCCTTCTCCATTTTTCTTCAACATCCTCTTTCACTTTGAGAGGTTCTGTCTTCTCCATGGCTTCTTGAGCTCCATAGGGTGATTGAGTTTCCCAGGATTCTCCAGGATACTCCTCACTTTTTTCACTTAGGAGTATTATCTCTTGAGGAGCCACGGCAGAGGTCTTTTTGATTTGAGCAAGATGAGCATTAGTGATGACTTCACTCTTTTTAGTAAGCTTTGCTCTCCTCTCTTTTTCTCTTTTGGCTAGCTCAGCCAGGGACTGGGAGAAAGCGAGTGAGGAGAGAAAAAGAAAACCAAAGAAAAAAGCAACGCCTCTTTTTGCTTTCATATTTAAAATATAGAATAGCATGCTTGAGATGTCAATTTGCATCTGGTTTTACTGCAGTCTTAATTCTTAGGGTTGTCCCGTCCGAACTCATCTCTACCGCCCCATGGATATCCGTCCGATAAATCCTAGTTCCTATTTGTTGATATCTCTTGATTGTCTCAAAATCAGGCAAGCCGTATATATTTCCTTCTCCAACCTGGATTACCACAATTTCCGGCAATACCCGCTTTAAAAACTCTCCAGAGCTTGAAGTTTTGCTTCCATGATGAGGAGCTTTGAGAATGCGGCTCTTTAGATTTTGGTTTTCCTTGATGATCTTCATTTCTGACTCCTCCCCAATATCGCCGGTAAAAAGGAAGGTGTAATTCTCAAAGGACATCCTCAGCACAAGAGAGTCCTCATTGGATACAGGTCGATTCTGAAATTCTTTTTTCTCCGGGTGGAAAGCTTCTATTTTTACCTTTCCCACCCGATGTTCCTTCCCCTTGTACATTTTTTTCCTTGGGCAAGAGAGAGGAAGAAGCTTCATCAACTCTGAATAAACTTCATTTTGATAAGGAGTCAAAGCATCCCAATACTCTTTAATCTTAAAATTTCTGGCAATTGCTATCAAGCCATTAAGGTGGTCAGGATGAGCATGAGTGAGCACAAGATAATCAATTCTCTTTATACCCTTATCCCAAAGAACAGGAGAAACAATCTTTTCTCCCACATCGAAACCACCTTCTCTCAAACCTCCACCATCTATAAGCATCTTTTTCTTTCCCGGAAATTCAATGAGAATAGAATCTCCCTGACCTACATCGATGAAGGTCACTTTGAGGTCTTTGGTTGAGGGAGAAAAAGGATAAACTATAATGAGGAAAAAAGTAACAAGAAAGCCTCCTAAGAGAATCATTTTTAGCTTCCTTATTTTGGGAGGAAGAAGAAGGAGCAAAAGAAAGAGAAAATAACCTATAACTGTAAGAAGATGGGGGGTGGGAATTCGATATGAAAAAAAAGAACTTATATTTGCAAACTCGGTAGTCTTGAGGAAGATGTCGATTAAAAACTTTATGCCTAAGGCAAATTTGCTCGCCAAGTAGAATTTTATAAAAGAGAGACACAAGAAAATATATCCTGCAGCCATTATTACCCCCATAAGGGGGATTCCTGCATAGTTCAAGATTAGGGAAGAAAAGGTAATGCGATTGAAAGAAAGGGCAAGAAAGGGAAGGGTTGAAACCTGAGCCGCAACAGAAATGGCGAAGAGCTCACTGATGCGTAAGGGAAGCCTTGGAAGATATTTCATGATTGCGGGGTAGAAAAGGATGATAGAGAGAGTAGCGACAAATGTAAGTTGGAAACCAAGACTGAAGAGGTTAAAGGGATTTGCCAGGAGAATAAAAAAGGCACTCAAAGAAACAGTGTTAATGAGATTAACATCACAAGAGACAAGCTTACTCAGGAGAAAGGCTAAGGCCATTATTGTTGCCCTGAGAACTGAAGGCCTTCCCTCAACGAGCAGGGCATAAAACATGAGCATTATCATCAAGAGAAGATAGGACGGTCGTTCTCTCACTCCAAAAAACTTCAAGAACGAAAAGACTAAGAAGGAAATAATGGCAATATGGGCTCCAGAAATGGCAAATAAATGGTAAAGCCCAGATTTCTGGAGGGTATAGGTTACCCTTTCTTCGAGTCTTCCCCTCTCACCCAGAATGAGCGCCTCGAGAATGGCGCCTTGAGGAGTGAGAAACTTATTTTCTCCAGACCCAAAGTGAAGTTCAATTTTCTCTTCTAGATAATGACGAATTTGTGAGATGAGGCGCAGTAGAGAGAAGGGTCTACCAGAGGAGATTTTAGTAACAAGTAAAGAGCTCTTGGTGAAAGCTCGTCGATGAATTTTTTCTTCCTTTAGATACTCATCGAGAGAGAAACGATTAAAGTTTTTAAACCCTTTTTGAGAAAGAATCCGGGCTGAGACCTTAAGCCTGTCTCCCACAAAAAAATTAGGCTTCAACCCCGGCTCAGAACATAACACCGTAATCTTAAGATTTCCTTCTATACTCTCTTCCTTATTCTTATAGGAAACCTTTTTTACCCTGAGGTAGAGATAATATCTGTTCTGGCCTCTCCCTGGTGAACGGTAAAGATCACCGTAAAAATCCACATATTCCTGATGCGTAAATTTGTGCAAAGAGTTTTCTCTGTATTTAAATTCCTCATAAGAGTGAAGCCCGCTTCCCAGGAAAAATGAACAAATAAGGATAAAAACAAAGGAAATTTTCTCCTTTTTAAAAAGAAAAAAGACCCAAGAAATCGAACAGAAAAGGAAGAGGGCAAATGCCTGGAAAATGAGGGGAAGCGAGATATATCTAGAAAAGAGTATTCCACAGGAAAGAGGAATAACCAGGAAAAGAAAAGGAAAAGCCATTTTACTTAAAAGGAACTCTCCTTTCAAAAGTGCGCTGAAATTTAAGTAGGATTAAAAAAAAACCACTCATTACATTTAATCCTAAAGAGATGCGCCTCTCATTGGCATTAAAAACTTACCGAGTGAAAAAAGTAAGGATTTTCCTTTCCACCTAAATTTTGAGAAAAAATTGAAATTTTTCCCTAAAAAATTAGGTAAATAATTCCCTAACAATCCACCTTTCAAACCCTCGATGTTTTTCTTCTCGTTGAGCTTAATCAAAGTTTGTAACCTCACTTATTTAATTTTAAATTGTAGAGAGTCATAAAAAGAGAGACTTGTTTCTGGCCGTGGAGTCTATAAAGATCTTCTCCTTCCCCTAATTTCATTTCTAATCAAGAGACGGATTCTTTCTTTAAGATTATCATTCAAGAAAGCACCCCCTCCTCAAGGATTACTTTTCCAAGAGAGGAAATTATCTGACACCCCTCTCCTCACCTTAAGAGCCTCCTCTCTCAGGAAGTCAATGAGTGAGGTAACGATTAATAAAATTTCAATGAAAACCAAAGAAAAAATTATCACAGTCTCAATCCTTGGATAAACACTTTTCCTCTCCCCAAGACTCTTATCTGGGAGATAAATCCTAATGCACATAGAATTTAAGGCTCTTTGAACTTGGTCCTCTTCCTTTTGGGGAAAGGGTTTCTTCCTAGAGTGAAGGATTAATTCATCCTTTCCTTTAATCCTTTCTCTAAGATAATTCAAAACAAGATTCGTAGCTTGGGCTAAGGAGAGAGAAAGAGCAGGGTCTAAAGCCTCAATCACTCCTGAATTAAGAGGCCTGAATTGAACTTCTTTCGTTTTCTGAAGGGGTAAGGATTTCATCTTTCACCAGGCCTAAAATTTATACATCTTCTACAATAGGAACAAAACTCCTCTCCCTCAAGCTTTCTCTTTACTTCAAGTCTCAAAACTATAAGCATTGACTTTTTTTGAATCTCAAATCCTCTTTTATTTATTATTTAAGAATAATTTTTTCAATTTTATTTTTCTAAGAAAATCACATCTCGCCAAAGGCCATGAAGAAGATTAAGAAATAGATAAAAGGAAAAATTGGAGAGAAACTTTTCCTTTTTTCCCATATAATATCACCCCGAGAGCGATAACATTGAACCCATCAATCTAATTTCTAATTTAAACCACTACCAGTTGATCTGTTCAGTGTAAACCCCAAATTCATCTTTCAAGACAGAGGTAACCTCACCCAAAGTTGCTTTCTCTTTTACTGCTTCTATGATGGGTGGAATGATGTTCCTTCCTTCAATTACAGCACTTCTTAAGGACTCCAAAGTCTTTACCACTTTTTGCTGAGACCTTTTCTTTCTAAGAAGGCGAAGCTTCTCTTTTTGCTCTTCTTCCAATTCTGGAGGTGGATGATAAAGCTCGAAATGAAGCCTTTCCTCCTTGTCTATGTATTCGTTAAGACCTACGATAATCTGTTCCTTTTCTTCAATTTTTCTTTGAAATTCATAGGCACTTTCTTGAATTTCTCGCTGGATGAATCCTCCCTCTATTGCCTCGAGCATCCCTCCCATGTTCTCAATTTTGTGAAGATATTCTTCCACTCTCTTTTCGATTTCGTTCGTCAGGCTTTCTACAAAATAGGACCCTCCTAAGGGGTCAATTGTATCTGGAATACCAGTTTCTTGCGCCAGGATTTGCTGAGTCCGTAGGGCTATCTGAACCGATTGCTCGCTGGGAAGAGCGAGTGCCTCATCCCTTGAATTTGTATGGAGGGATTGTGTCCCACCTAAGACTGCAGCTAACGCTTGAAGAGTAACTCTGATTACGTTGTTCTCTGGTTGCTGGGCAACAAGGGTCACACCGCTTGTCTGGGTATGAAATCTCAGCTTCCAAGAATCTGGATTTTTTGCCTGGAATTTGTGTTTCATAATCTTGGCCCAAAGGCGTCTTGCTGCACGAAATTTGGCGATTTCTTCGAAAAAATGATTGTGAGCCGCAAAGAAAAATGACAATCTGGGAGTAAAGGAATCAACCTCAAGACCAGCATTTATTGCTGTTTCGATGTAGGCTATGGCATTTGCAAGGGTGAAGGCTAATTCTTGAACAGCAGTCGCACCCGCCTCTCTAATATGATATCCGCTGATGCTCATGGTGTTGAAACGAGGAACATTATCCTTGCAGAAGGCGAGTATATCCGCCACTAGCTTGAGTGAAGCTCTGGGCGGAAAGATGTAAGTACCTCTGGCAATATATTCCTTAAGGGGATCATTCTGAAGAGTACCAGTAAGCCTGTCCCATGAAACCCCATTCTTCTCTGCAACGGCAAGAAACATGCCGAGAATAATGGCTGCCGTGGAGTTTATGGTCATCGAGACACTCACTTTGTCCAGAGGGATACCGGCAAACAGAAGCTCCATATCTTCAACAGAATCTATGGCAACTCCCACTCTCCCTACCTCCCCTTCAGAAAGCGGATGGTCTGAATCGAGTCCTAGTTGAGTAGGAAGGTCAAAAGCGACGCTCAATCCAGTCTGCCCTTGGGAGAGAAGGTAGTGATATCTTCTGTTGGATTCTTGTGCCGTTCCAAAACCTGCATACTGGCGCATGGTCCATAGCTTTTGCCTGTACATGGTAGGGTAAACACCCCTCGTGAAGGGGTAACTTCCTGGCTTTCCAAGTTCTCGGGAAGGGTCGAAAGAAAGAAGGTCTTCTTGGGTATAGAGTTCCTTTATTTCTATTCCTGAGGATGTTGTAAATTTTCTTTTTTTTTCTTGATTCATTTCCAATCGCTCATTTTGAGCACCCATGAAATTGAGAAAATTTCGAGTAGACCTCCTTTCCTGCATAATGCCCCTTCTCTTGAAGCTCATCTTCTATTTCCATTAGCCTGTTATACTTAGCTACCCTTTCGCTCCTGCTCAGAGAGCCTGCCTTTATCTGACCGGAATTGAGGCCTACGCTCAAATCGGCAATAAAAGTGTCTTCTGTTTCCCCTGAGCGATGGGAAATGATGGTTGAATAGCCCGCCTCCTGGGCAAGGCGAACGGTTTCAATCGTCTCAGTGAGAGTACCAATTTGATTAGGTTTAATGAGTATGGAATTTGCAATTCCCTCTCTAACACCTTTTTCAAATCTCATTCTATTGGTGACGAATATGTCATCTCCCACAATCTGAATTTGAGAACCCATCATTTCTGTCCATCTCTTCCATCCTTGCCAATCATCCTCAGCCAGTCCATCCTCTATGGAAATTATCGGATATTTTTTTATAAGGGATGCATAATAAAGACACATTTCCTCCGCGGTCTTTTTTGAACCATCTGACTTATGAAAGAAATATTCATCATCATGATGAAGTTCTGAGGCAGCCACATCCAAGGCAAGAAAGAGGTCAACTCCTGGCTCATATCCAGCCTCTTTTATGCTCTCAAGTAGCAATTCCAGAGCCTCCTCATTTGAAGATAAGTTGGGAGCAAATCCACCCTCATCCCCAACTGCACTGCTGTATCCTCTCTTGCGCAGAGCTTTTCTCAGGCAATAGAAAACTTCGGCTCCTGCTCTTATGGCTTCAGAGAAGCTTGGCCGCCCTGAGGGAACAATCATAAATTCTTGAATGTCTACATTGTTATCTGCATGAGAACCACCATTGAGGATGTTGATGAGGGGTACGGGCAATTTGAATTCTTCTTTTTTCCCTAAATAACAATAAAGAGGAAGCTTCACTGCTTTTGAAGCGGCATCGGCCACAGCCAGAGAAACAGAAAGGAGTGCGTTTGCACCCAACCTTTCTTTGTTGGGGGTCCCATCTATCTCAATCAATCTTTTATCAATCTCATCTTGCAGGGTTACATCCATGCCCACTATCTCTCGCGCCAGAATCTCATTGACATTAAATACTGCTTTTAAAACACCCTTCCCCAAGAATCTTCCATAATCCCCATCTCTAAGTTCCAGGGCCTCATGTTTTCCTGTTGAAACCCCTGAAGGAACAGATGCCTCACCTACAATTCCCGACTCTAGTAAAACCTTGGTCTTCAAGGTGGGATTTCCTCTTGAATCCAAAATTTCTCTTGCTCTAATGCTCCTTATTGTCCTCATTTTCATCACCTTAGAGGAAGATAAAGATTTAAAAAAAGGTAATACTTTTTGCGATAATCTTTTAGCGAAAAAGAATTCTGGGGTTTACTTCTTTGTTGCTTCCTCACTGGCCTGAGCAGCCTTTTTCTCGAATTCTTCTTTTTTCTTATCCACAAATTCTTTTATCGCTTCTATACCTTCTGTTGTTTTTTCTTTGACAATCTTAATCCCCTTCTCTGCCTCTTGAAGTATTTTTTCATAAGTTTCTTTGGCCTTTTCACCTGTACGCGCAGCACCTTCTCGAATTTTTCTCCTTGTCTCTGTTCCACTCTGTGGGGCAAAAAGAATCCCTAAAATAAACCCTGTTGCAGCTCCAATGAGAAAAGATAATGTGAGTTCTAAGGCACTCGAGCCTTTATCGTTTGCCATCTCTTCCTCCTTTCTTTTTTCTAAGCTGGCGCCAGCCAAAGTTTAATAAGGGAAAAATTAATGGCCAGTACTTGAAGGAGGGCCTTAACACTCTTGAGATTACAAATCCAGCTATTTCAGAAATGTTTGAAGCCGTTTTCTTCGTTACCTCTATCATCTCTCCCAGTTCATCAAGCTTATCATTTACTTTCTGGCCTGTAGTCCGCAAACTCTTGACAAGCTCCTTAATTTCTCTGAGTGTACTTTCCCCTTCCTTTGCAGTCTTCTTGAGCTGAATGAAAAAGATTGTTATCACTGTAGCCACCACTACCGCTGAGAAAGTTATCACCAAAAGAATAAACTCGTTTAGTGTTAGCGCCATGTTCTTATAACTATAATAAAAGACATAGGTTGTCAATTATAAATAAATGTGTCAAAAATCCATCCTCCTTTTCTACATTAAGCCTTTTGAGGTTTTATTGAGACTAAAAATATACCTCTAATGAAAGTTAACGAATTCTATCTCCAGAGAATTTTTTGAATGTTCTTCAGCCCATATTCCCTGGTCATTTTTTCAAGAAGTGGAAGAAATTTCATTTCATCTCTTCTCATCACAGCTCTTTCCCACTCCTCTAAAAGTGGCAGCGAAATAAATTCTCCTCTCTTTTTTCTGAGCCTTGATATTCCTCTCATGGCTTTCCAGTGGGTGATGATTAAAAGAGCAAGAACCCCAAAAAAAACATTTGGTCCAGGAAGCAATGCAGCAAGAGCACTGAGAGGGAGAAGAAGAATTTCTCCTACCAGGTAAAAAATATGCTTTGTCCTCTGTTTCTGAAGGAAAAAATAAAACTTCAGTTTTATTCTTTTCTTGCTCAGGTTACCTGAGTAAAAGATTTTAACTCTCTCATCTTTGTTTTTAAGGAAAATCCAGAATGCCTTTTCCTGACTTAGAACTCTCTGAGGAAGAAGCATCAACTTCTCTTTTGCCTTCTCCCACAATTCTCTCCATCTTGAAAACTTTATCTGAATCTCATCTTCAGGTTCAGAGGAGAAGAATCTGTACTTCAGGCGATAATCTCTAACAAAAAAGAACTCCATAGACACCGATGATTTTATCATCTGAGCTCAAAATTAGACAAGACTGTTGAGAAAAAATCGAGCTATATTGACACTAATATTCGTAACTGATAACATCTAAATATAATTTTTATCTTTATTTGAAGATAATAAAAAAATATCCTAAAAATAAGTTAAATTAAATTGTGCTTTTAATTCTTTCTTAAAATAATACTTAAAATAATATTAATTTATCTCTGCCAAAAGCCAATGATAAATAATGATGAATACGCTTAACGAGATTATCTCCTCCCTAATTCTCCGCCACAGAGCGCTATTTATCTGCCCCGCCTGTGGGAAGAGCTTGTCAATTTCCTTAGATCGACTTGAATGCAATGGTTGTCATCGTCTCTTCATGCATGAGAATGGGATACCACTTCTTTTTTGGCCTAATGAATGGGAGATTGCAAAAAAAGATGTAACCGAGAGAGTAAAATCTTTTTATGAAGAGAATCCATTCCCCAATTATGAGGGCCTGGATTCATCTTTGAGCCTCAGACAAAAAGCAGAAGAAGGAATCTTTGCTCGACTGCTGGATGAGCAAATCCCTCACGGTGCGCTAATCCTTGAAGTGGGATGCGGCACAGGCCAACTGAGTAACTTCCTGGGATTGCGATGGGGAAGAGCGGTGTTTGGGACTGATATTTGCTTGAATTCTCTAAAATTGGCGCATGAATTTAAACAAAAAAATGGAATTGAAAACACAGCTTTTGTCCAGATGAATCTCTTCAGACCGGCTTTTAGAACTGAAAGTTTCGATGTTGTTATCTGTAATGGCGTCCTCCATCACACGAGTGATCCTTTTACAGGATTTAAGTCCATTACCAAACTCCTTAAGAAAGGAGGTTTCATCATAATAGGCTTATATAATCGCTATGGAAGGATTATAACCGATGTGAAGCGAATTATTTTTAATCTCACAGGAAAACCCCTGAAATTTTTAGATAAAAGACTTCGAGACCAAAGCCTCAGTGAGATAAGAAAGAAAATCTGGTATATGGACCAATATAAAAACCCTCATGAATCAAAACATACATTTGATGAAATATTAGGATGGTTTGAAAAGGAAGGATTCGAATTTAAAAACAGCATTCCTAAAACTAAGCCCTTCACTCCATTTTCACCTCAAGAAAGTCTATTTGAAACCAACCCCGTAGGAACAAGAATAGAACATTTTCTGGCTCAATTGGGGATGATTTTTAGTGGAGGAAAAGAGGGCGGGTTCTTCATCATGATAGGAAAGAAGCTTTAATCATTCTACTCAAAAATTCACTGTGATTCAGACAGTGGGGGAAGATCCAATCTAATTCGTTAATTTTTAAGGAGTTATCAAGCATCGAAAAGCGGCTCAGATAAATTTTCATATAGACATCTTTTTTTTACTTGACAACTGAGTGTTTATAATATATGAA
>CAYSCS010000011.1:0-2596 GCA_964429695.1 uncultured Eubacteriales bacterium
GAGAACCATTGCACACTCGTACATATTTCTTTTCTCTTGATAGCTCTGGCAGCTCACCGCTTGGGCTTTCATGATAAAATCCGTTTCATCAAGACCCTCTTGCCTAATCTGAAATTATAACCTATTTTTGTGAAGCCCTATACTCGTCAATTATCAATACAAGATACATAATATCGTCTCTTTTAGAATAAGAAAAAGTTCGAACGAATTTCTCTTTTTATCAGATTAAAAGAGATAAAGTATTTATCCTGCGGTTCTAAGATGATTTATTCCTGAATGATGCTCGCCTTTACTCATTCATTTTCCTTTCTTGTAATAGATCTCCCAATTACCCGGTGTATTGTCCCACCAGACAAGATGAAGATTGTTATCTGAATCTATGGTCATAGCTGAGATCACCGAATCCCCTGAATTCCAGGTAAGCCTCTTCGCCGAACTCCAGGTTACCCCCCCATCCGTGCCCTTTTTGTAATAAATCTCATAATTACCTGGTGCATTATCACACCAGATAAAATGAAGATTGTTAGCAGAGTCTATCGCTATTGCCGGAAAGTAAGTTTCGCTTGATGAGCAGGTCAGTCTTTTTGTTGAACTCCAGGACACCCCCCCATCGGTACTCTTCTTATAATAAATCTCTGGATTACCAGGTGTCGAATCCTCCCAGACAATATGAAGATGGTTGTATGAATCTATGACTATCGCGGGGTATTTAGAACCTCCTGAGTTCCAAGTTAGCCTCTTTGCCCCACTCCAGGATGATCCCCCATTTGAACTCTTCATATAGTAAATTTCAAAATTGCCAGGAGTGTCATCACACCAGAGAAGATGGATATTGTCATTAGATCCTATGGCAATGGCAGGGTATTGGGATTGTCCTGAATTCGAAGTTAGCTTTTTTGCCGAGCCCCAAGACAAACCCCCGTCTGGGCTCTTCATGTAATAAATCTCAGGATTACCGGGTGTCGAATCGTACCAAACCACATGTATATTGTCACCTGAGTCTTTGGCTATGGATGGATTGCGAGATGAGCCTGGATTCCAGGTAAGCCTCTTTGTGGTGCTCCATTCTGAAAAACCAAAGAGTGCCATATAAATTAATTCAGATAATAAAATAATAGAGAAAAATAAACTCCTTCTCATATTTACCCCCTTAACCGTAAAAATTTACTCTCCTTTTAGGAAATACATCATTAATTTTAAACTAATTTCCTGCTTAACTTTAAATTCGTCCCCTTTAGGTTTAAGACTAAATATTGACTTTTATATATAACTCTTGCCCTCTCCTTGTGCTCAATTTGGTTTTTTCCTCGCCAAAAATTTAACTTATTTAACCCTTTTTAAATATATTGTCATCGATTTGAGTCGTCAATTTTTTTCTTATTTTTATGCAATAGGTTATCAATGTCAATTAGCGGAGCAAAATATGGAGAAAGGAACAGAATGAGCCTTTTTCTATACTGAGTGGGGAAGAATTACTAGAGTTTAGAAGCTCAGCGCTTGATAAAAAAGAGCTAGTTCCTTTAAGTTAACAATCATTCTTAGAAAGAAAGTGAGCTTCAATTGATTTTGAGGCTCTCTACACCCGCTCGCTCATTTTCAGGTTGACCTTAACAAAATTCATGACCAATTTACTATCTCACCAAAAACTCTGCCTTCCTCTCACGAAATAAATATTTCGCCATATCAACGGAAATTTCGATTTCAAAATAAACCCAATTCCTTCACCCAACTTCTCCACACTCCAAGAGTAGATCACAACATGACCCTACACAAAGATAATGGCGCAGAGTCTGGAGGCAATTCATTGTCCAAATTATATATCTAAACCGAAATTTATTTACTCCCCCTTGTGCTTGCCTCTTCCTCATCTCCAAGGAAAAGAAGGCGAATCAGACACCCTTCAAGCACTTTCTCGAGAGCAATGATAATTTAATCTTATACATCGTAAAAGAAAGTGCTTTTTTAACTGAAAAGATTTTTTCTCAAGAGCACTGAGATAGAACTTTATGGAGAATAACAAGCGTTTTATCATCACCTCTCCAAGAAGGTCCTAAAGAGGAAGTCATCGCTTGAGACGGTGTTTCTTCCTTCAGTGCGACTTTATAAACCCGCGACCTTTACTCTACCCTTTTTTCTTAACCCAAAGAGTTCGCCCTTATCAAATCCTCCTTTACCCATTCCCTCCTTCAATATCCAAAGTCCATTCCTCTCTCATGAATGACCTGAGTATAAATCAAGAAAAAATCCCTACATTTTCTAAGTCTTATGGCTAGATGATTCTCGATCAATCCAAAAATTAATCCTCCCTTTTGAAAGAGAAAACTAAAGACCTCAAAATTAAGGCTATATCCTTATAGAGTTTAGTTAACTTCTCTTATCTCTTTTTGTCCGCGATCGAGCCTTTCTCAGGAGGTTAACTTCGTTGAGGTTATCTTCCCTAAAATAAAAATCTAGGAATGAAGCCACACCCTGGGCTAAAGCCCAGGGTATCGGCCCTCTGACATAATCTGGTTATGGCTTCCTTGTCTGATCGCGAATGACATTGAAGCCGATGTCTCGTATGGGCTCCGGTTGTGTATCTGGCCATAACCAGATT
>CAYSCS010000012.1:0-7933 GCA_964429695.1 uncultured Eubacteriales bacterium
CTCATGAGAAGGTTAAGAAGAAGTTTGGTGGTTATAGTTTTCCTGCTTTTAGCATCCTCTCTCTGGGCTACCGATTACTACGTCGATGCTACTAATGGTAGGGACTCTAACGATGGACTCTCCCCTTCCTCAGCCTGGAAAACCATAACCAAGGTTAATAACTCTATGTCCCTCTTCCGCCCAGGCGATAGAATCCTCTTCAAAAGAGGCGAACGCTGGAGTGACGCCTGCCTTAACATCATCTGCAGCGGCTCTCCCTCAAACCCAATCATCTTCGGTGCCTACGGCAATGGCGAAAAACCCACTCTCGATGGCAGCAGGGGCATCGGTCACGCAGGCATCTACTCCACCTCCCCCAACATAGGCTATATCACTGTCGAAGACTTCCACATCATCAACATGACAGGAGGAAACTACGACGGTATCCAGTTCAAAAACAAAAAGTGGAATATCACTATCTCAAGATGCAGGATTAACAATGTCACCAATTGCGGCATCTATCTCGACCAAATAGATACCTACATCATCGAAGATTGCGAAATCTCTAACTGCGGTAACGGAGGAATAGTCATCTATGGCTCAGCCTCAAACCCTATAACCAATGGCATCGTCAGAAATAACATCTGCCATGACTTCCCCGCCAATGACGGCATCACCATCCATAGAGATGGAAATTACAATAACGCAGGCCCAAATCACTACTTCTATAATAACCTCTGTTACAACTGTAACGAAGAACCTTTCGATATCGTAGCCGGAAGTAACATCATCCTCCGCAACAATAAAGCCTATGCCAACAACAACGCAGGCCTCTCCATCGGCCATGGAGTCTCACGCGTCTTTGTCGAAAATCACTACGACCACGATGAAAACAAAACCTCCTTCCACATCATAAACTCCTCCCACGTGGTCATCTCCAAATCCATCCTCAAAAAAGCCATCAGACAGCTCCTCCATATCGCCGATGACACCAAAGACATCTACCTCGCCAATAATACCCTCCTCTATACCCAAAACGCCCAACGCGACCCCATCTATATCGATAGATACAACGCAGGCTCTTTCCCCTCAAACATCATCGCCAGAAACAACATCATCACCTCCACCACAACCTCCGGACCATCCAGAATGCTCTACTACTCCAACGACTCCAACCCCTCCAACACCAACAGCGACTTCGACTATAACCTCTACTGGAGACCAGGCGCCAATGGCTCTGAAAACTTCTTCTACGACTCACTCCACGGCCCCCACCCCCTGAGCACAAGACAAGCCTATCAAGAAGACATCCACAGCCTCATCCTCGACCCCTGCCTCTCCAACCCCTCCAACGAAGACTACCACCTCTGCCCTTCTTCCCCGTGTATCAACGCCGGAGGCTGGCTCACCACCATCACCTCCCCCTCAGGAAGTGGAAAAACCTTCAACGTAGCTGATTCCAGATGGTTCCACGACGGCTTCGGCCTCACCTCAGGCTCACAAATCCAGCTCGAAAATCATCCCTCACCTCTCCTCATCACTAAAATCGATTACTCCACCCACACCATCACCGTCAACCAATACGTCTCCTGGTCCCAGGGAGATGGCGTAGCCTTTGCTTATCACGGTTATGCCCCGGATATTGGCGCCTTCGAATATGAAGACTCATCCACCCTTCAACTCTCCATAGATGCCTCACCCACTTCGGGTGAAGCCCCACTCATAGTCAAATTCACAGCCACCGCAACAGGCGGAACTCCTCCCTACTCCTGGCACTGGGACTTCGGAGATGGCTCCTCTTCCTCCTCCCAAAACCCATCCCATACCTACTCCTCACCTGCTACCTACACCGCCTCCCTCTCCCTAACCGATAGCCTCAATAATCAAAAAAAAGCCTCTATAAATATCACTGTCACCCAGCCTCAAGTACCCCTCTCTGTTTCCGTCTCTGCCTCACCCACCTCGGGTGAAGCCCCACTCATAGTCAAATTCACAGCCACCGCAACAGGCGGAACTCCTCCCTACTCCTGGCACTGGGACTTCGGAGATGGCTCCTCTTCCTCCTCCCAAAACCCATCCCATACCTATATGACATCAGGAAATTTCACTGTAACTCTCACCGCCACAGACAAAAATAAGACTCAGGCCACGGATTCTCTTAGTCTCACTGTCTCTACGAACATAAGTTATATTCTCACAATCTCTAGTTCTACAGGATCTCCTGCTCCAGGTTCAGGAGGAAATACTTATCCTCCACCCGGCACATATTCCTATCCACCCGAAAGTGAGGTGAATATAAAAGCAATACCAAAGGCTGACTATCGATTTTCTAAATGGTCAGGAGACTTAAACGATTCAAATGTTTATGAAGAAAATATAGTCCTCAACCTTAACAGTGATAAATCTCTTTCTGCTCTTTTTTGCGTAAAATGTGGAGACCTTAATGGAGACTTAAGAATTACTCCCTTAGATGCTCAAATTGTGTTCGACATCTTCTTAGGGAAAATTAAAAATCCTACAGAGTGTGAAAAAGAAAATGGAGATGTCAACTGTAGCGGCACAAAAACAGAACCAGAAATCACACCTGGGGACGCACAGGCAATCTTCAATAAATATTTAAAAAGAAGAGATTTGCCCTCCGATTGTTCAGGTAAATCAAGAGAAGAGAAAAAATCATTAAGTTCAAAGAGAAAAAAATCGAATAATGTATCCATAGTCATAAATGACATTCGTGTCAGTTATGGAGAAGAATTACTTGTGCCCATAATTATTGAGAATCCAAAAAACGTGGATGCTTTTGGCTTTGATATTATTTATCCAACTGAAATTATGGATTATCTCGGCTTTGATGAAGCAGAGTATACAAAACAATTTCATCAATTTGAGATCTTAGAAACAGAAAAGGGAATATTAAGGATCGGCGGTTACAAGATTGATACATCTTTGAATGAGGGCTCACAAATTCTGACAGTGTTGATTTTTAAGATCACAGGCAAGAAAAAGAAAATGACTAAGTTTGTTATAACTAATCTTGTAGACGACACTAAAAATGCCTTGGTTAAGAGTGGAAAAATCCTTCTGGAATTAGAAAATCCATCCCTAAGTAAAAAAAAGAAAAATCAATTTGAGCTTTAAATATAGATCAAATCCCAAGAATTTTCTTTACTAACTCTACAGTTTCTATTTTTTCCGGCTCATTCAATTTTCTCAAGGCGAGACTCCTTTCCATATACCCTTCTCTCACGAGCTTAGCCATTTCAAATGAATAGGGATGATAACCATGCCTCTCTTTATGAACCACATTAGCAAAAGAATTGAGAAGACAATTTGTAGTGTTGGAATCTATGTCATCTGGAATTCTCCACCCTAGGCTCATAACTTTTTTAAATATTTTATTTTCATCATAATCTAAAAAAGCTAAGGGGCTTAAATTATAAGGAAAATTGAAATCTCCTTTATAATGCCTTTCCTCGAGGAAATATGGTTTCAACTCATCTCTTCCAAGGTTAGTTAAGGGACCAAAAAAAGCTTTCTGCCAACTTTTCACAATTGAGGGATTATTTTTCATAATCGAAGATGAAAGCGGAATCTGTCCTGGTGACCATCCAAAAATAATGAAAGGAATATCTTTCTCAAGAGCAATGCGCAATGTCCAAGATTTTACTATCCCCATACAAAATGTACATATGGAACTCGCTCGAATAAGTGTTGCGGGAGGAAATATGTCTCTTTTAGAACATGCCACAAAGATTTTTTTTAAAATGTCAAATCTTGGCTTAAACATTATATGATCAAGCTTGAGTTTCTCTGTCACGTTTTCAATGTTCTTCAATGTCTGTGGAGGAAGAAAACCGTTATTAAAGGTGACAGCAAGTATATTTAAATTATAATTTTCTTTGAGTATGGCGAGAGTGTAAGAACTATCCTTACCTCCGCTGTAGCTCATCAATGCGTCATATGTTTTTTCCCCTCTTAGTTCCTCAATCAAATTCTCAAATTTTTCCTTAAACCTTAACTTCTTTTCTTCGAGATTCTTTTTCCCTTTAAAATTTTTACAGAAATTGCAGATACCACTTTCATCAAACTTAATTCCCGGTAAACTCTCTGGCAAAACACAATTAGTGCAGATTCTCATCATTTCTTTTCCTTTTCATAAATTAATAAGCAATTAAGCCTCTCAATTTTGAAGGTAGAATACAAATGGATCTAACTCCATCTAGAAACTTTGAGACAGTGCCTCTTTTTAGGAATTAATTTATCTATCCTCATCTGATATTGACCAAAAAATTTAAACTTCTACTTGTCCCAAATTTTAAGTCTTTATCAAACATCACTATTTTCATGATTTATGGGCTTTATCGTTTAACTCTTTTTTCATTTTTAATCCAAAACCCTGAAAATAAAGTTTATCCAAACTTACAATAAAAACATGAAGTTAAGCTTATCTCTAATTAACAGTTTATACCTTCTCTTAATGATTCGTCCTCTCAAGACATGGTTACCACCTGAAATTTTCTTCCAATCACTAAAATTGGATTTTAATTTAGAATAATAATTTCTTTCTATATTTTAACCTGACTCTCATAATCAATTAGAGAAGCGAAGGGGGCATCATTCTCAGATGCCTTGTGGCATTTGACTTAGCTTTAAAATCTCTGAAGGCTCTTAGAACTTGCTCTTCCTTAAGTTCCATAACCTGGCACACTTCATGAAGAGGGATATTATTCTCCCAAGCATAAAGAAGTAAATCAAGCCTAGAATAAGGAAGACGATAAAAAAATTCTTCATCGCTTACCTCGAAACTATAAGTATCCGGGCTGGGGGTTCTGCTAAGAATTTCATCTATCACCCCTAAATATTCTGCTAGCTGATAAACTTGCATCTTATAAAGATGTGCTATCGGCTCCACATCCACTCCACCATCTCCGTGCTTAACAAAAAAGCCTTGAATAATCTCCGTTCTATTGGTTGTGCCGCAGACAAAAAAATTTTTCTTTTCTGCATAAAAATAGAGATGCATCATCCGCGCGCGCTGCTTTGAATTAGTAGCTGCTATGATCCCATTTAACTCATCTTTCTTAAGCCTTGCCCTCTTAATCTCGCCTTCTGAATTTTTTATGCTTAATGTATAGAAATTTAATGCATCATTTGTTAAAAGGTCTGGGGGCAGGGTCAGTTTCAATTTACAATTTGAATCATAATCAGGGAATATCTTTTTAACAATTCTATCTCTTTTCTCGTAAGTTCCGAATGCTTTAAGGGTGGGTGTAATATCAACTACTTCATAAATAATTCCCATCTTTTTTGCCTGTTTCAAAGCAAATTCTTTACTCAGAGGGCTTGATTCTTTTTCTGGAAGAATCAAGCCAAACACCCTTTCTTTTTCCAAGGCTCTTACACAGAGTTCGGCACATACTGCTGAATCTATTCCCCCACTTAGCCCTATAATAGCCCCATCTCGACGTAAAAAAAATGTCTGCTCTTGGATGAAACGAGAGATTTTTTCTGTTTCTTTCTCGACATCAATCCTCAAGACATCTTTATGAAAATTTATCATTTTTTCTCTTTGTTTATTATTTTTTAAGTTATTTCTATCTTTCCGCCCTCCATATTTTTAATTTAAGCCTTCCCTCTTTTCTCAAAATTCTCCTCTTAGGGGATTAAGCATTGCCCTAGTCTTCTTTCCCTTTCCAATTTACAAAGTCTGATTAACAGTCTATCCCTCATCTCAATTCCCTCTTTTTAACCTTGCCATGCAAAGATTTGGGCAATTCCTTAACTATCTCAACATATTTTGGAACCATAAAAATTTCCATATGACGAGAACAATATTTTATGATTTCTTCTTTATTAAGTTTATAACCTTCTTGAAAAACAACAAAAGCCTTTATCGCTTGCCCCAGGATTTCATCTTCAACTCCAATTACTGCTGCCTCACTAACTCCTCCAATTGAATGAAGTACGTTCTCAACCTCTTTTGGGCTTACCCTCTCCCCCCCTACTTTGATAAGGTCGTCTTTTCTTCCGACAAAATATAAGAATCCTTCTTCATCCATTTCAAAAAGGTCCCCAGTATAGAGAACTTTCTCCCCGGGTATAGGGCCGGGTTTCAGGACAGCATCAGTTTCTTCAGGGAGATTCCAGTACCCTTTCATCACATTCGCCCCTCTCACTACAAGCTCTCCAATTTTATGGGGTTCTTCGATCTTCCTTCCTGCAGGGTCAACAAGGTAAACTTCTGTATTGGGCATGGGCTTCCCCACTGATGAAGGTCTCCTTTGAAGTTCTTCAGGAGGAAGATAAGAAACTCTTTTGCATTCTGTGAGGCCATACATCGAATAAATCTTTGCCTTTGGAAATATTCTTTGCAGGTGGATTATATGATTAGGGGGAAGAACCTGTGCGGTGCTGGTGATATACCTCAAATGAGGGAAATCATATTTTTCTAAGTTTTTCATCCTAAGAAGAATCGCCGCTATCGTGGGTACTATGGGGAATCCAGTTACCTTTTCTTTTAGAAGTAATTCAATTATACGATAAGGGTAAAGAAAATTTTTTTCTTGAATTATTTTTCCCGAAAATTTAAAAGCCATCAATACCTGATATAACCCATAATCGAAGGAAAGAGGCAGAAGGTTGAGGATTATATCTGCAGAGGTATTTTCCAGATATTGAGTGATCGAATTTGCCGCAGAAATGATGTTGAGATGGGTCAGCATTACACCTTTGGGAAACCCCGTCGTCCCTGAGGTATAGATAAGACTAGCGAGGTCAATGTCAATTGAACATTTTGAAGGACGAACAGGAGGGAAGCTTTTGATTAACTCATTGTAGGAGATAATCTTTTTTGTGTTTGATCTATCACCTCCCCAAGGCGAAGATTCAAAGTCTACAACCACGATAGAGCCAAGACTCTTACAATCTTTCAACCTATCATTTATCTCTAAGAGATGGTTTGAATCTGTGATGAGAAGCTTTGCTTCACAGTCGTTCAGGATATACACGGCTTTTTCTGATTTAATTTGTGGGTTTAAAACAACAAAAATAGCACCCGCCTTTAAAATTGCAAAAATAGAAACAATAGCTTCGACAGAAGGCTCAAGGAAGACAACCACTCTTTCTTGTCTCTTTACCCCTTCCGCTATTAGGCCTTGGGCAAGGCTATTGGCAAAGCTTTCAATTTTAGCAAAAGTTAACCTTGAAAAATCGCATACCAAAGCTTCTTTTTCAGGAAATTTCTCTGCACTTTGTTCTAGAAAATTTTCAACCAGCATAATCGAGTTTCTTTTTAATAAATAAAGATAATTTCTTCAAAGAATCGAGATTATCTGGAATAACTTCTTCATCTTCGACCCGGATGTTGAATCTTTCTTCGATAAATTCGAGTAACTCTAAAACTCCTGTGGAGTCGATAATCCCCTTCTCCATGAATGAATCCTCATTTTCGAAGGAATCCAAGCCCGAAGAAGGTAAGAAATTTTCAGTTATATATTCTTTCACTATCTTGATTATTTCTTCTTGACTCAATTTATTCAACTTTCCTCTTCATACACCCATAAAATTATCACCTTGAAGCATTTTTCTTCTTTTTCTCAATCATAAATAATCCTAAGTCCCTGATTATTCGTTCTGATGTTCAAATTTCCATAAGAACTTCAAGGTCTTGTTCTAAAAATTAGATAGTTAATTGCTTCTCATTTTAAATAAATGACTTATTAAAGGATTATTAGCCATATCTTATCAATTGTCAATTAGCATTATTTTAATAAAAATAAGTTCCCGTACTTTCAGCTATTTTGTGTTGAGGTCTCTGAAAAAGGAGGCAATTTTTGGGGATTTTCCCAGATTTTTCCAGAACACAAAACTTATCACCTTTGGGATTATTCTTTCCTATTTCTTTCTTCTATTTACCCCTGGTCCGCAAACCCGATGCATTTTATGCTCTCCTCATCCT
>CAYSCS010000013.1:0-39872 GCA_964429695.1 uncultured Eubacteriales bacterium
CTCGGCCTCCTCAGCTTTATCTCCTTCACCTCCTAAATAATCACCACCTGCTTCCCATCTTTCCCGGATAAGATTACTTTCCGACCACAGTTGCGCAAAAACTAGCTCGTAGAGCAGCGATTATACTCGGTAAGACTAACAGAGTCCTCCACAACCCGGCTCTTCTCCCTCTTAGAACCTCTCTGATAGCTCTTGACCAGCTCCTTTAACACTGCTCGCTTAACTTTCATCTCTAATCCCATGTGCTTGCCTCCTGGCTAATATTACCCCGATATTTAAGGGCTCTACCAGCCAGACGGCAATATGATTTAGTCGAGATTTTCTCGTGAGGCAATGAATCAATTTTATATAGATTTTAAGTGAGGCAATTCGCCAGCTTGACATTGATTCTTCCAAGTCTATAGAATAAACGAGTTAAAAATAGATTTTCATCAAGCTAGATGATTGAAGAGAAAGATTATTATAACCTGGAGAAGAAAATTATTTCCCTGAAAAACAGGATAGATGAGCTCTATTATCAAGGCATCCCTGGAAATAAGGAAAAGATTTCCCAGCTTCGGGAACAGATCGCAAGGGAATGGGAAAGAATTTCCCCCCAGCTAACTGCCTTTCATATCGTGCAGATTGCCCGTCATCCTTTGAGACCTTACACCCTAGACTATATCAATGCCCTGGTCGAGGACTTCATGGAGCTTCACGGAGATAGAAACATAGGAGATGACCCTGCCATCGTGGCGGGGTTTGGCTTTTATCGAGGAAAAACCACGGCTTTTATCGGGCATCAGAAAGGGAGAACAACTTCTGAGAGGTTGAAGAGAAATTTTGGACAGCCAAATCCAGAAGGGTTCAGGAAAGCCTTGAGGGTGATGAAATTGGCAGAAAGGTATGGATTCCCGATTGTCACCTTCGTTGATACCCCCGGTGCTTATCCTGGAATTGAGGCTGAAGAGAGGGGGCAGGCAGAAGCCATCGCCCGCAATCTCCTTGAAATTTCAAGAATAAAGGTACCCCTTGTGAATGTCGTCATTGGAGAAGGTGGAAGCGGGGGTGCCCTAGCGATTGGAGTGGGAGATACGATTCTGATGCTCGAAAACTCATTCTACTCTGTCATTTCCCCAGAAGGGTGCGCTGCCATCCTCTGGAAGGACCAGAGGGCTGTGGCAGAGGCTGCAGAGAGTCTTAAAATAAGAGCGAGAGACCTTCTTAACCTCGGCATCATAGATAAAATAATTCCTGAGCCACCCGGAGGAGCTCATATAGACCCTGAGCAGACTTATAAGAATGTAGATAAGGTCCTGAGTTCTAGTTTGAAGGCCTTGGAGCAGGAAGACAGTGATGAAAGGTTGAGAAAAAGGTATGAGAAATTCAGAAAGATTGGGGCGTTTGTGGAGCAATGAGAAATAGGGTTCAGATTACCGGCGTAAAGGGCACAAGAGATATCCTTCCCCAGGAAGCAAGGAGATGGCAGGAAGTTGAGACAGAGATAAAACAGATATTCGAACTCTATAGTTATAGGGAAATCCGAACGCCTGTTTTTGAGCCAACCGAACTTTTTGAAAGAGGGACTGGGGAGACTTCGGATGTGGTCATCAAGGAAATGTATACCTTTAAAGATAAAGGAGGGAGGTCTCTTACTTTAAGACCTGAATACACTCCTTCTGTTGTCCGTTCGATAATAGAGAACAGGCTTTACCTAAAACCAGAACCGCTTAGATTCTATTTCATTGGACCCATGTTCCGCTACGATAGACCCCAGAAGGGCCGTTATCGCCAGTTTCATCAAGTGGATATAGAGGTCTTTGGAGAAAAGGACCCAGCCATAGATGCTGAAATTGTGGAAATGGCAGATTTCCTGCTGAGGAGGCTCAAAGTTTCTGATTTTGAAATTCTTGTCAATTCTGTAGGCTGTAAGAAGTGTCGTCCTTCTTATCTCGAAATCATCAGAATCCAGGCAGAAGGAAGGCGTGAAGAGCTTTGTCAGGATTGCCAGAGAAAGATTTCCCTCAATCCACTCCGAATTTTTGATTGCAAGAACGAGATGTGTCGGGAGATTTCAAAAGGATTCTCGAAGGTCATAGATTATCTTTGTCAAGAGTGTGGAGAACATTTTGAGAAGTTTTGTTCTTATCTAAGCTCATATGGCCTAAAATTTAGAATAGAACCGCGCTTGGTGAGAGGGCTTGATTATTATACGAAGACGACTTTTGAAATAATATCTTCCAAGTTAGGGGCCCAGGATGCTATCCTTGGTGGAGGTCGATATGATGAGATGATGAAAGAATTCGGAGGGCCTGATATCTGCGGCATAGGTTTTGCAATGGGTATGGAGCGCTTGCTCTCTGTAATTCCCTTTTCGGGGAAAAAAGAGAGATTCCTTTATCTTGCCTTCCTCGGGGAGGAAGCTAAGAAGGCTGGAATGGAACTGGCGAGATTTCTTCGTCACCAGGGGATTGAAACCTTGATTGAATATAGAGGTAAAAACTTGAAGAGCCAATTGAGCAGGGCAAATAAACTGGAAGCAACCTGGGTTTTGATTGTCGGAGAAGAAGAGGTAAAGAAGGGAAAGTATAAATTAAAGGAAATGAGAAGTGGCATTCAGCGCGAGGTCACTCGAGAAGAAATAATCCGTAGCTTGCACGCCAGGTGAACAGGGGATGATTAAAAAATAGATAAGAAATTGAGATAATCAATGAGATTAGTTGGGAATAAAGCTTGGAAGAGAACGAGATATTGTGGAGAACTGCGCTTAAGAGACAAAGGCAAAGAGGTCATCCTCTTTGGCTGGGTTCACAGACATCGAGACATAGGAAATCTTGTCTTTATTGACCTGAGAGATAGAGAGGGCATAGTTCAGATTGTCTTCTCCCCAAAAAACCAAAGCCTCCTTGAGGAGGCTAAGAAGCTCCGAATGGAGTCTATCATTGGGATTAAGGGAGTGGTGAGGGAAAGAGGAAAAGACGCTCGAAACCCTGCTCTTCCCACAGGAGAGATTGAGGTAGTGGTAGAGGAGATGAAAATCTTGAGTAGGGCAAAGACCCCTCCTTTTGTTCTTTCTGACCCTCCCCAAGCTTCTGAAGAATTGCGATTCAAATATAGATATCTTGACCTGCGGCGTCAAAGGATGCAGTATAATCTGAAACTTCGCCATCAGGTTGCCCTTTGTGTCCGCAACTACCTGAGCAAGAATGGATTCCTGGAAGTTGAAACCCCCTTCCTTACCAAATCAACTCCCGAAGGAGCGCGTGACTATTTAGTCCCCAGTCGTGTTCACAGGGGAAAATTCTATGCTCTTCCCCAGTCTCCTCAGCTCTTCAAGCAGATTCTGATGATTTCAGGCGTTGAGAGATATTTTCAGATTGTCCGGTGTTTTCGAGATGAAGACTTGCGAGCCGACCGTCAGCCTGAATTCACTCAAATCGACATAGAAATGAGCTTTGTGGAGATGGAGGATATATTTTGTGTGGTCGAAAGGATGATGGCTGCTATTTTTGAGCTCATCGAAGTCAGGCTCGAGACTCCATTTCCCCGTCTTACTTATCAAGAAAGCTTGGAGAGATATGGAACAGATAAGCCTGATATTCGCTTCGGGAATGAAATAAGGGATGTAACTAATTTACTCCTCAATATAGAGCATGAAGGAGTTATGGAGGTCCTCACCCGAGGAGGAGTTGCCAGGGCATTGTACGTTGAAGGGGGAGGTGGTCTTTCAAGGTCTCAACTCGAGAAGATTGCAAATAGAGCGAAGGAACTCGGGGCCAAAAATTTTGGCTGGATAAAAAAAGTGGGAGAATTTAAAGCATCGCTTAAAATTTCAGAAGAAAACCGGAATGAAATTTGGAAAAGAATAGGCGCAAAGGATGGAGACCTTGTTTTTATTGTGGCAGATAAAAGAGAAATTGCCCTTCAAGTTCTCGGAGAGCTAAGGAAAGATTTTTTGCCTCCTAGATTCAAGCACGAGAGGGAATTTCGGTTTGCATGGATTACAGATTTTCCCCTTTTTGAGTGGAGTAAAGAAGAGGGGAGACTTGTCTCCATGCACCATCCCTTTACCGCTCCTTTGGATGAGGACCTCCACCTCTTGGATGAAAACCCCCTTGAAGTAAGAGCGAAAGCCTACGACCTTGTGCTCAACGGAGTTGAGGTCGGGGGGGGCTCTATTCGTATTCATGACGTTGAACTTCAGAAGAGGATTTTTGAAAAGCTCGGCCTTAGCCAGAAAGAAATTGAAGAGAAGTTCGGATTTTTCCTTGAGGCCCTCAGTTACGGTGCTCCTCCCCATGGAGGGATTGCGCTTGGCTTTGATCGGATGGTGATGATTCTTGCGGGAGAGGAATCTATCCGGGAAGTTATTCCCTTTCCCAAGACAACGAGTGCGCTTTGCTTACTCACCAATTCTCCCTCAGAAGTGGACTTCAGGCAGATTGAAGAATTGGGATTAAAGAAGATTGACTGATTGCGTGCCTTTTCTTCCGGGAAAACTTTTTCGATTCTAGATATTAAGACGAAAATCAAGAGAGAATCTCTCCTCCTTGAGGGAAATATTGATTTGGCAAAAGAACAAGAGCTAAGGAGGGCGTATCAAAAAGGGGATTGACTCATCTGGTCATGCTTGATATTCTGAGAGCAAGAGAAGAAAAAATCCACTCCAAAGGAAGAATACTTATAACATCTTTGAAAATTAAGGATTTAAGTATTTAAGAGAGGTAAGATAAGGAGGCTTGCTATGGTTGAGCAATTTACGGATTCTCGGTTGTTAAAGATTGCCCTTCTCATAGATGGTGATAACGCCAAGCCGGCGTTGATTGGGGCCATTATGGCCGAGGTAGCAAAATATGGTTCTATTACCATTCGCCGAGTATACGGTGACTGGACGACTGCCAGCATGGCTGGATGGAAGAATGTTCTCAACAATTATGCCATCCAGCCTATCCAACAATTCCGCTATACTGTGGGAAAGAATTCGACTGATAGCGCGATGATCATAGATGCCATGGATATCCTCCACAGTAACCTTGTTGGAGGATTCTGCATAGTTTCTAGCGACAGTGACTATACTCGACTAGCCACAAGGATTCGGGAGGGGGGCGTTTTTGTCATGGGGATAGGAGAGAAAAAGACTCCCAAAGCCTTTGTCAATGCTTGCAACGTTTTTATTTTTACTGAGAATCTTTCAGCAAAAAAAACCCAGTCCAAAGAAGTAGAGTTGAAGAAAAGAATCTCCTTCCAAGAGAGAAAAGCCAAAGAAATAGACCCACTCCCTTTACTAAAGGGAGCATTTGAGATGGCTATGGAGGAAGATGGTTGGGCAAATCTGGCCACCATCGGCTTCTATCTTCGTCAACTTGACCCAAGTTTTGACCCACGTTCCTACGGATTCAAACAGCTCTCTCAACTCTTCAAGAAATACCCTCAATTTTTCGAGCTCAGCGTGAGGGAAGAAAAGGGAGCGACCACAATCTACATCAGAAGTAAGGAGGGTTGAGGTTTATCATCTTGAGGAGGGGAAGAAATTCTTGACCGCTCAAGGGAGATGAAAATGAGAGGATTCACCCAGGGAAAAAAGACCCTAAAAATTTTGCCCATTGCCGCTTTGTTGCTTATCTTTCTACCTCTTTCTCTAGAGAGTGAGAAGAAGGATTTTTATTTCCCCCAGGTTAGGATTGAGATAAATATCGAGCGGGATGGTTCTTTTGTGGTAGATGAGAGGAGGACGTACGATTTTCAGGGAAGTTTTTCTTGGGCAACTCTCTGGATTCCGTTAAAAGTCAGACGTCAGGCTTATGAGTATGAGCTAAGGGTAGAGGATTTCAGGGTTTATGATGAAAAGGAGAACTTGCTTACCTTTGAGCAGGCAGCGGATGAGGAGCGTTTTTCAGCAAAATGGTTCTACAGGGCGAAGGATGAAAAAAGGACATTCCACATTCACTACCGCATAAAGGGAGGGATCAGGAGTTATCCTGAAGTCTCTGAGCTGTACTGGCAGGCAATTGGAAGCGGTTGGGAAAAGCCAACAGCTTTTGTCTCTATAGATGTTTTCCTACCTGAGCCAGTGCCAAGTAAGGATGATATTCTCATCTATGGCCATGGACCTCTCTCTGGATGGGCCGAGATAGTCGATACAAGGAGGACGAGGTTTAGCGCTCAAAACCTGCTTCCTCACCAATCTCTTGAGATTAGGGTCGTCTGGCCTTCGGGTATGGTGAGTGGGATTCCTTCTGAGCTTCATACCAGGGAGAGCATAAAAAAAGAAGAAGCTAAGTTTGTCGAAGAAACAATCGAAAAGGCACGGCTGGCTGAAGCAAAGCGAGAAAAGGAGAAAAAGCTCGTGCTTAATCTCCTTAAACTCTGGGCCACTCTCCTTATCGTAGTTTCTTTGCTCTGGTTTTTTGTATTTTTGTTTTTATGGAAAAAGAAGGGCAGGGACTACCACTTTAATGACATCCCTGAATATTATCACGAATTACCTTCAGAGCTTCGTCCTGCTCTTGTAGAAGTTCTCCGGCGTGAGGGGGGACTTCCTACCACGCGCTCCTTCACAGCCACCTTATTTGACTTGGCACGACGTGGTTATCTTGAGCTTGAAGACAGGATTGTTGAAAAGAAGTGGCTCTTTGGAGTTAGGGAGAAGCTTGAAACAACCCTTATCCTCAAAAAAAATTATCAACACGGACAAGATCTTCTTCCCTATGAGATAGATTTACTTGATTTTATCTTCTTTGAGGTGAGTGGCGCTGGAAACAAGCCCGGGGCGAAGGTTCAAGTGGAAGAGCTTAAATCTTTTCTTAAGAGCAGGCCGAGGGATTTTCAAGAGTGGTACAGAAAGTGGATAGAGAAGGTCGAGAAGGAGACAAAAGTCTTGGGCTTCATCGAACCTTCAAGCTTGAGAATAAAGAAAATCTATCTTTTAATTACCATATTTCTTGCTCTTCTTACCTTGAATCCAGTCTTGCTAGTCCTTGCCGCTGTTTTTCTTCCCCGCCTAAAACGCCGCGAGAGACGCTGGGCAAGAGAAAACGAACTCTGGGAAGCCCTGGACAGGTTTCTAGATGATTTTTCCGAGTTTAGAGACCTGCCGCCTGAAGCCTACAAGCTGTGGGAGCATTTTCTTGTGTTTGGGATTCTTTTTGGAAATGCTAAAAACATTCTTAAACAGTTGCCCCTTATCTTGAAAGATGAAAGAGCCTCTGTGCCGGTCTGGTATCAGGGATATGAGAGTCTGCGCTCTTTTTCTTCGAGAGGAATAGAAAGCATGATAGGGAGTATCGAGAGGGCCTCCACCGTCATCCATAAGGCAAGTACCTCAGCTGCCCATTATTCATCTGGGAGTGGAGGCGGTTTCAGTGGAGGTAGAGGAGGGGGTGGAGGAGGTGGTGGTGGAAGCGCAGGCTGAATTATTCATTTAGCTTTTCTTTAAGACCAAAATTTGACGAAAATAAAGACACGGGTTCTTAAGTTTTTATCCTTCAAATTAACTTCCGCACACGGAGAAAAGCAAGATATCCTACGATTACCAGAAAATTTACAGTGAGAACTGAGAGTGACATGAACTTTGAATAGAGCTCTCTCCCCATGAGGTCATATAAGGAAAAACAAATGATGAATAAGTTCGTGAAGAGTACAATTCTCGAGAGAAGGGAAAAGTAGAAAAAGTTGTTGATGAGGATTGCTATCCCTAAAACAGACATCAGGAGTGTGTAATCCCACCCGAGGGGTGAAATAAGGGGAATGAAGATGAGGAGTAATGAGCCTTCAAGGACTGAAGCCTCATGAATTCTTTTCCCTTTATGGATGAGAATTAACATCAGAAGAGAGAGAATGAAAATCAGCAAAGAATAAAGGAGAAGAGAAAGTAATTTCTCGTCTGTCCACTTCATGAAAAATGCCATGATCGAGATGTTGTCTTGAGAAACAAGTTGGGAGGGTGTGGATTGGGAAAGAGTGATGAACCATTCTTTAAAAACATCAAGGTTTCCCTTCAATCCAAAAAAAAGCGAAGGGATGAGAAGGGCAAGAAGAATGACGCTTGTTCCGCTCAAAAGAGACATCCATTTCCTTTTTACCAGAAAATAGGGAAAGAAGATGAACGCATAAGGCTTGAGGGCCACAGAGATTCCAAAGGTGAGGCCGGCGAGAATCTCCCCCTTTCTAGGAGGGGAAGCCCTATTTTCTTTCGTGCTCCAGATGGTGAGCAAAAGGATTAAAGTTACTAGGGCGTTAATCTGTCCAAGCTGAATTTCTCTCAAGAAGAATTTCATCAAGATAAGAGGTGGGAAGAGATAGAGAAGATAAGGCTTAATTTTTTTTTCGGGAAGGAATCTAACTGAAAGATAAACCAACCCTGTTAATGAAAAAATGGTCAAAACATACCAGATAGCTTTTGCGGCAGTTAGGGGAAGAAGTGAAAAGGGGAGGTAAAGGAAGGCTGAGGAGGGAAGATATTTAAACATGTAGTGCCCATCTTCCACCCTGTAAAGCATTTCGCCCTGAAGAAGCCTTTTTCCTGCCTTATAATTGACTTCAAAATCCACCATTTCATCCTTGACTCTGAACACAAAAACAGAGATAAGTAAAACAAGAAGCGAGCTAAACAGGAAGAAAGGGATGGACTTTGAAGAATCCTTTTTTATTTTTAGGAGCATCATCCTTCTCGATTTAGTTTATTTTTGACACAATCTTTAAATATTCTTCTCTTTGACCCTGGTTTTTCTCTCTCCCCAAGATATTTTTTTATCACCTCATAAACTTCTCTGACTGTGATAGACTTTAGGCATTGATTGTCTCTGCAGGGGGATTTCCTCTGATTGTAGGCTGAGACACAGGGGCTACAAGCAAATCGAGAGTAGAAGATTCGTACGTTCTTTCCTAAAGGTCCATAGAGCGAGGGAGTTTCAGGGCCAAAAAGCACGAAGCTCTGAATAGAAGTCATGCTTGAAAAATGAGCAGGACCACTATCGTTGGTAACAAGAACATCTGCGAGACAATAAAGGTCAAGGAGCTCGGCCAAGCTTGTTTGACCTGCGAGATTAAGGCATCTTTCAGAATTAATAGCCTGAGTGATGAGCTGTGCATCATTTTTCTCTGACTCGGTTCCTGTGATTATAATCCAATTGCCCTTTTCCTCAAGTAAGAGCTTAGCAAGCTTAATGTAGTTAGATCTTGGCCACCTTCTCTGGGGGATGATGTCACTCGCATTGGGGTTGAGAAGGATGATTGTCTCTGCCTTCAGGAGGGCTTCTTTTTCTTCTTTAAGTTTTTTAAGCAAGTTTTTTTCTCTTTCCTCAGTAGGCTTCCATCTTGGTAGGATTATCTCATTTCTCTCCTCGCGTTTTTTAGGAAGAGGGATTTCTTCTGGTTTTGAATTCAGAGCGTAGATCAGGTTGAGGAAATTTTGGGAGATATGAAGATACGGATTAAAAATGACTCTATGGGTCATAAGATTTCCTCTATAGAGGCCTTCATTGTGGAATCTATGATACCCCACGCGATGTTTTGCCCCGGAAAGGAAACCCAAGATTGCTGTGAACCTAGAAAAAAGCTCGAGGTCAAGAGAGATAAATATTCTCTCTCTTCTCAATTTCCAAAGTGCCTTCAGGGTTGAAAAAATGAAAGCCGGGAGACGATTGGTCTCGATGGTAATTATTTTTTCTTTATCTATTATACCCAGAATCTCAACTGCGTAACTTGATTCCTTGAAGGTAAGAAAATAAAAAAGAGATTGGGGAAAAAGCTTCCTTGCCTTACTAAAGAGAGGATAAGCAAGAATTATGCTTCCCATTTCAGAGAGAGCAATGAAGAGAATTTTTTCGGGAGTGAGAGAATGTGAGCCCTTCAAGAAGAGAGACCTTAATCTGGAAATCAGGGTGAGAAAGAAACATAAAGGTTTCCCCAGGCTGCTGTCCAACCTACGCATTGTCTCGACTTTCATCTTCCCGACGCCGAGATATTCAGGATGAGGATGAAGCTTATAGCACAGGTCTCTCTTTATGTCAAAAAGAGTAGTTTTTTTACTGGAGGTAGTGATGGTTTATCAATCATCTGAAGAAAAAGAAGTTTCTTTAATCGGCCTTGTCTCTAAAAGGAGGGCTACAATCACCGAAATCAGAGTGAAGAGAAAAGCTTTCCATATTCCAGAGATTAAGGCTTTTTCCATAAAAAAATCCATCCCCAACTTATTGTTTCCTTTTATTTTGAAGAAAAATGATAGTCCGGGGCTTAAGAATCCATTGAGGAAGCCGAGGAAGACTCCCCCTGAGGCGGCAAGAAGGAGTCTTTTTTGAAGCAAAGCTCCCTTTGCCCCTTTCAGGACCAAAAAAGAAACGATGGCTGGTACCCAGAGAATTAACCACCATATTTCGCTCATCTGGGGAAATTGACTTTTTAATTTAAAATACCCTATCTCTATGAGCGCGAGAAGAGCCCCACCCAATATCAAACAAAAGGGAAAATGCCACAACCTCGTTCTCAAGGTTGAGCGAAGAAGTTTGCGCATTCTGAGGCGGCGCCGAAGAGTCAAAGGATAATTGTAAAAGATATCAAACACTATATGTTCAAGAAGAGCGCCTCTTTCTCCGAAGACAGGAATGATGTGCACGGCTTGAGTGGCCCAATGGCTTGCCATGAATCGGGCTAAATCTGGATAGCGGTAAGCCATTTGGATAGGGAAGGCGAGGTAACCGATGTATTTAAAGAAACTCAGGTAGAAGGCAATGCTGTAATCTTTAAAATTTTTTTCCTTGAGCACAAGATAAGTTACGTATAGCCCTCTAGTGAGAGAGCCAGGAGAGATGGGCGTCACTTGAAAGAGGCCGAGGATTATCCCTGCATGGAGAGTGGCAGTCTGCCAAGAAAGCTCAGGATGCAACCTGATATAAATTACGGCGATGAAAAGAGAGACAATCTGGGTAACAGGCAGGGTGCAGATGTGAACTGCTAAGCTCTTAAGATATTTCTGGATGAAAGGCTCTTTAATCTGATTTTGTATGAGAGATTCATCATGGGAAGTCAAGATGCCCTCTTCTCTACCCTTTGTAATGAGGTCTCGCATCCATTCCTCTCTCAGGCTCGAGTTGAAATAGAGTTTAAATGGTCGCACAAAAATGTTTTCCAGAGACTCAAGAGCAAATTGCCAGTCAGAGAAGAATCGGTGAAGCTTTGGGGGAAGGATTGAAAAGGGAAGAAGGAGATAGAAATAAGAAGGGTGCTTCAGGATTTTTCGAGCAAGTTTTTCATTCACCCTACCTTTGCGATGCCAGCGGATGAGAGATTCGGCAATTCTCGCCCTGGTAGAGCGCTTAAAATAATCTAAACTGGAGAAGAGATTTAAATAATGGAGGCGATACTTTTTATTTGCGAGAAGCCTCCGCAGAAAATTGCCGAGAAAGGGAAGCACTCCCAAAAAATAGATTAAGAGGGCGAAGGCTTTCTTCTGATTTAGAAGTTTAGAGTTTTCTTCATCGATTATATTTCTTATTTTTAAGCTCTGAATGCTACTCTTCAGGATTGAGGAGCGGAGGTCTTTCTTAGTAAGAAGCTTCAGATGATTATGAGAGAGGTCAGGGAGAGAGTCCCGATATGAGGCATCAACTTTTTTGAGCTCTATCAAGGAATCGTGCATTCCCTGAAAAATTTCCTTGTGATTGTGTACAAATTTTTCAAGTTTATTTAAATCTCCCCTATCAAACTGGACTAAGCTTCCTCTTCTTATTCCCTTCAAGATCAGTTTAAAGTCAGCAGGACAAAGAGGGAGAAAGGGGAGGAGAGCCAGTCCTGCTCGAAAATCGACTGCAACGAGTCCCTTTTCTTCGTCCTCATTTTCTCCGATGCATTTCAAGGCGTTTGGCTGACTTTTGAGAGTCCACCATTCATACTGTCGAGAAAGTTCATATGCCCCCATGTCGTTCATTAACTTGACTAGGTGCATCATGAAAGTTTTTTTAGCTCTGTACTCGGCTGAACCGATTCCTTTTCCAAGTTTCCCTGGCTTCCACTTCAAACGGAGGTCGAGGTTGTCGTCAACTTCAAGCCTCCACTGGCGCCCTTCAATCCATTCATTTAGCTCTCCACAGCTTCCAAGGTTATGGTCGATAAAGGTCGCATGGACGTCTGCAATCACTTTTTCTGAACCAAAATGAAGTGAAGCGCCACGACGAATGAATTTCTGCCATAAGGCATTTGTTCTCAAGGCATCTGGGTTTACCTGTAAAGAGAAAGGTCCTTGAAAGCCAAGGTAAAAAATGAGATTGCGGAAGAGGCGTGAGAATCCACTGGGGGGGATGAAGATTTTCAGGGCATAGGAAACTCCCTTCTGAAGTCCATCTATAGGACCCTGTGGAGTTTCGAGATCGAGGATTTTTGCTTTATACACCTGACCCGCATAACCCCCTCCCACAAATCTCTCCACTTCGATTAAGACCGAAGCCCTGCGGCGGGGAATTAATCCCCATACCTCATAATAAAGAGTATCACCCCGCTCATACCGTTCTACTCTTTTTTGCCTGAGGATTTTTTGAGCATCAAAGATTTTTTTTAACTCCTGAATTAGCGAAGAGGAATACTTTCCCTCTTTTTGCCCTCGCTCATCTCTCATAATCATATTTTCTTTTTTATTCTGAAGCTTATAACAGAGCTCTTGGTGAAAGTCAAACCTGAGAAAAAGAGGTGGGCTGGATTCAAAATTGAGAAAATTGTGCTAAAATTAATTCTCGGCTAAAATTGGGGAAGGAAAGTGGGAGATGAATTGAAAGAAGAGCTGATTTTTAAAATGAGAAAATTTAAAAGAGGTGATAAACATGCAATTTGAGATACCCCAGATTCTTCCTGTTTTAGCAGTTGAGGACGTGGTTCTTTTTCCAGAGATGACAGAGACTATTGGTTCCTCGCGGAAGAAGGATTTGGAACTTCTTATTGAGGCTGCCAAGAAATATAAAGTCCTCGGCATTGTGACAAAGACGAGAGAGGGACTCGAAAAAATCGGGACGGTAGGAAGGATACAGGAAATAAAGCAGCCAGAGGAAATCATCCGTCAGATATTCAAAAGACTCCCGATTACTAAAGGTGGCGCCCTATCAATGGAACCCGAGATTATTTTCCTTGAAGTTCATGGTCTAGTAAGATTCAAGATAATTCGCATCGTGCAGGACAGTCCCTATTACCTTGGCGAAATCCAGACCCTGACCGATGAGTATTTCACCTCGGATGATAAAATAATGGCTTATGCTGAGGCGGTCAAATCGCTGTACAAGGAGCTTCTTGACTTGATTGATGCCGGAGGCAAGGGAGAATTGTTAAAGACCATCATGGCGAGCGATTATCCTGGTTTTATTGCAGATTTCGCTGCTGCTTCTCTCCCCAGCTGGGTAATCCATCTCGATGAGAAACAGATTATTCTGGAGACGCTTAATGTTAGAGAAAGGCTCGAAAAAGTCAGTTATTTTTTAAACAGGGAAATTGTAAAATTCAGAAGCAGGGCAAAAGTGAAGGAAGACTTAGAGGATACCCAGAAGGAATTTGTGATCAGAGAACAGATAAAGGCTCTCGAGGATGAGTTGAAAAAGATGGGAAAGGGAAGGGAAGATTCCATAGTCCAAAAGTATAGGGAAAGAGCAGAAAAGGCAAACCTCCCCCCCGAAGTTCGGAAAGAATTCGATGAAGAACTGGATAAATTTGCGCGAGCGAATCCTCATGACCCTTCGAATCAATACAGGGCAAGCTGGCTGGATTTAGTGGTTTCTCTTCCCTGGAATAAAAGCACCGAAGATAGGAAGGACATAAATGAAGCAGAAAAAATCCTAGAAGAGGACCATTACGGCTTAGAGATTGTGAAAAAGAGAATCCTCGAGTATCTGGCTGTAAAACAGCTTAAACCAGAGGGCAAGTCTCCCATTCTCTGTTTTATAGGACCTCCAGGAACTGGAAAGACATCTGTAGGAAAATCAATTGCTAGAGCGATGAACAGGAAGTTTGTGAGGATTTCTTTGGGGGGAGCCAAGGATGAAAGGCAACTAAGAGGGTTTGAGAGGACATACGTTGGAGCTCAACCAGGTGTCATCATTCAGGAGCTGAAAAGAGTGGAATCTAACAACCCTGTGTTCATGATCGATGAAATTGACAAAGTGGGCCTGGACTGGAGGGGAGACCCGACTTCGGCTCTTTTGGAAATCCTGGACCCTGAACAAAACTCGAGTTTCATGGACCATTACCTAGGAGTTCCGTTTGACCTCTCCAAGGTTCTTTTCATCTGCACTGGAAACCTTGCCGAGCCCATCCAGCCTGCTCTGAGGGACAGAATGGAAATCCTTGAGTTTCCAGGATACACACATGAAGAAAAACTGATGATTGCCAAGAGTTACCTTGTTCCCCAGGAGATAGAGGCAAATGGTCTAACACCGGAACAAATTCGCTTCGAAGAAAAAGCCCTGGTCTCGATAATCAAGGATTATACAAGAGAAGCCGGGGTCAGGAATTTAAAAAGGGAGATAAGTAACTGTTGCAGAAAGGTGGCTACAAGAATAGTCAAAAAGGAAATTCAGGGGGAGGTGATTACGGTTGAGAATCTCTCTAAATATTTAGGCCCAAAGAGATATGTATCTACCGTAAAAGAAAGGATATCCCGGCCCGGAATCGCAATAGGATTAGCCTGGACCCAGGCGGGTGGGGAGCTCCTTTTTATAGAATCAGAGATAATAAGAGAAGTGAATAAACCCGAGCTGGAAATAACAGGAAATGTGGCAAAAATAATGCAGGAATCTGCCAAGGCAGCCTTAACTTTCCTAGAAGCTAACTTAGAAATGTTAAAGATTGATAGAGAACGCTCTTCGATAGGCAAAAAAATCCATATCCATGTTCCTGAGGCAGCCATTCCCAAAGATGGCCCCTCTGCAGGAGTGGCCATGCTTGTCGCCTTGGCCTCACTTCTTTCCAAGAGAAAAGTTAAGGATAATGTTGCCATGACTGGAGAGATAACCTTGAGGGGGAGGGTGCTTCCTGTGGGGGGGATAAAAGAAAAAGTGCTAGCTGCAAAGGAATCAGGAATAGAAATAGTGCTTCTTCCTGAAGGTAATAAAAAGGACGAGGAGGAGTTTCCTAAGAGTCTCAAAGAAGCTCTTGCGCGTGGAGAAATCAAACTGAAGTATGTTTCTGAGATGAAAGAGGTGATTGAATTTGCCTTGGAGCCTCAGCCGGTTTCCTGATTATCTAATTTTATCCCTATTAATTAAACTCTTTTTTTTTGCGGGTGGAGATATTTTCCTCTCTAAAAGCTCTTGAAGAAAATATGATTTACAATATTAACCTTCTCCTTATGCGTTTTAGCTCGCTCAAGAGTAATGCAATAAAACGCCATAATTAGAAAATCCCGAGTCTCGAGATTCAAAATCTCACCGAATCCCTAGGTAGTAGGCAATGTTTGCCTTTGGGTCGATTATAGTCTTTATTCTGCCTGGGAGAGCGCTCAGCACAGGATTAAGTCCTGGTCCGTGTCCCGGTGATTCGCTGAATCCATGGATGCAAACTCCTATGGTTACTGCTCCCTCATATCTTCCCGTTCCGTATGAATCATAATGGTCACGGATGGCAACAACGTCACCAAGCTTGAGATCTTTAAGGTTATATTTTTCAACTACCCAGGGGTCTGTGGTTTGAATATCATAATCGAGTGTCTCGATAAATGGAAATCCTATCCCGGAACCCATTATATGCCCTGGCACTTCCTTTGCCACAGGAACCACGAGTTGGTTTTCTTCTATTTTGAGAATCATCTTTTCCAGAACCTCGGGTGAAAGTTTGTTAACCCTCACATCCTCAAAGCCTTCGATGCGCAATCCAACACCTTTTGCCCTTATCTGGATCTTATCGTCTATGGTGAGTTTTTCAATTATGTGCCTTGGAAACCAGACCAAATCATCCGAACCAGCATGTCTTCCAATATAAAACCCCTTTGCTCCCTTTGCTTCCCCAGTGAGGACCCTTGCTTCGTTTCCTATACAGGCAAGGATGGCAACCGCACAGGCGCTGGGCACCTCTTTATCCCTTCCCTGAACAGTTACATCAGGCTCTACATGGTCTGCATTTGCCCAGCCATAAGTCGAGTCTCCTATTGAGACCGTATAGTTAATCGATGCCGTCCCGAGTCTATGGCTTGTCCTTCCCTCATAGGTTGGACTGTAACCCCAGCTCCCTGCAGGTTGGACAACTGCTTCGACTGCTATTTCGAGAAGATTATGTTTATTCGTCTTTAAGAGGGAAGTCTGTTTTGGTTTTGTAGAGTTTTCAATTTTTAGTCCTAGATAATTGCCGATGTTAGCTTCAGACTCTATCCGGGCTTTTATTTTGCCAAAACGGCTAGAGAGAATGGGAGTAACCCCTATTCCCTGACCTGAAATGTCGCTCGGGCCGCTGCAGATAACTCCTAGAGTGCTGGCTCCTTTATAATAACCCTGTCCATAGTCAGTCTGAATGTCTTTGAGGAGGACAAGGTCTCCGAAACAAAGTTCCTCCAGTCCGAATTTCTGAATATCTGGAGGATAGCAAGTTTGGATATGCCAATGACCTGAGAGACTTCCCCCATTTCCCCGGGAGACGATCTCTGCAGGGATTTCTTTGACTACCGCTGCTTCGAGCTTCCCCTCTGGGGTGACAACCAAGATTTTTTCCAGAACTTCAGGAGAGATGCTGTGAGCAAAGACATCATCGAAGCCCTCTATTTTGAGGCCGACTCCACATGCTTTTGCATGAAGCCTGTCTCCAATTGCCAATTTTCCCAAGACGCTATCCTCAAAATGGACGAGGACGAAATTTTCAAATTTTCCCACAATAACACCCTTTTTCCCCTGGGCTTCTCCGCTTATTACCTTCACTTCGTTGCCGATAGAGGAAAAATCGCGCCAGGAGGATTTAGCCCGTTCTGTTCCCACGCCAACGGTTGCCACCCCAACTGTTGCCCTGTCAGTCGAAGCCCACCCGAAGACTCTCTCCCCTAGCTTCAAATTATAGTTAATCCCACCTATGCCGATCATTGTCTTTGGCTTGCCGTCCCAGGTGACACCATAAGTGGATTCAGGTTGAGCAGGTGCAATTTCTCCCTGAACTGCAAGGGAAAGGAGCTTATCTTTGTTTGTCTTTATGGGTTTAGAGCCAGGGGTGGCTGCTGCGGGAAAGAGATTAGCTCCTAAAAATACAAGACAAAATAAAACCTCTGAGAATATTAAAGTTTTTCCCCTCATTTATCCTCCTTTGTTACCAGATTAGATAGATGAAATAAATTAATATCACTCAGATAAAAAGTCAATCTGGGTTTCTTGCCTGCAATTTTCAGGAATCTCTTTATTTAATTAAATAAAAAGAGCGAGGATAGCCATCAACCCAGCGGCACCCTTCTTTGTTGAAGACTGCCTCATCTTCAAGCCCTAAAGTGACAGAGGCATTCTTCCATTCGGGTATTTCGCCTGTGACACTCAATTCAATGGAGTAGACTGTGTCAGGATGGAGAGGGTGTTCTCCAGTCCCTGGAACAAATTCCTGTTTTTCTACCATTCCTATTGTCATCCCTGAGCCATGGCCATAGAAACCGATGGGATGGGTGTAAATTCGCGGGTTGAGTCCCTCAGCCCGGCCCTTTCTCAGTGCTTCCCTCAAGATTTCGTTACCAGTGCGTCCTTCCTTGAATTCCGGGAGGAGTATTTCTTGGAGTCGATTTCCTTTTCTTAAGAGCTCTTTAAGCCCCGCAGGGGCATCTTTCTCTCCCAAACGGCAGATATAGGCTAAATGCTGCATGTCAGTGGCAAGACCGAGATAGCGAAACCCAATATCACAATGGAGGACATCCCCCCGACGAATATTTTTATCTTCCTTTCCATAGAGGCTTATTCCTTCAGGCGAACGAATGATGTCGATTGAGGGATGAAACCAGGCCTCTAGACCAAGACTGAGTAGCCTTTGCCTTATCCACCATTCCACCTCATCCGTCGAAGTGACATCGGGGATGATGACTCTATTAGAGAAAAATTCAGAGATTAGCTTGTGCCCGATTCCCACGAGATGTCGGTAGAGACTCAGTTCCTGAGGACTTCGGGTTTCAAACCAGCCTATACACAGTTTCTCTGCCGAAACCAGGCGGCCCCTGTATTCTTCGCCCAGGGTATGCTCAAGATTACTCTTAAAAAAAGCACTCAAACCGAGCCCATGAGAAAAATCATCGAAGTATTCCCAATGGGTAGCGGTGTTGATGCCTATGTTTTTAGGATTGTGGTGTTTTATATAATCAACAACTGCTTCAAGCTGTCCGATTGCTCCCTTCGCCCTATATTCATCCGAAAAAATGCTGGTATACATTGGACCGCAGGTAGAGTTTCCATGCCAGTTGGCTGTCAGTTTTTTAAATCCTTCTTTCGGGTCATCATGAAAGAGAAGTATTGAAAGTCTGCGTGCGCTCATCAGGGGTTGAACTATAAGGGTTTTATAAACAGGGTCCTCGGCATATTCAAAACAGATTACAAGCCAGAGTTCAATCCCTTCTCTGCGCATTATAAGGGGAAGAATATTGTCCAGTCGCCAGGCAAGGATTTCATTAAAAATTTCGGCTTGTCTCTTAAGAGGTAGAATGTGCTCAATATCACTATCTTCTGCCATGTTCCAGTTGATCTCAGTTCCCGTTAAATAAGGAAAGCCGAAGAGAAGGGGAAAGAGAATAAAAATTAATACTTTAATCCAGAGAGAAAACATATATCTAAAACGCATGCTTCACCTCCTCGAGGATGTTAATAAATGAATCATATATAATCAATTATAATCAATAAAAACAAGCAATAATTTTGATTTTCATTCTATTAATTTGGAGGAAAAACTTAGGAGTAATTTTTCCGCATAAAATTCATCTTCATTTAGGGAGAAAATACCCTTTACCCAGGAAGCTTTCCCTTGCAATATTTGTGGGCTTCGGGCAAAATTAGAATCTTTCTCCTCTGGAAAAGGTGAAGAACTAAAGAGATTGTGGATAAGGAATGGAAGTAATTATAACCCAGAGAAGAATTGCTCTTTCAATATCTTGCATTACTTCTTTTCTTACTCCTTTTATGGGCTCTGCTACAAATCTTGCTCTTCCTGTCATTGGACGTGAGTTTCATGCTTCGGCAATTCTCCTAGGCTGGGTTGCCACTTCTTATAGCCTCACGGCAGCCATGGTACTCGTTCCCATGGGTAGGGCGGCTGACATCCAGGGAAGGAAAAAAATTTATGTGAGGGGAGTAGCCATTCACATCCTGGGCTCCTTACTTGCCACCCTATCCCCTTGTATGGCCCTTCTTCTCTTGGCTCGTGTAATTCAGGGGATAGGAAGTGCCATGATTTTTGGGACAGGAGTGGCTATTATCACCTCTGTTTTTCCTCCTGAGGAGAGAGGTAGAGCCTTGGGCATAAATGTTTCCTTTACTTATCTGGGATTGACACTTGGTCCTCTTCTGGGAGGGACCCTTACTCAGAGTTTAGGCTGGAGGAGCATTTTTTTATTTAATGGGGTAGTAGGTCTCGTGGCTTTGTGTGTGGCTGTGGGCTGGCTAAAGGGGGAATGGGCAGAAGCAAGAGGGGAAAAAATTGATGGAATAGGTTCGCTTATTTATGGAATTTCCCTTGTCTCTCTAATCTATGGATTTTCTAAGCTTCCCTCCTCTTTAGGTCTGATTCTTACCGCCACTGGTTTGGCAGGACTCTTATTTTTTGCTTGGTGGGAAATTAGAGTTCCTCACCCTCTCCTCAATATCCATCTTTTCTGGGAAAATCGACTCTTTGCCTTCTCTAACCTTGCCGCATTGATTCATTATTCTTCTACGGCTGCGGTGAGCCTCCTCCTTAGCCTTTATCTTCAGTATATAAAGGGACTTAGCCCTCGAATAGCAGGTCTAGTCTTAATGGCTCAGCCTGTGCTAATGACCATTTTTTCTCCTTTTGCAGGTCGTGCCTCGGATAAGAAGGAGCCTCAAATTGTTGCCTCGGTGGGGATGGGCCTCTCCAGCCTGGGACTTTTTGGTCTTGTGTTTTTGGGAGAAAAGACTTCAATCCAGATGATAATTGCTTCCCTTTCTTTTCTCGGTTTTGGGTTTGCCTTTTTCTCTTCTCCCAACACCAACGCCATCATGGGTTCGGTGGAAAAGAAATTATATGGAGTGGCCTCCTCCACCCTAGCGACGATGAGGCTCGTAGGTCAAATGATGAGTTTGGGAACAGTAATGATTCTCTTTTCTATTTTTATAGGTCCTAAACCCATTACTCCTCCCATTTATCCTGCTTTCCTGCGCAGTGCTCACACCGGTTTTGTGATTTTTTCTCTTCTCTGTGCACTGGGCGTGAGTGCTTCCTTGGCAAGAGGGAGGAGGGGAAGTTGATGAAGAAGTAGATTTTTTTGCATTTTAAGCTAGCAAAAAGAATTGAGGTAAAAAAAAAATTGCCATCTAAAAAGAAAAAAATCTTATCATTATTAAATATTGAACTCATAAGATGGAGTCACCAGATAGAACCCCTCAAAGGTTTTCTCTCTCTAAGATGAGTAGAAGTAGATCAGAACCAAGAAAAAGACTTTTAAAGAGAGGAGAAAGAAGTTGGCTACTCATTGTTCTAACGATTAATGAAATTAGGGAGGGGAAAATTTTAGGACTGGAAAGAAAGCATTACCCCTAAATCCACACTCAGCAGAAGCGACGACTCAGTGAAACAATGAAACCGCGGTGATACTCGCTAGCATTGGGGCTAACGCTAGCATAGGTGCAATAGCCAATTCCTGAAAAATTAAGATTCTCAGGGAAAGCTTGGTGATGGCTGACTCCGCCTGAAAGAATTTTCAGTAGCACAGGTGTAGAACTTAAGATCCCTAAGAACCCATAGAAAATAGATTTTTGAATTTGATAATCTTTCCGGAGAAAGGTCTATTCCTGAGATAGAAAGTAACTTCATGACACTCATTTCTGGAGAGAGCATTGCTGATTCTCAAATCCTTGATTAGACTGAAGCCTCCAGGGCCTATGAGTACTCCCGTAATCAAAGGAAGAAGGCGTTCATAAGAAGTGAAGCCGCAAGGAAAATGAGCGTTTCTGAAGAAAAAGGGGATTCATTTTTTATTTTTCCTATCCAGCTTTATGGGAGTGATTAAAATAACTTGAGTAAAAGCAATGAAAACTCTCAATGCCAGAACCGAGAGAGGGGATTAACCCCAGGCAAAGGCAAAAAATTTAAGGCTTAATCTTTCAGATTTTTGACTAAAATCAATTCCTTACCTTAGGAGGGAAACGAGATTTTTTGATGGATGTCTAGAGGTACTTAATTTTGCCTTTTTTTCTTATTGTTTCTACAAGCTCCTTAATCTTCTGATCCTGAGCTTTGTGGCAGATTAAAAGAGCATCCTCAACATCCACAACGATTAAATCTTGAACACCGATAAGAGCTGTGAGTTTTCGAGGGCTATGGATGAGACAATTTTTAGAGGCTATGGCTATGTATTCTCCTCGCGCTGTATTTTGTTCTTTATCTTTCGTCCATAATTCTGCAAGGGAAGACCATGAACCAACATCAGACCAGCCGAACTCTCCCTTCCCCATCAACACACCTTTTGCTTTTTCCATCAATCCATAGTCAATAGAAATTGAAGGTATTTCTTCAAAGATTGATTTTATTTGTTGGCTATTCTTTCTTTTTAGAGTATCGAGAATCCTCTCCCAATAGGAATAAAGCAAGGGAGCATGGAGTCGAAGTTTCTGGGCAAAAACCGAGGCGTGCCAGATAAACATCCCAGAATTCCAGTAATAATTTCCCTGAGAGAGAAAATACTTGGCTTTTTCAGCATCGGGTTTTTCCTTGAATTTCTTTACTTCGTAGAAATCTTCACCAAGGATTTTGATCGAGTTTTTCTTAGAAAATTGGATATATCCATACCCTGTTGCGGGAAAGGAGGGGGGAATTCCAAAGGTGATTAAGTCTTCCTTCTTAGCTGCGGCTTCTGCTGCAGCCTCTAGTTTTTTGAGAAACGCTTTAGAATCCTGGATTATGTGGTCAGCAGGAAGGGCTGCTACTATTGCTTCCTGATTTTGAAGGTAGAGGGTAGCTGTGGCAAAGATAAGAGAAGGCGCTGTATTTTTCCCCTTTGGTTCAACGAGCAAATTTTTGGACGGTAAATAAGGGAGGAGTTTCCTGATGGTTTTAGTTTGTTTGAGGTTGGCGACTGTGTAAATTTTAGAAGAAGGAATGAGGGGTAATATCCTGTTTACGGTTTCCTCAAGCATCGTCTTCTCGCTTACGATGGGAAGAAACTGTTTCGGTTTTCTCTCTCTGCTTAGAGGCCAGAAGCGGGCCCCCTTTCCTCCTGCCATGATAACAGCCCTTAGATCCAATTTTATCCCTTAGAATCTGCGAGCTTCTTTATGACTCTTTCCAGAGTATTTTCCACCTCTTTTCTAATCTTATTTAACTCCTCTTCAGAATCTGCTTCAAAACGAAGGACAAGGACTTCCTGCGTGTTTGAGGCTCGCACGAGAGCCCAACCTCGGGGGTAGATTGCTCTTACACCATCAATTTCTATGGTAGGATATTTTTCGGAAAGCTCTTTTTTTACCTCATCTACAATCTTAAATTTAATCTCATCTGAAGCGTAAATCCTTATTTCAGGAGTGGTATAGGTTCGGGGGAGATCAGAGAGCATCTCTGAAAGTTTCTTATCAGAACGAGAGAGGATTTCGAGAAGGCGAGCTGAAGCATATATTGCATCATCAAAGCCAAAATATCTGTCTGCAAAGAAGATGTGTCCGCTCATCTCACCTGCAATCTTTGCCTTCTCTTCCTTAATTTTTTTCTTGATTAAAGAATGTCCTGTCTTCCACATTATCGGGCGTCCGCCGAGTTTTTCTATTTCTTCATACAGAACTTTTGAAGCCTTCACTTCTGAAATCACGGCTGTTCCCTTGTTTTGGGGAAGAATATCGCGAGCAAATACAACCAATAACTGGTCTCCCCAGAGAATTTTTCCCTCATCATCTACCACGCCGATTCTATCCCCATCCCCATCATAGGCGATGCCTACATCTGCTTTGAATTCTTTGACAGCCTTTATTAAATCACTCAATGCCTCAGGAATGGTGGGGTCAGGATGATGATTGGGGAATGTGCCATCCATCTCGCAGTAGAGTTCCTTAACTTCACATCCCATTTTTTTGAAAATCGGACTTGCCACGACACCTGCAGTTCCATTCCCAGCATCCAAGACGACTCTCAGTTTTTTTTCAAGCTTTATGTCTTGTAAGAGATATTCTTCATATTCAGGGATTATGGAGTAGCTGCTCAAAGCGGCTCCCTTTTCCTCTATGAATCTCTCTTCCTTAATGATGGAGTATATTTCTTGGATTGCTTCCCCATAAAGGGTTTCTTCCCCCACCATAATCTTGAAGCCATTGTATTCAGGGGGATTGTGTGAACCAGTTATCATTACCCCTGCTTCTATTTTCTTAAAGTAGATGGCAAAATAAAGGAGGGGAGAGGGAATGGTTCCTAAATCTAAGATGTCACATCCGCTGGAGAGAAGACCTCTTGTGAGGGACTTTGCATACAGGGGAGAGCTTAACCGACAATCTCTTCCGAGAGCAATCTTTCTTTTTTCTTTGTGACGAAAATAGGTCCCGATACCCTTCCCAAGAATCTCCACATTTTTCTCATTGAAATCCCTGTCTACAATTCCTCTGATATCATATTCTCTGAAGATTTCTGGTTTCATGCTCATCTTTCCTCCCTCTTTCTCTCAGAGGTGAAAAAGTGGGAAAGAAAAATCATATTTCTCCTTGATTTTAATCTTCATTCTTTTCCCTTATAGATACTCTTAACTTTTTCCTCAATCGACTTCCATTTTCCCTGTGATTTAAGGATAAATTCAATAAATTCCCTGACTGCACCCTTTCCGCCTGATAAAGAACAGATGAAATGACATTGTCTCTTAACCTCTGGATGGGCATCTGCCACGGCTGCAGCTAATCCCACACTCTTTATGACTTCAAGGTCTCCGAGGTCATCTCCAATGTAGGCAATTTGGTCAGGTTCAAGTCCCCTTTTTTCCATTATTTCGCAAAGAATGGCCTTTTTATCCCATACACCCTGATATAGGTCTGTTATCTTGAGTTTTTCTGCCCTCTTCTCTAGGGCTTTTGATGTTTTCCCTGTGATGATTCCTGTGTAGAGTCCTTCGAGATGAGCGAGAAGAATTCCCAATCCATCTTTCACGTTGTAGCTTTTTACCTCCTCTCCATCAGGGAGGAGGAAGAGGCTTCCATCTGTGAGTGTCCCATCGACATCCATGATTATCATTTTGATTTTCTTAGCTCTTTCTTTCATCAGAACATTTCTGTGCGCCATAAATCATGGAGGTGAATTATTCCCTCTATCTTTCCTTTCTGATTCTTTATGATTAGAGAAGTAATCTTCTTCTCTTCCATCATGTTCAGGGCTTTTGTTGCAAGTTCATGTTTTTCAATGGTTATGGGATTTTTGGTCATACAATCTCGAGCCCTCTTCTTGAGGAAACTGGCTTTGAACTTCTGGATCATTCGCCTCAAGTCTCCATCTGTGATGATACCTATAAGTCTGTTCTGAGCATCTACCACACAGGTCATCCCCAGTTTCTTGGAGCTCATTTCTTGAAGGACAGTATCCATCAGGGCATCTTCTCGGACCCGGGGGATTTCCTTTCCTCTATGCATCAAACTTTCGACCTTGATAAGCTTCTTTCCTACTTGTCCTTTAGGATGGACTAACGCCAGATAATTTTCACCATATCCTTTTTTCTTCATCAGGGCGATGGCAATTGCGTCTCCCAGAGCAAGCGCAGCCGTAGAACTCGCAGTGGGAATCAAGTTACATGGGCCTGCTTCTCTTTCGATTTTTGCATCTAAGACTACATCGCTATAGCGAGCTAGGCGAGAGTTTTTGTCCCCAGTTATAGCTATGAGCTTTATTCCTATTCTTTTTACAAAATCTAGAAGGTCTAAAATTTCGCGAGTTTCTCCGCTGTAAGAGATGGCAAGGAGAACGTCATCCTTGACAATCATGCCTAAGTCTCCATGACCTGCTTCGGCGGGATGGATGAATATTGCTGGGGTGCCACAGCTGGCAAGGGTGGCTGCTATTTTCCGCGCAATTATGCCGGATTTCCCCATTCCAGTCACGATGACCCGGGACGTAGTGTTGAACAAGATTTCTACGGCAAGGGCAAAATTTTCGTCTAACTTTCTCGAAAGGCTTTCTACAGCCTTTGCCTCTATTTCAAGAACCTCTTTTCCTGTCTGAATTATTTCTTGTTTGTTCATCGCCGCTCACCTGAATTTAAATGACTTTAGTTTCCATCTCTTGCCTTTTGGAGAGCAAGACAACATACAAGAAGCGCTTGTAAATCATTTATTATCAATGAATTATATTTATCGGAGAGAGCTTGAGAAGGATTATCATGGACTTCAATAAAAATTCCATCCGCTCCCACACTTATTCCTGCTTTTGCCATAAAAGGTATGAACTCAGCATCTCCTCCTGAAGCTTCTCCTTCTCCGCCAGGCCGCTGGACGCTGTGGGAGGCATCGATGATGACAGGGTATCCCCATTTTTTCATAGTAGGTATTGACCTTACATCGAAGACAAGATTATTGTAACCAAAGCACGTTCCCCTTTCAGTGAGAAGAATTTTTCCATTTCCCTGACTGAGGGCTTTTTCCAGAACATTTTTCATCTCCAGAGGAGAGAGAAATTGCCCTTTTTTGAGGTTTATTGTTTTCTTTGTTTTAGAAGCTTCTAGGATGAGATCAGTTTGCCTGCAGAGAAAAGCAGGGATTTGAATCACATCGAGAATTTCTGCTGCTTTTTCTATTTGAGAGGTCTCATGCACATCTGAGAGAACAGGAATGTCGAGCTCTTTTTTTATTGCCTGGAGAATCTTTAAGCCTTCTTCAAGACCAGGGCCTCGGTAAGAAAAAAGGGAGCTTCGATTTGCCTTATCATAAGACGCCTTGAAGATGAAGGGGATTTTAAGTTCCTCGCATATTTTTTTTATTTTCTCTGCCATCAAGAATGAATGTTCTTCGCTTTCTATGACGCAGGGACCTGCAATCAGAAAGAGAGAGTTAGAGCCTCCAATCTTTACTTTAGAGGTTACGTAAATTTCTTTTGAGACGATAGGCATAACAAGCTCCGATGAAAGAACTGAAAAGAGGGTGAGGTTGCAATGGCTTGGATTTGAATTCTGGGTGGAACTGACATCCCAGAAACCAGGGGTGGTCATTGAGCTCTATGATTTCTACCAGCTGATGGTCTGGGTTTTTTCCTGAAATGATGAGCCCTGCCCTGCTCAATATTTCTTCATACTCAGGATTAAATTCATAACGATGACGGTGACGCTCATAGATTTTCAGTTTACGATATGCTCGCCAAGCAAGAGAGCCTTTTTTAATAAGACAAAGATACTGACCGAGCCTCATGGTCCCGCCCAGTTTTTCCACTCCTTTTAGTTCTCTCCATTTAAAAAATATTTTATGGGGAGTCCTCGAATCGAACTCGGTGCTGTTAGCATTCCGCAGGGAAGCGATGTTGCGGGCAAATTCAATGGTTGCACACTGCATCCCTAGACAGATTCCAAAAAAGGGCACTTTTTCCTCTCTGGCATAGGTTACTGCCTTTATCTTCCCTTCAATCCCCCTTGTTCCGAATCCTCCCGGCACTAAAATTCCATCCGCTTTGTCAAGAAGCTGGGATATGGGCCTCTTTTCCAAATCTTCTGCTTCTATCCAGATGATATTCACTTTTAATTCGTGTGAGATACCACCATGGTCCAAAGCCTGTTTGAGGCTTATGTAGGAGTCTCTGAGACCAGCATATTTCCCTACGAGGGCAACGTTTACTTCTTCTTTTGGATTTTGCATTTTCTTAACCATCGCTTTCCAGCGCCTGAGTCTTCTTTTCTTTGGTTTAAGCTTAAGACGTTCGAGGATGATGAGGTCAAGTTTCTCCTTGGCAAAGATGAGAGGAATTTCATAAATATTATCCACATCTTTAGCAGTTATTACTGCTTCAAGAGGCACATTAGTAAAAAGAGAAATCTTCGCTTTAATTTCTTTGTCAAGAAATCTATCAGTGCGACAGAGGATGAAATCGGGCTGGATACCTATTGCCCTTAGCTCCTTGACACTGTGCTGAGTTGGCTTTGTTTTCAGTTCTCCAGATGTCTTATGGAAGGGAACGAGGGTGAGGTGGATGAAAAGCGTATTCTCATGTCCCAAGGAAAGCCTCATCTGCCGAATGGCTTCAAGAAAAGGAAGGCTTTCTATGTCTCCTACGGTTCCTCCGATTTCGATGATGACAATGTCGTTTTCATTTGCCGCTTGGTAGAAGGCATTCTTAATTTCATCTGTTACATGGGGGATTACTTGAACTGTCTTACCCAGGTATTCTCCCATGCGTTCCTTTCTGAGGATTGATTCGTATATTTTTCCTGCAGTCCAGTTGTTGACTCTTGTTGTTCTCATAGAAGTGAATCTCTCATAATGACCCAGGTCAAGGTCAGTCTCAGCCCCATCGTCAGTGACATAGACTTCTCCATGCTGAAAAGGATTCATCGTTCCCGGGTCAACGTTGAGATAAGGGTCGAATTTTTGGAGCGCAACTCTATATCCATGGCTTTCAAGGAGATTTCCGATGGAGGCAGCCGCTATTCCCTTTCCTAGGGCAGAGAGAACCCCTCCTGTAATGAAGATAAATTTAGCCATTTTCCTTTTTTTTTAAGTATTCTTCCACCTTGATTATATCCTCAGGCGAGTCGACACTCAAGGTGGGGTGCGGGGTTTCAATTACCTTTATCTTGTAACCATTCTCTAAGATTCTCAATTGTTCTAGATTCTCAGTCTTTTCCAATCTTGAAGGGGGTAAGTGAATGATCTGGAGAAGAAAATTTTTCTGGAACCCATAGATTCCTAGGTGTTGTAGGAAATAATCTGAGGCTTGATAAGGAATGGGGGCACGGGAGAAATAGAGTGCGAATCCATTCTTGTCAATGATTACTTTTACTCGATTCTTGTCTTCAATTTGAGAGGTGTCATGCACTTTTGTGGCAAGCGTTGCTACGGGAATCGACTCTTCCTGAAGGGCCATAACCAATTCGTCTATCATTTTCCCCTCTATGAGGGGTTCATCACCCTGAATGTTTATTATAAGAGGGGAATCAATCTTTGTTGCAATTTCTGCTACCCTTTCCGTTCCAGAAGAGTGATGAACAGATGTCATCCATACTTCTGCAGGAATTTTTTTACATGCTTCAGAAATTCTTTCGTCATCAGTAGCCACGATGAGGCGTTCAAGTAATTTTGCTTTCTTTGCACCCTCATAGACTCTCTGAATCATGGGTTTTCCCAGGATTGGGGCGAGCGGTTTCCCAGGAAAACGCCGGGAATGGAATCTGGCTGGTATGATTCCTGTGGCTGACTTCAAATGAGTTTTCCTTGTTCTGTTTTTATTTCGAGTGTATCAGGGGTTTTTTCCAGAGTTTGACAATTTGCCTCAAGATGAGCTCCTTCTTCTATCACCAGTTTTGGGGAAACGATCGTGCCTATCACCCTTCCCGTCCGGGTTATTTCGACCTTTTCGAGGGCGTGAATGTTTCCCTTAAATTCTCCATTGATGATTAAATAACCTACTTTTACCTCGGCTTCTACTCTTCCTTTGTCTCCAATAATGAGTATAGAATCTGAATTTATCTCCCCCTTAAACTTTCCATCCATGCGGAAAGAGCCTTTAAAAGAGAGGGTCCCTTCAAACTCAGTGTCCTTATCGAAAAACCCTGTTATTTTATTTTCATCAGCGTCTTTTTTCTTATTTTTCATCTCCTTACTCCTTTAATTATTTCATAGATTCTATTGAGGTCATCCAGAGAAAAATAATAAATCTTGATTACCCCCTTATTCTGCGTTCCAGAAATTGAGACCTTTGTACCTAAATGCTTCAATATTTCTTCCTGGAGAGCAATGAGGTCTGGGTCAGAGATTGTTTTTTCTCTGGTTCTCTGCTCACTTTTAAGCCTTTGTATGGCTCTTTCAACCTCTCTCACAGACATGTTCCTGCGAATTGTTTCCTGCGCAAGAGCTGTCTGTTTCTTTTCATCTTCGAGAGAGAGCAGAGCTCTGGCGTGACCCATTGAGATTTTATTCTCGGCAAGATAATTCTGGATTTCTTTAGGTAGTTTGAGCAGGCGGAGGTAATTTGCCACAGAAGACCTGTCTTTCCCTACTTTTCCTGCTAATTCCTCTTGGGTATATCCCAATTCTTCAATCAATCTCTGATAAGCAAGGGCTATTTCGAGTGGGTTTAAATCCTTTCTCTGGATGTTTTCGATGAGAGAAGTCTCCAGTTGTTTGATTGCGTCCATGCTCCGGATGATGACAGGAATTTTTTTCAGGCCTGCTCTTTGGGCTGCCCTCCATCTGCGTTCCCCAACTACGATTCGATATGAATCTCCTTCGGGGACAACTATGAGAGGTTGAAGTAGTCCAGATTTTTTTATTGAATTGGAGAGGTCAAGAAGTGAATCTTCGTCAAAATCCATCCTGGGTTGAAGAGGATTTGGCCTTAGAAGGTCGATGTCTAGTTCTGCATATTTTTCTTCTTTCAAAATTCCATAATCTTCGGGTATGAATGCTTTAAGACCCTTTCCCAATGCCTTCTTTTTCATTTTTCTAAAAACTCCCTGGCTAGATTGAGGTAGGCTTCGCTTCCTCTTGATTTTATATCATAGAGCAAAATTGGCTTGCCAAAGCTAGGAGCTTCGGCAAGACGGACTGTACGAGGGATCGTTTCTTTATAGATGATGCCCTTTAGTGAGCTCCTGACCTCCTCGGCAACCTGTCTGGAAAGGTTTGTTCTCTCGTCGTACATGGTGAGAAGAATTCCTTCTACAGCCAAGTTGGGATTGAAATATGTTCTAACCTCATCCAGGATGCGAAAAAGCTCAGGAATCCCTTCCATGCAGAAAAATTCGCATTGAATGGGCACAAGCACGGAGTCTGAAGCAGTGAGTGCATTTATGGTTAGCAATCCTAACGATGGGGGGCAATCTATGAAAATGAAGTGAAAAAGCTTTCTCACATTGACAAGCGCCTCTCTTAGCTTTTGTTCTCTTTTCTCCAAGGGAAAAAGCTCAGCTTCAACTCCTGTCAGTTCAGGCGAAGAAGGACAGAGGTAAAGATTATCAAGTTCTGTAGGAAGGACGAAATCCATCATATATTTTCCATTCATAAGAGTCTGATAGATTCCTTTATTGGGCTCTTTTGACTTCCCCAGACCTACAGTTGCCATTCCCTGGGGGTCAAAATCTATAATCAGGACTCTTTTATTTTTAATTGCCAATGATGCAGAAAGGTTTATCGCTGTTGTCGTCTTTCCTACTCCCCCTTTCTGGTTGGCGATAGCAATTACCTTATTCATTTCAATGTTTCACGTGAAACATTTTTTTCTAGAATTCTAAGATATACATGAAGATTGAGGATGGCTGCAGGAGTTATGCCTGAAATTTTTTTTGCCTCTCCCAGAGTATGGGGACGGAATTTCTCCAGTTTTTCTTTCACTTCACGAGTGAGGCCCGGAACCTTTCCAAAATCCATATTTTCTGGAATCTTTTGGCTGTCAATTTTTTTTATTTCTGCTATTTCCTTCTCCTGTTTTTTGATGTATCCCTGGTATTTAATCTCTGACTCAATGTGCCTTATTTCTTCATCTGATAAGTTGAAATCTATTTTTTTATATTCTATCACATTTTTTAAGGAGACTTCAGGTTTTTTTAAGAATTCTTTAAGGGTAAAGCTTATCCCGGGCTGAGGGGAGATTTTTTCTTTGTTCAGAAAAATCATAATCTTTCCTATCTTTTCCTGTTTTTTTAAGAAGGCCTTATATTCTTCTTCTTGAATCAGTCCAAGCTGATATCCATATTTCATCAATCTTTTATCTGCATTGTCGATTCGAAGCTTTAATCTGTATTCTGCTCTCGAAGTGAAAAGGCGATAAGGCTCTTCCACTCCTTTTGAGATCAGGTCATCGATGAGGACGCCAATGTAAGCCTCATCTCTACGAAGGACGAAGGGTTTCTTTTCTTTGATTTTTAAGCTGGCATTTATTCCTGCCATCAAGCCCTGTGCAGCCGCTTCTTCATAACCTGAGGTCCCGTTGATCTGTCCGGCGAGGTAAAGGTTTTTGATTTTTCTAGATTCCAGAGTTGGAAAAAGGTCTCGAGGGTCGAAAGCGTCGTACTCAATCCCATAGGCGGGCCTTAAGATTTTACTTTCTTCGAGTCCTGGAATGCTTCTTAAAATTTCCTTCTGGACTTCCAAGGGGAGGCTGGAAGAGAGACCATTTATATAAATTTCTTCGGTGTTCAATCCTTCAGGTTCAAGAAAGAATTGATGTCTCTCATGATGAGGAAATTTGACCACCTTGTCCTCAATCGACGGACAATAACGTGGCCCGATACCAGTTATCTTTCCGCTGTAAAGAGGGGATTTATCAATGTTATCCTTGATTATTTCATGAGTCTTTGAATTTGTATATCCAATATGGCAGATTATTTTATTTTCGAGTCGTTTTTTTCCCCTGAAGGAAAAAGGGATAGGGTTTTCATCTCCACATTGAGGAATGAATTTTTCCCAGTCTATGGTTTTTTTATGGAGCCTCATTGGCGTACCTGTCTTGAGGCGAATGGCTCGCAGTCCTAATTTCTTTAGGTTTGAGCTTAATTCTAAAGAGGCAGGTTCGTTTGCTCTTCCGGCAGAGTAGCTGTGGAGTCCGATGTGGATCAACCCGTTTAAGAATGTCCCTGGAGCGAGGACTACCGCTCTGGAAAAGATTAAATTATCTTCAAGCGTCCTGACCCCTAAAGCTCTACCATCTCTCTCCACAACTTCTGTCACGATTCCCTGGAAAAGAGTAAGACGAGGGGTATTCTCAAGCCAGTGTTTCATGGTAAGTCTGTAAAGAGCCTTATCAGATTGAGCCCTTGGAGCCTGAACTGCTCCTCCCCGACTTCGGTTGAGCAGCCTGAACTGGATGCCTGTCTCATCTGCTAAGAGCCCCATGACCCCCCCCAGGGCATCTATTTCCCTGACAAGATGACCTTTGGCCAGGCCTCCAATGGCAGGATTACAAGACATTTGAGCTATTGTCTCCAGGTTTATGGTTATCAGACAGGTTTCAAGACCCATTATGCTTGCGGCTCGGGCAGCTTCACAACCAGCATGCCCTGCTCCTACAACGATTAGGTCGTATTCAGCCTGAGTGCCCATTTTAAAACTATTTTCCCACGCAAAATCTGCTAAAAATTTCCTGGATGACTTCTTCGACTTTAATTTCCCCTGTTAGTTGGCCCAATAAGGGGATGGCTTCCTTTATTTCTTGGACGTATATTTCTTCAGAATAACCTTCCTTAAGCAACGATTTTGCCCTTCTGAAATAATCAAGAATTTTTTCGAGGAGAAGCTTCTGCCTCAAGTGAAGAATGACCTCTTTTTTCTCCTCAAGGCTAGGAACGAATAGGCTGTAAATCATTTTTTTTAGCTTATCCAGGTTGGTTTTCTTTAGAGCAGAAATCTCAAGCGAAGGGAGTCCGGGGACTTCCTCTTGGATTTCATCAACATTTATTTTTCTAGGGAGGTCGATTTTATTGAAAAGGAGAATCGTCTTTTTTTTTCTATATTTTCGGATGAGCTCTATGTCTTCGGGCATAATATTTTGAGAAGCATCGAGAAGGAGAAGGATTCCGTCTGCTTCAGAAGCTAACTTTTTACCCCTGCGGATTCCTTCTCTGTCAGCAGGATGGAGGGTGGTGTCAAACCCTGCCATGTCCACAAGGGTGAAGAGGGAATCTTCTATTTTCATGTTTTCTGTGAGATAATCCCGGGTCGTTCCGGGGAAGGGCGTGACTATTGCCCTTTTTTTTTCTATCAAGGAATTAAAAAGAGTCGATTTTCCTACATTTGCCCTTCCCACAAGGGCTAAGGTTATTCCTTCAGACAGGGTTTTTCCTAAGTCGTAGCTTTCTATGAGCCTCCTTAGTTTTTTTATTCCTTTCTCTATAGTGATGAGGATTTGATTCTTTGAAATTCGTAGCCCTTCTTCCGGAAATTCAAGCGAGGCTTCGATGAGGGAGAGAACTCTTACTGTCTCATCACGGAGGGAGGCGAATGTCTTTGAAAGCCCTCCTTCAAGCTGATGGAATGATATTTTTGCCTGTTTCAGTGACTTTGCCTGAATGATGTCGTTTATGGCTTCTGCTTGGATGATATCGATTCTCCCGTTTAGATAGGCACGGAGGGTGAATTCTCCGGGGTTGGCATGTCTAGCCCCTGCTTTTATTCCCAGGCGAATTATTTCTTCGAGTATTACTGGACTTCCATGGCAGCTGATTTCCACAACATCCTCTCGCGTATAGGTGTGAGGCCGCGGGAAATAAGTGAGATAGGCCTCTTCAAAGCACTCTTTATCCTCAAAATTGTACAGATTTCCGAGAATAGGATGAAGAGGTTCGATTTGTTTTCCCTTCTTTTTGGGTTTAAAAATTTTCTTGGCGATAGGGAGGGACTTTTCCCCGCTCAATCGAACTATTCCCAATCCCCCATAACCGAGGGGAGTGGAAATGGCTATGATTGTATCATCAAACATGATGAATATTATATTAAGGCTTAATTAAGAAACAGACAAGCCCTCGAATTTTAATGAGTCGAAGTCATTCAGAAGGGGTGGGGGAGGGGAAGATTTTGACCTTTTTTAAAAAGCCTTCTCCTATGCTCTGGGTTGTTACTCCCTGAATTTGATTGACCGCAATATGAACTATCCTCCTCTCATAGGGATTCATGAAGTCCAAGGTTTCATCTTTACCAGTTTCCTGGACTTTGCGCGCAACTTGCTGGACATATTCTCTCAATTCTTTTTCTTTCTTCTTTTTATAAAAATCGCAATCAACTTGAACTTTTTGGGGAGATATTTTGTTAAGAATGTGTTGTAAAGCCAAAAGCAGAGACCCATCTTTCCGAAGAAGAAGATGTTTATCTTTCCCGTTGAATATCAAGTAAACAATCTCATTCCTTTTCTTCAATTGGTAGCTGAGTTCCAAAGGGAAAAGAGATAGCAGTTTATGGAGGAAATGAGTAATCGGGTCTTCCGGGTAATCTTTTTTTGCCCAAGCACGGATGACAATTTCTTTGCTTTTTATTCCGAAGAGCCTCGTTTTTTCCGTAACAATCTCATAATTGAGCTGAGTCCTGGGTAACTTGAGAGCATGTTCAGCGAGGCTAATCACTTCTTCCAGGTTTCTACCCTTGAATTCAAGTTTTTCTTCGTTATTTTTTATTTCTTTTTCCATGAGCTTCTCTTTTCTTCCTTTTCATGAGGCGATTCATGAGATATTGTTGAACAATCTGGAGAACATTGTTAGTCAACCAGTAGAGGACAAGGCCACTCTGGAAATTCATGAAGAAGATGGTCATCACGAAAGGCATGATCAGCATCATCCGAGCTTGAGCTGGATCAGCCGAAGTTGGAGTCATTTTTTGGCTGATGAACTGGGTAATACCCATCAAAATTGGAGTAACATAGTAGGGGTCCTTCACCGAGAGGTCATCTATCCAAAAGATAAAGGGGCTATGTCTTAGTTCAACTGCTACCACCAGAAGACGGAAAAATCCCCAGAAAATAGGTATCTGGATGAGAAGGGGAAGACAGCCTCCCGCTGGATTAATTCCGTGTTCTTTATAAAGCTTCATCATTTCTTCATTCATTTTCCTGCGCAGGGCAATGTCCTGTTTTGCTTTTTTATATTTAGCTCTTATGGCTTTGATTTTAGGCTGGAGTTCCTGCATCTTTGCCATTGATCGTGTACTCGTATAGGTTAGGGGGAAAAACAAAATTTTAATCACCAAGGTGAGGATGATAATTGAAACTCCCCAATTAGGGAGAGCCCTATGGATAAATTTTAAGGCGTGGAGGAGCAATTCTGCTATGAATCCGAAAAATCCGAATTTTATGAGCTTATTCGCTCCAAACCCGAATCCCTTCAAAGCCTCAAAGTCTTTTGGGCCTATGAAGACTTTTTGAGGATAATCGAAAGCAAGAAAGAAATATGCTTTATTATCCCTTTGCTCTTTGAAGAAAAGGGCACTTGATTTTTCAGAAGAAGTGAGAAAGAGGGCAGTGAAGTAGTTATCTTCATAGGCAGCCCAGATAACAAAATTGAAGGCACTACGCTCAGCTTTAAACTTTTTTTCATCCAGGCGATAAATCTTATCTGCGGAAAGAATGGCTATCCCTCTTCCTCCTCCAAATCTTTGCTTCTGTTCTTTAGGAGAGGGATCTCTAAGGCTAGGACCCCATAGTAAGAACGGTTCAATTCTCTGAGACATTTTGAAAAGATTAATCTCGACTTGAAATTCATATTTTCCGTCTTGAAAAATTAAGATTTTCTCAAGGCTATTACCTTTTTCGTCAGAGAACTTAAAGCTGATTTCTTTTTTCTCTCCCTTATTCAGCTTCACAGAAGATTCAGAACAGAAATACAGAGAGTTATTTGCTAAAGCATCGAAAAGGGGGTCCTGGGTTTTGAGAGAAAAGGGATATTTTTCGATTTCTTTGGACAATTGAGAGACAATCTCTAGTTCATTTCCCTCATCATCTTTATGTTTTTTGAGGACCAAGCTCTTAAGCACTGCGCCTTTGTTGCTCCAGATTGCCTTATACAGAGAAGTCTCGATAATTATCTCTCTTTCCTCGTCTTCTTTTATCAGCGGATATTCTTTAGAAACTTCTTCTTGAGAAGGGATTAAGAGGGATTCTTGTTCCAAAGCCTGCTCTTCCCCCTTTTTTTCGCTTAACTGGGGAGTTAGCTCTTGTTTTTCTTCAGGGGTAGGGGCCTCCTTCTTGATGAAAATTATTTGATACAGAACGAGAACCAGGAAGGAGAGGACGATTGCTAGTAAAATTCTTCTTTCCAAATTATTGACCTTTAAGGTACGTAGTCAATCCCGCCGGGATGAAAGGGATGACACTTTAAAATTCTTTTACTACCCAGGAGCATACCCTTATAAACTCCATATTTTTTTATGGCTTCTTGAGTATATGTTGCGCAGGAAGGATAGAAGCGGCAATTTTGACCCAGGATAGGTGATATATATGCTTTATATAACTTGAGCAGGAAGAGGATTAGAAACTTCATTCTTCTTTTTTGTTCTGAAAAATTTTTTGTAGGGCAGATAGGTATTCCAGCTTCAAACTTAAGGGGGAGGCATTAAGAGCCTCTTTTTTGGGGATGATGAGAAGGTCTACAGATTTTTTTAGCAATTCTTTGTTAGTGCGGAACAAGGCTCTGAGTCTTCTTTTTATTCTGTTTCGTTTGACTGCACTTCCTATTTTTTTACTCACCACAACACCCATCCTAGAAAAATTTAAGGAATTTGAGCGATAGATGAAATTGAAATGATTTCCTCTATGGCGATAACCTTTTTTATAGAGTTCTAAAAAGTCTTTTTTTTTTCTTATTCTCTCTTTTTGTTTGAGAGTTTGCTTCATTAAGCGGAGAGTCTTTTTCTGCCTTTTTTTCTTCTATTCTTGATGACCCTCTGTCCGCTCTTCGTTCTCATCCGGACAAGAAAGCCATGGTTCTTTTTCCTCTTTCTCTTGTTGGGCTGGAAAGTTCTTTTCATTCTGCTCTTTCTCTCTTCTCATGGAGAGTGTATGTTAATAAACATAATCTATTCTGTCAAGCTTTGATTGACGTTGCTTATTTATTTGATTATAATTATAATAAAAAAAATGAATTCATTCAAAATTGGGGATAAAATTTTTTATCCCAACCAAGGCTTGGGCGTCATCGAAGACATCCAGGAAGACTCAAATTATGGAGAGAGTTTTAAAATTTATCATGTGAGAATATTTTCTAATAACACCTTGGTTCTTATTCCTGCCACTAACACCCAAGAGATTGGAATCCGTAAGCCCATTTCCAAAGAGTCGATTAAAGAATTGTTTGAGTTCATTAAGAATGGGGAAGTAGATGTCACGAGGAATTGGAAGGGAAGGTACAAAGAACATCTCAACTTGATGAGAAGTGGCGCTTTGCTCGATATGGCTCTTGTGCTGAAGAGTCTTTACTACCTTAATTTGATAAAGCCGCTTTCCTTTAGAGAGAAGAAGATGATGGATAAGGCTAAGGAGCTGATTGTGTCTGAGATATCAGAAGTTTCCTCTCTTTCCCCTTCCGAGATTGAAGAAAGATTGAATGAGGCCTTGTTAAACTGTTTTAAGAATATGAAAATTGATTCATAACTCTGAGGTAAGAGTCTTCCCCTCTGAATTTATTAAGCCTAGGATTGGAGAAAGTAAGAAGGGAAAATTTAATTGTTTATCTCAAAGTTGAGTAAAATCCTGGTGACTTCGAAAAGAGAGGAAATTTTCGATGGGGGGGGAGTGGGTAATTAAAAAAATTTACGATTTACGATTTATGATTATTGAAAAATAAGATAATTTATTGTCTTGATACAAGGGAAAATAGAAGACGCTTCTGAAGGTTAAGAGTCCAAACCTTAATTTATTGACCAAATTTTTTTAGGAGTGAGTCTTCTGAAGGAAGGAAAAAAGAATTGGTGACGAGGCTTCTTGGCACAAACAAAAAGGCCTATTTCAATTATGAAATCTTGGAAAGTATTGAGGCGGGGATTTCCCTTTTGGGGAGTGAAGTCAAGGCTATAAGACAAGGCCGGATGAGCTTGAAGGATAGTTATGCGGAGATAAAAGGAGGGGAAGTTTATTTAATTAACTTTCATGTCAGTCCTTATGAAGCAGCAAATATATTCAATCATCATCCCTTGAGAGAGAAAAAGCTCCTTCTTCATCGGCAGGAGATCAAGCGATTGACAGGAAAGATAAAAGAAAAAGGCCTAACGCTTGTGCCTACAAAAGTTTTTATAAACGAAAAAGGAAAGATTAAGGTTGAAATTTCTCTTGCCAGGGGAAAGAGAGCCTATCAGAAGAAAGAAACCATCCGTGAGAGAGAAAGGGAGAAAGAGTTGAGAGCAGAATTAAAGAGACGCTTGAGATAATTTATATGCCAGCCATATTGCTTGAAGCATGCTTTCCTCGTTTGCCTTCCGCTTTCCTGCGATATCAAAGGCAGTTCCATGATCAGGAGAGGTGCGGATGAAGGGAAGGCCAAGGGTCAAGTTGACTCCCTGGCGGAAGGCGATTAGTTTGAAAGGAATCAATCCCTGGTCATGATAAAGGGCAACGACGATTTTGTCAGGTTTATCAAGGGCATTTCTAAAGATGGTATCAGGGGGATAGGGCCCGCTTATCCTTACTCCTGATTCAACTGCTTTTTTTAAAGCTGGAATGATTTCCTCCTTTTCTTCCCTTCCCAGGATATTTTCTTCTCCCGCATGGGGGTTCAATCCACAAACTAAGAGTTCGAAGTTATTTAAGCTTATTTTTTTTAAGTTTTGGTCAAGGAGAATAAAAAAATCCTGGAGTGACTCCCTTTTTATTTTCTTTAAAGCCTTCATTAGAGGAAGATGGTGGGTGAAAAGGACTACTTTCAGTTTTTCGGACCAGAAGGCCATCATACATTGAGGGTAGATATGATTGAGATAATCAGTATGGCCTGTCCATTTTATCCCAGCCAGATGCCAGGAGAACTTGGAAATAGGGGCTGTGACGAGAGCATCTATCGTCCCCTTTTTTGCCTCTTCCACTGCTTTTTCAAAAAAGAGGAAAGAAGCTTGTCCGTTTTCTTGGGAGGGGAGCCCTTTCTTTATCTTTAATTCTTCTGTTTTAAGCTCGTAAATTGAGAAAAAGGGCAGAGAGGGGATTCTTTTTTGCTCAAAGGGAGCAAAATTTTGCTCGGTTATCCCCAAATTTTTTCTTTCCTCATCCAGGATTTTAGATGAGCCAAAAATGATGAAATGAGCGGGAGGAATGTTTGATTTTGGATTTAATGCCTTGAGAGTGATTTCAGGACCGATTCCTCCTGGATCCCCGAGAGAGATCCCAATTCGGGGAAAATTCATTTTAATTTCTCTTTTTTCTTCGGTTCTTTTGTGTCATTCAGCTTGTAAAGATATTTCACATTATTCTTGTAAATCAATAAATTAGGTGCATTTTCTCTGTTAAGTTTGATACAATTCTTGTCATACCATTCGATATAGCCCTCGATTGTCTCTCCATCGGTAAAAACGACTGCCATCGGCGTTTTTTTATTCATTTGTTTTACATAATAATAGTTTTCTGCATATGTTTCATATTGGGGATGAGACTTTTTTTTGGCAGATTCCCTAGTCATCTTCTCTTTTATTTCGGAAAAATTCGGCCTGATAAGCTTCCTGTTCATGGTTTCCTTCTCCTTCGTTAAACCTATCTTGAGAAAATTGGAGTTTTTTTGGTTTTTATTTTAACATCATCGCTAAACGATTTCAAGGTAATGCGCTGGTTCATATCATCGTGGACACTTGTAAGTTAATTTTATCCTGCTTTTTTAGAGATTCCAAGTACTCCATTGGAGTTAAATAATCAAGAGACTGATGGGCTCTTACATAGTTGTAGATGTAATTCCATTCATCAGCAAGCTCATTTAACTCTTCCCCAGTGTAGCCCTCTTTGAAGTCCCAGAATTCATCTTCACTTGTTTGAATAACCCTCTCCACTCCTGAGTTCTGTTGAGGACAGTTAGCATCAGAAAAGTAGTGCGGTATGTTTTGCCTTTCAAGTTCCTGGTGGAAATACTTTAAGAACTCAGCTCCATTATCTGTTTGAATATTTGAGATAGGAAAAGGCATGAACTTCATTAACTCCTTAAGAAA
>CAYSCS010000014.1:0-27516 GCA_964429695.1 uncultured Eubacteriales bacterium
TATAAAGAATTTATCTTAGTAATGACCTTATGAATTCAATCAGCCTGGGGTCGTTATAGATAGTATGAGGTCCGAGGGCAAGCCCGCCCACGGCATAAACTCCTACAGCCATTCCTCCAATGGCTATATAACCCACTGCAATTCCCCCCACGCCGCCCAGAATCCCGAAAGCCATGCCTGCAATACAGATGAGTCCAAGTCCAATTCCCGAAAAGGAGATTATACCCAGGGAAAAGCCACCCATGGCAATCACGCCGATAGAGATATTACCGATGGCGATGAATCCTTTGGCAGGCTTCAGCATCCCTCCCCATACTGGGCCATAGACAATGTGGATAAGCGGCATTCCGAAGATGGTTCTTGAAGATTTATATTCATAGCTTACATATCCTGTATATTTCTGCGGAAGCTCGCTCTCCTTGAGCGGAAAACCGCATCCTGGACAAGAGATTGCCTTGTCACTTACCGACTTCCTGCACTCAGGACAGGTAATGAGTGCCATATTTTTTCTCCTTAATTCGATTATAGAAAATATTCTCTCAAGATTGTAAAGCTCTTTTGATTATAAAAAACTGCATTTCAGAAGGCAATAAGAATTTCTTCTCTATATTTTTCATCCATATCTTTATTGGGTCTCAATTTCTTTTTGCAGATAAAAAAGTTTATCTAAGAAGCCAGAAAACCCCAGGCTCTCAAGCCTGGGGTTGAATGGCACACGGAACGAAGCCAACAAAGCTGGCGGAGTGGAGGCAAATCCGACATAATCTGGTTATGGCCAGATACACAACCTGAGCCCATACGAGACATCGGCTTCAATATCATCTGGTATGGATACCCAAATATCGGAAACGGGTATTGAAAGAGAAAATAGCCATCCGCCTCAAGAAGCATATGTACGAAGCCTGTCGGATGAACAAGTAGTGGATCAGCGAGATGGCAATTCAAGATGATCATCTCCATCTCGTGGTGCAGATATTCAAAGGGGGAACGAGTCTGGTATTGAGGAAGGAGTATCCGGAGTTGGAGGAATTTTTGTGGGGAGACAGTTTTTGGGCGGATGGGTATTTTGCCGAAAGAGTTGGCCAGGTAAATGAAGAGATTGTTAAAAAGTACATTCGCGATCAGACAAGAAAGCCATAACCAGATTATGTCAGAGGGCCGATACCCTGGGCTTTAGCCCAGGGTGTGGCTTCATTTTGTGATAAATTAGTTCGAAAATAGCTTGTTTTCATGGTTTGAGGGTGGTAAAGTCGCCATGAGCAATTACCCAGGAAACAAGCTAACAAAGGAAGTGCTCATATGAAGTATATGGGTATTGATCATCACAAGCAATGCTCATACATGACCATCATGGATAAGGACAGAATGGAGCTAAGGTCAGGGGATGTGAGGAACACCTGTCACAACATTGAAACATTTCTCGATGAGAAAGGGGAAGAAATCAAGGCTGTAAGAGAGGCTGGGCGTTGCAGTTATGTTATGGTCGATTTAATGAAAGAGTTTGGATTTGATATAAGGATTGGCCATCCTGCATAGATCAAAGCTATAGCCAAAGCTAAGATCAAGACAGACAAGCGAGATTCGAGGATATTAGCCCATTTATTGTGTATGGATTTCATCCCGGAAGTTTATGCCTGTTCGCAGGAGAATCGGATTTCTCAATGGGTCTTAAGGCAAAGGGCATTCTTCGTTGGGAGTAGGACTTGCGAAAGAAGAAGAAAAGGGGGTTGTTAGCACAACAGAGAATAAAGCTGCAGGAGGAGGAGAGCTGGGTGAAGAATATATTAAGCCAAAAGGGGCTTTTATCCTTGATAGAAGTCGATTTCCCTTAACTGGACAAGGATTTGTTAGAAGCAACTGGATGAAGTCCCACTTATCAACACTGTTCCTGGTTTTGGGGAATTTTTATCCGTTTTAGTAGCCACGGAGATAGCTGATATAAGGAGATTTGAATCAGTGGAGAATCTTCATTCATTTGCAGGGGCCATTCCATCAATCTACAGCTCTGGGGAGAGGAGGTATCATGGAAAGATCATTAAAGCAGGGAATACTTGGCTCAGATGGACATCGTTAGATGCAGTTTACCCAAGTTGCAAAAAAGATTTTGATATATGATCATTTTACAGGAAGCGCGCCAGAAGAAAGGGAGTAAATATGGCTAAAGTAGCTACAGCGAGACGTTTATTAACAATGATCTATAGGGTGTTAAAAGATGGGCGTAGTTATCTACCCTACAAAAGATGAAATTTAAGAATATGATCGGCTGCTTTGTTAAAATCTTAACGAACGTTTAAATGGTTGGGTTCTTGGTTAGGTTAAGGGACCGAGACCTAATATTACGGTTTGTGCGGACTTAACATAAACGATAAGGGGACGGATAGAAGATTGGTTCAAAAGACCGAAGGCTAAAAAAATATAAAGAAAAAAAGAAAGGAGGCTATAAAAAATACTTGCGTTAAATCATCATAGAAGAAGATTTTGAAGGATTTGACACGGGTTTTATGAAGGGCAAGTTAAGTAATTTGTTTTTTTCAGGCTAAAAAACTAAGAAGGGATGTAAAACTCTTTTCCCGGGAAGCCTTCTTCCCAGGGCAATTATTTTTCCCTCTGGGTTGAATAACCTGAATATTTCGTATTCTGAAAGGAATTCTTCAGAAGAGTTTTGCCTACTTCCCTCCATTATTCTCAGGATGTGTTGCTGAGTTATCATTTGTCCATTCTTTACCAGCTCTTCACCTTTCTTAAGGAGAATAATTTTTGGGAATTGGGGTAGGATAGATTCCAGAGGGAAGAGACACTCTTTTAATCTTCCTTCAGCCGCGATTCGAGATATTTCATCTAGTTTAAAGGCATCCTGGAGCTTAAATTCTCCAATTTCTGTTCGCGTTAAGCTGGAGAGATGAGCACCGCAGCCCAGGTTTTCACCAAGGCTATGGGCAATCGAACGGATATAAGTTCCTGAAGAACATCTTATTCTGAAAAATAGATAGGGTAGCTTGAAATCAAGGAGTTCAAAAGAATGAACGAACACTTTCGTAGGCCTTAGTTCAAATTTCTTTTTTTTACGAGCTAAGGCATAGAGAGGTTTTCCTTTATATTTTTTTGCAGAAAATGGTGGGGGAATTTGGATGATTTCTCCTTCGAATTTTTTCATTTCCTTGAGGAGGATAGATTCTTGGGGAAAATTTTTTTGGGCGGCGGAAGTCGGGGTTCCTGAGGAATCATAGGTATTAGTAGCGAAACCTAAAGTAATCTCTCCCTCATAGGTTTTGTCCATTTTAGAATAGAAGGGGAAAAGGCGAGTGGCTTTCCCCACCCCAATGATTAGCAATCCTGTGGATAGAGGGTCAAGAATGCCAAAATGACCGACTTTTTTAAATTTAATTATTTTCCTAATTCTCTGAACTACATCGTGGGAAGTGAGTTCAGAGGTTTTATTGATGAGGATGAGCCCATCCATTGTATATTTTCAACAGCGCTTCTTTCTATTTTTCATCTTTTTTGGCTCTTCTCCTCAGCAGCTTATCCACAGTTTTTGGGATCTCTTCAAGGAGGTTTTCGTACTTACCATAAGCGGTGAATCCAGCAGCATGGACATGTCCGCCTCCTCCAAAATATTCAGAGACATAGGCTGCGTCTGCTCTGCCTTTTGACCTTAGGCTAATCCTAAAAGTATCCTTTTTTATTTCTTTGAAAAAAAGAACCATTTCAACTCCTCTTATTGAACGGGCAAGAGTCGTTATATCTTCGGTGTCGATTTCGCGCAGATTTAGAGACTTGAGGTCTTTTCTGAACATGGTAATGATGGCTATGTTTCCTCTCTTGTTCATTTTTAAGGAGGAGAGAACCTTTCCCAAGAGTATTATTTTTTCGGGAGAATTGTTGTTGTAAAGGAGTTCCGAAACTTTTGTTGGCTCTGCTCCATGTTTGATCAATTTATGACAGACTTCAAAGGCTGTTGCTTTAGTGTTGGAGAATTGAAATGATCCTGTATCTGATGCTATGGCACAGTAGAGGTGATTCGAGATTTGAGGGGTAAAATCGATGCCCAGCTTCTCCCCAAGATAATAAACCATTTCTCCCACAGCGGATGCTTCAGGGTCTACCCAGTTGATCTCTGCATAACAATCGTTGGTGTGATGATGGTCGATATTTATCTTGAAATAATTTTCGAGTTTTGATTGTCCGGAACGCGCTACACTTGCGCATTCAAGCATAATCACGGCCTCAAAATTTTGAGGAGAAATCTCTCCGATTTCTATATTTTCCATATCGGGGAAATAGTTGAAAGGATAGGGGGTAGGGTCTTTATTGATAAAAGCTACCTTTTTGCCCAGCTGCTTCCCCATGAAATAGAGAGCAAGCCCTGTACAGAGAGAATCTCCGTCTGGTCTCAAGTGGGAGGTGATGGAGAAGCTTTTGCTTGCCAGGATTTTCTCTGAGATTGCATTCAAAGGATCATCTTTCATCTCTCTTAATTTCTTCAAGCAAGCGGTCGATTCTTTCTTCATGGAGCAGAGCAGAATCAAGAGAAAAAATTAGCTCAGGATTATACTTTAATTTTATCTTTGAGGCAACAGTTTTCCTGATATGTTTCTTCCTTCTTTCCAAAAAATCAAGAGTAAATTTCGAACTTTCACAGCCATAGAGGCTTACATATACGTGAGCTACTCGCAAATCCTTACTCATTTCTACCCGCGTCACAGTTATGAGCCCCGAGGAGGCATCTTGAATATCTTCGATGAGCAGTTTGCTCAACACCTCTTTTAGCAAACTTCCCACTCTTTTCTGTCTTCTACTTTCAACCATGTTCGAAGATAGGTTAGAAGTATTGAATCTCGGAATTTATAATTTCTCCATCGATAGATGCTTCTGCCTCATCGAGGATTCTGTTAAACATACTCTCTATTAATCCTCTATCATTGTTGAGAGTCACGATTCCAATTTTTGACCTCTGCCATTTGTCGTGATGGTCAAGCTCAGCAAAGGCGACATTGTATTTTTCTCTAACCCGGTTTCTGAGCCTTAAGATTCGTTTTCTTTTCTCTTTAAGCGAATGTGATTGAGGAAAGAATATTTCTAAAAATAAAACCCCCACTATCATTAGATTCCTCTTTAAGAAAATTACATTGCCTTTTCCCTAATATAGGCTTCTATGATGTCACCTTCTTGGATATCTTTAAACTTTTGCAGGGCTATCCCACATTCGTAATCTTTGCTTATTTCTGAGACATTCTCCTTAAGGTGCTTTAAAGAAGAGATTTTTCCTTGGTAGACTATTTCATTATTCCTAATTACGCGCACATCCGCATTCCTTGTAATTTTTCCATCGATTACAAAACAACCTGCAACAGGGCCCACCTTTGGTATCTGAAAGATTCTCCTGACTTCCGCTTTTCCAAGATATACTTCTCTAAGCTTTGGCTCTTGCAAGCCGCGCAAGGCATTTTTTATGTCGTCTATGAGCTCATAGATTACATTGTAAGCCCTTATTTCTACGTTTTCTTCTTTTGCCATTTCTACTATCTTGGCACTGGGCTTTAGGTTGTACCCGATGATGATGGCTTTTGAAGCAGAAGCGAGGAGCACATCGGATTCCGTAATGTTTCCCGCGGCGGAATGAATTATTTTTAATTTTATCTTATCGCTGCTCAGATTGGGGAGAAGGTCCCTTAGAACCTCGACTGAGCCAAAGACATCTCCTTTGATGATGAGGGGAAGTTCCTTTATTTCACCTTCTTCAATTTTCTTAAATAAGTCTTCCAGAGTTAGATGTTGTGGTCTTCTCGTTTCTCCCTTCTTTATTTGAGATAACCTATATTCCACTATTCTTTTCGCTGTTTCAATGTCATTAACAACCTGAAAGACGTCACCTGGGGAAGGAACTTCAGAAAAACCCAGGACTTCAACCGGGAAGCCGGGCTCTGCTTTGGTGAGGGATTTTCCATGTTCATCGAAGAGTGCTCTAATTTTGCCGTAGCATGTTCCACTGATAAAAGATTCTCCAGGTTTGAGTACTCCATGCTGGACGATTATGGTGGCTAAAGGTCCTTTTTTGGAGTCGAGACGAGCCTCAAGAACTACTCCCTGGGCTGGAACCTTTGGATTTGCCTTAATCTCCATCACCTCTCCGAGAAGGATTATCATCTCCAGGAGCTCTTCTATGTTGAGTCTTTCCTTTGCAGAAACCTCAACACAGATGGTATCCCCTCCCCATTCCTCAACCAATAATCCCTCCTTAGAAAGCTGTTGTTTTGTCTTCTCGATGTTAGCCTCGGGTTTGTCGATTTTATTAATGGCTACGATTATGGGGACACCGGCTTCCCTGGCGTGGTTAATAGCTTCTCTTGTTTGCGGCATTACTCCATCATCTGCAGCTACTACGAGCACCACTATATCTGTTAATTTTGCTCCTCTCGCCCTCATTCGAGTGAAGGCTTCATGGCCTGGTGTATCGATGAAAGTGATGAATCTATCTTTGTGATAGACTCTTGAAGCACCTATGTGTTGAGTGATTCCTCCTGCTTCTTTATCAGCGATATTAGATTTGCGGATTGAATCGAGAAGAGTAGTCTTACCATGGTCTACATGGCCCATGATGGTGACGACAGGAGACCTGGGGATTAACTCTTCTGGTCGAGAATAGGCCAGTGAGCGAACTTCTTCTTCAACAGAACTGAGAGAGAGATTTAAGCCTAGTTCCTCAGAAAGAACCTTAATGAGGGATTCATCGATGATGTCATTCACGTTGAAAGAAAAACCTCTTTGCGTCAGTTTATCGCTGAGGTCTTTGCTCTTTAGGTTGATTTTTTCTGCAAATTCTTTTATGGTCGTTGCTTCTCTAATTTTTAACTCCTTCAATTCTGGCTTATCTTTTTTTGCGGGAGGTTTGGCTTTCTTTTTACTTTTTGTTTCCATGCTCAATGATTTCTCCTGATTCCCCTCTGAGTTGATTTCAATCTTTCCTTATCTCAAATTTCCATCCTGTAAGCCTTGAAGCAAGCTTGACATTGATTCCGCCCTTCCCGATTGCGAGAGAGAGTTGGTCTTTCGAGACGACAGCCTGGATAATTTTTTCTTCCTTGTTGAGGATGAAGGCCTTCTCCACTTTTGCCGGGCTGAGTGCAGACTTCGCATAGGTAATTGGATTCTCAGACCATTGGATTATGTCTATTTTTTCTCCACAAAGTTCTTGGCTTATGGCTAAGATCCTGTTTCCTTTTATTCCAATGCAGGCTCCAATTGGGTCTATGTCTTTTTCTTTACTAAACACAGCCACCTTTGCTCTCTCACCAGGTTGACGAACTATGTTTTTTATCTCAATGTTTCCATTTGCTATTTCAGGTATCTCGAGCTCAAGGAGTTTGGCCAGGAACTTTGGATCAGTTCTTGAGACTATCACTTGAGGGCCTCTATTTTCTTTGAGTACTTTGATTATGACTGCTTTCACTCTGTCGCCTCTTTTGAATTCATCATTTTTCAATTTTTCCCTGAAAGGAAGGAGCACATCTACCTTATTTACCTCAATGATCATGTTGTTGTTCGTCTCAAATCTCCTCAAGATGCCAGTCACTATCTCTCCTTGTCGAGGGGCAAACATGTTGTAGATTCGTTCCTGCTCTGCATCTCTAACCTTCTGGAAAATTACTTGCTTTGCTGCTTGAGCCGCAATTCGTCCCAGGGTTTCAGAGGGAAGGTCTATTTCTATGGTCTCATTCAACTTGGCATTAAAGTTAATTTTTTTTGCTTCTTCAAGACTTATTTCAGAGGAAAGGTCTTTAGGGTCCTCGACAACTTTCTTAACTGCATAAACTCTCAGCTCTCCCTTTTCAGGGTAAAAAGAGATATTGACATTCTCATTGTGGGTGAAGTATTTCGACGAGGCAATTTTGAGGGATTCTTCAATGGCATTCACTATCACTCCAGTTTCCACTCTTCTTTCTTTGCTAATCTGGAGGATTGTATTCCAGACGTTAACCTTCATCGAGCATTTCCTCGGTTGATTTCTTCAGACGATAAATGGTTGAAAATTATAACTTAAAAAGAGGATAATATCAAATTTTAAAAACCTAAGCTTAGAAAAAAACCTGCGCTACTTATATCAGGGAAATAATTTTTGCTTCATATGATAAGAGGAGCAAAGACAAGACTGACTACCGCCATCAATTTGATGAGGATATTCATCGAGGGTCCTGAAGTATCTTTCAAAGGGTCACCTACTGTGTCTCCGACAACGGAGGCAGCGTGAGCAGGGCTCCCCTTTCCTCCGAGATTCCCTTCTTCTATCCATTTTTTTGCGTTATCCCAGGCTGCACCGGCATTTGCCATAAAAATACCAAGCAAAACCCCGCTCGAAGTCGCACCTGCCAGGAAACCTCCCAAGCATTCTTTTCCTATGGCAAAACCCATGAAAAGAGGTATTCCCACCGCAAGAAGTCCAGGAAGAATCATTTCTCTCAGAGCACCTCGAGTGACAATGTCTATGCAACGGTCAGAATCGGGCTTAGCTTCGCCCTCAATCAGTCCTTTGATTTCCCTGAATTGCCTTCTTATCTCTAACACAAGTTTGTTTGCCGCTCTCCCCACTGCCTTTATAGTAAGGGAGGAAATCACGAAAGGCATTAGGGCGCCAATTAAAAGACCAACGACTGTTTCTACTTGGGTAAGGCTTATCACAGAAGCCTTGATTGTTTTCTGATAGGCAGAGAAGAGGGCAAGGGCTGTAAGAGCCGCAGACCCAATGGCAAATCCTTTGCCGATGGCTGCTGTTGTGTTTCCTAGGGCATCCAGCTTATCTGTAATTTTGCGGATTTCAGGGTTTGCCTTTGACATCTCTGCAATTCCTCCCGCATTGTCTGCGATCGGCCCATAAGAATCTGTAGACATCACAATGCCTATAGTTGCTAACATTCCCACAGCCGAGATTCCTATACCGTAGAGCCCGGAGAGTTTGTAAGAGAGGTAAATTGAGCCGGCTATTGTCAACAGAGGAAGAATGGTGCTTTGAAAACCTATAGCGAGACCTATGATTATGGTGGGGGCGCTTCCTGTCTGAGCGGTTTGGGCAATCACTTTGATTGGAGGACCAGAGGTGAAATACTCACTTTCCAAGCCGATGAGAATTCCAGCCAACATCCCACTCAAAACCGCCCAGAAAATGTTTAATCCTCCCAGAGTAATTTTAATGCAGAGGAATGCCCCTATGAGAAAGAGTATGGAACTGGAATAAGTTGCATTCCGCAGTGCAGATTGAGGGGAAAAATTTTTGAAGATGTTTATGGAAAGAACGCCTAGAATGGAACTCAAGAGCCCAATCACAATCAAAATCAGGGGAAGGGACATGTAGAGAAGCGAGGGGGAAAGGGTTGAGCCAATGGCCATTGAAGCAATCACTGAGCCCACATAGCTCTCGAAGAGGTCTGCTCCCATTCCTGCCGTATCTCCCACGTTATCTCCTACGTTATCCGCAATGACACCCGGATTTCTTGGGTCATCTTCAGGGATCTTCTCCTCAATTTTTCCCACAAGGTCAGCTCCCACATCTGCGCTCTTGGTGTAGATGCCACCTCCCACACGAGCAAAGAGAGCCACCGAGCTTGCACCCATGGCAAACCCATTGATGATCTTAGGGTCTTTAGTGAAAAAGAAAAAAATTCCAACGCCCACAACTCCTAGAGCTGCGACTGAAATACCCATAACAGCTCCACCCTCAAGGGCTATCCTTAGAGCCTGAGGCATGCCACCGAGGATAGCGCCCTGAGTTGTCCTCACCGCTGAACGCGTTGAGCCTTTGAGACCGATGAATCCCGCAAGCATGGAACAAGTCGCTCCTGAGAGGAAGGCCAGGCTTGTGGAAAGAGAAAGCAGGCGCCAAAGGATGAGGAAGACTACCCCCACAAATATTATGATATAAGTGTATTCCCTCCGGAGAAAGATCATCGCTCCTGAGTGAATAGCATCTGCAATCTCATTCATCAATTCATTCCCCGAAGGATATCTCTTTATTAAGAAGTAGAGAGTGAGGGCAAAGAAAAAGCCAACGATTCCGATTAGGAATGAATAGGGTGTCAAGTTTAGAAGCCACATGAGTTAAGGTCCTTCATAAAAAATGAAATCGATGTATAACACATTCCTCAAAAAATTTCAATTTAAGCAAGGAGGAGTGTTACGTAACCTTTAAAACTGGACATTTAGGAACACGAAAGCGGACATATAATTTCTTTAAAAAGACTATAGCTATTGATATCCCTCAAAATGATATTGCCAGATTTTCTGATTATTAGAGAGGGCCATAAGTTTTCTCCCGGGGATAAAGGCTACAATGACCTTTCTTCCTGGTAATTGATTTATCTTATAAGTCATCCCTTGGAATTTAATAGTTCCATCCGAATAAACTGTTCTTTAAAAATGGAGGGAAAAGATAGCTCTAAATCTTTTTCCTGGGGAAGAGGCCGAAGCTTCGTTCCCTTCTCTTGGATCGCCTTCTTCCATCTTACGGCGGGGATTTCCTCTGTCTCCTGATGAACTCTCTAGAAGTAATCAAGCCCTTTTTCGATCTTCCCCTTGGATTTCGCATCCTTGGCATAGAGAACAGCGATCTCTACTGAATTTAAGGCTCTCTTGAATTGGATTTTCCCTTCTTCCTCTGAGATCCGTCTGGTGTAATGGATACATTCTGATCCAAGTTTAAATTTAAAGATGCTATGGCGCCTAACATAATAGGCCAAGGCGAAGCCATAGGTCTCAAAAATCTTCCGTGCCAGAGAGATGTGTCCCAGCCGAAAAACCAGGAATGAATCGGGAATGATCATCTTTGGTCATGATGAGATCATGGTATCCGCCGCTCCCAGGAAGCTAGACATGGCGAGAGGTGTCATGTTAGAAGAAAGCCCCCCACAGAGTCCATCTCAAACCGGAGACAAGGCTTCTTCTTTTCCTTGGGTGCTTGAAAATAATAGCCCTCTCTTATGGCGCATAGTCTTATAGTTTTGCGATGGATCGAAAGATGAAACCTTTTAGCAATGAGCTCCGATATATAAGCAGAGTTAAATCTTCCCCTATAGTAGTTTGCTTTCTTCCTGATATAAGAGAGCTCTTGGTGAAGAAAATCTTCAACCTCCTTTGTCAGAGAACGTTTCTGGCTTTCTTAAGAGGGTGGATAGCCTAAAAGGTTGCTTGTTAATCTGAGCTTTAAGCCATGTTTGCCGCAACTCATAAAGCTGGCTCCTTTTTCGACTTCAGAAAGATGATGATCATTAAATTGCTCTAAGACATACTCTATCCATCTAGTTGATGTTCGTTTGCCTAACTATTCGGTCATTGAAATACCTCCTTTTTAAAGGAAGTATTTCAACCCGAACTGGGTACTTTTGTAAATTCTTTAATGTCCGGTTTCGATGTTACGCATCATAGTAATTTTTATCAGTTGAAAAAAAAGGGCCTCTAGTGTATAAATTATTTTTTAATAAGTTAATTTCTAATTTTATTGAAGATAAGAGGAGAATAAAATGGAAAAAGAATTTATGACTGTTTCCATTCCCACTTCCCTTTATAAAAAAATAGAGGAAAAGATAAAAGGCACTGAGGTGACATCTGTCTCAAGTTACATCACCAAAATAATCAGAGAAAACCTAGCTAAAGAGGAGGAAAATAAGGAGGCGTTCTCGCATGAAGATGAGGAGAAGGTAAAAGAGAGGCTGCGTGCTTTAGGGTATATAGATTGAGCAAGTGTTAAGGAGTAGAAAAATGCCGATTATTTTAGCTCTGGCCAAGGTGATGTTGAACTGAATAAATTAGGGATTATTAAGGAAAATTCAAATCAAGCTAAAACTAAAGATAAAAATTTCCAATTCATGAAAAATTCTCATCCGGAATTAGGGAAAATAAATGAAGTTTTTCGCTGGAGGTTAAAATGATTGCCCCGCATGGTGGAAGGCTGGTTGAAAGAGTTCTTCATGGAGAAGAGAGGGAAGAAGCGCTGGAGAGAGCCTTGAGATTACCCTCCCTAAGGCTAACTGCGGACCTTATAAGTGATGTTGAAAACATCGCCTTCGGTGTTTATAGCCCTCTTGAGGGTTTTTTAGGAAAGGATGATTTTCAGAATGTCCTCAATCAAATGAGGCTGCAAAACGACCTTCCCTGGACAATTCCAATCGTGCTCGACGTTGAAAGGGAAATGGCAGAGAAATTGAAGGAAGGAGAAGATGTTGCTCTTTTTAACGAGGAGGGCGCTCCTGTGGCCATTCTTCATCTTGAAGAAAAGTATGGATACGATAAAGAAGAAATGGCAGAGAAAGTTTTTCAGACAAAAGACCCCGCCCATCCCGGTGTGGCTAAGGTGCTTTCGATGAAGGATGTTCTTTTAGGGGGAAAAATCGACCTTCTCTATCAAGCCCCCACTCCATTCGATAAATACAAACTTAAACCGATTGAAACTAGAATTCTGTTTAAAGAAAAGGGATGGCGGACAGTGGTCGGGTTTCAAACTCGAAATACACCCCATATCGGGCATGAATACGTCCAGAAGACAGCTCTTACCTTTACAGATGGGATATTCGTCAATCCCGTGATCGGGCGAAAGAAGAAAGGTGATTTCAAAGATGAGGTGATTATTGCTTCCTACGATGAGTTGATCCGAAATTATTACCTTAAGGAAAGAGCCGTAATCGTCATTCTTCAAATGGAGATGAGGTATGCGGGTCCAAGAGAGGCAATTCATCATGCCATAATCAGAAAGAACTTCGGCTGCACTCATATCATAATCGGCAGGGACCATGCAGGAGTTGGGAATTATTATCCTCCCTATGCGGCACAAGAGATTTTCGAGGAATTTCCAGATCTTGGGATTGTCCCCCTCTTTTTCAAGTCCTTTTATTATTGCAAGAAATGTCAATCAGTGGTCAATGAGAAAATATGCCCTCACCCTCAATCCGAGCACATAAACTTTTCAGGGACAAAAATAAGAGAAATGCTTATCAAAGGTAAGATTCCTCCACCTGAACTCATGAGGCCAGAGGTGGCAAGAGTCATCATTGGCTTTAAAAACCCTTTTGTCGAATGAGAGAGGTTTTCATGGATAAAAAAATATTGGTCATAGGTCTTGATAGTGCTCCAGGCGAGATTGTGTTTGAGAGAAGGAGTGATCTACCTGTTTTGAATGAGCTCATCGAGGGGGGAATGTACGGGAACTTGGCCAGTTCAGACCCTCCAATCACAATTCCTGCCTGGATGGTGATGTGCACAGGGAAGGATTCGGGAAGGCTCGGGCTTTACGGTTTCAGACACCGCAAGGACTATTCTTACAAGAAGATTTGGATAGCCAATTCCTATTCAATAAAGGAGAAGGCTGTATGGAGGATAATAGAAGAGAAGGGAGGAAAAAGCTGCCTCATAAGCGTCCCTCCCAGTTACCCTCCTTATCCTGTAGCCGGAAACTTAATCTCCTGTTTCATAACCCCAGACGATAAGAAAGAATACACCCACCCTCCTGAATTGAGAAAAGAAATAGAAGAAAGATTCGGTGCCTATATTTTTGACATTGAATTCAGGACAGATGAAAAAGATAGGCTTCTTGAAGGAATATATGAGATGACGGCCAAGAGATTCGAGGTCATGAATCATCTCATAAGGCATAAGCCCTGGGATTTCTTCATGTTCGTTGAGATAGGAGTTGATAGGGTTCAGCATGCATTCTGGAAATTCACGGATAAAAACCATCACCTCTATATTCCTAACAATAAGTATGAAAATGTAATCCTGGACTATTACAGGGAGCTCGACAAAAGAATTGGCGAGCTCCTCTCAAACGTAGATAAAAATACGGTCATTCTCGTCGTCTCAGACCATGGTGCCAAAAGGATGAAGGGTGCTTTCTGCATAAATGAATGGTTAATTGAACAGGGAGATCTGGTGCTCAAGGAGCGCCCTCAGTCTCCTGTGAGCCTCGAGAAAGTTGAGGTAGATTGGTCTCATACTAAGGTCTGGGGATGGGGAGGTTATTATGCAAGGCTTTTCTTGAATGTCGAAGGGAGAGAAGAACAGGGAATAATCTCACCAGAAGATTATGAAAAAGAAAGGGATTTATTAGCCGAAAGGATTGAGGCGATTAAGGGCCCGGGGGGAGAAGTGTGGAAGACACAGGTCATAAAACCTCAGGAATTTTTCAAGGAGACAAACGGGGATTATCCCGACCTTATGGTCTATTTCGATGACCTTTACTGGCGCTCCGCGGGGACCCTTGGCCATCCAGACAAATATCTTCTGGAAAATGACACTGGCCCCGATGATGCTGTTCATGCCAAGGAGGGAATTTATATCATCTATGACCCGGAAAGAAGGCAAAGCAAAAAGAGGGATGCTCACATTCTGGATATAGCCCCTACCATCCTGCAGTGCATGGGGATTCCCATCCCCAACGACATGAAGGGGAATCCCTTGCTTGAAGAATGAAGAGAGGATGGGAGAACGAGTCGCTTTAGGTTGAACCAAATTTATCTAAAAAAGGAGATGGCGCTCGATGGCAAAAAAAACAGAAAATCATCAAAAAGGCTTCACTCTCTGGTTCACTGGTCTTCCCTGTTCTGGGAAATCAGCTGTGGCGGACAAGGTGGCTGAAATTCTCAGAGAAAGAGGCTTAAAGGTAGAAAGGCTGGATGGCGATATCGTGCGTCAGAGCCTGACGAGAGACCTTGGCTTTTCAAAAAAGGACAGGGATGAAAACATAAGGAGAGTGACCTTCGTGGCAAAGCTTCTTACTCGAAACGGTGTCGCTGTTTTGACTTCTTTCATCTCTCCTTATCGAGAGATAAGAGATGAAGCCAGAAGAGAGATAGGGAATTTCATCGAAGTTTATGTTAAGTGTCCTCTTGAAGTATGTATGAAAAGAGACATTAAAGGTATGTACCAGAAAGCCCTGAAAGGAGAAATAAAAGAATTCACCGGAATCTCTGACCCTTATGAGGAGCCGCTTAATCCAGAATTAATTCTGGAAACAGATAAAGAAACACTGGAGGAGAGTGCGGGAAAGGTAATCAAGAAACTGAATGACCTAGGTTATCTCGATTAAGAATGGAAAAGTATTTAGTCACGGGAGGAGCAGGATTCATAGGCTCCCATCTTGTTGGGGAGCTAGTTTCAAGGGGGAAAGAGGTAAGGGTTTTTGATAATTTTTCTACAGGTAAGAAAGAGAACTTATCTCCATATTTAGGAAGGATAGAGCTCATCGAAGGGGATATTCGGGATTTTGACCTCTGCAAAAAGGCTGTGGAGGGAGTGGATTTTGTCTTGCATCAAGCTGCGTTGACTTCGGTTTCCAGGTCTGTAGAGGATCCACTTTTTACGGTAGAGGTTAACATCCGAGGTACACTCAATCTCCTTCTTGCTTCCAGAAAGATGAAAGTGAAGGGTTTTGTCTTTGCCTCCTCCTCTTCTGTTTACGGTAATGACTCGCTTCTTCCTAAAAGAGAAGGGAAGGAGGGCTTCCCTCTCTCTCCTTATGCAATGACTAAGATTTCAGGCGAGATGCTGTGCAGACTCTTTTTCAGTCTTTATTCACTCCCCACAATTTCACTCCGATACTTCAACATCTTTGGACCACGTCAGGATCCTTCTTCACCATATGCGGCTGTCATTCCCCGCTTTGTGACTAAGATGCTGGCTGGAGAAAGACCCGTTATTTTTGGTGACGGAACCCAAACCAGAGATTTTACTTATGTGAGGAATGTGGTGGGAGCTAATCTCCTTGCCCTTCAAGCAAAAAACGCAAAGGGAGACGCCTTTAATATAGCCTGCGGTTTTGGAACGAGCGTTAATACCCTTGTAGAGAAGATAAATTCAATTCTTGGCTCAGACCTTAAGCCCATTTACCGAAGCCCTAGGCCTGGAGACATTCTCCATTCTTTTGCAGATATAAGCAAGGCAAAAAAGTTTCTCAATTATCGGCCGGATGTTGACTTTGAAGAAGGATTGAGGATGACCATCGAATGGTATAAAAAGGGAAATAAAGAATGAAGGGACTTGTGGGTATTCTCCAGAAAAAAATAAAAAGCAGAAAGGTTTGGGTAGGTATCGTGGGTCTTGGATATGTTGGGCTTCCTCTGGTTAAGACATTCCTTAAAAAGGGTTTTTCGGTTAAAGGATTTGATGTTGATGAGAAAAAAGTAAGTAGCCTGAATGAGGGGAAAAGCTATATCCGCCATGTAAGCGCCGAGGAGCTTAGGGCATTTATTTTGCAGCAGAAGTTTGAGGCGACTGCCGACTTCGGTAACTTAAGTGATGTGGATGTCATCATCATCTGTGTCCCCACTCCCCTTGACTCTCATAGAAATCCTGACCTTTCTTTTGTCTTAAAGACAACTGAAGACATCTCACGGAATTTGAGGGAAGGTCAGCTTGTGGTTTTAGAGAGCACAACATATCCAGGGACAACAGAAGAGGAGATGCTTCCCATCCTTGAGAGAAGCGGGCTACGAGTCGGCAAGGACTTTTTCCTTGCCTATTCTCCCGAAAGAGAAAATCCAGGAGACCCTCTCTACTCCACTGAAAATATTCCCAAAGTCGTGGGAGGCGTTACTGCGGCTTGTAAGCGTGTGGCAAGGGCTCTTTACGATGAGATAGTGGTAAAAACGATAGCGGTAAGTTCCCCCCGCGTTGCTGAGGCTACCAAGATTCTTGAGAATGTTTTCAGGTCTGTGAATATAGCTCTAGTCAATGAACTCAAGATTGTTTTCGAGAAGATGGGAATAGATATCTGGGAAGTAATCGAAGCCGCCTCCAGTAAGCCCTTCGGGTTCATGCCCTTTTATCCCGGACCGGGTTATGGAGGACATTGTATTCCTGTTGACCCCTTCTACCTTTCTTGGAAAGCAAAAGAGGTTGATTATCCCACAAAGTTCATTGAATTGGCAGGGGAGATAAACACCATGATGCCTTACTACGTTGTTTCAAAAACAGTAGAAGCGTTGAATGCGAGAGGGAAATCAATAAAAGGAGCCAAGATTATTATCCTCGGCATTGCCTACAAGAAAGATGTTGATGACCAGAGGGAATCTCCAGCCTTGAGAATCATAAGCCTGCTCAAAGAGAAGGGCGCCAGAGTCTCTTACAATGATCCCTATGTCCCTCTTTCCTTCGGCCATAGGGATTATCCTGGGTTGAAAATGAAATCAATCCCCCTTACTAGGAAAGGCCTCGCTGGATATGATGCGGTGATAATTGCCACTGACCATTCTGTGTATGATTTTGACTGGATTTTAGAAAACTCATCCCTTATCATTGATACCAGGAATGCAATAAAGAAGAGAGCAAAAAATGTGGTCAAGGCATAATGTTTCAAGAAGAAAAGGATCGAAGGAAATAAGGATTGGTGTCATAGGCACGGGATACGTGGGGCTTGTGACTGCCACAGGACTTGCAGAATTAGGACACAGGGTGATAGGGACTGACATGGTTGCAGAGAAAATTGAGAAGGCATCTCGAGGGATCCCCCATATCTATGAACCAGGGCTTGAGGAATTGCTCAAGGCTAACCTCGAAAGAGGGCGCCTCTCATTCATTCATGACCTTGATGAGACGATAAGGTCATCAGAAGTGCTCTTTGTGTGTGTGAATACACCTCAAAGAGAGGATGGAAGCACAGACATGATTTATGTGGAAGGGGTATCGAGGCGGATTGCTCAAAATTTAGATTCCTATAAGCTTGTGGTGGAAAAGAGCACAGTTCCGGTGAAAACTTCCTACTGGATAAGACGTACCATAAGCCTTCATAAGAATAGAGATGTGGAGTTTGACGTTGCCTCTAATCCAGAATTCCTGAGGGAAGGGTCTGCCGTTTCTGATTTCCTTAATCCTGACCGCGTCATAATTGGCGTTGAGTCAGAGCGAGCAAGGGATATCCTGCTTAAAATTTACGAAAGATTCAAAGAACGCATCCTAGTGACGAATATAGATACAGCAGAGCTCATTAAACATGCCTCGAATTCTTTTCTTGCTCTTAAGATTTCCTACATCAACCTCATGGCAGAGATTTGCGAGAGGACAGAGGCAGATGTGGAGCTTGTGGCAAAGGGAATGGGTCTTGACCCGAGGATTGGCCCTCTGTTTTTAAGAGCGGGTATTGGCTATGGTGGCTCATGCTTCCCCAAGGATATAAGGGCTCTTTCAAGAATAGGAGAAGAGCTGGGAATAAACATGAACCTTCTTCGAGAGGGAGAGAGAATAAACAGCGAGAGGATAAAAGTATTCTTAGCGAAAGTCAAGAAGGCACTCTGGATTCTTAAAGATAAAAAGATAGCCATCCTGGGGCTTTCTTTTAAACCGGAAACAGACGATATAAGGGAAGCTCCGAGTCTCAAGGTGATAAGGGAGCTTCGTGAAGAAGGTGCCCATCTCAGGCTCTATGACCCGAAGGCGATAAAAAACACAAGAGCGGTATTTCCTGAGGAACCGCCTTTTGTTTCCTATGTTAGCTCTCCCTATGAAGCAGCAGAAGGGGCAAATGCCCTCCTCATCATCACCGAATGGGAAGAGTTTAAGAACGTTGACCTTAGAAGAATAAAAGAACTCATGGCTAACCCCATAATAATCGATGGAAGGAACATTTTTGACCCGCAGAGAATGAAGGACCTAGGTTTTGAATACTATTCAATTGGCAGAAAGTGAGGAGCCGAATTTACCGTCTAATTAAATCCTAATAATTTGTGGTCCTCATTCTTAATCTTAAAGATGCCTAATCTTCAGAAGTTGTAGCAAGGATAAAATATGAAAATTTGAAATAAAGGTAAAAGTTGAATTTCTTAAATTTAAATTTTCTTTTTCTTTCTAATTATTTCTTGGCAGATAGCTTCGATTGCCTCTGCGAAATTTTTAACTTTAGCTTCAAATCCATTTTCTTTTAATTTTTCCCATAATTTATTTTTTAAATCATCAAAATTTCTTATTTTTTGCTCCAATTCCTCTATTTCATATACTACGATTATTTTCCCCTTTTCTTCAATTTTTCTACAGAAGCTCAATTGATGATTGTCGACAACTTCCTTGAATTTCTTCTGCCTTGGGACTACGATTGGAATTTTTCCTTTATAAATACAGGGCATAATGCTCCCAGGTCCTCCGTGGGTTATGATTATTCTAGCTTTTCCAATCATTTCTACCATTTCTTCAAAGGCAATAAATCTTTTATATTTACAAAAATGGGGATTATAGGTAGAGTAACCCGTTTGAATAAAAATATGATCATCTATTTTCCCTGTCCCTTTTAATCTATCTATTTCTTTTATTAGTCGATCAAAAGGTTGTTCATGAGTGCCTACAGTTACAAATATCATAACAGTTGCCCGATAAATTTTCCTTTAGGATAAAATTTCTTTTGTTCTTTCCATTGAAGCAAAAAGGCATCTGCAATTGGGTAGACAAGTTTTCCAGAGAGGGTAGGAGAATCGATTCGGTCGTATACTTCTATAAAAATTAACTTCGCCCCTAATAATTTTCCTGTATAGAAAAAGGGAACGGCAACTCCAGCTCCAGTTGATACAATTATTTTTGGTCTTTCTTTGAGTAAAATCTTTAGAGCCAAGAAGGTATTTCTTATTAAATTTATTATGTTTCTATTAGTTGGGAAATGGGCCCAGTAGACCTTTTCTTCCTTTAGGGAGGAGATTGCGTCTTCTTTTTTGAATGTCACCCAGAATCTTGGATATTTCTTCCACCAGTCTTCGAGCAGAAAAAGTTGAAGCAAATGACCACCACTTGAGGATACAAGACAAATTTTCATTTTTTAGTTATTTAATTTTACTATATTAAGATATGACTTTTAATTCTTAGAATCAATATAACCAAGTGCCTTGAGTCTCTCAATCACTTCTTTATCAAGTTTCAATTTTTTTTTCCGGATGATTGACAAACGAGACTTATTAGAAACTCTAAGGTCATCAATGACACAATTTTCTCCAGCTATTTTAATATAATTAATCAGCTTATCCTCAAAGAAATCTCTAGTGAAAAAATTTTGCCTGGATGATAGATGCCCATCAATTAGTAAAAAAATCTCTTCATTTTCCCACGAAATAAGAATGTGATGCCATTCTTTCCATGAAAATAAGGTTGAAAATTTTTGTGTCTCCTTTTGATAAGGCTTTTTTATTATCTCAATCACTCCTCTTTTATTGTCTTTTGTTGTCCACAGCCAGTAAATTGTTCCCTGGATGGAAAGTGAGCTATCTTTTTCCATAAAATCGAGGTTAAATATTTTTTGAGTGAGGGAGGCCTCTTTATTTAATTTTAACCAGAATTCTATTGCTCCCGAATTTGAGCTTAAAGCAGTCTTAAAAGGAATACGAAATTCCGCTTTAGGTATCAATAACAGCCCTTTTCCGAATTTTCCTTCTACAAAATTTAATTGCTTTTCATCAAAGTTTTCCTTTTTGATGTAGTTTTCTGTTTTATAAATAAACGAATTATCGTCTAAAGGAGCAAGAAATATGGAGTTTCCATCAAAAGGTAAAGATGAAGAAGGCAAGCCTTCTTCTAATACCACTTCAGTTAAACCTAACTTCTCCCTTAGGATATCATTTTTTTCTTGAAATACTCTAAGCTTATCAATGAGTGACTTCAATTTCTTCCCGGATATTATTTGAGATATATCCTTTGTTTCAGCAGGGTCATTAACTAAGTCATATAATTTCTTCTCTCCCGAATGAAAGTCTAAAACTAGCTTTAGTTTTCTGGTTCTGAACCCTGCAAAACGATTAGTTTGAAAGAAAACTTGCTTTTTCTTTTTTAATAACAGGTTGTATTTTTTCCTAAGAAGAGGAAAGAAGCTTTTACCCTGGAAGATTTCAGGTATTTTTATTTTTGCTGCTTCTAAAATAGTGGGTGGTAAATCAATTAATTCAACCAAGCGGTCTATTACCTTTTCTTTTGTGGAAAGGGCAGGGCAGTAAATAATAAGAGGAACTCTTGTAGAAATATCTGCAAAAGGGTGCTCAGGTGAAGAGTGTCCGAAGTATTTATACTCATAAAATTGCTCTCCATGATCAGAAGTGATGATGAACATCGTTTTATCCTCTATTTGAAGGCGTGTTAAATGCGCAAACAGAGAACAAACGAAACCATCTACAGCTTTAATTTGACCATCATATATATCCAGTAACCTTTGTCTGTCTTCGGGTTTAACACTGATTCTTCCTTCGTTAGCCTCTTCTAAGAATTTGTTTGTGCTTTCAGCCGTATTTTCAATGGGCCCAGAGTATGTGTGGTCTGCAAATTCAAGGAAATATTTTTCAGGAGCTACAAACGGCACATGAACATAATAGGTATGAAGAAAAAGAAAAAATTTTTTATCTCGATTACTGTTTAGCCATCTTACAATTTTTTTTTCTAAATTAGGTAAACCAATTATCCGGTCATCAATTTCTTTAAACCCATTTAAGATTCCATAACCTTTTGACATCCAGCCACTACTGGTAAAAGCAGCAGTCTTATAACCATTCTCATGAAGTATAGAGGCAAGAGTTTTAATTTTTGGGTCGAGTGGTAAGTCAAAAATGGAAGGGTATAAGGATGTTAACAGGGAAGAATGGGCAGGAGGAGTGAAAGGCCAGGGAGAGAAAGCATAAAGAAATCTTATTCCTTGGTGAGCTAAAGAGTCAATACAAGGAGAGACATTTCTTTTATTTCCATAACATCCGAGCCTGTCAGCACGCAAGTCATCTATCGAAATCAAAATGAAATTATGTATCTCAGGAGATTTCTCCAAGAATAATTTTTTTGATTTAAGAGAAATTATTAAAGATGTTAGGAATATGAAGAAACAGCAAAGAAAAAGAATTAGTCTAATTTTAATTTTATTTTTTTCTCTCACAGGGGAATTATTCTTTATAGCCTTCATAACTTTAATTAAGTCAAGGGGAAACAAAATTAATATTGATTTTGCTTTTTTTAAGCATATAATCTTTCTCTAATTTCATCCTGATGCCCACAATTATCCCCCAATTCATCCAAATTAAAAATAAGAGTATTACATCATAATCCATAACAATAAAGACCCATTGAATTAGATTCATAAAAAAAGCCATGCCTGCATACAAGCCTAATTTTCCTAGGAATGGGTCGTTTCCTCTTAGAATTGATATTTTTTGTATGTCTCTTAAGATTAATATTATTATTATGGAAAATAAGATAGACCCGAAAATTCCATATCTATACAGAATAGCTAGAAAATAACTATGAGAACCAAGCGGAGGAAGCTTTGGAGACTCACCTACCACTTCCATATTACGATGAGTTCCCCAGCCAAAAATTGGGTTTTCTTTCCATGATTCTATAGTTTTTTCGTAAATAAGCATTCTGGTGGAAGTGCTTCTTGACTTTAGCTCTAATAAAGGGTCTTTTAAAATAAGGAAGAATAAAAAGATAATTAAAATTGCTGAAAAGATAATGATAGGTTTTTGAAGGAAGGTAAGAAATTTTTTCACATTTTTAAATTCTAGATATAGAAATCCAGATAATAAAGCGAGATAAGCGCTTCTTGAATAGGTAAAAAATAAACTTATTAAAACTAATATTATATTCAGTAAAGTTAAAGCTCTTCCCCGTCCCCTTGAAATTTTGAAAAGATAAAACTGGAAAGGTAATATAATTATCATTGCAGCTGCAAATGTGTTGGGAAAGGGGAAGATTGAACTAATTCTTTTTACTTTGATATTAAAAAGTTTAATTCTGATGTAGTCTCCAAAATTGGGATTAACTATATTTTGTAAAAATTCACTTTGTTTTATGTTCTCAGGAAGAAAATATGCCACAGGAGCAATAAAATTAGTTTTAAGGGGAATTATATCCAGAAGGGTAAATAAGCCTATCAGGCACGCAAGAAAAATCATTAAATTTAGGCCCTGAATAATTTTTATTAAATCTTTCTTATCCTTATTGATATTAATTATTACTAGAAAAAGAGCTAAAGCTCCTAAATAAGCTAGAAAGTTTCTTATAAAAACAAGATTCCATTTTTCTTCTTGGATGTGTAATCCTGAAATTAGAGAAGAAAGGAGAAAAGCAGTCATAACGCTCAAAAGAGAAAAAGGTATTTTTACTTCTCTTTGGTGCTTTAAATTTATAATGAGGAGTTTGAAGAAAAGGAAAATCATTAAAAATATGCCGAGAAATTGAGTAATTCCCAGTATTACCCAGAGCGGTAATAAAGCGAAAAACAAAACTATATCAGTTGTAATTCTTGTCGAAATAAAAGGAAACCTAATTTTTGGAGAGCATATATTTTCCATTAATTCATCTTTGAGGTTATGTTAATTTTTTCTGGATGGCTTCTATCATTTCCTCAAACCTTTTTTCCCAAGAATTATTCCGAGCTAATTCTTTTCGCTTTTCATATTTATCTTGGTTTTCCAAGTTAAGAAGATTTTTGATTATCTTTAAAAATTCATCAGCACTCCTAGCGATATAAATAAAATCAATAAATTCATAAAAAGAGGGCAAAGGAGTAGCAATTACAGGTTTACCAGTTGCGAAACACTCAAAAAGTTTGGCAGGTATTATGCCCAAGGTATATTCATTTACTTTGTAAGGGAGAATAAAGCAGTCAGAGTGTTTTAAATATTTAGGAAGTTCATGATAACTTACTTCTCCCTTAAAAATAACATTTTTAGGTAAAGGAGGAATGTTTGATCTAACAGGTCCTATCATTTGGATTTCTAATTTGCTTTTGGAGGCTATATCTTTCAGCAATTCGAAATCTATACGTCTCTCGTGTATCCCGCCAAAAAAACAAAGAGTTTCTATCTTTTGTTTAACTTTCCCCTTGTCTGCATCATGAAAATGATTAAAGTCTACGCCTGGCAAAATTCTTTTAACTTCATTTCTTATTTTTTTTATCTTTTCATACAAAAACTTTGAGTCTGTGAACACTAGGTCTGCGATTTTAATGAGCTTCTTTTCTATCGTCTCTGTATCCTTAGGGACTCCAGGAAATTGTGGAAAATTTGAAACACAATCATAGATTAATAAGCTCGGAGATAATTTTTTAATTAGGTCTAGAGAAGTTTGTGTTGGCAAATAATTTAAAACAAGCGGCTTTTTAATTCCATGGGATAAGATTTTCTTAGCTAATAAAGGGATGAATATTTTCTTATTAATTTTTCTGTAAATTTTAAAAGTTGAGGGTAAAACTAATGGAGAAATGATGTTAAGATTTTTGGGGAGCTTGCTTCCTTTTCTGGGCGCTAATCTTTGACTTCTTTTTAGAGCAAAGCGTATTACCCTTTCTATTATTCTGGGGATATCTTTAATTTCAGGATTTCTTTTAGCTTGGCTTTCTATAAAAATGACTCTTTTACATATTTTACTGAATAAAGTCGCAAATATGTGATGTCTTTGCCATTGAAATTTCCATTCAATTGAAGATAAAATAATGACTTCTTTATCTTGTAAAAATTTCATACTAAATGCTCTTAAATATACCCTAACTCTTTAAGCCTCTTCTCAATTTCTTTCTTCTCTTCTTCAGTATATCCTTCTTTATCTTTAAAGGGATATTTTGCTCCTTCAAATTCCTCAAAGAGGAGAGGTTTATTTTTTAGAAAGCTTTTTGAAAATATTTCCGTTAGAACTCTTCCATCCATGTAACAAGGAATTTTTAAGTCGAAAAAAAATAATATTGTGGGGAGTATATCTTCAATGTTCGCAGTTTTAAAATCTTTATTCTTATCAATCATATTACCCTCAAAGATGAATATTCCCTCTCTTTCATGACTGCCTGTGTGATCTCTTTTTATTTTATTCTCTGTGAAAAGGTCCTCAGTTTTTCGGGTAAAGCTTCTGCTAAATTCATATCCTTTCTCTGGAATTGCGATTAAATCTGGCGCCTTATTTAGAAATTCTCCCTTATATATTTCTTCTCTTTTACAGATTTTTTTAATTACCTTTTCTCCAGTCAAGGGATTTTTTAGACTCGCCAGCTTTTCAATTATTGAATTCCTGACATCCTCATATTCTTCTCCCTGATTCACAATTCCCTGTTTTTCTCTTCCGATACAATTTATATAGATAAAACCATATAACCAGCCATTTATCACCATCGCTTTTGTCTTTGACCAATCAATGAATTTGTCTAATCTTAATTTCTTTCGAAGTGAAAATCTTTTGCCATAAGAAAGACGAGCTTTTATGAATTTTCTATCTATTTCCCTTAATATCTTGAGGATAAATAAGACTCTTTTATTGAATAATCCTTTTTTCTTTAGAGTCATGAATCCATTCCTGATTAGGAAGTTGTTAATATTTATAGTCTTATATACAGAACAGAATCCATGGTCCGAGATTATAATTTTCAATGTATCTTCATTTAAAATTTCTAAAAGCTTGCCTATATTATTGTCGAGGGAACGATAAAAATTTTGGGCAATTTGATATTTTTCCTCATTAAAAAACTGACTCTTCTTATCTAAATACCAGTAAACAGCATGCTGTAAAGGGTCAGATGAATGAAAATGAATCATGGCTAAATCCCACTCATATTTATTCAATAGATAAAGCACAACTTTAGTCCTTTTTTCTTCAGTAGAGATTAAAGTTTCTATAAATCTATCGAATGTCATCCGATTAAAAACTTGCTGGGTAGTTACAATAGTATAATCTTTCTCTACTTTTAAAATTTCTTCGGCTAATTCTGGGGGATAAGTAAAATTGGATTTCACACTTGGAGTTAACATTCCAGTTACCATAAGGCCATTTATTTTGTAGGGGGGATAAGTGATGGGAACATTAACAGCCAAAACTTTTCTTCCATGGCGACTTAGAATTTGCCAGATTGTTTCGAGGGGAATCATTCGGGAATTTATTACTGAGGGATTATACTCTCCTTTAAGATAGTTAAGAAAAGAATAGATTCCATGCTTTCCAGGGTTTACCCCTGTCTGGAAGGTTGTCCAGGCTGAAGCTGTTTCAGGAGGGATGGTAGAGATTAAATTTCCGCTTACACCATTTTCTACTAATTTTGTGAGATGGGGCAATTTTCCCTCTTCCATCAATGGCTTTAATACATTCCACGTTCCCCCATCAATACCGATAATAAACACCTTATTTTTCATTTTTTAGATATTTTTAATTAATGGACTCATTTAGGGCTACGTTTAATAACTTTATTTAAAATTTTATTTAAGATGATTTTTTCTCTTTCATCCATACCTAATGAAAATAAAATTGTTAAATATAATACCACAATGAATAAGGAACTTACAAATAGCCTTGGTAATAGATCATGTATGCTTAGATTAAGAAGATGATTGAAAGCTAATAAAGAAAATGTAGCTCCTATTCCTGCTAAAATTGGTTTATAAAAGTCAATTTTATAAGGGTGGATTTTTAAAATTGCATATACCTCAATAAGCCTGATGATATTTATGATACTTATGGCAATTCCCAGGCTTAAAGCTGCTCCTAAAATGCCTAATTCAGGTATGAAATGGAAATTTAACAGTGCTATTATTGAGAAGACAGCAAGGTTATTAATCAGATTAATAATTGTTCTTCCTGTCATCATGATTACAAAACCTACTGAACCTGTGGCGCAATTGATTAATTGAGAACAGCAAATTATTATCAGACAGAGTGCACCTTCTTTATATTTTTCTCCCCACAAGCTTAGTATATCTTTTGCGAGGATGACTGTGATTAAAAAAATAAGGAGACTGATGGTGAAAATCCATTTAGTGACAGTTTTAAATAAATCCTCTAATTTTTCAATCTCTTTTCTGTGATAAAAATCCGCTATCATGGGGGCAAAAATTGCATTGAATGAATTTAAGACAATAGGTATGAGGAAGGCTGTCCTTTGAGCAGCACCATAGATGCCCACCTCCTGAGAGGTTTTGTAATAGCCCAGCATCAAGGTATTAATTTGCACAATAAACAGGTCGAGAAATCCAGTAAAAAATAAAGGCCAGGAAAAAAGAATTAATTCTTTAATTTCAAAAATAGGGCGAATTTTGTTTCTAATTAAAGGGAATACTTTTTTTAAAAAATTAAATGCTAAAATTGTGCCTAAAATAAGAGAAAGAAGATGAGCAAAAAGAGCCGCCTTAAGTTTTAAGCCAATAAAAAAAAAGAGAAGTACAAAAAGAATCATTGTTCCAGGCTCAAGAATCATCCTCACCAATACCTTGTATTTCATTATCTGAAATGCCTGTATGGAAAAAATAAGAATTTCAGTTAGGGCTGTAAAGATAATTCCTAAGGCAAAAATTTTTAAAACTGGTGCCAAATTAGCTTCGTTAAAAAGGCTTAAAGATATTTTATGGGAGAATATTATGGTAAGAAAAGAGATTACTGCTCCTACACCGAAGACAATCCTGAGGCTTAGTAAGATTGTACCTTTTATGCGTGATTCATCTCCCATTCCCTTAAAAATAGCGACATATCTCAACACCCCATTGTTGAGACCAACTGTTGTAATCCTCTCGAGAATTTTAAAGATAGTAAATCCAAGGAAAAAAACACCGAACAATTCGGGCT
>CAYSCS010000015.1:0-9540 GCA_964429695.1 uncultured Eubacteriales bacterium
AACGAGCCGACACTGAGACCATTCTCAATCTCGGACATTCAAGATGGCTTATCGAGAATAAGGCCATAGACTTATTGGCATGCCGACCATCTCTAGAGGCATCAATCCCACGGCTCTAACTTCCTTCTGGGTTACCCTGATTTTGGCCCTCAATCTACTCCGTGCTTTTTCTATTTGAATATCAAGCCAGAACTGAGAACGAAACATAGCACTCTCTATTTTGCTCAGCTCATACTTTCAGCACTCTATGAATTCCTCCCTGAATCGACCCTCAAATATGGCTTAAAATCCTCCTTATGTGAATCTGATTATGAAAAAGATTCTCTCTTTAAGGCTATATCTTTGCCTTTAGTAAAAGGTCGCGAAATCGCTGACTGTTCAAAATTAATATTTACAAATAGATATCAATTATGCTATAGAATGAATTCTTTAAACAATGAACGATAATATGCAACGAAGGGTAAAAATAACAGGGACGGGGTTCTATGTTCCTGAGAGAGTTCTCACGAATTTTGATCTTGAGAAAATGGTGGATACTTCCAATGAATGGATTATGACTAGAACAGGAATCAGCGAAAGAAGAGTAGTTGAAGATAATCAGGCCACTTCGGATTTAGCCATTGAAGCCAGCCGGAGGGCTTTAAAAAATGCCGGAGTAAAAGTAGAAGATATAGATTTAATCATGGTTGGAACTTCAAGCCCTGACACAATGTTTCCTTCAACTGGATGCTGGGTTCAGAAGGGGTTGAGTGCTGACCATATACCTGCCTTTGATATTTCTGCAGGGTGCACGGGTTTTTTATATGGCATGATAATCGCAGAAAGTTTAATCTTGAGTGGGACTCTAAAACGAATCCTCCTTGTTGGAAGCGAAGTTTTAACCAAACTTGTGAACTGGCAAGACCGGAGTACCTGTGTTTTATTCGGGGATGCTGCCGGAGCAGTTGTTCTTGAAGAAAGCAACGATGAATCTGGAATCCTTGCTTCATACTGGAAGGCAGACGGGAACTTGGGTGACTTACTTTCCATCCCAGGGGGAGGAACTAGGATTCCGACTTCAATTGATTCCCTTCAGAAAGGCCTCCATTACATTCAGATGAAAGGGAACGAAGTTTTCAAACATGCAGTCAAGAGAATGGGAGAAGCAGCAGTCGAAGTTCTTAGGAAAGCTGGATTAAAAAAAGAAGACATAGATTATCTAATCCCCCATCAAGCAAACATAAGAATAATTCAGGCCACTGGGGAACGACTTCAGCTTCCCTCAGAAAAGGTTTACACTAATATTCATAAGTATGGGAATGTTTCTGTGGCTTCTATTCCCATATGTCTTCATGAGCTTAAAGAAGCAGGGAAGCTCAAGAAAGGTAGCATCATCCTTATGGATGCTTTTGGCGCAGGCTTCACTTGGGCGGCGGTTTTATATCGATGGTAGCCTTTCGAGTTTTAAGGCTAAAATTTTTTAAAAAAAGAAATACTTTCCGATTATTTACTCATATAAACCGCAATCATCGAAATCCTTGAGAAATATCCACCTATAAGAAGAATCCCAATTCCGATGAGCATTATTCCCCCAACCGTTGTTATGACTCTGAGATATTTCCTCAGGGCTTTGAAGTACTCGAAGAACTTATGAAGGATGAGACCACAGAGTAAAAAAGGGATTCCAATTCCTGCCGAATAAAAACTAAGGAGAACTATTCCCCTCCCGAGATTCTGAGTGGTAGCAGCGAGGGTAAGTATCGTTCCCAGAATAGGACCTATGCAAGGAGTCCATCCTGCTCCAAAAGCCACTCCCACAAGAAAAGCACCAAGATAGCCTAAAGGCTTTTTTCCTAGGTTAAACCTCTTTTCCTTTTCCAAGATTCGAAGCCTAAATAAACCTGAAAAATGAATTCCAAAAAAAATTACAACGAGTCCCCCAATGATTTCAAATATGCGAATGTTACTTGCGAGAAATTTGCCAATGAACGTGGCTGAGGCTCCCATAGAAATAAAGATCAAAGAAAATCCGAGAATAAACATCAAAGAACCCAGCAAAACTTTTTGTCTCCTCTTGCCACTGCTTTTTTCTTTTGATATTTCATCAATGGAAACGCCGCTGATAAAAACAATATAAGAGGGAATAAGAGGAAGAACACAGGGAGAGAGGAAGGAAAGAAGGCCGGAGATGAGGGCAATGAGGATGGTTGTGTTCTCCATTCCCTGCATGGGCTAATTCTCTGAGTTCAATTGGTTAAAATAATTCTTTAGAGTATCTTTGTCCATGTAGCCAATGTGCTTGTGCCTTATCATGCCTTCTTTATCTATGATGAAGGTGACAGGAATAGCACGACCAGGTTTATAGCTGCTGTAAAGTTCGGGAGTTCCCATGACAACAGGATAATTGACGCGGTATTCATTGACAAATTCGAGGACCTTCTCGGGACTTATTTCATCCACAGAGACGCCGATTATTTGCAAGCCCTTTTCTTTGTATTCATTAAAGATTTCAATGAAGCCTGGAATTTCGGCTCTGCACGGCGGGCACCATGTAGCCCAGAAATTAAGGAAGATTATTTTCCCCTTGTAGGTTGAGAGAGAAATCATCGTCCCCCTTAGTTCTTTTAGCGTAAACTCTGGAGCTTTAAGAGGGTCGTTTTCAAAATTGCCCTTTTTTTCTGATCCATTGCAGAAATTAAAAATAAAAACCAATAAAAGAAAAGGTAGAAATCTACGCATTTTAACTCCTTTTGGAAGCTGTTCCTTCTCTAAGAGCTTTTATTTAACCCTATTTTTAAGATAAGAATTATAAAATTTAATTTCTCAAATTGCAATAAAAAAAACTTTAGTTTTTTAATTTTTGGCGCATAAATCTAAAAGCCTTTGCCACTTTCTATCCACCTCTTCTTGCATCAAACTTATCTCTTCCTCTTTTAAATGGTGAAACCTTCCTTGTAATCTCAAATAATCAATGATTGGTTTTTTTTCTCTTAGTTTGATATTCAAAATGTACTTCTCTCCATTTTCAATTTCGAAGAGTGGGAAAATAGCATTTTGAACAACCATCCTGGCAAGTTTTACGGTATCCTCTGGACGGCTCTTCCATCCGGTCGGACAAGGGGCATAAATATGGATGAATCTTGTTCCCTTGATTTCTTTTGCTTTTTTTGCCTTTCTGTAAAGGTCTTCTGGGTATCCTATGCTTGCAGTTGCTATATACGGAATTCTGTGCGCAGCCATGATTCCTATGATGTCCTTTTTAGGGCGATTCTTGAAATGTTTCACAGGAGTAGTTGTGGTCCATGCCCCATAAGGAGTTGCAGAGCTCCTCTGAATTCCTGTATTCATGTAGGCTTCGTTGTCATAGCATATATATAGAATATCATCGTTTCGCTCTGCTGCGCCTGAGAGGGCTTGAATACCTATATCAAAAGTCCCCCCATCTCCAGCCCAGGCGACCACCGTAGTTTCATGGTCTCCGACCATTTCAAGTCCAGCCTTTACTCCTGAAGCAGACGAAGCGGCTGTCTCGAAAGCACAATGAAATATGGGAACTTCAAGGCAAGAGTAGGGGAAGGGGCCGTCTATTACAGACCAGCAACAAGCCGGAATACATAAAATAGTCCTTTTTCCCAACGCCTTTAGAACGAATCTCATCGCCAAAGTTGCTCCACAGCCCTGGCATGCGAGATGCCCCGGATTCATGTATTCTTCTTCGGGAAGGGAAAGCTTCATGCCTTTTTTTTCTCTCATTTTTTTACTCCTATCCAGCAAATAAAATCTTCAGGCTTCTCTTTTTTTAAGGTATATTTAGTTATCTCTTTGAAAGTCGAAGGAGTAATGTCTCTGCCCCCAAGTCCAGCGATGAATCCAAAAAGGGGAATATTTCTATTCTTTCCATAAAGGGCAGATTTCACTTCTTGATAAAAAATCCCATGGTGACCATAGGAAATGTTTCTATCCACTATGGCAACTTTTTTGGCGTTTTTGAGTATCTCACAAATCTTTCGGAAGGGGAATGGCCGAAATACTCTAATCCTCAAGTTACCCACTTCCACCCCTTCCTTGCGCATTTCTTCTACGGCCACATTGGCAGTGTAGCCCATGGTACCAGAAGTAATGAGAATGATTTCCGCATCTTCACAGAGATAAGGCTCCACAAGACCAAGACATCTTCCAAACATTTTTTGATATTCCTTACCTGTTTCTTCGATCACTCCATCTGCCTTTTCCATGTCTTTCTGGAGTTTGTAGCGCAACTCAAAATAATGTTCTGGAGAAGTCAAGCCGCCAAAGGCATGTGGCTCATCAGGGGTAATTCTTATTTTTGGTCTGAATGGCGGCAAATACTCATCCACTTTAGCCTGCTCAGGAATCTCGACGACTTCATAAGTATGAGAAAGGCTGAAAGCATCCAGAACTACCATACTGGGAATGAGCAGTTTTTCCGAGACTTTGAAAGCCTGGATGACGGTATCCAGCACTTCCTGATTGCTGGCGCAATAAAATTGCATCCACCCTGTATCTCTTTGAGAGAGGCTATCATTTTGGTCTGACCAGATGCTCCATCCAGGTGCCATGGCCCGATTTATGTTACCCATGACAACTGGTAGCCTTCCCCCTGAGGCCCAATGCAGGAGTTCATGCATAAGAGTGAGTCCTTGGGCAGAGGTAGCAGTGAATGTTCTCGCTCCTGCAAGTGATGCACCTATACAAGCAGCCATGGCAGAGTGTTCAGATTCAACTTTTATGAACTTCGCGTCAAGGATCTTATCAGCACACATCTCTGAGAGAAGCTCCACAACTTGAGTCTGGGGAGTGATAGGATAGGCAGCAATAACCTGAGCTCGAGAGAGCATCGCACCGTAGGAGAGTGCATGATTGCCCATAATTACTTTCTTCATTTTGCCTCCTCTTTAATGATGATGCATTTCTGAGGGCACTCTTCTGCGCAGAGGCCACAACCTTTGCAGTAATCATAATCTATTACAGGATAGTCATCCTCAATATAAATCGCTACATCCGGACAGAATTTCCAGCAGATTCCGCACTGGATACAATTTTCCAGGTCGATTTCTGGCCTTATGTTTCTCCATGCTCCAGTCTTGTTGAAGAGCATGGACCCTATGGACATGGGCATGATAGGAAATTCCTTTTCCGAATTAAAAATAATTTTTTGTGAATTTTTCTTTTTTTTCATCGTTTATCCTCTTTTGAATTCTGAAGATGAAGAGATTGCGTTTTTTGTACTAAGGTGGCGAGATATATAGATAAGAACGTATTTTTTAGAGGTAAGTTAATAATCACAAATTATTTTACCATTTTTAATCTCAGATATAAATGAAAAGATATCTACCTGAAGTTTTTCAGAAAGAAAGATTTGAGCTTTCTTTTCATTCCTCTTTTTTGATTTATTCATGCTCTTTCATAGGCTTCCCTAGCTGCAGCCGCATTTTCTTCGGGTTTTGAAGGGACTTCCTCCCGTACCGCTTTGAGAACAGATTCAATTCTGGCAAGCTTTAGAATCTTGACTACTGCTCCCACGATAGCCGTGTTGACGATAGGAGTAGCCAGAGTACCCAGTTTATGTTGCACAGCTATTTCTGTGGCATTTATGGTGGCAATTCTGAACTTATTTTTGGGTAGGTTTAGCTCTTCTGGTTTCTTGTCAGTGTTAACAATAATCCATCCATTATCTTTCAGTCCTTCAGTTACATCTATTGCTTCTATGAGAGTGGGGTCGACAACGACTACATGGTCCGGCGTGTAAATCCTGCTTTTATCATAGATTGGTTTATCATCGATACGAATGAAGGCGTAGACAGGGGCCCCTCTTCTTTCTACACCAAACTCAGGGTAAGCTTGAACATATTTTCCTTCCATGGCGATGGCGTCAGCTAGGATTTTCGACGCAACTACGGTTCCTTGTCCTCCTCTTCCATGAAAGCGGATTTCAACCATCATCTTCCTCTCTACTTTTTCATAGCTCGAAACTCATAACTCTATGTGAATGACACTGGATATTCACCGCAGCTGGCATAGAAGCTATATGGCAAGGGAAGGATTCTACGTGGACTGCCAATGCCGTGCAACGTCCCCCCATTCCCTGGGGACCTATTCCAAGCTTATTTATCCTCTCAAGAAGTCTTTTCTCCATTTCTGCATAGAAAGGGTCAGAATTGTGAGAGCCGAGTGGTCTTCTGAGGAGAGCCTTTTTGGCAAGAAGTGCGCAATACTCAAAATTCCCTCCAATTCCTACTCCTACAACAATTGGAGGACAAGGATTAGAACCAGCTTTATCGACAGTTTCAACAACAAAATCTTCAATACCTTCAAGACCAGCAGCTGGTGCGAACATACGAATGGCACTCATGTTTTCCGCTCCTCCACCTTTGGCCACGAAGGTGACTTTGAACACCTCGCCTGGGACAAGCTCCCAGTGGATATAAGCAGGAGTATTATCCCCCGTGTTTTTGCGTCGAATAGGGTCTTCGACTACAGATTTCCTTAAATATCCTTCTTTATATCCTTCTCTTGTCCCTTCTTCTATCGCTTCTCTGAGACTCCTCAGTCCATTATCCTTGTTAAGTTTAATATCTTCTCCGATCTCGACAAAAAAAACAGCTAAACCTGTGTCTTGACACAGTCCAAGTTTCTCTTCTTTTGCTATCTTTGCGTTTTCTAATATTTGCTCGAATACGGCTTTTCCGGCTGGTGATTCTTCTTTTTCCATCATTTCTTTGATAGTTTTTAGCACATCTTCTTGAAGAACGAAGTTTGCTTCTTGGACTAAATCTTTAACCCTGTTTTTTACTTCGGCCAAACTTATGACTTTCATTGAGGACCTCCGGTAATATTGTTATTTTAAGATAATTTATTAAATTTAAAGTTTAAGTTTCTCTCTTAAAGGTGTCAAGGAAAATGTAGGCTTTTTCTACAAGGGTATTTTTTTTATTTTATCTTTTTCCTTTCGATTGTCATCCTAATTTTTTAGCCATAATATAATTTCTTGAGCATAAGTGCATCTTGCTCGAGATTAGGACTCTCACAAATGACCGAGCCTTCTATCCCGTAATCTTTAAGGGCCTGAATCCATTCATCGAAACGAAAATCAGAATCTATTAAATTAAGATGCTTTATTTCTCCTTTCTTGTTGTACTCAGCTCCCGAAATGTGAATATGAATGTTTTTTAAAGCACCTATGCCTAGCTTTTTTTCAATTTTCATCAGAATTCTATGAAATTCTGAATAACTGTTGTTTTTTTCTTCCCTTGAATGGATATGGGAAAAATCAAGGCAGGGGAGCAAACCTTCTATTTCCCTGCAAAGGAATAAAATTTCTTCTAGAGAACCAAATTGAGACTTCTTCCCCATTGTTTCTGGTCGTAGAGTGACGGGACATTTTTCTGCCCTCAGGATCGAGACGACTTCCTGTATTCCATCTTTTATAGTCTTGAATGCTTGTTTTGGTGAACTCCTCCCGTAGTAGCCACAATGAAAGACTACACTCTCGGCACCGCATGCCCTTGCCAGACGCGCAGAGCTAAGGAGCCTTTCCTGGCTGACAAGTCTTTTCCCTTCTTCTGGGGAATTTAAATTAATGTAATAAGGCGCATGGACGCTGAGCCTTATTTCTTTGGCTGAGGCTTTCCTCTTTATTTCATCCGCAACTTCTATGCTCATTTTCATACCCAGAACAAATTCTATCTCTAAGCAATCAAGACCGAGAAGAGCAACTTGATCTATCGCTGCTAATGTAGTGGAGGAAGCTGAAGATTTAGGAATTCCAGCTGTTCCGAACAATAATTTGTTAGAAACAGGTATCATTGGCCTTTCCATGAGAATTTAGGAATTCACTCACAATACGCATAGCACAAAATTCACCGCACATGGAACAGGCCCTCGATTTAGATTTTCTTTCTTTCCTGATCTTCTTAAATTTTTCAGGGTCTATGGCAAGTTTTTCCTGTACATCCCAATCAAGTTCTTTACGGGCTTGAGATATTTCGAGGTCTCTCTCGAGAGCTCCCTTTACACCTTTGACAATATCTGCAGCATGGGCTGCAATCTTGGAGGCAATGAGCCCCTCTCTTACATCTTCTATTGAAGGGAGTCCAAGATGTTCAGAAGGTGTTACATAACAGAGAAAATCAGCTCCTGCTGCAGCAGCTATTGCTCCGCCGATGGCCGAGACGATATGGTCATATCCCGGTGCAATGTCTGTAACCAGTGGGCCGAGGACATAGAAAGGTGCTTCTTGGCAGAGGCGCTTCTGTAACTTTATATTCATTTCCACTTGGTCGAGAGGGATATGTCCTGGTCCTTCTACCATGACCTGAACATTATGCTCCCAGGCTTGTTTTACTAGTTCTCCCAGAGTTAAAAGTTCCTCTATTTGAGGTCGGTCAGTAGCATCTATTATAGAACCCGGTCGTAATCCATCTCCTAAGCTCAGGGTTACATCATATTTGTATGCAATTTCGAGGAGACGATCAAAATGAGCAAAAAGCGGGTTTTCCTTTTGATTATGAAGCATCCAGGCGAGATGAAATGCTCCTCCCCTTGAGACTATGTCAGTAACCCGACCTTGGTTTTTCAGTCTTTGGATGGCTTTTGAGGTTAGACCGGCATGCACGGTCATGAAGTCTACCCCTTCTTTCGCCTGAGTTTCTATTGTCTCGAAAAGGTCATCTTCTTTCATTTCGACTATGCTTCCTCTTTTTTCTATGGCGCTTATAGCGGCCTCGTAGACAGGGACAGTTCCGATAGGAAGAGGAGCTCTGTCGAGAATCTTTCGCCTTATTTTCTTTATCTCTCCTCCTGTACTCAAGTCCATGATAGTATCAGTCCCATATTTCAAAGCCTCTTCCACTTTTTGGAGCTCATGTTCTTCATGAGGGAAATCTTGAGAGGTTCCCAGATTAACATTCACTTTCGTCCTTAATTTCTTACCTATTCCCACACAATGAATAGGCTGATGACAAGGGTTTAAGGGAATCACGACCTTCCCCTGAGCTACAAGCTCAAGGAGTATTTCTTCGGGAACATTTTCTTCTTTGGCTATTTTTTTCATTGCTGGTGTAAGATTTCCTTTTTTTGCTTCTTCTATTTGGGTCATTCTCTTCCTCTTATTAAATATTTTAGCTGAATTCAGAGAGTTAAACAACAGATGCCCTTAATGCCGAATATTCGAATAACAGGTTCTGATTTTTTTCCGGGTAAAAAAAGAAGCCTCTATTTCCCCAGAAGGCTAATAAAATAGAGGCGCAAGGGAAAAATTAAAAAGTTTCACCCTCCAGCTGAGACCCAAAGATGTTAGTTCGTGATACATCAGAACCCCCAAAATTTCAAACTTTGTTCGGCTCTTCCGTAAAAAGTGTGGTGATTTTTAGATAGAAATGTGGTAGGAACTCCTTGAAAATAAAGGAAAAAAGAAAGGAGTTAACCTACCACAAATGACCCTTCAAAATTTTATGCTAATTTTTTTAGGCTTGCAAGGTTTCAAAGTAAGGCAAGTAGAGATAGGGGAAGAAGGGATAATGCTGCGCGTAGAGAGGACAA
>CAYSCS010000016.1:0-3973 GCA_964429695.1 uncultured Eubacteriales bacterium
AGACTTTGGGGCTCATGCGGTCTTCTTCAAACCTCAAGCTTCTTTCTTACCCATCTTGAAGGTTCCTGGTTGTGGCTCCAAATTAAGCACTTACCCTACCGGGTGCTCAACCTTTCTGGCGGAGTGGCCTATCATTCCCGCCGCTCTTTACTTCGCCTTTCAGCCCATTATCATTACTTCCCGTCTCATTTTTCAGAAGCTTCAGCTTAGACCCATGGGACTGAGACTATAAAGAGTGGGCTCAGGAATTAAATTTTTTCCCTTCTTTTGGGAGGAGGGAAAGAGCAGGATTTTAGCTCATTTTCAGAGGGTGATGGGTCGAAAAAGATACTTCGCTGAGGCTCATTTATAACTTAAAAGAGGGTAAAAGTTTTTTAGATTGGTATTTATTAGATTTAATTCTCTAATTTTTTTCCAAATTAACCCTTACCCTAATATTAGGGAGTAAGGGCTTTATTTGACATCTAATTTCGCCAATGCTATAAATTGAAAAATTATGAGTTATTACCAGATAATTTTCGGCTTCCTAGAATTTCTTGTCTCTATCCTCATCAGCTTCCTCCTCATCTTTGGGACATATCGGCTTTTCCTCATCCTCACCCCTCGCTTTGATGAAGAAGTTCAGCTTAAAAAAAAGAATGCTTCTGTGGGGATAGTGCTAGGAAGCATCCTCCTCGGAGAAGCCTTGGTGGTTAAACAGGCAATCTATCCTGTGATGTCAGTCATTCAAATTTTCGTCCTCGGCCAGGAAAAAAATTTAAAAAATTTTTTCCAAATGTTGGGTTATGGAGCTGGCTATGTTCTCCTTGCAGGCATATTCGCTGTGGGCTGTATTCTCTTCAGCACCTGGCTCTTCAATAAACTCACACCCAAGATAAACCAATACGAAGAAATAAAAGAAAATAACATTGCCATAGCTCTCTTCATGGCTCTATTCATAATTGCCATTTCACTCCTGATAAGCGCGGGGGTAGCTGGCCTGATAAGGGCGCTTATTCCTTTCCCAGAAATAAGTCCCCCGCTCCTTAAATAGATGAAGAGGACTAACTCCCTTTTCGCATCCTATATCTCTTTTACAATGAGCGTATACCTTTTCTTTCTATTTTTTTTAACCATGAGATACAAGGAAAAAAAGGAAATTTCAGGCTTTAAGGTTAATAAACTGGCTCAAACAGAATTCCAGCAAGAAGAGAAATCAGAAAGTACTTTCGAAAAAACTGAGTCGAAAGAGGATATTCTCTTTACCTACAAGTGGAAAGACTACCAAGACGAAGTTTACAATATTTCATTCTCTTTGAGCAAAAAAAGCATGGCTGAGGCTGAAGCGGAGTTTGGTTATTTTGAAGATGAATTAAAAAAATTCCTCGACGAAAGTTTGAGCGGAATAAGAGAAGAAATGATTTCTTACCTAAAAAGAATTGCCCTCCAACTCATCGCCGAGAGCAAGTATCCTCAATATTTTTTGATCGAGCAAACCGATCCCAAGAATTTCAAAATCAAGATCTCTGTTCCTCCTTCTCTTTATGAGGAAGTGAAGCCAGAATACATGAAGATTAGCAACAAAATCAAAAGTGAACAAATCTCATATCTAAAAAAAATTGAAAATTTAGAGAAGAAACTCATTGAAAGTTATCTGCAAAAAAAAGCAATAATCGTGAGAAGTGGAAAATTGTTCCCTGACTATCAACTCATTGTAAAAAATAACCGACCGAGGATAAATGAGATAATCGAAGCCTTGATGAAGACGAAGAAAAAAATTACCCTTTTTCAATTCCTGGAAGTAAACCTCTCCTTCATCCAGGAAATAGAATACGGGATACCTCCCCTAAAGGAAGGCAATAAAATAATCCTTGGTTTCTGGCCACCGCTCAAGGTATTTGCTAACAACCTTGGCGACTGCGATTCAAAAGCCATTGCATTCGCGACCCTCTGGACTAGTTACAGGAAATTTCCCCTGATTTTAATTATGATACCCAATCATATGTTTATAGGAGTGGCTGTTCCCTCAACCACAGGCCAAGAATTTGTAATCAACGGCCTTCGATATACTCTTTTTGAGGTAACAGGTAAAGAGAAAATACCACCTGGAATCATAAGCTCTTATAGTAGATTTTATCTCGAAAGGGGGCATTACAACTATCAAATCATAAAATAAAAATGAAAACCTTCCCTGAGAAAATATCCTTCTCTTTAGACATCCTATCTTTTACCTTCTTTCGATCGGCTCACCAGCAAGAACTCCAGTATACTTACCCCTATCGATTGTCAGCACACCGTTGATGAGCAAGTACTGGATACCTTCACTATATTGATGGGGATTCTCGTAGGTTGACTTATCCCTTATTCTTAGAGGGTCAAAAACCAGAATATCGGCAATATACCCTTCCTTAATCAATCCTCTCTCCCTCAAGTTAAGCATCTCGGCTGGAAGAGAAGTTGCTGCCCTTATCGCCTCTTCCATGGATAGCACTCTTTTCTCAAGCACATATTCTTGAATCTTCCTGGTAAATGCACCATAGTTGCGAGGATGAGGGATACCTATGCCAAAGGGAACATTCAATCCATCTGAAGAGGTCATCACATATGGTTTCTTCATGAAATATTCGACCTCTTCTGGGTCAAGCATAAAAACCACTACACTCGGTTCTCCCATCTTCAACAATTGTATAGCCACTTCTGCGGGCGAAACATCAAGGATTTCTCCAATCTCTTTGAGGCTCTTTCCCTCCCATGTAGGTTTCTCCTTGAAGTTAGCAAGTACTATAGATTCTGCACCCGTATATCTTTCGATTCTTTCCTCAATCGATTTTCTTATTTTCTCCTTCAAAGAAGGGTCTTCGAACCTCTCTCGATATTTTCCATCTGACATTATCCAGCGATCGAGCACTATTGCGGAAAGATAAGTCGAACCTGCTGTGTAAGGATACTGGTCGGCATAAAGTTTTATTCCTCTTGCCCTCGCTTCCTCGAGTATTCTGGCCACTTCCCTAGCCTTCCCCTGTCCGAGGGTTCCCGCAGCTTTTAGGTGAGAAATCTGGACAGGAACGCCCGCTTCTTCCCCTATTCTTATGGCTTCCCTCATTGCCGCCTCTATGCCACCCATCAGGTTGTCACCCTCATCCCGGACATGAGTTGCGTATATTCCACCATATTTTTTCACTACTCGAGCTAGTTCAATTATTTCCTCTGTCTTTGCATAGCATCCTGGAGGATAAAAGAGGCCCGTAGAAAGCCCCACAGCTCCTCCTTGCATCGCCTCTTCGACCATCTCTTTCATCTTCTCAAGTTCTTCCCCTGTTGGCTCTCTATCTTCCATGCCCATTACTTTTTCTCTAAGGGTGCCGTGGCCGACAAGCTGCATCACATTCAAGCCAACTCCATTTCTACGCAGGTCAGCGAAAAGCTCCTTGATTTTATAATCACCGGTTCCACAATTTCCGGAGACAATCGTTGTCACTCCCTGATAGAGGAAATTTTTAACTATCCTTAGTTCCTTCATCTCAACCTTCTCTCCCACAAAAAAGACGAGTTGAGTATCCTCTGTAAAAAAGGAATGGTTGTGGATATCAATGAAGCCGGGAGAGACATAAAATCCCCTGGCATCGATAATAAGGTCTGCCTCTGACTTTATCCTGCCAATGGAGGTTATTCTCCGGCCCTTAATCCCGATATCTGCTATAAAAGGCTTTCTTCCAGAGCCATCATAAATCTTTCCCCCTCTTATGATAAGGTTAAAATCACCTTTGATTGAACTAGAGCAACTAATCATACCCAAGAAAAGAAGCGAATAAATAAAAAAATGGTGGCATGAAAATTTTCTCATGCTTAAACTCCCTCTCCGAATAAATGAATTTTTATTTTATCCTACTAATTTTTAATTTTCAAAATGATTTTGGCTCTTCCGTAAAAAGTGTGGTGATTTTTAGATAGAAATGTGGTAGGAACTCCTTGAAAATAAAGGAAAAAAGAAAGG
>CAYSCS010000017.1:0-10358 GCA_964429695.1 uncultured Eubacteriales bacterium
CACTCCGGGAGGCTCAAGGAAAATGACATTCTCTCCATTGCCGATAAACCAGCAGGTGGCCAACTCTTTAATGCGCTTTTTATCGATCGAGGGTTGAAAGTCAAAGCTCTCCAGGGTCTTGATGAAAGGAAACTTGGCCAGTGAGGTGCACATGGCAATGTTCTTTTCTTTCTTCGAGGCCACCTCCTGGGCAAGCAAGCGGTCCAGAAAATCGCTATAAGAGGTCATATACTTTAGAGAGTCTCAGATGAGGGAGATTTTCCTGGAGCCGGGCGACCGGAGTGCTCACAGCCCACCTCCTTCAAGCAGCCTTTCGTAGAAGGATAAATCCCGAACTTCCACCTCCCCAGAGTTCTCAGTGAAGATAACGGCAGGTGATGGGTTCGGCCGGCTGAAGATACCATGATAATGAGCTTTCTCCATCTGAACCTGATAGCAACCTAGAAGCCTGGGATGATTAGCCACAAGCTCTCCCTGGTGGAAAATACGAATAAGTCCCCCCACGCTCTCCACTTCGACCCGCTTGCCCACTAGGCGAAAGGGCACCGAGTAGCGATTCGTCTCGAAACTCACCAGACAGTCCTTAGCCACATGAAGCACAGCCCGCTCCTGAAGCACATAGACAGGCCTTTCCCGATGGTCGTTCACCAGCACCTTCTCCTCCTCAAACATCTCGAGGGCCGGCGATGGGTTGTCCCGTGCATCCTCTGGCCGGCCACCTCACTCGTCCATCGCCAAAGCGATTCGTTAAGATGCTCCAGAGAGTCAAACACCTTGCCCCTAAGAAAGCGTTTGACATACTTGATGCCTGATTCCACTTTTCCCTTGGTCTGAGCCCGATAAGGACGATGAGCTCTCGCCTGAAACCCATAATAGCGACTGAAGTCCCAGAAGACAGGGCTCCATTGGATAAAACCTCCTTCAAAGTCCCGGGAAATCACTATTGTTCTGGCGTTATCATACAAAATCTCATGGGGAACGCCCCCAAAATGGTCAAAAGCCTCAATATGGCAGGCGATAAAAGAGGACATCTTCTCATCCTCTCTCCCGCAAGCAAAAAACCTCCGACTGTAGCCCAGACTCATGACGAAAAGATGGATTTTCCTGTGCTTGCCCCCAACCACACTCCAGCACTGCCCCCAATCCACTTGAGCCTGCCGACCAGGTGGCGTCTCAAAACGCACCGTGGCTTCTCTTTGAGCCTCCTCCCGCCAGGGCCGGACATATCTCTTTACCGTCTTATAACTTCCCTTTGGAGCCGCGGTCTCGAAGTTCCTCAAAAATAGACTGGGCACAATAGCCCACTTCGGCCAACCGCTGCCGAATAAAGGCTTCATATGGAGCCCGAAGTCCATCCCCTTTCCGAGCCCGCTCATAGGGCGTTGGCTTCTCCTGGCGAAGGACCTTGCGAACTGTCTGGACACTTAACCCCAGGGATCGAGCGATGGATATTTTGGACTCCTTGAGCTTGAAGCGGCTCTGGATCTCATGCCATAACTCACCATTAACCATATCCTCACCTCCCGAATCAATGGTGGGGAGGATTATCTCTTTTTTCTTTTCCATAAAGTACCCTCCTCCTTTAACGAAGGGGGGGTAAAATTTCAATGACCATAAAGGGTTATTATTCCATGACCATTCACAGTTTTTAGTCGCATAGTCAATAGAATCAAAAGGATAGGGAAGAGCTGGAGTTAGAGAGGTCTTATCAATTGGCTCATGACTACTTTTAAGCAATTAAGCCTCTCAATTTTGAAGGTAGAATACAAATGGATTTAACTCCATCTAGCAATTTTGGAACATTGCCTAAAATTTATTTCCTGAGGAAATTCTATCTTATTTTACCCTTTTAAACTCAATTTTTCAGGCTGAAGAGATTATTATGAATAAAACGAGAAACTTGAGGTTCGTCATTGCAAAAAACTCATATTTTACCTTTCTCCTTAACCTTAAGTTAAAAACCATATGAGGTCCATAAAACTCCATTCTCCTTTGTTAATTGCTGCCCGAAGTCTTCGCCTTCTCCTCAATCTCTCCTAATAAACCAGGAAAACAACAGTAAGGACTGCGCCCTACATTTCATATTTTTAACCCCCATCTAAAAGGAAGGAAAGATTTGTTAATTAAATGCAACGAAATAGGTTTCTCCAGCGTTTAAATAAAGTTAAAAAAGGGAATAAACTCGATAAGAAAGAATATGAAGAAAATCGAGGAAATATCTCACCTCCTTAACGGCATCCCCTTGTCCGACGAGAGCCATGAAAGCTATCTCAATTTCCTCGCCCGAGAACCGTGGTTAAAGAAAGCAGAAGATGATTCGTTTTCAGTTGAAGGCCTAGACCAAACCTCTGACCCTGTGAAACTCTATCTTAAAGATATGGGCAACATCACGCTTCTTACAAAAGAAGGAGAAATTGCCTTAGCCAAACGCATAGAAAAAGGGAAAAAAACCATCCTTAAAGCAATTTCCAAGAGCCATCTTATCCTCAATGAAATCAGATATTTAGAGAGAAATATCAGAGAGAATCCAGAACTTATCCATCATCTTTTCGAACCAGGAGACTTTGATACCGACAAGGATAAGCTTGAAAAAAAGAAAGGGGATATCCTTAACATCATCTCTAAGGTCAATGATCTAGGGAAACGTCTAGAACAGGTGCCAAGAACAAAATCAAACCTCTTCAGAAGGGGTCGTCTTGTAATTGAAATAAAAAACCTGATTGAATCTCTAGACCTCCTTCCTTCCCAGAAAGAAATTATCATCACCAACATTCAACAGAAACTTCGGACAGCCAATGAACTTTATGAGATGAGAACAAGCTTGCTTTTAACTAGAAAAAAGGTGAGAAATAAATCCGAAGCGGATGAAATTTCAAGAAAGCTCAGAGAGATAAATAGGCTCTTACACCTCTTCCAAAAAGAAACAGGTTTACATGAAAGAGAACTGGGAAAGATTATTGAGGATATCAATTTGGGAAAGAAAATCTGGCAGGAGGCAAAAAATGAACTTGCCTGTGCAAACTTGAGGCTTGTTGTCTCCTTGGCTAAAAAATACAGAAATAGGGGTCTTCACTTCCTAGATTTGATCCAAGAAGGAAATATAGGTCTGATGAGAGCAGTGGATAAATTTGATTACCGGAAAGGATATAAATTCTCGACATACGCTACCTGGTGGATAAGGCAATCCATGACTCGAGCTATAGCCGATCAATCCAGAACTATCAGGATACCGGTCCACATGACAGAAACACTCCAGAAAATGAACAAAGTCTACCACGATTTCTTCCAGAAAAAAGGAAGAGAACCATCTCAAGAAGAGCTTGCCAGAGCGATGAAGCTCCCTGTTCATAAAATTGACGAGATAATCCGCAATACCCAAGAACCAGTTTCAATCGAGACACCCATCGGCGACGATGAAGATGCCTTACTCTCAGATTTTATAAGAGACAAAGCCTCTCTTTCCCCCCCCGACACGGTGGTCCACATCCACCTCCGAGAACAAGTTGAAGAAGCACTCAGAACCCTCACAGAAAGAGAATCTCAAGTCCTAAAAATGAGGTTTGGTCTTGAGGAAGGTAGAGAGCATACCTTGGAGGAAGTTGGGCAGGTATTTAAGGTTACAAGAGAAAGAATAAGGCAGATTGAGTCAAAAGCATTGAAAAAACTGCGTCAATCCGACCTAGGAGAAAAACTAAAAACCTATGTCAAAGATATCTAATTTATTTCTATTTTTAGCTTATCTTTTTCCCACACCTCGGGCAGTATTTAAACTCTGGGTCGAGCTCATATCCACATGAAGGACATATCCTTTCTCTTACATAAATCGTTTCTAATTTTGAACCTCCAGCATCAAAAAATGATCCACAATTCTCACAAACTGAGAAAATTTTGCCTTTTTTCAAGGGAAAGAGGGAAATGAAAAAGAGGTGAAAATAATGGTCTACTCTTTTCTGGAAGAGAGATGCTCTCCCACAAAGAGGACAAGAATGAAGATGCTTTTTCAAGGTAACAGTTTTTGGCTTAACCCCGCCAATGAAGAAAAAAAACATGGGAAAATCCTTTTATCATCTTCTTAGGCTCAAATTAAGCCACTTTTTTCTTCCTCAAGTTAAGTATCCTCATTTCCTAAGAGCTTTTCTCTTTTCCCCGCAAATATGGTCCTCAATTTTGAGGAAGGAGCTCATTTCTTTCCTAAGAAAAAAACCTCTCTCCTTTAAAACTTAACTTAAGAGAGCCTCTCCTTCTTGCTCTTCTTTAAGGTGATTCCCCTTCTCATTCCTCATTAGATTCAGCTTCCCTCTTTACTTATCCTCACTTGCCTAAATAAGCTCTTTCCTTCCCAGACCAGATTGAGAAGGTGTAATGGAATTTAACCCTAAAGAGAAACCTTGAATCTCAGGCTCACTTTTAAAACTTGATTAATTTCAGCGATTCTTACAAAAGGGACTAGATTTAACTACTACTCCTTCTTTCATCACGAATTTGACATCTTTAAGCGTCATGATATCTTCAATCGGGTCTTCGGATGTAGCAATTAGGTCAGCTATCATCCCTTTTCTTATTCCCCCCCTTTCCTTCTCGATTCCCAGAAGCTTTGCACCATTAACCGTGAGGGCTCGCAATATTTCTTGAGGTGGAATTTCTGCCTTGACCCAGGTATCAAGCAAAGAAAGGGAAGCACTCCCTCGGGTATGTCCTGGAACTTCGACAATTATATCTGAACCAAAAGCAACTTGAACGCCTACATGAAAGGCTCGTTTCAAACGGTCAATTATTTGTGTCTCTGTCGCAGTGAAGAAATTGTAAAGGTCCATTAGTTCTTGAGTTAAGTCAGTAGCCACCAAGAATACGCCGTTCTTCTTCGCTATTTCGAGCGTATTATCGCTCATTTCAAACCCATGTTCTATGGACGCAAGTCCAGCTTCTGCTGCATTTCGAGCCCCTCGCTCAGTAACACAGTGCGCCGCCACTTTATGCCCGGCCTTCGCAGCCTCTTCAACCATGAAGCGGATATCTTCAGCAGAATAGAGGTAAGGATAATCGTCGACAACAATCTTTATCCAGTCGGCTCCAAAATGAATATTCTGGCGGATAGCCCTCAATAATTCATCACGAGTATCAGCATAGAAATAATCATGTCTGCCGATATCAGGGTATTCTGGTCCTAGAAAAAACTGCCCTCCAAAAGGAGCTATAATCTTGCCCGAGACAAAAATTTTAGGACCAAGCACATCACCTCTTTCTATTGCTTTTTTCAGGGCGACATCTGCAAAATTGCCAGCATTCCCCATATCCCGCACAACAGTAAATCCTGATTCAAGCATCGACCTTGCATTCGCAACTCCCTGGAGAGCACGATCTGCTGTGGAAACCGTCATGCTGTAAAGCAACAACTCAGCCCCCACATCCCCCTTTGCTTGAAAAGTATTACAGAGATGAGTATGGCAGTCAATTAAGCCAGGAAGAACAGCCATGTGAGTAAGGTCTATCACCCTCGCTCCGTCTGGAATCTTCAATTCAATTCCAGTCTCGATGATCTTTTTTCCTTCAATCAAGATGAGAGCATTCTTTAAACTACTTCCTCTTTCAGGGTCGACAAGCTTCCCTACCTTGATAGCTATTATTTCAGCTGAGAGATGAAAAACTAAAAAAAACAAAAGAAAAAAGCACGTAGAAATGACCTTACTTTTTTTAGCTATCATTTTTTCTCTCCTCCTTTCTTAAAACAGAAGCATGAGTTACTATTCTTGAAAAATAAGATGTAAATCAAAATCTCTTCTCCTTGAAGCAATAGAGATTCATTATACTGATATTTCAAAATATTCCAAGAAAAAACATAAAAATATCATCTACCTCCAAAATGAGGAAATTCCGGGTGAACGAGCAAACCTCTCCATAATTCCCAAGGTCAAATTTAAGATAAGTTTTTAAAAAGATTGTTGATTGAGCCGGATGGACATAAATTAGAAACAGAGAAAATTTAGTCTTAATCTTAAATATGCTTGTTTCTCACTCAGAGCTTGATTTTTCTCAACCTCAAGGAATTAGTCACTACAGAAAAAGAGCTGAAAGCCATGGCAGCGGAAGCAATAATCGGGTTAAGCAGAATCCCGAAAAAGGGATAAAGAATTCCTGCCGCCACAGGAATCCCGATGGTGTTGTAGAAAAACGCCCAGAAAAGGTTCTGTTTTATGATCCGAATTGTCCTCTTGCTGAGTTCTATGGCTGAGACTACCCCTGCAAGGTCATTCTTGATTAGGGTAATGTCGGAAGCCTCCAGGGCTACGTCTGTTCCAGAACCTATGGCAATGCCGATGTCGGCTTGAGCCAGAGCCGGTGCATCGTTTATTCCATCTCCTACCATGGCAACAGTCCTCCCTTCTGACTGAAGCCTTTTGATTTCATAAACTTTTTTCTCAGGAAGAACTTCAGCCAAGACTCTTTTGATGCCAGCTTTCCTTGCTATTGCCTCGGCTGTTTTTTTGTTGTCGCCGCTGAGCATGATAACTTCGAGACCAAGTTTTTTCAATTCCTCTACCACTCTTTTAGAATTTTCTTTAAGAACATCGGCAACGGCAATTAACCCCAATGCTTTTCTATCCACAGAAACATAAACTGGGGTCTTCCCATCCCTTGCCAACTCTTCAGCTTTTTTTTCTAAATCTCTAACCTGTACTCCTCTTTCTTTCATAAGCCTTAGGTTTCCCATAAGAAGGTTGTGACCATTTATCTTGACTTCAATGCCCAAACCTTCAAGGGCTTTGAAGTCTTTCTGTTCAAAGAGGGGGAGCTTTCTTTCTTCAGCCTTTCTGAGAATGGCTTCTGCCAGGGGATGTTCCGATGCTTTCTCACCACTCGCCGCATATTGCAGGATTGTCTCTTCATGAGGAGTATTAACGGCAACGATATCTGTTACCTCTGGCTCCCCTTTGGTTAAAGTTCCTGTCTTATCAATCACAACTGTATCAAGCCTATGGGCTGTCTCCAGACTCTCTCCTCCTTTAATTAAAATCCCCATCTCAGCCCCTTTTCCCGTTGCGACCATGATTGCTGTCGGTGTAGCCAAGCCTAAAGCACAAGGACAGGCTATAATCAATACAGCGATAAAGTTTAAAAGAGCAAATGTAAAAGATGGAGAGGGACCAAAAATAAACCAAACAAAAAAGGTGATAATTGCTAAGGTTATTACGATCGGAACAAAATAGCCACTGATAACATCAGCCAACCTCTGGATAGGAGCTTTAGAGCCTTGCGCCTCCTGGACGAGCCTGATTATCTGGAAAAGAATGGTATCCTTCCCAACTTTTGTGGCCTGGAATTTAAAGCTTCCGGTTTTGTTTATAGTGGCCCCAATCACCTTGCTTCCAGGACCTTTCCTAACAGGAATACTCTCACCCGTAATCATTGACTCATCCACTGTAGATTTTCCTTGCTTGACGACCCCATCGACAGGGATCCTTTCTCCAGGCCTCACAAGAATTAAATCGCCGACCATAACTTTCTCCACAGGAATATCTATTTCCTTTCCCTCTTTAATTATACGAGCCGTTTTAGGCTGCAAACCGATGAGTTTCTTCATAGCCTCTGAAGTCCTGACTCTTGCCCTCGCCTCCAATAACCTTCCCAGAATGACGAGGACAATAATCATCGCAGAAGTATCGAAATAGACTTCTGGTTTTATCCCTCCCGATTCAAAAAATGAAGGGAAAAGCGTCGCCATGAGACTGTAAAGATAGGCAGCTGAGGTCCCAACGGCAATCAAGGTATTCATATCCGCAATCTTATTTTTAAAGGCTCTCCAGGCACCTTGATAAAACTGCCAGCCAACCCAGAATTGAACAGGAGTAGCGAGAATCCAGAGGAGAAGAAAATTATTTAAGAAGTAGGGAACCCACGAAAACCAATGAGGAGAACTCCCTAAAAATACCAAAAGTGCTAGAATTGAACCAGTTATCAGCTTGATTTTAAGTTTCTTCACCTCTTTTTGATGTAAGGATCTTTCCTGAGCCTCTATTTCTTCTGCTGAAGCGAACTCAAAAATCTCATAGCCTGTAGATTCTATAACTTTCTTAATCTCTTCCGAACTTGTTTCAGAAGAGAGGTATTCTACACTGGCCTTTTCTGTAGCAAGGTTCAGGGAAAACTTGACCACTCCTTTAGTGTTGAGAAGAACCTTTTCTATCTTCCTCCTACATGAAGCACAATTCATTCCTTTTATGTAAAACTCAGCGACTGTAGTTCTCACTTCATAGCCACTCTTCCTAACAGAAGCTACTAGCTGCTCAAGGCCTATAAGTTGAGGCTCATAGAAAATCCACGCTTTCGAAGCGGCAAAATTCACTTTGGCTTGCTCAATTCCCTTTTGGCTCTTAAGCCCCCGCTCTATTTTTGAGGCGCAACTGGCACAGCTCATCCCTTCTATAGGGAGCGCTATCTTCTTGGTATGTGTTTTTTTTGTCAGATAGAATTCAGGATTTTCAGAGAATTTATTTTTGCATTCCATCGAACAGAAATAGTACTTTTTCCCTTGGTAATCTAATCCATATAATTCTTCATTTTCTTTAATCTTAAGTCCGCAAACTAAATCTTCAGCCATTCAAAAACTTTCCTTAATTTCCCCCAAATTTTCGAATAACCTCAATGATTTCAGTGATTTTCTTATCTTGAGCTTCCCTGCTCTCTGAAGAGAATGATTGTTGGACGCAGCCTTTGAGATGTCTTTCAAGGATATTCTCCCTTACTCTTCTTAAAGCCCCTATTATTGAAGAAATCACTGTCAAAATGTCTACACAATATCTCTTCTCCTCAATCATTCTCTGGAGTCCTCTTATTTGTCCTTCGATTCTTCTCAAGTTGACAAGCTCTTCTTCATGTGTAGTTATCTGCTCTTTCATCAATACCTCCTCAAACTTTTTTTCATTTTTAAAGTATAGCATACCCCCCTATGCTATTTCAAATAAAATATGAAAAACTTCCCTTTAAGACGATTGCTAAGATTTTTCTTTGGAAAATAGAAAGCCTCTCTTTTTTTAAAATAAGATTATTAGTTTTCCTTCTGTGTTTAAAAATCTTTCCCGATGGAAATGAGAATTGAAGGGGATTAGCGCAAAACAGTCGTGAACATGACGAAAAAAGCTCATAAGAAAGAGAGTTTTTAAACTCTGAATCTACATAAAATAAGAAAGCAAAGATTGGGTAGATAGAGAAAGAATCGAATGTAGAGTTGATGAAAAATCCTAACAAATCAAGGCTAGATAGTTATATTTGCTAGAGGAGAGTATTAGGCGTATGATACAGGCTTTAAACAAAATATTTTTGGTTCATCATAATGAATACCTGAGTTGAGATAAAGAGGGTATCAGAATAGGTCCCTCTTGATTCCAAAAAATCAAGAAAGGCGATAAACTCAAGAGTCATCGAGCGTACTGGATCGTGCTGTTAGAATTAGAGGCTACCAACATCTTCAGACTCAACTCAAAGAAGGTCCCATCTATTTTCATCTGCTTCGCTCACCAAACCGTTGTTCTTTCTCTCATTCTTCCCAACTCATCCACAAGGGTTTAGGGTGAGAACACTTCACACTCTCCCCATTGAAAGAAAAAGAGTGTCTATAGGGGTCAAATTGAGACGTTTCTCCTTTGAGGAAGGCCACAGGAGAGGGTTTGAGGATTTGGGAAAGGAGGAAGTATTACCCGAGGCCTCTGTGCTTGATGATGAGTACTCGTGATGTTTCACACCACCCCGAGCTTCACTAGGCCACAGCCATTGATCGGCAGAGGATGAGGAAGAATCTACCCTCTGCTTCTTGTCTGAGGAGGGTGCTCTGGGACAAGATGAGCTCAGTTTGAAGGAAAGAAATCGATCTCTTACTCCAGGGGTTGAGCTGTGTAGGGGTAGTCTATGGGGGAGAAGGAGGAGAGAGAAGTCTTTCTCCTTTTTCCAAAAGACTTCTGAGATTTAAAGTTTCCCTTAAAGCTTTAACTCTTGATGTGTGGCGGTTCTCTCTGAGGGCGATAAGAGCGCGTTTTCCTCAAAGTGCGTTGCTCTTTGATGCCTTCCCTATTCTCGCCGCTTACTCCAGGATGCTAGATGCTCTGCGGACCCATGAGTATCACAAGCTCCCAGGCCCGATGAGAAAGCTCATTAAGGGGACTCGATTCTTGCTTTTTCGAGGGCAAGAGAGGCATCCCGACCAAAGAGAAACTCCAAAAGCTTCTCCAGATTAACAGGAATCTCTCCTTCATAGCTTATGTGCTTAAAGAAGAACTCCGCAGACTCTGGGGATTTGAATCTAGAGAAGATGCCGGGAGGTTTTTTATCGCTTGGAGTAAAAAGGTGCTGAATCTGGGATTAGGAAG
>CAYSCS010000018.1:0-83329 GCA_964429695.1 uncultured Eubacteriales bacterium
TTGAGCACCTCACCTCGCTCATCCAGCAAGGTGATGTGTGAGTATTGCTTGTGATGGTCAATACCCATATAATTCATTCGTGCACCTCCTAATAGTTAAATTTTCCAACCGGAAGTCTATCACAACCTCCGGAGGAGGTGCGTCACATCATCATGTTATCTTATTATTCAAATTGGAGAAATAGAATAAATAAATGAAATGATTATTAACAATTCTATTTATATTAAGTAATATGTAACAAAAGGTCGATATTATGCATTCAATTCGTATAAAAACGAGTTAAGTTAAAGGCTGCCTTAAATAAAACAAAAATAAGGAGAAGTACGATGGTAAAAGTCAAGGAGATGCCATACAGTGAGAAGTACGCTACTACGCTGGACTATATGAAGCTTCTTGACACGTTTGTCCCGCCTCTGGTACAGAAACACTTGGGTGATGAAGGAGTAGCCGAGCTCCAAAGGACTTGGCAGGAAGGATTAAAACCCATTCCTGAGGATGCTTCATTTGAAGAGAAGTATGAGATAGCTTACGGTAACTGGATGCGGAATTGGTCAATCGCTTTCAACTTCGTTCGCACACATCTTGGTGAGGGCGGCGTTGAGGAGTTCAAACGCGCGGACGTTGAGGCATTGAAGAGGAAAGGCTCTGGCCCAGCTTTGTTTCTATTGAAAATGGTGAGAGCCCTTTCACCAAGCTCTGCCTTCTCGATGATAGCTAAGCAGATGGCATATCAATTACAGGTTTTTACCCCTTTCTCTGTATCTGAACTGACTGGGCAGAAAGCAGTGTTCAACGCACCCCGATGCAAAATACTAGATTTGCCAAGTGGTGAGGACGTTTGCCTCGTCGGTTGCCAGAGCGTTTATCCGATGTGGCTGGCCGAGCAGCTTATGGTAAGGATGAATACAGAGCGTCAGGGGAACAGTTGCACAGTCACCTTAATTCCCCTCGGATAGAGCTCGTTGAGGAGGCAGCTCATCGCCTAACACAGCATATGCGTTTCGAGCTGACGCTCTTGCCCTTCGGGACATTGCTTCTTACGGTCGCAACGTCGTATATGTTGGTACCGCTATATGAAATACCCAAGCCCGCATTAAGAAATGAGGTGGTAGAATTATGGCAACAAAAGTAGACCTAACAAAGGATACAAAACATACTACACAGCAAAAACTCTCCCTGAGATTGTGGAGATTGAAGAGGGGAAATTCTTGGCAATAGAAGGTAAAGGTGCTCCTGCCGGTGATGAATTTCAAACTAAACTAGGTGCTTTATATTCTCTTGCCTATGGTGCCAAAATACTGATGAAAAAAGAAGGTAAAGATTTTTCTGTTGTAAAATTAGAGGGTCTCTGGTGGGTAGATTCTGATAAGCCATATATAAAAATTCCTCGTGAAGAATGGAGATGGAAACTTCTCATCCGCCAACCTAAATTTGTTACCTCTGAGATAGTTGAGGAAGCGAAGCAGGAAGTTATAAATATAAAGAAGAAAAAGATAGATTTGGTAAACGAAGTTAAGTTTGAAAAAATAAAAGAAGAAAAATGTATTTAGATTTTGCATATTGGTCCGTATTCTACAGAGCCTGAATCAATTGTAAAAATGGAAAAACAGATAAAAGATAAGAATCTTGTGAAAAACGGGCTTCACCATGAAATCTATTTATTTAGTGCTGGTTATTCAGGAAAGGTCCCTGAGGAGAAATGGAGAACGATTTTGAGATAGCCTGTTAAAATGAGAGAATGAGATCTATGAATAAGAAAATGCAAGTTAGCAAGATTATTGAGAAATTAGAATCCTTATCAAACCTCAAGGCAATAGAAGGTATGGCAAAATTTGGGATTACACCGAAAAGAACTTTTGGTGTTTCAATTCCAAATCTTAGGAAAATTGCTAAAAGCCTAGGAATAAACCATGAGCTTGCTCTGGAGCTTTGGCAAACAAACCTTCGTGAAACTAAGATACTTGCCAGTATGATTGGTGACCCAAAATCTGTAACCGAAGAACAGATGGAAAATTGGGTGAAAGAATTTGACTATTGGGAAATCTGCGATCAGGTGTGCCAGAATCTTTTTACCTATACCCAATTTGCTTATCAAAAAGCAATAGAATGGTGTGGGAGGAAGGAAGAATTTGTTAAAAGAGCAGGGTTTGCTTTGATGGCATGGTTAGCTTTTAAAGATAAGAAAGCGAAAAACGAACAATTTGAGAAATTTCTCCCAATCATAAAAAGAGAAGCTACAGATAATAGAAATTTTATTAAAAAAGCAATTAACTGGGCATTGAGGCAGATTGGGAAAAGAAATATCGCCTTGAATAAGAAAGCAATTGAAACTGCAAAAGAGATACAAAAGATAGGATCAAAAACTGCTAAATGGATTGCTCAAGATGCAATCAAGGAATTAACAAGCGATGCAATCCAAGAAAGATTGAAAGAAAGAGGTAAATAATATGGGCGGGCTTGGGCATTCTGCGGTCGCTAAGAGCCTTTCCCCTATCGAGGTCACATAACACAACATATACGGCTCACTTCGTTCGCTCAAATTTTGGCGTCGTCAAAACTTCGAATATGCTGGAGCCGTGAGCAAAATTACGAAGTAATTTTGCGTCAGTCAGCATCTGGATTTTGCTCAAAGAAAATTCTGACATCGTCCAGCAGACACCACTAGATGTCCTTCTTTTCTTAAACTGCCTTTATTTTTTTATCTAAGGCGCTGATAATTATTTCCCTAAAGAGATTAAAACCGAAGTCACTTTTGTAGCTTCAACGTTTAAATGGTTTTTAAATAAAATTTCGGAGGATTAAAATACTGCCTGCAAACTTTAAGGTTGAAGAATATAAAAAGTCAAAGAGAAAAAAGAAAGATCAAGCTGAGATTTGTGGCAGAAAGACCTCCTCCGCCTCATCTCGTCTCGCAGGAACTTCTGATGGATTCTGAGAGAGGCGCAGAATATTTTTCATGATTCCTATCTTTTCCATTGCGGAGAGGTCCGGGTGCGCTCCTGCGCTTTTTGAGCGTCTCTGCGGCTTTTGAGCCACTTTGGCCCACCAGGAGAGGCTTCTGATTCCCCTTGACGCCTTACTTTGTCATGATTTATATTTCCTGACGATGGTTGAAGGGGAAAATGAGGACAAAGATGCTCAGCCAGCCAGCAAATCTGAAAAGGAACTTCTTATCTTTTAAAACCTGACCCTGTTTGATGAGAGGGAAGCGCAGATAAAAGGCTTTTCATATAGAAATAGAGAACGAGATTGATATTGAGGAGGAAAGGATGAGGAATAAATTCGTCGAATTTCTGGTAGTCTTTCTGGCCGCGGTGGTCATTTCCCTGCCCACTGTGCCCGGTGAGGGACAAGAGCGGCCGAAGCTGGATTGTCAGAAAATGGCCCTGGATTATTCCCGGGCTCTGGAAAGTCTTGACCTACGGACTTTGTTTCTCCTTAAAGGAGAGCCCTACTCCAAGGAAGCTGAGGCTGCGGCCAAAAAAGAACTCGGCAGCCCCGAAGCAAAGAAATTGCTTGCTCCTATAATCGGGATGATTCGTCTATTTCCCAAGATCGACGCACTCCCCGATTGGGTGACGGAGGTCAATGTCGAATATCAGTACGTTGAAGGCAATGACTTAATCGAGATGCACGGGGATTTTGTCCTCAGAGGGGATCGCTGGGTCATCCAAGACCTTGAGCCGAGGGGAGGCGAAACTCTGGACGAGGCAAAAAGGGCGGAATATGCCGGCGAACTCTCTCCGGCTCCGCCTGAAGGCCAGAAAACTCTGGAGGAAAGATTCGAATGGTTGGTTGCAGTGCTTAACTTCGCCGTCCAGCAAAAGAACCAGAACGCGGTGAATGCAACCGGCGCCTTGCCCGGCGACTGTGGCCTCCATTCGAGTGATCCCCCGGCGAAAAGGGAAAAAATCATTAAAATGCTTTCCCAATTCCCCTCCATCGGTCCCATCCCGGCACCGGCGAAGTCTTTTCGTTTAGTTCTCAAAGGAACTCTTGATGGTCAGGACTCTCTCGCCGATATCGGCTTTTACTGGCCTGGCAATCAACTGAAAATAAAGTTTGTGCGATTTGAATAAAGGGGGCGCTGAATTCGGGACGTCATCCCTAATGCCAAATTTCTCTATAAAGAGAAAGGAGATCTACCCCGAAGAACGCGATCCCGGAGGCGAATTTTGAAATTTAAACGAAACATTCTAATTTACCGAAAAATCGGCACCCTGAGGACAAGAAATTTGTATTTCGGCTGCGTCGGTTAATTGAGTGTCCGAGCATCAATAGGGAAATATAGATATATAAATCCCGATAAAATGGATGTCAACGACCAATCAAAAACGAAACTGGTGGGCGAAAATGCCTCACCAGCCGCAGAGACGGCCGGAAAATGCTGAAAATCAGGCGGACCTCCTCCATCTGGCCAGGAGAAGCTCTTCCCTCATCCATTCGCCCCATTCCTTCAACGTCGCTGAGACCGGGAGGTGGAATATACTTTATAATACTAGGTTAGTGAATCCGAAGACGATTGCCAGGAAGGCAAGAGTTGATGCTTTTAGCTGTTTGATGTTCTGAGACAACGCTTGTTGTCTTCTCCTGCTTATGGCCGTAAACTCCTGTTGACTCTCTGAAGCAAAGAGGCGGGACCTCGAGCGGCATCTTCCAAGCAGAGAGGGATGGAGAGCATGCTTTGAGCGAGCTGGCCCATTTCTTGTTTCATCCTTCCTGTTGTGGCTGGCGTTTACCGTCCCCGTCATCCCGAGCGGACTGTCTTCTATTGGGCGCTTCTATGATGATGTGATGCAAGTACTTTCTATATAGCCTCCTTTCTTTTTCTTCTTCTTTCCTTCTTCCTGGGTCTTGTGAACTAGCATTCTATCCGTGCCCTTAACCCTACGAGGTCGATCCTCTGGTTTGTCCCCAGTGTGGAGGACAGATGAAGGTCATCGCTTTTATTACGGATTAGGCCGTGATGAACAGGATCATCCATCACCTTAAGCTGACTTTTCTCGCCCACAAACCTCCTCCACCCTCCAGGGCTTTTCAGGAGCTTCTGGTGGCTGCTGAGACCTCGGCCGAATATTTTTTATAATCTTCTCTTTGCGCAGAAGGAGAGGTGCGGCTGCGCCACGGCATTTTTTTATCATCTGTGCGGCTTTTGAGCTGCTTTGGCCCGCCATGAGCCATTCCCAACTTCACTTGACATCTCTTCAAGTCGAGATTTATACTCCCCTATGATGGTAGGAGGGGTAAATTGTCACAAAGAGGCTCAGTCGACAACCACAGCCGAAAGCCAAATTCTTATTATTTATTATTTTCCATAATGAACTTCAAGAAGCTAATCCATTCTTAGTTTCCTGAAAATCTCTTTTTTCCTCCTCAAAAGCCATAGGGACCAATTTTTATTTAGGTGGCTAAAAAAGAGATATTTTTATTTTAAAACTTAAGTTTTCTTTTTTTGAATACTCATCTTTTTTAAGAAAGGATTCTCCCTAAGAAACCTCTTGTTTTAAATTGAGAGAATTTGAATCTTGAGGATTGGGTATCGTTCAATGAGAAAAGAAGAGTGAAAAAATATCCTTTGCCATTTAAGTCTCAATAAATATTTTAGTCTTATTTTCCTTCCGCATCTTCAATCAAAAAGGATAAGGCAAGTTGTCAGAGGCTCTCGTTTCAAGGAAGTTAATTTAAGCTTTCCACGAGAATGGGATTCTTGAGGCAACTCTCGAGATTGAAGTTAAAAAGGAAAGAGGGATTTCAAAATCATAAAATAAAAAAATTAATAAGGTGAGCTCTCAATGGTTTTAAGACCCTCCCTTTCCCGAATATCAGAAGATTATCAGAGAATAAAATTAACTCTTCATTAATTCTTCTTTATGGATTCTAGAATAGCCTTTGCCACTTCTGCATGCTCTCCCTCTGGTTCGAGTTCAAGGTATCTCTCAAGCTCTTTTTGGGCGTTTTCGAGCTCGTTCAACCTGAAATAACACATGCCTAGCTGATAATGAGCAAGGGCAAAGTCAGGCTTGAGCTCAATGGCCTTTTCGAAATACTGTTTTGCCTCCTCATCATCATTTCTGTTTGCTGCGGTTACGGCAAGATTGTAGAGTTCTTCTGGAGAAAACTCTGCATCTGGAAGATGCTTCATCTTTTCAAGATATTCCATGGCCTTTTCCTCATTTCCCAGGGCTGAATAAGAGATAGAAATTATTTTGAGGGTCTTATACGACTCAGGCTCAATCTCCAAAGCTTTGTTTGCCGCTTCTATGGCTTTTTCATATTCTTCTGCCCTGAAGTATGAGGCAGCCATGTTTTCATAGGCCTCATAGAAATCGGGTTTTATTTTTGAGGCTTCTTCGAACTCTTTAGCAGCCTCAATAAATTTTTCCCCTTCAAAGAGTGCGATTCCTGCGTTGAAGTGCTCAAGCGCTTTTTCATTTGTTACTTTTAGCTGAGCCCTTTGTTCGGGGGTGAGCTCATCGTTTTGGAAAAGGACAAAGGTTCCTTCATAGAGGAAGGAAGATTGAGAACTTCTCATCCTCCTCAGTTCTATTGTTTCTTCAAGAGTCTGATATCCTTCTTTTTCGAGATGAAACGAGAGGCTTTTTATCTCCATCGGAAGGAGGAAGGCAAATTTCCCTTTTTTATCGGTGAAGAATTCTTTTTTAAAATCATTCCTTTCAGGACTCGTAATGATCACCTTTGTCTTTTCCAGAGGTTCGTTCTTTGTATTCATCACGGTGATAGAAATTCTTCTCGCCGTAACCTGGGAGTAGGTAGCGAGGAGAAGAATCATCTCCAAAGAGAGAAAAAAACTAAAAATTCTTTTAAGCATTAAGACCTCCTCCGAAAGCTTGTGAAGCAAGCTTAAGATAAGAACGATTTATGAAAGAAATTTTAATCTTATTCATAGGTAGAAGGGTTTAAATATTCTTTTTTTCTTCCTTTTTTTTCAACTGGGAAACCCTTTCCTTCAATTCTTCTTGCTTTGGGTCTAACTCCAGAGACTTCTCCCAGGCATCAAGGGCCTCTTTTAGGTTTCCTTCTTGGAAATGACACTCACCCAAGGCATTGAGGATTCCAAGATGAGTCCCAAAGTTGAGAAGATATTTTTTATAATAATATACGGCTCTTCCAAACTCACCCCTCTTCTGGCAAGCTATCCCCAGCATATAATAGATTTGAGGTTCTTCCTTTGCCTTCTCCAGGAAGCGCGAAAGAATTTCCTGTACTCTTTGGTAATTTTCCCTTGCTAAATATGCATTTGCTAAGGCTAATCCATATTCGAGGGAAGCAGGCTTCATGCTATAGGCAAGTTCGAGGAGGGCCACAGCCTTTTCGATTTCTCCCGCATTTAACATCTGGGAGCCAAGGATGTGGGCGTAGTAAGGGTCGCCTGAAGGAGGGTAAATTTCTGAAAGACTCCAGTATTCAGGTAAGGTGACAAGGGGGCTAATGGTGAAGTCTTCTCTTTCAGAAGTTATTTCAGTTTCATCTCTACCGAGAAGAGAAACTTTGAGGAGATATCTTCCAGGGGAATATGACGAGAGAGAAAATTCCTGAATGAAGCTCTCTGGATTTTCGAGATCTCTTATCCTTTTTTTCAAATTATGTATTATTTTATCTTCTTTGCTTATTGAAAAGTCTACTGACCCATTATTCTTCAATTCCTCATCTAATCCATAGATTTCAAGATACACATAGAGCTTATCTTTGGAGGTGAAGACTCTTGTTGCCGTAGGTAAAATTTGAATTCCCTTGAAGCGAAAGGGCTTATAGGTTTTTTCTTCTTTCGGGGGATTATTCACTCTGGAAGAGAGAATTAGTGAGCTTATTGAAGGAAAAGAAAATGCTTTGGGCACACTTATCTCCTTCTCCAAAGAAGTAAATTCTCCTGAAACAGGGTTTTTAAGCAGCAAGTCAAATTTAAAATCACCGGGGATAAGAGGAAAAAGGTCCTGAAAACTGAAGAGCTTCCTTCTCATTTCCTCAACTTGCTCTTCATCAAAATTCAGCAAGACCTCTTTTTGAAATTGATAGATATTTTTCCCTGCGGTATCCGAGATCTTTCCATAAATTTCTAATCTGACAAAAAACTTTTTTTCTTTCTTCCCGATGGAGAGTCTTTTAGGTTCGAGGCCGTAGTGCACCAAGAAAAAACCTCCCTCATCTCTTATGATTTTTACTAGCGCATCATTTTCGATGTAGTTTACTGAGTGATCGACTTCAATCAGAGCTTTGTATTTCAGAAGTTTTTCCGCATATTCCTCTTTTATCTTCTCTTGAGGAAGGCTTGAAATCTTATTGAGCAAAGCCTCGGAAGCTAAGGGTGAACCGGCTTCAAGCTCAGGAGATTGAGTGGGAATTAGAGAGCGGGCCACCTTTGCGAGTTCAGGATTTACCATATTCAGAATGCTCATGGCTTTATTGGGGTCAACGTCATAGGTCTCAATGAGTTTTCGAGGGCCATGTCTCAGGGGGCTGTAGAGGATGTAATCTCCGATTCCCCATTCCTGGAAGAAGACCACATAGAATGAAGCAGGAAGCCCGGCGCCGGAGTGTCCTTGATAAAACCAGACTTCTATGGGGACGAGATTGTGCTCTAGGCTTCCATATCTTTCCACAGTATTCGGCTTTCCAAGGATGATGTATATTCTCCCCCTATCTGTTTTCCAACCGGGCTTAGAAGTTCCTTTACCGAAGTTTTTATTTGCATATTCTAAACGGCGATAATGTTCTTCTTTAAATTCATTTTCAGGACTCTCGGGAGTTGGGTCACGTTGTTTCCAGAAAGCTTCTATGAAAAGGTCTCTTTCTTGGTTGGTTTCAAGTTTTAAGAACGCCTCCCTTTCTTTCTGGGTGATGATGTAGACTACCTCTTCTGTAAGCCATTTTCTATGGGACGGAGGCAAATCCTCTACTTTTTTTGTCAGCAAATTTTCAGAAGAAAGAATCAGAGCTAAAGAAAGTAAAGGGTAAAGACATAGATGGAGTCTCTTCATCACTTTGTTTTTTAATTTTAGCAATTAGCCTTAAACCATGCAATGAGGCCCTTAAATTTTTCCCTTGAAGTTTCCTCATCTTGGTTGAGGACTTGGAATTCTTTCTCCAAAGATGAGAAACCTCAGGAGAAAGGACTCATGATTTTTTAATAGATATTGATTCGATTTTAGTGAATAAATTCTATTTCTTTAAATTTAGCTCTCCTAATTTTAACTGCGCCAAAAGAAGAGAAAAACTTTAATTTCATTTTTTCCTTTTTATATTATTCGATTCTTTATTAAGAAGAGAAGGGTTAAACTCTTTAATTTTTTCGGGATTCTCTCTTATTTAAAAATAAGTTATTTTTTTGATTGGCTCCTGCTTAGAGGAATCATTCCATATATGAGGGAGGCTTAACTCATGCATGGTATGGAAACCAGGTTCAGAGTTCATCAATTTGGGAATGAGATTAACCGCCACTCCTGCCGTCCCTAAACCCCCCTTCTGGGCAATTTCTTCTTTAATGGCGATGTCCACACTGGGGATTCCTTCGAGACGAGCATGATCTCCCATCTTGATTCCATCCTCTTTTTCGTCAGGTGAGACTATTCCCACCATTCTAAAATCAAGGATCAGTTTTTCTCCGGAATAGCCTTCAACGTTTTGTTTGAAGCCGCAGACACGCCCCGGTAATATTTTTATGAATTTACTCTCTCTTTTTTTCTTGGTAACCACAGGTTCTTTTGATTGTCTGAGTTCATCTACCTTGAGCCCTAGGCAATGAGAGACCATGGCTGCAGTCTCAAGGAGCCCTATATGTCCTATTTTGCCTCTTCTTACTCCCTCTTTAAATTCTTCAGGGGTGAGATTTGCGCCGATATGTTTCATTTCCTCTTGACCATAGGGAGAAAAGTCAACGATACGGGTGACGAAAACCTTTTCTATTTTCCAGCAAGGAAGAGAGCAGACAATAGGCACAATGTCCATGATAAACCCAGGGTTTATTCCTGCGGCTGTGACACGCACTCCCTTTTTGCGGGCTAGGATATTAATCTCTTGGGCTTTCTTTATGTTGTGGGCGAGGGGAAAGAACAACTCCTGACAGATGGTGATGAGGTTTAATTTCTTCTCCAGAATTTCCATGATTTCGTTGAAGGCCTCTTCAAGGAAAGCGCTCGTAGCATGGAGGACAAGGTCTGCTTTTACCTTTCCCAGAACTTTCCGTGCCGGATAGTCAACATGGATTCCCATTTTTTTTCTTAATCCAGCAACTTTTCCTAAATCAACTCCTATCTTTAAAGGGTCATGGTCAATGGCTCCCACTATTTCAACCTGGGGTTTCATTTGAAGAAGTCTGACGATATTACTTCCCATCGCCCCAACGCCGTAGATGATTGTTCTGAGTTTATTCATTTTAGGTTCTCATCCTTTCTTAAGCTCTCAGTTTTTCAAGGCGGATGGCGGCTGCATAGCGGTGGGCATCCATTCCTTCAAAGGAGGCTTGAACCTCGGCATATTTGGCAAGTTTGAGTGAGGCTTTAACATCGGTTTCCATATGAGTTACAACTTTGAGAAACATCCCGACCCACAGTCCACCTGTATATCTTGCAGTTTTACCCGTGGGTAAGATATGATTTGGGCCTGCAATTTTGTCTGCATATACCTCGGCAGTATTTTCTCCTAAGAAAAGTGATCCATAGTTTTTGAGAAGGGGGAGAAGCTTTCTTGGGTTTTCAGTATGAATTTCAAGGTGTTCGGGAGCATATTCGTTGGCATATCTTGCTGCCTCTTCAAGTGTATTCACAACTACCACTATCCCCTTGTTTTCCCAGGAAGCACGGGCCACCTCTTCTGTTTTTCTCTGTTTCAATTGAATCTCGATTTCCTTTAAGGTCTCGAAGGCCAAGTCCTCGGATGTGGTAACAAGAGCCCCTCGGGCATTGGGGTCATGTTCACATTGAGCGAGGAGGTCAGCAGCAATAAAATCAGACCGTGCTTTTTCATCGGCGATGATGAGACACTCACTCGGTCCAGCAAGAAAATCAATACCTACTGTTCCAAAGACCTGCCGTTTTGCTTCCATCACATATTGATTTCCAGGACCAACGATTAGGTCCACAGGACGAATAGTTTCTGTTCCGTAGGCAAGGGCCGCTATTGCCTGAGCTCCCCCAAGACAGTAGATTTCATTTACACCCATTTTCCACAGCGTATAAAGAATACCCGGGTTTATGGCTTTCTCTCTACCTGGAGGTGAACAAGCCACTATTCTCTCCACACCAGCTACTTTGGCAGGGATGACAGACATCACCGCAGAAGTAAGACAGGGATATCTTCCTGCTGGCACATAACAGCCACAGGAGGAAATAGGTATTATTCTCTGCCCCATCTTTATTCCTTCTCCAATTTCCTTCTCAAACTCAAGCAGGCTTTCTTTCTGGGCCTTAGCAAAAGAGGAAACCTGTTCCATGGCAAAATCTAATTCTTCTTTGACCTCAGGAGGAAGTTTCTCCCCTGCTTGGGAAGCATCTTCTTCTGAGACGAGAAAGGATTCAGGTTCAAACTTATCGAATTTTTTTTCATAATAGCGCAGAGCCCTATCTCCTTCTTTTTTCACCTTCTCAAGAATTGCCTGAACACTCTTTTGAAGCCTATGGATTTCGGCTTCTTTAACCGGCGTTTCACCTTTTATTACTCTAAGATACAAGGCGTTACTCCTTTTTCTTTATTATTGCTTCTTTCTTCTTTTATTTTTTTCCCTTTTCATCCTCTAGGTCTTTTATTTTAATAAAAGATTGATCCTCTCACAAATCAGTTTATTTTTTTGCGCCGATTAAAATTATTTAGGTTTATAAGATTGAAAAGGTAAACTTTGAAAAAGAAGAAAAATTTTCCCGAATCAAGAAATATTCGCATAAGTTAAAGTGACAAAAATCATAGCCAAAAGTGAACGAGGTGAGGCGGTGAGAATTAAACTTATCTTATTAAAAACATCTTTTAAATAGGGATTTTAAATACGGAGAATAATATCCCTCTAAATATTTAGCAAATTTGATTTTTGGGGAATTAAGGAGGTTAATTGACTCTTTAAGGGGAAAGATGTTTAATGAGGAAGATGAAGGGTTTTTATTCGAGGGATCGAGATGGCTTATAAGATTGTGGTTGCTGATCCAAGCGCTTCTCTTCAGAAGATTATTCAACTCTCTTTTCCTGAATCTGAGTTTGAGCTTCATTTTTTTGAGGATGGAAAGCAACTCATCGAGCGCCTGGCTGAAATAAAACCCGATGCTTTACTCGTCCGGCTTTCTCTCCCTGAGAGAGATGGCTACGAGGTTACCTCTTATCTCAGAAACGAGGAAGAATTCCGCCAGATCCCCCTGATTCTGCTCAAGGGTTTATGTGAGCCTTTAGAAAAAGAGCGACTCCGAGAATTTGAGTATGATGAAATAATCTGCCTTCCCTTTGACTCGCAGAGACTGGTGGAGAAGGTAAGAGAGTTAGTCTCCAGGAAAGACAACCCACCCTCAATCCCTGAAGAGACACAGCTTTTGGAATGTTTGAAAGAAGAGGATAATGAGAAAAAAGCGAAGCAGGGAAAGGGAGAGAACAAAGAAGAGGAGGGTTTTTATTTGAATTTCCCAGATTTCAAGAAGGAGATTGAGAATAAGATAAGGGAGTTTCTCAGGAAAGAGAGTCTTGAAATAGAAAGAGAGCTTGAGAAGAGGGTGAGGACGAGCCTGAGTGCTGAGCTCAAGGAATGGTTGAGGGAGGAGCTGGGAAGAATAAAGAAAGTTGAAAATCTTTAAACACTAAATAGGAAATTTTTGAGATCGAGAATTTCAGAATCTTAGCCTCAAGAAAAAATACATCTTTTTGGTCAAAAATAAAATTGAGAGGGAATTAAATATTTGTTATTTTATATAAATCAAAGCGATGAGAGTTGAAGGGAATTGAGGTGATAGGGAAAAAGATGAATAAAGCAAGAATTCTTGAAAAAGTCTATGACCCCAAGCCTGTCGAGCAAAGATGGCAAAAATTCTGGCTCGAAGAAGGAATCTTTACTCCTAAAATCCCCTCTCCTCAAAAATGCTTTTCCATGGTTCTTCCCCCTCCCAACGTCACAGGTTCTTTGCACATGGGACATGCTCTCTGCTTTACTCTCCCCGATATAATCATCCGCTGGAAAAGGATGCAGGGATATAATGCCCTCTGGCTTCCTGGAACAGACCATGCGAGTATTGCCGTGCACAATGTGATTGAACAAAGCCTCGAGGAGAAAGGGCTCACGCGCGAAAAAATAGGGAGGGAAGAATTCCTTAAGATAGCCTGGGAATGGAAGAGAAAATACGGAGGTTTGATCATTAACCAGCTCAAGAGGCTTGGCTTATCCCTCGACTGGACAAGAGAAAGATTCACCCTGGATGAGGATTATTGCCTCGCCGTAAGGAAGGTTTTTGTCGACCTCTACAAGGAAGGCCTCATCTACAGAGATTATTACCTTGTCAATCGCTGCCCTCATTGCGGGACTGTAGTCTCAGACATCGAAATAGAACACAGGGAGCTCAAGACGAAACTCTATTACATCAAGTATCCCTTTGTTGACAGCGAAGATGGTCTCACCGTTGCCACTACTAGACCCGAAACGATGCTTGGAGATACGGCTGTTGCCATCCATCCCGACGACAATCGCTATAACAAATTCCTGGGTCGCCTGGTTCGACTCCCGCTCACAAACCGCCATATTCCTGTGATTGCAGATGAGAGAGTGGATAAGGAGTTTGGGACTGGGGTGGTTAAGGTTACTCCGGCACACGACCCTCTTGATTTTGAACTCGGAAAGCGCCATGGCCTTGAGCAGGTGGTGGTCATTGATGGCTATGGAAAGATGACAGAGGAAGCTGGAGAAGAATTCAAGGGACTCGACAGAGATGAGTGTAGAGAGAAGGTGCTTGAGAAACTGGATGAGCTTGGGCTTCTCGAAAAGGCCGAAGACTATCATCACGCCGTGGGCCACCATGACCGCTGCAAGACCATCATTGAACCTTACCTCTCCTGGCAGTGGTTTGTTAAGGTTAAGCCCCTTGCCAAAGAGGCTATAAGAGTAGTAGAGGAAGGGAAGATAAGATTCATTCCATCTCTCTGGACGAAGACATATTATGAGTGGATGTACAACATCCATGACTGGTGCATTTCAAGGCAGCTCTGGTGGGGGCACAGGATTCCTGCCTGGTATTGCAGCAAATGCCAAGAAATAATGGTTGAGATGGAAGAACCAGCGGAATGTAAAAAATGCGGGAGCAGCTCCCTTTACCAGGACGAGGATGTACTCGATACCTGGTTCAGCTCGGCTCTCTGGCCCTTTGTGACCATGGGTTGGCCCAAGATGACCGAGGAACTCAAGGTTTTCTACCCCACAGACCTTATGGCCACGGGTTTTGACATCATCTTTTTCTGGGTAGCAAGGATGATCATGATGGGTCTTAAATTCATGGGGGATATTCCTTTCCGCGATGTCTTCATCAATGGTCTGGTTAGAGATTTCAAGAGGCGGAAGATGAGTAAGTCGGAGGGGAATATTATCGACCCTCTGGAAATGATTGAGAAATATGGAACGGATGCCCTTCGTTTCACCCTGGCTGCTCTGGCAATTCCGGGCATGGATATTTCTCTCTCGGAAGAAAGGATGGCGGGCTACAGAGCCTTTGCTAACAAAATCTGGAACGCATCGCGCTTTGTGCTGATGAACATAGAGGAAGGAGTCCGGGAAATAAAGATTGATGAGGGGGAATTGAGTCTTGCCGATAGATGGATTCAAAGCCGAATGGTCAAGGTCATCAGGGATATAAATCAGGCACTGGGGCAGTATAAGTTTTATGAAGCAGCCGAGAAAATCTATCATTTCATCTGGCATGAGTTTTGTGACTGGTACATTGAGCTTGTCAAACCGAGCCTTAGGGAGGGGAATAAGACAACTCAGGCAATCTTGATTCGCACCCTCGACTGGACTTTGAGGCTTCTCCATCCTTTCATGCCTTTTATTACCGAAGAAATCTGGTCTTACCTCCCCTCCTCAGAAAAGTCGCTCTCTCTGGCTTCATTTCCAGAAGCGGATGAGGACTTTGTGGATGAGGAGGTGGAAGAAAAGATGAGGCTCCTCCAGGAAGCAATCATCGAGACAAGGAAAATTAGGGCAGAAAACAGGATTCCCCCCAAGAAAAAGGTTGACCTCTGGCTTAGAGTAAAGGATAAAGCCACGAAGAAGATCATTGAGGAGCATAGAGTCTATTTTATTTCTCTTGCAAACGTGAGGAAATTAGGAGTCGTTGAGAGCTTCCCCGAAGAAAAATGGCTTCTGAAGTCTCTCACCTCAGACCTGGAAATCGCCATTGAGGTTGAAAGAGAGATGCTCGATCTCAATCAGGAAAGGATGCGGCTTGAGAGAGAAATCTCCAAGATAGATTCAGAAATGGAGAAAATAAGAGCAGCTCTTCAAGATGAGGCTTTTCTTCAGGGGGCTCCAAAAGAAATTATTGAACAGAGAAGAGAGAGGGTTCTAGAGATGGAGACCAAGAGGAAGAGGCTCGAGGAGAGCCTAAGGCAAGTACGCCTTCTTCTTGAGAAGGGATGAAAAACCCAGCCCTGGTTTCAGAAGATCCCGACCACGGAAAAAAGAGAGGGGTTCAAGGCATAGAGTGAGCAAGAGAAGGGAAAGAATTTTAATTGAGTGAAACCGATGCAAATTGGAGAGAGGGTTTACCGGGTTGAAAGTTGTTCTTCCACCAATGACCTTGCTAGGGAGATGGCCCGCAGGGGAGAACCGGAAGGAACAGCCATTGTCTCTGAGGAACAGAGCAAGGGTAGGGGGACAAGAGGGAGGAGCTGGTTTTCGGCCAAAAATTTAGGACTGTATCTTTCGATAATCTTGAGGCCAGGGAGATTGAGAGCTTCTCTTCTTCCTCTTCTCGGCGGCCTGGCTACTAGTGAGGCTATCTTTGAGACTCTGGGGATTAGGACAGGGCTTAAGTGGCCAAATGACATCGTCTGGGGAAGACGCAAGCTTGGCGGCATTCTCTGCGAGAGCGAATTTACGGGAAATCGGCTCGACTATACTATCTTAGGCATTGGAGTTAACCTGAATCACAGGAGAGAGGATTTCCCTGATGAAATTCGGGATAAAGCCGTCTCTTTGAGGATGATTTCAGGAGGAACGGTTGAATCTCTCTCTTTGCTCTCCAGCCTTTGGATAAGGCTGAATCACTGGTATAATATTTTATTAAGAGGGAAAGAAAAAGAGATTGTCGCCTCTTATGAAGAGAAACTCATCCATCCGAAGGGAGCGACACTCATCTTGAGCACAGAAGAAGGAGAAAGAAGTGGTACGTTTCAGGGCATTGACCTTGAGGGAAGATTGATCGTCGAGAGTGAAGGGAGGAGGTTTCATTTTATTGCAGGCGAGATACATTCTTTTCGTGAGGCTTAAGGAGGGAAGATGCTTTTAGCGGTTGATATTGGTAACACCAACATAGCCATAGGTATCTTCAAAAACAGGGAACTTTTCAAGCACTGGAAGATAAAATCTGATAGAGAAAAAACCTGTGATGAGTATAGAATCACCTTGTTCAATCTTTTCCAAGCAGAGGGAGTGAGGGTAGAGGAAGTGGATTCGATGATTTTATGCAGTGTTGTTCCCCCCTTGACACCAATCTTCGAGGACTTAGGCCGGAGTCTGCTTAAAGCCAGACCTCTTATCGTAGGGCCAGGGTTGAAAACAGGAATGCCTATCCTCTACGAAAACCCGGCTGAGGTTGGAGCGGATAGAATAGTGGTTTCAGTGGCTGCTTTTTCCAAGTACGGGGGGCCAGTAGTGGTGGTAGATTTTGGGACCGCGACAACTTTTGATGCCGTCTCTTCTAAAGGAGAATATCTGGGAGGAGCGATAGCACCAGGAATTCAAATTGCTGCCGAAGCTCTTTATCTGAGAACCGCAAAGCTTCCTCGAATAGAAATCAGAAAGCCCAAGAAAGCCATAGGTCGCAACACAGTCTCCAGCATGCACTCCGGAATCCATTATGGTTACATAGGGCTTGTCTCAAGGATCATAGAAGAAATCAAAAAAGAGTTGGGAGGAGAGGCAAGGGTGATTTCGACGGGCGGGTATGCAGATTATATAAGGAAGGAAATAGCCACCATCGACCATCATGAGCCTTTTCTTATCCTTGAAGGGCTGAGAATCATCTATGAGAGGAATCAAGAATAAGCCCCCTAAGAAAGTCAAAGTAGTCAGAAAAGAAGAAAGGAGTGAGTATTTTCAGACCATTGCCAAGCATTTCATCCAAAGGAGGGGTGCACCATTTTTTCTCAGCCCGAAAGAACTGGAACTCATCTCCTCCTGGGAAAGATGTGAAATCCCCCTTCAAGTGATTCTCGAAGGGATAGAAAATTATTTCCTTGAATCTCCGGCCAGGCGTCGCACTCAAGGCAAAATCCAGACCCTTTTTCTCTGTGCTCCTTTTGTCAAAAAGGCTTTTGATGGCTACAGGGAGAGGAAAGTAGGAGAAAGAAAGGAGGAAAAAGCCCGGAATGAGAAGAGAGTTAAGGCAAGAAAGGAGATAGAGAGATTCCTCGCCTCACTCCCCCCTTTTTTGAATTTCCTCAGGGAGCCATTTTCGAAGGCACAAAAAGCACTCTCCAGAAAAAACATTGATGAAGAAATGCTCGAGAAACTCGAGGAGGAAATTGAGTCGCTTTTGTATCTAAATGCTCCTGAAGAAGTTAAAGAAAAGGTCAAGCAGCAGGTTCTCAGGGAGCATGAAGTGAGGAGTGAGCAAGATTTTTTCTGGATTTTCAGGCTGAAGCTGGTTAAGATTCTCAGAGAAGGACACAGGATTCCTTATATTTCTTTATTTCATTACTGAAATGATTAGTAATATTATCGAATTACTAAGAAATAGGAAGCAAGGTCTGAGCCTCTACAGGATATATCGAGAGCTTCGTCTCTCGCCAGAAGAGAAGAGTGGGTTACAGAAGACTCTGGAGAAGCTTGAGAATCAAGGGATTCTTCTGAGGTTTAAAAGGCGCTACATAATCTCGGGGAGAAGCGGGATAAAAAGAGGAAGGCTTTCTCTTTCTGAAAAAGGATATGGATTTGTGAAGCCTGAAGGAAGAGACGAAGAAGAAATCTTCATCCCTCCCCGCTTCATCGGAGAGGCAATCGGAGGGGATGAAGTTGAGGTTTTAGTAAAAGAAAGAGGAAGAAGAGGGAAAGCAGAGGGGAAAATAATTAGAATCATAAGGAAAAGTAGAGAAAAGTTGATAGGGCTTTATAGAGAGCGCTTCGGGAAACCATATTTCGTTCCCCTGGATTTGCCGCTAAAAGAAATCCCGCTCAAACGAAACCCTGAGCTCTCTCCTCTTCCAGGGACAATTGTGGAGGTTGAGAGAGAGAGTTTTCGACTCCAAAAAATCATAGGGATGCCAGATGAGCCGGGAGTCGACTCAAGAGTCATCATCCAGAGATATGAGCTTCCTTTTGCTTTTTCCAAAGAGGCGTTAGAGGAGGCGGAGAGGATTTCCCCGGCTATTCCCCAGGAGGAAATTAAGGATAGGGTTGATTTTCGCCACTGGCTGACCATCACCATCGATGGGGAAAATGCTCAAGATTTTGATGATGCAGTGAGCTTGAGGAGACTCTCTAATGGAAATTTTCTCCTTGGAGTCCACATTGCAGATGTCTCGCATTATGTCCATCCTGGAACACACCTTGACCGTGAAGCTTACCTGAGGGGGACGAGCGTCTATTTTCCTGATTTAACCGTTCCCATGCTTCCTGAGAGACTTTCTAATTTCATCTGCAGTCTAAGGCCTGGAGAAGACAGGCTGGCTTTTTCTCTTCTTCTCGAAATTGACAGAGCAGGAAGTGTGGTGGGAAAGAGACTCCTGCGCTCCATCATTCGCACCTCAGAAAGAATGACTTATACCGCAGTGTTTCGCATTTTAGAAGGGGACGAAGAACTTCGCCAGAGGTTTAGGGCTCTAGTGCCTGTTCTGTTGAGGATGAGGGAATTAGCCCGCATCCTTAAAAGAAATCGGGAGAGACAAGGGAGTCTCGATTTTGACCTTGTTGAACCTGAGCTGGTTTATAGAGAAGGAAGCTTGATTTCAGTTTTACCTTCAGAAAGAAATGAGGCTCATCAAATCATCGAGGAATTTATGCTGGTGGCAAATGAGGCAGTTTCCTCTTTTCTCGAAGAGAGGGGGATTCCATTCCTTTACAGGATTCACCCGCCTCCCGGAGTTCAAGACCTCGAAAGGCTCAGAGAGCTTCTTGCTCCTTTGGGGATAAATCTTCCTTCTGCCTCAAAGGTAACTCAGCGGGAACTACAGCATGTGCTCAAAATGGCAAAGGGCAATCCAGCAGAAAAGTTCATAAACTTTCAGGTCTTGCGTAGCCTCAAGCTTGCTATGTATTCAGATGAGAATAAGGGGCATTATGGTCTTTCCAAGAAGACATACACCCATTTTACTTCCCCCATAAGAAGATACCCTGACCTTGTCGTGCATCGAATCCTCAAGGGTGTTCTCAGCGGAGATGGTTTTGAGGTAAACTCCCTTTCTTCTCTTGCTGAGCATTGTTCCTGGAGAGAGAGGAATGCCGAACATGCAGAAAGGGAGCTTATAGAATGGCGCATCTTTAGATTTTTGAAAGAAAAGGTTGGAGAAAGAGTAGAGGGGACAGTGGTCGATGTTTCCAGGGAAGGCATTCTGGTCGAGATTGATAACTACCTTGTCGAAGGGATCATCCCCCAGAGCGAACTTTGCCGTAGATATTTTTCGCCACGAAAGAGTCACTCTAAAAAAAGAAGGAAAGAGAGATTTGAGCGAGGGGAGAGAGTAAAGGTGATTCTGGCCTCAGTTGACCCCGTGTTGAGAAGGATTTACCTTGCGCTGAGTGCTTCGGAGAGGGGAGAAGAAAATTGAAGACCAGTTGTTTTGATGCAGTTCTTGACTTTAATCTGGGAAGAAAAGCCGCGGGGAGGAGTTTTCTAATTGTCTTCAAGAATTCTGAGCTTCGCGCAACCCTTGAGCCTTATGCCCAACAGGGAGAGAAGGACTCCGGACACTCCTTTGTGCGCATCCTTCTTGAGAGGCCCGTTGACCTTAAATGGGGGGACGAGTTTAGGGTAAAAAACCTTGAGGAAGGTCTTAACCTCGGGAGTGGAGTCGTACTCAACCCTCACTCCCAAAAGGTAAGGGGGAAAAAGGTTAGAAAAAGACTCGAATATCTAGGAAGGCTTAAGGGAAACAAGGAAGAAATGCTCCATGCTTTGGTGGATGAAAAAGGCATAAGAGGAGCAAGAGAAAGAGAAATCTTAGATTTCGCCCCCTTCAAGGAGGGCTCTCTTCTTGAGCTCTCTCAGGGACTTGAGGAAGAGGGCAAGATAAGAATCCTTTCCTTCTCGCCTATTTTTCTAATCTCTCAATCCAGCCTTGAACATCTTTCTAGGAAAATTTTGGATTTTCTGGATAAGTATCATAGAAAACATGCCCGCGAGTCAGGAGTCCAATTTGAGAGGCTGAGGCAGAGGTATAAAGTCCATCGGAGAGTGTTGAGGCTCGCCTTGAAGCACCTCTTAAGAGTGGGTAGAATCAAAGAGGTGGAAGGGAAAATAAGTCTCATGAATTTTGAACCTCTACTTTCTAAGGAGGAGGAAAAGATTGTCAATCAACTTGAAGAAATGTGTCTTAAGGATGAACTCAGATCTTTATCGCGAAAGGACCTCGAGAAAAGGTTTAACCTGAATCCTCAAACTCTCGACCGCCTCCTTTCTTTCCTCATCGAGCGGAAGAAGATTGTTCAGGGAAAGGATGGCTTCCTGATTCACTCAAAGTGGCTCGAAGAAATCATAGAAAAATTGAAGAGCTCGGGAAGGTCTGAACTGACAGTGGGAGATTTTAAGAAAATGACAAACCTGAGCCGCAAATATGCAATCCCTCTTTTGGAACTCTTAGATCAGATGGGGATCACGAGGAGAAAAGGTGGCTTGCATGAGGTCTTGATTAGGAGGATATGAAGGAGATTTATTTTGCCGAGCGAACCTTTTAGCGGAAAGAAATGTTTCTTGAGGTGAGATTTCCTCTTCTTCCTTCGAAGAGAAAATGAACTTTTTTTAGATTCAAAAAGCTCGTATGCCTCAGAGTTCGAGCGATATGCCGAGTCCCATCTCATTAGCCTTTTCGAGGGCGAGTTTTGAAACTGCCACATCCTGAACAGCTAACCCTACTGATTTGAAAAGAGTGACCTCTTCCTCAGATTCTCTTCCTCTGATGAGACCGTCGGCGAGCATGCCTATTTCTCCCTCTATTTTTGATTCGGTGATTATTCCTTTTTTAAGGGGGATTATCAAATCTCCTGCTTCCTCAAGGCAGGAGGAGAGAGAATCTACAAAAATTTTTGCACGAGCCACCGTCTCTTCGGGTATTTCCTGCATCCTGGGGGTATAAGAGCCGATGGCGTTAATGTGCACCCCCGGCTTTATGAAAGAATCTTCAAAAACAGGCGTCAAGGAAGTTGTTGCCGTGCAGATTATATCCGCTTCGAGGGTTGCATCTTTGGCTGTCTTGGCGACGATGATTTCTTCAGGAATCGGTTTACCTCTTTCTCTCATCTCTTGGGCATAAGTCTTTGAGGCTTCAAGGTTTTTATCATAGACCCAGACTTTCTCAATCGTCCTCACCTCACACACCGCTTCGAGTTGAGTGCGACCTTGAACTCCTGCACCGAAGATGGCGACGCTTCGAGCTCCTTTTCTTGCCAGAAGGTGGGTGCCCACTCCTGAGCAGGCACCTGTTCTCAATGCCGTCAGATAACTCCCATCCATAATCGCCTCAATCTTACCTGTGTCTGAGTCGATGAGGATTATGAGGGCATGAAGGGTAGGAATTTTTTTCTCGATGTTTCGGGGAAATACCGAGACTATCTTTGCGCCCAGGGATTTTATTCTTTCCAGATAAGCAGGCATGAAAAGGACACTTCCTTCCTGAGGCTTCACAGGCAGTTGGATTCTAAGGGGCATCAGAGCCTCTTTCCTGGAGTAGGCAATGTAGGCTTCCCTTACAGCCTGAATTGCCAGGGACATAGAAAGGGCCTGTTTTATTTCTCTTTGAGATAAGATTTTCACTTTCATCTCATACAGCCTTTTTTTCTCCCCCTTCTCTCTTTTTTTGGAATCTATCATAAGCAAAGGGGCTCAAGTCGAAATCAGTCTTTCCCTCAAGAATGAGCTCGGAGAGGACTCTTCCCACAGAAGGGCCATGCTGGAAGCCGTGGCCAGAGAAGCCGATGGCACAGAAGAAGCCCTCGACTTCGGGAATGGCGCCAATTATTGGATTTTCGTCGGGAGTTATCTCATAAAGTCCTCCCCATCCTCTCAGGATTCTTGCCTTCTCCAGAAGGGGCGCACGATGGATCGCCTTCTCGATAACCTTTTCGAGGAAGTTCCAGTCAACATTGGTGTTGAAGCTTGAGGGTTCACTCCTGTCACTCATGCCCATCAAGAGGCCTGGTGGGTCTCCCCTGAAGTAGAAATAAATGTCCATGTCGATAATCATGGGAACAGGATGAGGGATGGAATCGAAGGCTGCGGTCACAAAAACCTGCCGGCGAAAGGGCAAGACTGGTAGTTCCAGGCCAGCCATCCTCGCCACCTCTCCTGCCCAGGGACCCGCCACGTCCACTACCTTTGAGACCTCTATCGCTCCTCTTGAAGTTTCTATGCCCTTGACTTTCCCTCTCTCGATTCTTATCCCTACCACCTTTGTTTTTTCAAATATCTTGACCCCCAGTTCTCTAGCTCTTTGAGCAAAAGCCATTGCTACAAGATAAGGGTCAGCATACCCATCCTCAGCACAAAAAGTTCCTCCTCTTATGTCGTTGACTTCTAAGTAAGGCCAGCGTTCCTTTATTTCTTCAGGGCTGAGGACTTCCACAGGGACATTAAGCTTTCGCTGGATTTCGACACTCGAGAGAAATTCTTCCCATGTTTCCTCCCTCTGAGCGAGAAAAAGATAACCAACCTGCCTGAAGTTTATCTCTTGGCCGAATTCGTCCGCGAAGCGTTCAAAAAGTCTCACAGTTTCTTGAGAGAGTTTGATGTTAGAGGGATGAGAGAATTGCTGTCGAACTCCTCCCGCACAGAGGCCAGTGGAGGCTTGTGCCAGGAGATCCTTTTCCAGGAGGATGACATCCCTTGCTCCCCTTCTTGCGAGATGAAAGGCTAAGCAAACTCCCATGATGCCACCTCCGATGATGGCGAGAGAAGCTTGCCTTTTCCAGTCCTCCATTCTGGGGTCTATTTTTTCTCTTCTTCTTTCTTCTTTTTATCCAGAGCTGACTTTAATTTGTCAGCGAAAAACCCAAAAACAGGCTTTTCTGAAACAGGGGATTTGAACTCCTCTTTTTTCTCTTTGGCTTGAAGGGGCATTTGCTCTTCTTCAGCCTCTTTTTTTTCTTTTGCCTTTATGGCAAGCAGGGCTTCATATTCCGACTCTTCAAGCTCAATCCTCTCTTCGATTACCTTTCTTTCTCCTTTTTTCTTTCTAAACCCCTTTTCAGCCTCAATGCCCACAAATTTCTTCTTTACTTCTTTTTTAGCCTTTGGGGGTTTTCTGTATTCTACTTTTTCAGGTTCTAGAGGCGGGGAAAGCCTGATTTCTTCTCTTTCTTCTCGCTCCTCAGGAAGAACTTCTATTTCAGGCTCTTCAAAGACAGGTTGCTTTTCCAACTCCATCTCTTCTGGCATCTCTTCAGCTTCTCTTTCTTTCCCAGCTTGAACCTCAGGAATTTCCGGTAGAATCTCAAAGGGTTTCTCAATCTTTTCTTCTTCTCGGTAATAGAAAATGCCCTTCTTTTTTTCTGAGGCTATGAATTCAGAGGAGCTGAGGAGGACAGCTTCCACATCTTCCTGAGTGGTGCACTTGAGAAGGTCTACAAGATGGTAGGCTCTAAGATAATGGAGCATATAGTTATTTTCTTCTAACCCGAAATTCTTGAAGATTAGAATGAGGAGTTGTTTGAGATCAAGGTCATCTCTGGAATCGAATAAAGGGAGAAGCCTTCTCAGCGTCTCCTCTTCAAGATGGATGATCTTGTTATGGAGTAGATAGGTGGAGGCTTCCTCTCCTGAGGCGAAGAATCTGTCTGTCTGAGGGTCGTAATTCAGTTTAGAGAATGAAAGTTTTTTCTTGGATTTCTTGAACCAGAAAAGAAAACGATTAAACCCTTTTCTCTCTAAAGTCAAGCTTGCGCCCTGGGGAACGTTGTTTGACTCATAATAGTCTTTTAAGCCCAGAAAAATGGATTGATCGGGGTAGAAATAGAGAGTATAGTCTTTTCCCTCTTCAGCATCGGTAAAAATATACTCCTGAATTTTTGAAAGTTCTCGGGAAAGAGAGCGAGGAATCTTCACTCCTCCCGAAAGAATCTCTCTCCAGCCGAGGTAAATTTTAAGCGGAAAATCAGTTACTTTTGAGCCTGTTTCTCTCGTTTCTTCAGGAATGAGGGGAACTCTGGCATGAGATGCAGCAAGGGGGATGTCTATGAGGAAAGAGTCGAGAATTTCCTTGAGCTGCCATTTTCCCCAGCCCAGGGGAGAAACAAAGATAAAATTCTTCTTGTGTCTTTTATCCAGAATATGATTCAGACTCAGACAGTGAAGGGAGAAGGTTTCGTCTTCAGGTTGAATCCCTAAAAATTTAGAGACGAGCTCTCCACTTTCTGTCGATACTCTCTTTTCACTCATATATTTTTCGATTTCTTCAATTTTCTCTTCAGGGATTTCAATCTTCTTGCTGGTGAGATGCCAATAATCATTCCAGTTAAAAAATTCTTTTGATTTTGAAAGCGAGCTCCTCAGGTTTTTTTCCAGTTTCTTCAGGTCTTTTTCGGTTATGGGAAGTTCGCTCTGACGGGGGTCTTCTGTTTTCTGCATGATTTCTGGAGTAAGAGATTTGCGTTCGAGATTGCAGGGAAGGAGGATCTGGGTTTTGGTTTTTTTCATGTATTCGATGTGTTTTCTGAAAGTTCCTCCTCCAGAATATTCCACCTCGAGCATATCGCAATTGAAGCTGTCATAGGGGATCTTGTTTACGACCCTAAGCACGACGCTACCTTTAAATGGCTCGGTTCCCTTGCTGCTCGTCACCAATGCTTCGTCATATTCTTTATAAATCAAGTCTCCTATTTCATAACTGCAATAAGGGTCATACTTTTTTAGTTCCTTAGACAGCTGAGATGCAGATTTTCTGAAAGCAAGCTTTTTTGCCAAATCTTCGAGAGAATAAACCATGTTGGTCTTGGAAAGCTCTTTCTCAAGAAATTCGAGGTCTTCAGGAGTTACGTTGATGATTTCTTCTTGTTTATTCATTTTCTTCTTTTTTTCCATAATAATAATACCATAATTGCTTTTTGAACATGAAGTCTGTTTTCTGCTTGGTCGAATACTATTGATTGAGGAGAGTCTATGACCTCATCCGTGACTTCTTCTCCTCTGTGTGCAGGAAGGCAGTGCATGAAAAAGGCGTTTTTTTTGGCTTTGGAAAAAAGACTGAAGTTCACCTGATAAGGTGCAAAAATCTTTGCCCTTTCTTCTCTCTCCTTTTCCTTGCCCATGGAGGCCCAGACATCTGTATAGACCACATCGGCTTCTTCCACGGCTTCATAAGGGTCATGGGTGAGATGAAAACTGGCTCCTGTTTGTTGGGCATCGGCTCTTGCCTTTTCCAGGATTTCAGGGTTTGGTTCATATCCGGGTGGCGTGGCTACCGACATCTTCGAGCCTACTTTTGCGGTGGCAAACATGAGGCTATGGCAGACATTATTTCCGTCCCCGATGTAAGCCAGTTTTAAGTTCTCTAAGTCTCCCATTTTTTCTTTGAGGGTGAAGAAGTCCCCCATTGCCTGGCAGGGGTGAAGGAGGTCTGTGAGACCGTTTATCACGGGGATTGAGCATGCTTCTGCCAATTCGATTACAATCTGATGACTGAAGGTTCTCACCATGATTCCATCTACCCAACGTTCTAAATTCTTCCCTACATCAGAAGTCGCTTCTCTCTCTCCGAGGCGAAAATCAGAGGGACTGAGATAAATAGCTTCCCCTCCAAGCTCGAGCATTCCTACTTCAAAGGTCACCCTGGTGCGTAGGGAGGGCTTTTCGAAGATCATGGCCAGAATCTTGTTCTTCAAGCTTTGCTGAAATTGTCGGGGTTTCTCTTTTATCTTTCGGGTCATGTCTAAGATTTCACTGAACTCATAGAGACTCAAATCGTGAATGCTGATGAAATCTTCCATGCGATCCTCCTAAGAAGAGGCAATTATTCTCGTTCCCGAACGTTTGATCAAGGCGGCTTTGAGGTAAGTGGCAGAGGTGATCAACACCTCTTTGCCACCATTCTCGATGTATTCAATGGCTGCCTTGATTTTTGGCCCCATTGATCCTTCGGGAAATTGACCCTGGGCAAGATATTCCTTTGCCTCTCGGACACTCATCCTTTCGATGGGTTTTTGGTCGGGTTTTCCGTAGTTCAGGTAAACTTTTTCGACATTGGTGAGGATGATGAAGAGGTCGGTTTTCACTTCTCTGGCTATGAGGCTTGCTGCATAGTCTTTGTCTATGACTGCTTCCACCCCCTGAAAGAGTCCCCTTCCATTGAGGATTACCGGAATTCCTCCCCCTCCTGCGCAGATAACTATCTTTCCTGCATGAACCAGGTCCCTGATTATTCTTTTGGGGATGATGTCGATGGGCTTTGGAGAGGGAACGACCTTTCTGTAGCCCCGGCCAGCATCCTCTATCATTTTCCATTTTTTCTGACGAGCAAGCATCTGGGCTCTGTATTGGGTGTAAAAAGGGCCGACTGGTTTGGTAGGGTTCTGGAAAGCAGGGTCGTTTTTGTCCACCACGACCTGAGTAATTATGGTTGCCACCTCTTTGTCCAGTGAATTCTTTCGGAGTTCATTGATGAGGGCTTTTTCCAACATGAAACCCATGCTTCCCTCTGTCATGGCATCGCAGATTTCGAGAGAAAAAGGAGGAATTTTGTTCGCTGCCTCTTCCATCTGGATGAGCAAATTCCCCACTTGGGGACCGTTTCCGTGAACAAGAATCAAATCATATCCCTTTTTTACTACATGAATCATCAACCGCGCCGCCTTCTGGGCGTTTTTCATCTGTTCCTGCTGGAGTCCTCTCTGATTATCAGGAAGGATAGCATTTCCCCCGAAGGCTATGAGGGCAATCTTTCTTTTCATCAGAAACCTCTTAAAATCTCCTCAAGGTTTGGCACTCCAATCTCTTCAAGCTCATAGGTTACGCGCAGCATCTTTTTATGTGTCCTTATCAAGCGCAAAAGGTCGATGGGGGTGGCGCTCAGGACAAGGTCACAGCTTACTCTCTCTATGGTCTCTTCGAGTTCTCTCATCTGTTCCTTTCCATAGCCCATGGCTGGGAGAACCTGGCTGAGATGAGGGAACTTCTCGAAAGTCTTCTTGATGCTACCTACGGCAAAGGGTCTGGGATTAACAATTTCTGAGGCTCCATATTTTTTGGCGGCGATGACGCCTGCCCCATATGGCATTTCTCCATGAGTGAGAGTTGGCCCATCCTCAATGACAAGAACTCTCTTTCCTTTTATCTCTTCGCTATTTTGAACAGAGATGGTTGAATTTGCTCTGATTATTTTAGCCTGGGGGTTATATTTTTTTATGTTCTCTAAGACTTTGGTCACATTCTCTTCTCGAGCACTGTCGAGCTTGTTGATGACCAGAACATGTGCTCTTCTGAAATTTGTTTCCCCGGGATGATAGAGGAGCTCATGCCCTGCACGATGTGGGTCAGTAACAACGATTTCTAAATCAGGCTGGTAGAAAGGGAAGTCATTGTTTCCTCCATCCCAGAGGATAATTTCTGCCTCCCTTTCTGCTTCTTCCAGTATAGCCCCGAAGTCTACTCCTGCATAAACGACGATGCCATTCTTGAGATGGGGTTCGTATTCCTCCATTTCTTCGATGGTGCATTCCGCTCTAAGCATGTCTTCATAAGTAGCGAAACGCTGAATTCTCTGTTTGATTAAATCCCCATAGGGCATGGGATGCCTTACCACCACCACCCTCTTTCCTTTATTTTTAAGAAGGAGGGCAATCTTCCTAGTTGTCTGACTCTTCCCGCATCCCGTCCGCACGGCACAGACAGAAATCACAGGGAGTTTGCTCTTGATCATTGTCTGGTGAGGACCGAGGAGAGAAAAGTTTGCTCCTGCTGCTAGCACTTCAGATGCCTTATGCATCACATATTCATGGGAGACATCACTGTAAGAGAAATAGACATCTCTCACCCCATTCTCTCTTATCAACCTCACCAGGTCTTCTTCAGGATGAATGGGAATTCCTTGGGGATAGAGTTTTCCGGCAAGAAGAGGGGGGTATTTTCTGTCTTCGATATTTGGGATTTGAGTTGCGGTGAAGGCAACGACGAAGAAGTCAGGATTATCTCGAAAGTAGACATTAAAGTTATGAAAATCCCTTCCTGCAGCGCCCATGATGATTACTTTTTTCATTCTCTCTTTCCTCTTCTTGATTAAAATTCATTTTTAAAAAAAATAAGTATACCAGATAAGAGGAAAGGTCTCAACCGCAAGTGAAGGCTGCAAGAAATAGGGTAAGGCAGAATTTTCGAAGGCTGGCAGGTCAGGGGTTTATTTTCCCCCTGAGATTTAATCAAATAAGGGCGCAAGGGAGCAAAGTCATTCCGAGAAATGAGTTTTATTCTTAAGGTAAGGGCTTGCATTCTCCCTCAAGCGGATGGGAGGAAGAAGCCATTCTTGCTTCGCCCAAAAAAAAGCGAATTTGGATAAAATAGGGCTCTAACTTTCAGCGAGAGCCACTCTTAGAGAGAATTAAGAAGGAGAAAAAGGGGAAAGGTTTAGGAGAGCCTTAGGCCCTAGAAAGTCAGGAATCGCTCCTTGAAGAGAGGGGGTGAGATTTCGGGTAAAAATTCATCCGCAGAGGTGATTGACAGAAGCTTGAACCCTTCTTAGATTATGATTAGTAAAAATATTTTTAAATTTAGAAGGAGAAATGGGGATGAAAATAAAAGTAATTTTAGCGCTCAGTATTTTTTTAATTTTTCTGGGATTTATGAGCTGCAAGAAAGACCTCAATCCTTTTCACGCAGGGAGTAATCTTGAGGAGAACTCGCATTCTTTCTCAGGAGAGAATAATCTTTCCTCAACCAGAACTTCAAGCAGTAATCTCTATAAAGACTCGAATTCTTCTGCTCCATCGCAAGCAGAGGGAGAGACTTTTAAACTCAGCACTTCTTCAAGGAAAGCTGAGCAAAATGAATCGCAGTCTGAGCTAAGGGTTGATATCCTTCCTTTTAGATGGAACTTAAACTGGGAAAAGAGCAGCGGTCTGGTTACAGTTCGCCTCAGCGGAGAAGGCTTTGAGAAAGTTGACCCCTTTTCTTTAAGGATGAGAGGTCCGGAAGGAAGCGAGACAGGAGGGCCTGTGCGAGCAGAGAAATATCCCTTTTTTCTCATGGGAAAATTTTTAAAGAGAGAGGCACTGGCGATAATCCCTGAGGCAGAGGCTGGGAGGAGCTATCAAGTTCAAGTTACAGGAAAATATGAAGATGGGCTTGAGATAGCCGAAGAGTTATATGATACGGTGACGATTGTAGGCCGAAAACAAAGGGAAGCAGAGCTTGCTTTAAGCCTAAAACCGAAAGTCTGGAATCTTTCCTGGGGAAAAAGCATTACTCAAAAAAATAAAGATAAAGGGAGGGTTAAGGCCTTCATCACAGGCGAGGGATTTGAGGAGATAATGGCAGATTCCATCTTGATGAGGGGTCCTTCTGGAATTATCATCCAGCCTGAGCTCGTAAGAGTGACTCCTTCAAGATTCTTGGCAGAGTTTCTGAAGACGAAAGCCATCACCCTCATCCCTTACCCTGCGCTTGAGAGATATTATGAAATTCATATCTTGGGGAGGCTTAAGGATGGCACTGAATTTGACCTCTCTTCCAGAATATTTATCAAGGGGAAAAAGAGCTAAGGAAAATCCTTGCCTCTAAAACTCATCATTTCTATTTTTCCTGAGGAGGAAGGCTGAAGACAACTTCCCCTTTTTCATCCAGAAAGACAAGCCTTGCCTCTCCCTCTGGTTCGACATAGAGCCTGATACGGTCGCGGCTCTGGCTGTCCTTAAGAGCTATCATCGAGGTTTTATTCAGGTTTCCGGCAAAGAGTCTTGCTGAGCCATATTCACCCCGGGCTATGGCCTCTTCGAGCTCCTTCTCTGCCTTTAATCTCTCCTCGCCTCTTAATTCCTTTATTTTTTCTTTCCTTTCCACAAGTTCAAGTAAAGAAACATCCGGTCTTTCCCAGACGATTAATCCTGCTCTCAGAGACTTTCCACCATTTTCGCTGTACTGGATTCCGACTATCTGGTCTTGCAGGTGACGGTCGAACATCAAGCCCCCGAAATAGCTTTCCTCACAGTCTCTCTTTTCTATTCCATAGATTAGCCCCCCACATTCGTCTCCTTCTTCGTTAAAAAAGATCATTCCCGGCCTTCCTCCCCCTGGATAAAGGAGTCTTCCTCCAAGCAAGGCCCCTGGTGATTTTGCTCTATTAGAAATGACAAGCCTCAGCGTTCCGTCTTCTTCAACGATGTTAATCCTCTTGACATTGATTTCCTCAAATTCTTCAATTCTTGAATTTTTAAAGGCCAAAAACAATGAGAAACAGAGGGTGATACTCAACATAAAACAAAAGAGCTTTAGATTTTTGACTTCTTTGTAAAGCTTTTTTTTCATTTTTTCACTCCTTTCCTTAAACATATTATTTATTTTAAGACTCGCAAAATGAAAGACAACCCTTCGCTTGGCTGAAAATGGTTCATCTAATTTTTGCTGAGAATTTTTATCTATCTCTCTCAATTCAAGTTTTTTCCCTTCTATACTCCTCGATTTTTTCTCTTTTTGAAAAATTGACATTACGGTCTTCCTTTGATAAATCACAGATGAAAAAGGAGGTCTGGATGCATTCATCAAGAAATTTTTCAAGAATCATTTATCCTCTTCTTTTTCTCCTATTAGGGTTAGCTAATTTTCAGCCTGTTTCTGGCTCTGTGACTAGGGAAGACTATGTGCGAGCGGAGAGTCTTCTTCCCCAGAATATAAATAAATTAATTTTCAAGATGAGTGTTGAGCCTCATTGGATAGAAAATAGCGACTGCTTCTGGTACAAAAACGAAACCCGTGATGGCAAGGAGTTTATTTTTGTTGACCCTTCCCTGAACTTGAAAAAACCTGCCTTTGACCATTTAAGGCTGGCTGCTTCCCTTTCTCTAACCTTAGGAAAAGCGTTTCATCATCAGAAACTTCCTTTTGAGAAATTCGAGTTTATAAAAGAGATGACTGCCATAGCCTTTGAGATTGAGAAGGAACGCTGGGTGTGTGACCTGAAGAGCTATGTGTTGCGTAAAGAAGAGGAACTCAAGAAGCCTGCCGAGGATGAACTTCCCTCCCCTGATGGAAAATGGGCAGCCTTTGTCAAGGAGCATAATCTTTTTGTTCGTCCTTTGCCTGAGGGGGAAGCGATTCAACTCACAGAAGATGGGGAGCCATACTACGACTATGGAGACAGGACCGAAGGAAACACCTCTTTCATCAGCGACAGGCTCTCAGGGAAGAAGCTTCCTCCTGTGGCAGCCTGGTCACCCGATTCGAAAAAGCTCATCACTCATAAACTTGACGAGAGGAAGGTCAAGGAACTCTATCTCCTTCAATCAGTTCCCCGGGATGGAAGCGCCCGGCCCCTGCTTCATGCTTATAAATATCCCATGCCTGGAGATGAAAATCTGCCGCTTGTTGAACTCGTGATTTTTGACATAGAGAAGAGGAGCAGGATTGCGGTGAATTACGAAAAAGAGCAGGTAACCTTCCGCACCCCGCTTGAGGATAAATATGTCTGGTGGAGCAAAGATAGCCAGAGGATTTATTACATTTATACAGAGAGAGCAGAAAAGGCGTTGCGCCTTGTAGAAATAGATGCCTCAACAGGTGAAGCAAGAGAGGTCTTAAGGGAAGAGGGTAAGACCCATGTTGAAGTCTCACTCCTGCTCAGCAATCCTCCTAATGTGAGGGATGTGGGAAGAGGTGAAGAGCTTATCTGGTTCTCACAGAGAGACGGCTGGGCCCATCTCTACCTTTACGACCTAAAAGAAGGAAAATTGAAAAATAGAATAACAGAAGGTCCCTGGGTGGTGTTCGAAATTCTTCATGTGGATGAAACAAATCGGTATGTTTATTTCGTTGGCATGGGACGTGAGGAAGGGCGCGACCCCTACTATCGTCATCTTTATCGGGTAAGGCTCGATGGTTCGAAATTAGAATTGCTGACTCCTGAAGACGCAGACCACCATCTTGTCTTCTCCCCGAGCGGAAAATTTTTCCTGGATACCTATTCCAGGCTGGATAAACCACCCCTTTCTGTCCTTCGTTCTGCTCAAGGGAAGATAATTCGCATCCTGGAGGAGGCAGACATGGGGTTACTCTTTGAGATGGGATGGAAATATCCGGAACGCTTCAAGGCAAAGGCAGAGGATGGAACGACCGATATCTATGGGATGATAGTCTTTCCCACGAAGTTTGACCCTCAGAAGAAGTATCCGCTCATAGATGCCATTTATCCTGGTCCTCAGATTATCCGTACCCCTATCTCCCTCAACCCTTTCCTCTTGGACTGGCTCTGGGAGCCCCAGGCGCTTGCCGAGCTCGGATTTGTGGTGGTGACCATCGATGGAAGGGGTACCCCTTTTCGTTCCAAGGCTTTTCATGATTTTGCGTATCAGAATTTCAAGGATGGAGGTGCCCTTCAGGACCATGTCGCTGTCCTCAGACAGCTGAGTTCAACCCGACCTTACATAGACCTTGAAAGGGTAGGAATCTACGGCCACTCGGGTGGCGGGTTTGCTTCAGCCCGTGCCATTCTCCTCTATCCCGATTTCTATAAGGTCGCAGTCTCTTCTGCAGGAAACCACGACCAGCGAGGCTATAATGCGGGCTGGGGAGAAAAATATCTCGGCCTTCTTGAAGGAGGAAACTATGATGACCAGATTAATGCCCGTCTTGCCCCGAATCTCAAAGGGAAACTCCTCCTCGCCTGCGGAGACATGGACGATAACGTCCATCCTGCCCTCACCCTCCAGCTCGTTGATGCTCTGATAAAGGCAAACAAGGACTTCGATCTGCTCGTTCTTCCCAATGCAAACCATGGTTTTGACTCAGCTCTCCCCTATTTCACCCGAAAGAAGTGGGACTATTTTGTAAGAAACCTCCTGGGAGAGGAACCTCCCCAAGGCTACAGAATCAAAGGAGAGAATTAAAAATTAATGGATTCCTCCTGATTCCTTTCATCCTTGAGGCTGAATTTGATAAACTTTCTTTCTCTCTCTTGAAGGAGAAGGGAAATATTTAAGTTTTTTAAGGATTTCTGTTAATAACCGTGGAGAGTTCAGAATATTAGAGGCTGTGGAAAATTCCTTTGGACAGGAAATTAAAGCTTAAATTGAGGATGGCGACCTTTATCTTGGCGATATTTATTTTGATGTTCGTTTCCTTATCCTGTGCATAGCGAAATCCCTTTGGCTTAATCCATTTCGGGAAGACTAAGAATTTAAAATCTTCTTTAGAGGTTAAATTTTATCCTCGTCCCTCATCCTTTCCGGTCAGAAATACTAAAAAAAATCACCCCGAAATTCACCTTTAGAGAGGATTGCCATCTCGTCGTTTCTTTTTGAAGATAAAAATGCGACAAGCGGCAAGGCTCAAGATGCACTCTAAGGAATGAATGAGAGGTTGAGGGGAGGCGTCATGAAAGACTCCTTTATCTGCGCCCTCAAATCTTTTAAAGAGTCTAATTTTATGGGTATTTCCTGAGGATGAGGAAACTCTAAACCAGATAGCAAAGGGGTAAGAGATTATGTCTCCGCAAAAAATCATGATTGTTGAAGATGATTTGCTCATCGCTACCCACATAAAAAGCATCCTTAAAAACCTTGGTTTTGATGTTCTTGATGTAGTCTCTTCGGGTGAGGAGGCTTTAGCCAAAACAGAGGCTTTGAGACCCGATTTAATCTTGATGGACATTAGACTTAAAGGAAAGATAGACGGTATTGAGTGTGCCCGAATAATTAAGGAGAAGTTTAATATACCCTTTGTCTATCTTACCTCCTATGCGGATGAGCCCACCCTCGAGCGGGCTAAGATAACCGAGCCCTACGGCTATCTGCTCAAGCCTTTCGATGAAAGAATGCTCCAATCGACAATCGAGATTGCCCTGTACAAACATAAAATTGAAAAGACACTCAAAGAGAGGGAGCGCTGGTTTTCAACAATCCTTAAAAGCATCAGCGATGCAGTAATAGCCGTTGACGACCAGGGCAGGGTGACTTTCATGAATCCTGTTGCCGAGCGACTCGTAGATTTCAAGTTTGAAGATGGGGGAGGAAAGAGTTTGAGGGAAAAAATCAAAATTGCCGAAGAGGAGATGTCAATTTTCCAGAAGAAAACTCAAGTTTCAAAGGTTAAGCTTCATTTTCCGAGGGAGTTTGTCCTTGTGGCTCCAAACAGCGAAAAAATTCCTGTTGAATTTAGCGACTCTTCTATCAAGGATGAAAAAGGGAATGAATTTGGGTGCGTGCTTGTCTTTCGAGACTTAAGAGAACGTAAGATGGTCCAGGAGGAGCTTGAGCAAAGCAACAAGAAACTGCGGAAGCTTCTGCAGGAGACAATCAAGTCGCTGGCTTCGGCGGCTGAAAAGAGGGACCCTTATACAGCGGGTCATCAAGAAAGGGTAACGAGACTGGCATGTGCCATTGCCGAGGAAATGAATTTATCGCCAGAGAGAATAGAGGGAATCCAGATGGCGGGAATAATCCATGACATCGGGAAAATTTATGTGCCTGCAGAAATCCTGAGTAAACCCACAAGCTTAGATCCGCCAGAAATTGCCCTGATTCAAAAACATCCCCAGGTGGGCTATGAGATTCTGAAAGGAATTGAGTTTCCCTGGCCGATTGCAGAAATAGTTCTTCAGCATCATGAAAGGATGTTGGGCTCAGGATATCCTCGCGGGTTACAGGGGGAAGAAATTCTTCTTGAAGCTCGAATCATCGGAGTAGCAGATGTCGTGGAAGCTATGTATTCGCACCGTCCCTATCGTCCTTCATTAGGGATTGAGGCAGCCCTCAAGGAAATTTTTGTTAACCGCGCTTTCCTCTATGACCCAGTGGTCGTCGATGTGTGCGTCGACCTTTTCCAGAAAAAGGGTTTTAAGTTTGAAGACATGATGGTGGATTGATTAATGGTTTTAGCTCCTGATTTAAGGAGAGGTGAAGTGAATAAAACAGTGGAGATTGAATGAAAAAGAAAGCTTCAAGAAAAACAAATCTTTCAGGCGCAGTGCTTGAAGCAGGCGAAGAAAGATATCGGCTGCTTGTGGAATCGACCGAGGACTCAGTGTATCTTGTGAGCAGAGATTGTCATTTCCTCTTCATGAACAGGAAATGTCTCGAAAGGTATGGACTCCAGGAAGGAAATGTTCTCGGTAGAAGTTACGCTGATTTTCATTCAGAAGAAGAATCTGCTAAATTTTCGAAAATCATAGCTCGAGTTTTTAAGGAAAAAAAGAGCCTGATGCACGAGTACCTGAGTAAAAGGGATGGAAGATATTTTCTGAGAACCTATAGCCCTGTTTTTGGACATGGAGGGGAGGTTACTTCAGTAAGCGTCATTTCCAAGGACATCAGCGAGTTAATAAAAGCTCAGAAGTCCCTTGCCTCAGAAAGAAACCAGCTCCTTTCCATCTGCGACTCTTTCGAGCATGCAGTCTATGTCTCTGATCCTTCAACGTATGAAATTCTTTTTGCCAACAAAGCCCTAAAAATGCTTTTCAATAACAAACTCGAAGGAAAAATCTGTTATAAGGAATTTCAAAGGAAGCAAGCTCCCTGTGAATTTTGCACCAACGAAATAATCCTGAAGAATAGATATGAGCCCTATTTTTGGGAATTTCACAACCCTGTTCTCCAGAAAGACTTTCTCATCATGGATAGAATCATAAAGTGGCCTGATGGAAGGGATGTGAGGCTCGAGTTTGCTATTGATGTGACTGAAAAGAAGAATCTGGAAAGAGCGATTCGTGAAAGCGAGGAAAAGTTCAGGGGACTCGTCGAATGCATCAACGATGTCTTCTTCATCGTCGATAAAAAAGGAATCCTAACTTACATTAGTCCTTCTGTTGAGCAAGTCCTTTATTATCAACCTGAAGAATTAATCGGGAAATCTTTCTTAAAAGTCCTCTATCCTGAGGATGCAGGATGGATTGAGAAGCGTTTTTCCCGACTCCTTGAGGGAGAGATAAAACCCAGCGAATATAGAGTAGTAAGAAAGGATGGGGAGATTCGCTGGGTCAGGACCTCAAGCAGGCCCTATTGCCTTAATGGTGTGGTAGCAGGGGTGAGGGGTTCCCTCGCTGACATCACTGAAGAAAAAAAGGCGGAAGAAGAAATTCGTAAGAACGAGGAGCTTTTGAGAAGCACCCTGGATGGAATGATAGAAGGCTGTCAGATCATCTCCCCTGACTGGCGCTATCTCTACCTGAATGATGTGGCCGCAAGGCACGGAAAGCGAGATAAAAGGGAGCTTCTCGGCAGGAAAATGATGGAAGTCTACCCAGGTATTGAAAATACAGAAATATTTTCTTTTCTTCGACGCTGCATGGAAGAAAGAACCGCCCATCATATTGAAAATGAATTCCTCTTTCCCGACGGTTCAAAGAGAGTCTTTGAGCTCAGGATTCAGGCTGTTCCCCAAGGTATTTTGATTTTTTCCTCGGATATAACCGAAAGGAAGCGCGCAGAGAAAGAGCTGCAGCAGATGAAAGAGCTCACCGAAAACATCATCCACAACATGAGCGAAGGCATTGTGATGAGCGATGCTCAGGGAAGCATAATCTTCGTTAACCCTGTCTTTGAGGAAATGTCAGGCTACAGGAAGGAAGAACTCCTCGGAAAATCAGAGCTTCTCCTCATTCCAGAAGACCAGCACCACCTCATCAAGGCTGCAAATGAGAGACGTGCTCGAGGCGAGCGAGACCGCTACGAACTCAGATTGAGGAAGAAAGATGGGGAAGAAATGATAGTTCTTGTAAGCGGGAGCCCTCTCTTTGATGAAGGGGGGAGGTTTTCAGGAACCTTAGCAGTAATGACTGATCTCACAGAAGTAAAACTCACCGAAAAAAAACTAAACGAGTCTCTAAGGGAGAAAGAGGCTCTTCTTAAAGAAATCCACCATCGAGTGAAAAACAACATGCAGGTCATCTCGAGCATGCTCCAGCTTCAATCCCATTACCTTAAAGACCATGAAGCAAGGGAAATGTTCAAAGAGTGCCAGGAACGCATTCGTTCCATGGCCCTCGTCCATGAAAAACTCTACCGCTCGAAGGATTATTCGCGGGTGGAATTTTCAGAATATCTGAAGAGCCTTGCCGTGTTTCTCTTCCATTCTAACAAAATAGACTCAAACCGCATCTCTCTTAAGACCGATTTGGAAAATATCAACCTTGATATCCATCTTGCCATTCCCTGCGGTCTTATTGTCAATGAGCTTTTATCCAATTCTCTGAAGCATGCCTTCCCCTCCGGAAGAGAAGGTGTGATTGAGCTGGGGCTTCATCGAGTCCAGGACGGGCATGTTCTCCTCAGAGTGAGCGATGATGGAATTAAATTTCCAGAGGATTTGGACTTCAGGAAAACAGAAACACTGGGGATGCAGATTGTGGTGACCCTCGTAGAACAGATTGAGGGGAAAATAGAGCTTTCCCGGGAGAAGGGGACAGAGTTTCGAATCATCTTCCCCTCGGTAAAAAATGGATGAGAGGCTCTCTAAGAGTCATCTTCTGGATTTCATCTTCCCCTGAGTCAATAAAAATTTAGTCTATCTGGTTTTATTGGGGAAGAAGGGAAAGGAAATTATTATCCGCTCACAGCTCCTACTTTAGGAAAGGAATTATCTTCTCTAGTGAAGAGTTTAATTAGAAAAAAAAGGAAGAAGAAACGGTCTTTGAACTACCTAAATTGAACGGTGCTTCTTCCTCTAAAATCCTCAGCACCTTGAAATCGAATATGCAAAGAAAGGTTCTCAATCTGAGTAAATAGAGCCTAAAAAAGCAGGAATGCTCAGGGGGAAGAAATTTTTCAGGGAGTTTAAATATATAATATATCAGGAGGAAGTGATGAGAAAGGCTTTATTTTTTAAACAATTTTTTATGATGCTCTTCTCCCTCACTCTTATAAATCATCTTCAGGCGAGACTCCTCAGCAAATCCCATGTTTCACCAGTATCCATTGAAGAGACCGAACTGTTGAAAGAGCTCAGAAGTTTCATGGAGGAGCTTTCAGATAAAGATGAATTCTCGGGAGTGGTCTTACTTGCAAAGGATGGTAAGCCAATCTTTCTCCAAGCCTTTGGATTTGCAAGCAAAGAATATAGAGTTCCGAATAATATCAATACTTGCTTCAACATAGGCTCGATTAATAAATTCATGACCCGTATCGCAATTGAACAACTCAAAGAGACGGGAAAGATAAGATTAGAGGAAACGATCGGAAAATACCTTCCCGATTATCCTCTTCAGGAGGCGAGAGAGAAGGTAACCATTGGACATCTTTTGGAGATGTCTTCAGGAATAGGAGATTTTTTCGGTGAAAGGTATCAGTCCACTCCTAAAGAAAAAATCAGAAATTTAGCAGACTATCTTCCCTTATTTGCGGATAAGCCTCTTCTGTTTGAGCCAGGCACAAAGACTCAATACTCAAACGGAAGTTACATAGTCCTCGGGTTGATAATTGAGAAAATAAGTGGGGGAAGCTGTTTCGATTATGTGAAAAAGAATATTTACAAGATTGCGGGAATGGAGAACACAGACCATTTTGAAGCAGATATTCCCGTAGAGAATGTGGCAAGCGGTTATACCCGTTTCTGGAATGGAAGAGAGCATCCGAATGAGCCAAGGCGTAATAATATTTACACTCGTCCTGCAAGAGGAAGCTCTGCTGGAGGAGGATATTCAACTGCTGAAGACGTGGTGAATTTGATACTTACTCTCAAGGATAATAAACTTTCAGCACCCGAGACATCCCGAGAAATAACACACAATAGTATTGTTTTAGCAGGAGGAGCTCCGGGGATAAGTGCCCTTGTGGAGACATTCCTGAAAAAAGGCTATGTATTGATTGCCCTTTCTAATTATGACCCCCCTTCAGCTGAGAAAGTGGGAAAGAAAATTGAATCTTTGATTAATCGTCTTAATTAAAATTCAGCCCACAAATCAGCGGGCTTCTTCCTGTGCTCTTTGCAGCATATTTCTTAATCTACCTTCTCCTTTAATAAGACTTTAAAATCAATTTTTAATTGGGAAAAAGGGAACTTTCTTTATTTTGATTCGTATTATAGATATAACAATTAGAAGGAGGCCAAGATGAAAAGAATTTGGCGGTCAAACCTTGCCATCCTCGTCTTTCTCTCCATTCTCATCCTTTCTCTTTCTGCCCAGGACACAAAAGATACTCTTCTTCTCACCCAGCCTGCAATAAGCACGAATCACATTGCCTTCGTTTATGCCAACGACCTCTGGATTGCTGATGCGGATGGCGGAAATGTGAGGCGACTGACCTCAGATATAGGGGTAGAATCAAACCCAGCCTTCTCCCCTGATGGAAGGCTTGTTGCCTTCAGTGCCCAGTATGATGGGAACATCGATGTCTTCATCATGCCAGTTGAAGGGGGCATTCCCAGGCGCCTTACCTGGCATCCAGCCCCAGACATCGTGCGGGGTTTTACTCCCGATGGACTGAAAGTGATCTTTATTTCCAACCGCTATAACTTCCAGACAAGCTGGCCCTATTTCCAGATTTTTACAGTCTCACGAGAAGGAGGGTTTCCCGAGGCTTTGGAGATACCTCACGGGTTTAAGGTGAGCTACTCACCTGAGGGGAAGAGGATTGCCTATGTTCCTTTAGCTGAGTTTGTCAACTTCCCCCAGTGGAAACACTACCGCGGGGGAGCAGTTTCGAGAATCTTGATCTATAGCTTCTTGGGCCACTCAGTGGAACAGATCCCTCAGCCTGAGGGGGGGTCGAATGACACTGACCCCATGTGGATCGGAGATAAGATTTATTTCCTCTCTGACCGAAACGGAGAATTCAACCTTTTCTGTTATGAGCTTTCCACGAAGGAGGTTCGCCAGCTAACAAAATATGACGAATTTCCTCTCCTCAATGCTTCAGCAGGGGGAGGGAAGATAATCTTCGAAAGAGAAGGCTATCTTCATACCTATGACCTCGAAAAGGCGAAGGTCGAGAAGCTCACGGTGGGTTGTGCCGCTGACCTTCCTGAAGTAAGACCTCGCTATGTCAAAGGATTTAAATATATCAGAGACGCCTCCCTCTCTCCCACAGGGGCAAGGGCAGTTTTTGAGTTTCGAGGTGAGATCATTACCGTTCCTTGTGAAAAAGGTGACCCTCGCAACATAACCAACACTCAAGGTGCCCACGAGCGCTCACCAATCTGGTCGCCTGACGGGAAATCGATTGCCTATTTTTCAGATGAGAGAGGGGAATATGAGCTTCTCGTGAGAGACCAGGAAGGAAAAGGGGAGCCAAAAAGATATAAACTCAGTGGCTCTGGATTCTACTCCAACCCGGTCTGGTCTCCTGACTCAAAGAAAATCTCTTTCGCCGACCATGGCTTCAGTCATTACTGGATTGACCTGGACAAAGGAGTTATAAAAAAATTTGCCTCCGAACACCACCTTGGTCCAAAAGACCTCATTCTCAACAGAAGCGCATGGTCTCCGGATTCAAGATGGATAGCCTACACCTTGAACACGGAAGCCTCCATCAGGAAAGTGTACCTCTACTCCCTGGGGGAGGATAAATCTTACCCCATCACAGACGGTTTGTGTGAGGTGAGTGACCCTGTCTTCGATAAAAGCGGAAAATACCTCTATTTCTTCGGTTCTACAGATGCGGGTCCCATAAAGAACTGGTTCGACATGTCAAACCTCGACCTGACCTGGACGAGCGCAATTTACATGGTGATCCTTCAGAAAGATGTCCCTTCGCCGCTGGCTAAAGAGAGTGATGAAGAAAAAGGAACCGAAAAGGAAAAGGAGAAGCCTGATAAGCCAGAAAAACAACTAGAGGCAGACGAAGAAAAGCCCCTGCGCATTGATTTTGAGGGGCTTGAGTATCGCATTCTCGCTCTTCCTGTGCCCGTAGCCACCTACCTCAACCTCCAGGCTGGCTCTGAAGGTCAAATCTATTTTCAGGAACTTCCTCCAAAAAACCCCCTGTTCCTCGCCTTTGGCATGGGTGGAGGCTCCAAGCTCCACAGATTCGACCTGAAGACAAAAAAAGATGAGGTTATCCTGGAAGGAATAAATTCCTACATTCTCTCTGCAGATTCTAAAAAGCTTCTCTACCTCACCCAGGAAAGCGCAGGGATTGCTCCTTCTGAAGGGAAGATTCAGGCCGGTCAGGGAAGGCTCAACACGGATGCGATTGAAGTTTACATAGACCCTCGCCTCGAATGGAAACAAATCTATGATGAAGCCTGGCGCTTAAACCGTATTTCCTTCTACGCTCCTAACATGCACGGTGCAGACTGGGATGCGATGTACAAGAAGTATGAGAAGTTCCTTCCTCACCTCTCCTGCCGCGAGGACCTCAACCGTGTGCTTCAATGGCTGGGGAGTGAGCTTGCAGTAGGGCATCATTTCGTCGGGGGGGGAGATACTCTGGCTGAACCCAGAAAGGTAAAGGGAGGTCTGCTCGGTGCTGACTACTCAATCGAGAACGGAAGGTACCGCTTCAAGAAGATTTACGGAGGATTAAACTGGAATCCAGATTTACGCTCTCCTCTTACCGAGCCTGGGGTAGATGTTAAAGAAGGTGAATATCTCCTTGCGGTCCAAGGGAAGGAACTCCGTCCTCCCACAAACCTCTACAGCCTCTTTGAAAATACAGCGGATAAGCTGATTGAGATTACTGTCGGTCCAGACCCAGAAGGAAAGGGCTCAAGAACGGTCTCTCTGGTCCCCATAGCCGATGAAAGTGCTCTGAGGAACCGTTCCTGGATAGAGGCGAACATCAAGAAGGTTGACGAAGCCACAAACGGGAGAGTGGCCTATGTTTATGTTCCTAACACTGCCTATCCTGGGCATGCTTACTTCAAACGCTACTTTTTCCCCCAGGCACACAAGGAAGCCATCATCGTGGATGAAAGGTTTAATGGAGGGGGAATGGTCGCTGACTACTACATCGACCTCCTCCGCCGCCCTCATCTCTGTTACTGGCACACTCGCTATGGTGAGGACATAAGGACTCCGAGCGCTGCTATCCACGGCCCGAAAGTCATGCTCATCAACGAAACTGCAGGCTCAGGAGGGGATCTCCTGCCCTGGATGTTCCGTAAACTCGGGCTGGGAAAACTCGTGGGGAAGAGGACCTGGGGAGGGCTTGTGGGAAATCTCGACCATCCCATCCTGATGGATGGAGGATACATTACCGCACCAAATCTTGCCATCTGGACAGAGGAGGGGTGGGTTGTGGAAAATGTGGGAGTTGCCCCCGATATTGAAGTGGAACAACTGCCAGCTGAGGTGATTGAAGGACGAGACCCACAGCTTGAGAAGGCGATAGAGGTGGTAATGGAGGAACTAAGGAAGAATCCGCCCCGCAAGCCACAGCGTCCACCGTATCCAATACGAGTTAAATAGAAGAAAAAAACTAGGGGAATATTTAGCTCTCATGCAGAGAAAAAGGAATCTTGTCTTCAAATTTTTTTCGAGTCTCCTCTGACCCAGAAGGTGAAAATCAAGAACAGGTTTCAGGGAAAGCCCAAGCTCTATTTTCCTTAGCTGCTCAAAAGTGCTCAATGTGTATGTCTCCTCTTTCAGATTCAAAAAATCTCGATTGATAAATAAAAATTAAGATTCCTAGGTTTAACTTACCGCTTTTTGCGGGGAGTTTTATAGCTTGCTTCTGAGTTTCTTCTTTAAAAATTTGCTCCCTTATTTAAAAATTGAGGATTAAATAAATTCTTGACATGGGAAAAGGAAGTCTTTAATATTTCGCAAGGGAGATGGGCAAGGAATGATAAAAGGGGCACAAGGGATAGGAGTAAGATTCGAGCTTCCTGCCACAATAAGCGAATCCATCTATCAATATCTCAAGAAAGCAATCATCGAAGGAGAACTCAAACCTAACCAGAGGCTTCAGGAAAAAGAAATTGCAGAGCTCTTTCATGCGAGCACGACTCCCGTGAGGGAGGCTTTTCAGAGGCTAGGAGCGGAGAAATTCATCGTTATCAACGCTCGAAAAGATGTGATTGTGGCTTCTGTGACTCTCGAAGAAATAAAAGAGCTCTTCGAAGTGGTCAGGGTCTTAGATGCCTTTGCTTCGAAGAAAGCAATCTCCAGGCTCAGCGAGAGAGACATCGAAGAGTTGAGAAAGATGACGGAAAGACTCACTTTTTTCCACAGGCGGAAAAGGGTTTATGATTATGTTCGGGAAAACTTGAAAATTCATGATAGGCTGTGGAAGGCGTGCGGGAATAAATTCCTCTATCTTTCGCTCGTCAACCTTGCTGAAAAATATACCTTCTTCAGCAACCAGGTTTTCTTTATCACCCAGAGGTCAAAGGGGGACCCTTCTTTCTTCGATAGGTCTCATAGCGACCATCTAGAGCTAATGGCTGCCATCGAAAAAAGGGACGAAGGGGAGGTCGAGCGTATCCTTTCCTCCCATTGGGGGAAAGGGTTTCTGGGCGAGGAGATTGCCCTGAAAGAAGAGTCATGGAAGAGATAGAAGAAAAATCCAATTTTTTGGATAAGAATTCAAATATTTGAATTTATTTCAAAGAATAAAGAGTTTAAGTTATTGATAATAAACAAAATTATATAAATAAAAAAATGGCATATTTTTTGCACTTATTACATTAATATAAGATATATCATATAGTAATTAGTAATGGGTTTTCGAGGAGGTAGAATCCCTAAAGACAAAATGATTCCTCTGGGGTAAAAATTTTTTAAGCGGCATTTATATCGTCACCAGGTTTCAATTTTTAAAGATGCATTCCTTAGAAAGGAGGTGGGAGGGGAAAGAGAAAATAATCCAAGTTTAGCCAAAGGTTATTTGGAAAGGGGAATGATAGAAAAAGGAGGGTAAATGAAAAACCTAAGAAAATTAACTTTCCTTTCTATTTTCTTCTTGGCAACTTTTCTCCTGGTGAGCAGGGCTTCGGCGCAGACGACCTATGTTACTCTGGAAGGAGTGGTCACTGATGAAGAGGGTTCTCCCCTTCCCGGAGCGACTGTCCTGGTGAGAAACATAGAGACGGGTCTCACAAAGAGTGCCCTCACCAGAGAAAACGGACGTTACATCATCTCAGGACTTCAAGCCGGAAAATACGAATGCGAAGTAAGTCTCCATGGTTTTGCTACCCAGAAAAGAACGGGGATGACCTTTGCCGTGGGTGCACGTTTGACGATTGATTTCCAGCTCAAGCCCGCGACCATAGAGGAAGAAGTGACCGTAACGGCTGAATCGCCGATGGTCGAAGTTACTAAGTCAGAGGTGAGTGCTGTGGTGGATAGGACAAAGATAGATTCGCTTCCGCTTCTAGACAGAAACTTCGCCTCCCTCTCCCTGATCAAGGCAGGAGTGGCTGGAGACCGCTCAAACGCGCAACCCCTTGGTTCAGAGGAGATTCTCACCGACGGAATTTCGAATGAATGGGTGGGCCGAAATACCGTAAGGTCTGAGATTCCGGCTGATGCCATTCAGGAATTCCGCATCATGACCAACCAGTATGAGGCTGAATACGGAAACGCAAGCGGAATGATTCGAAGCGCAATCACCCGCTCGGGAACAAACGAGTTCAGGGGAAGGCTTGCCTTTTTCTACCGGGATGAGATGTTTGACGACGTGAATTACTTCGTCAACCACGAAGGCTACAAGGGACGCAAGCTGAGCAAGGATGAATACGAGAAGTCACCCTACAGCCGTTATAATTATTCTGGTTTTCTCGGTGGCCCGCTGATCAAAGACAAGGCTCATTTCTTCCTCATCTACGAAGGAATAAATCAGAAGGAATACACAACCATCACCTCGCCCCTCGTCCCCAAAGAGACCGTTCCCATGGATACCACCCGTCACCAGGTTGTGGCTAAACTCAACTACCAGTTCAATGAGAAAAACCTGCTTTTCTTCCGCTACACCCTGGATAAACCTGCCATCGAAAACTATGGCTATGGAGGGATGTATACCAAATCTACCTACATGAACTACAGTGAATACACCCATGAATTCCAGCTCAACTGGACCTATTATCCAAGCGATAACACCATGAACGAGGCGCGAGCCTTCTATTCCTATAACTTCTATGGCTACCACTCTATTGAAGACGACAATAGCTACTTCATCCAGAGGCCATCCGGCTATTTCGGCGCCTTCGGAAACATTCCCCAGGAAGTTCCTGAGTCACGCTACCAGTTTGTGGATAATTTCACCCTCTTTCTCGGAAACCATAGCATAAAACTCGGTATCGATGCCTCCTATGTAAAGATAAGCGGGTATGTCAATCAGTATGTGCCCGGCTATTATGTCTTCCTCACCGATGAGCCTTTTGACCCACAGAACCCGGCCACCTATCCCTTTCTTTTAATCCGCTCTCCCAAGGTTGCAGATATCGACAGCCCTTACTGGGAGGTGGGTGTTTTTGCGCAAGATTCCTGGAAGCTGACTTCCCGGCTGACCCTAAACTACGGGCTGAGGTATAACTACTATACTGTCCAATTTATCGATATGGCAAATTTCAACATCCGTCATTTCAACCCCCGCTTTGGCTTCAGCTATGACCCAATCGGTGATGGGAAGACCCAGATAAGAGGGGGGATAGGCACCTACTCCCAGAATCCCCAGCTCAACCTCGGGCTTCTGATAGGCATCATGGACCAGCTTGTCGTCCAATACATCTTCTTCCCCGGCTATCCTGACCCCAGTAAGCCCAATCCCTTTATTTCAGGTCCTCAAGTTGAGCCACCGCTCACAAAATACATGGGTGAACCAAACACCGTTGCCCCCTTCACTCTCCAGACAACCCTTGGTTTCCAGAGAGAGGTAATCACCGACTTTTCCCTTGGATTTGACCTTGTTTACTCGAGGGGCTTTAAGTTCAGCCGCATCGAAAACAGAAACGCCGTGATTCCAGGAACAGGAACCCAGCGCCCTGACCCAACCAAGGCAGATGTCTTTGTCTTTGCCATGAACGGAAAGAGCGATTACAGGGCACTCTATTTCACTCTTTCCAAGAGATACTCTCATGGGTGGTCCTTTGACCTCTCCTATACCCTGAGCCGTTCCTGGTCGGATGTTGAGACAGAGCAGACAGGACCGTATGATAATGAACCAGACAACTGGGAAAGGATGTACGGACCCAACAACTACGATGCCCGCCACAGGCTGGCGATGATGTGGATTTTTGACCTTCCCCTTGGTTTCCAGCTCAGCGGTCTTGCCTATTACCGTTCGGCTCTTCCCTGGACAGCCTTCTATCTTACCGATGTTAACCGCGATGGCCTGAACTGGGACATGGTCGATAAACACAGAAACGCCCGTAGGAGTTTTGATGAGTTCTATCTCCACCTGAGGTTTTCTAAGTACATAAGCATAAGTCGAATTCGTATCCAGCTCTTTGCCGAAGGATACAACGTGACTAACAGGGTAAACTTCCAGAGTCCTTTCTTCCGCTATGGCACCCCAACCTTCGGACAGCCCACGGTGGCAGGTGACCCGAGGCGAATCCAGTTTGGGGCAAGAGTCGACTTCTGATTAATAAGAGTTAGGAAGATAAAAGGAGGGGCTCTGTGATTTGAGCCCCCTCCTTTTCTTCATTCGTCAGGGCGCAAGCACAAAATATTTCATTTTTTTATATGAGGAAGATAAAGAACAGAGTTCCTCGTTTCTTGCATAATAAATAAAAAATGAGTCTTGAGGATTTTGATTTTATTTATAAGATAATTTTAATTAATATCTTCTATTTTAAAATACTTTTAAAATACTGCCCAACAAGAATTAGCTTCGGAAATCTTTACTTTTAGCTTTGTTTACTTCCTGACCATCTTAAATTATAATTATTTCTTCGATGTTTTTAGCTAAATCATTCAAGCCCTTTTCCCTAATAATATTCTTAATCTTCATCTTTTTTCCCCTCCCCATTTTCACTCAGGAAACTCCTCCCCAGAAAGAGCCATTGAGTGAATATTCAAGACAGTGGCTGGAGGAGGTTGTTCCCTATATAATCACCCCTGCAGAAAAGGAAGTCTTCATCAACCTCCCTACCGAAGCTGAAAGAGGAAGATTTATCGAGAATTTCTGGAAAAAGAGAGACCCGAATCCTGAAACTCCTGAAAATGAGTTCAAAATTGAGTACTACAAGAGGATTGCCCTGGCCAATAAATTCTTCGGAAGCGGTGGAATCGCAGGGTGGAGGACAGACAGGGGAAAGATTTACATCCTTCTTGGGCCTCCGAATGAAATCCAGAGGGACTTTTCTTCTCAGGGTTCGTCTTTATACGGATTCCATGGGCCTAAAGAAGTCTGGAATTACTGGGGGCTTTCCAATCCCCGTCTACCCTATAACCTTGAGTTTGTCTTCGTCGACAAACTGGGAACAGGGAACTATGTGCTTGAGCAGAGCCTAAAGCTGGGAGAGGCAGGCGCAACTCACTTTGACATTGATTCTATGCATTCTCAATTTAACTCCATGGAAGTGATATCTGAGGCTCTGCGGAATCCTTTCGAAGGTCTGGATAGGCTCAAGGGGATAATCACCACTCAGGTCACCTATGATAGAATTCCGATCGATTTTCTTGCTTTCTATTTCAAAGGAGAAGAAAAACAGACATTTATTCCTTTATCCGTTAAAATCCCTTATTCCTCGATGAGCAGTAAAGAGATTGAAGACGGGCTCTATTTCAACTTCACCCTCGTAGTTAACGTTAGTGATGAAATGGGCCGGGTTGTTTATGAAAGAAGTAAGGAGTTTAATTTTAAACATGGTCTGAGTGAAGTTAAGGAGTTTGAAGGAAAAACCTTTGAAGTTCAGACTTCACTCAAACTCGAGCCCGGAGATTATAAGCTCCACCTGCTTGTTCTCGATAATTTTAGCGGAAAGATAGGGACAATCCATGAAGAACTGAAGGTTCCTGAGTTCAGAAGCGAGGGACTCTCTCTGAGTGAAATCATCCTCTCTCACCAGAGGGAGGTCGAAATCGAGAGAGAGCCCCAGGAAGAGATAAGCCAGAAGTTCAGAAGCGGCGAGGAGATGAATGTCTATTTTGAAGTCTATAACCTAACACTTGAGCCTTTGACAGGAAAGAATGATTTCAGCCTCAAGTATGCATTTCTTCAGGAAGGGAAAATTCTGGCTGAGGTCACCTCGCCTAAACAGGAGCCAAGCTCAGAGAAAGATTGCAGAATCCAGACATCCTTCAGGCTCAAGAACTTCAAACGAGGGGAATATACTCTGCGAGTGACTCTCTACGACCTAAACTCCGGGAAAGAAGTCTCGAAGGAAATCTCATTTTCAATCTATGATTGACTCCTTGGAGGCGAGTGAAGGAGGAAGTGATGAGGAGATCATTTTTAAAAATAGCCCCTCTGGCATTTTTTTTAACCCTTTTTTTCTTCTTTTTCTTGCGAACAGCCCTTGCCCAAGACACCGTGGTTCAGGGAATAGTAACAGATGAGGAGGGTAAGCCTCTCAAAGATGTGAAGCTTACCTTCGAAGATCCAAGCCGGGGACTGAAGTTTAACCTGAAGACAGATAAGAATGGGAAATTCATAAAAGTGGGAATTCCGCCTACCCTGTATAAGGTCAGGGCAGAGCTCGAGGGTTATTTTACTCTTGAGTCTCAGGCTCAGATAAGATTCGGATACACAGAAAATGTGGAGATAAAATTACAAAAGATTCCCCCGCGGCTCGAAGATGATAAAGACTTAGAAAGCGGAGCTAACTCTTTTAAAGAAGGGAAGTATGAAGAAGCAATAGAATATTTTAAAAAAGTGATCGAGAAGTTCCCCTCAAATTATGAAGGCTATTTTAACCTCGGCTTGAGTTATCTCAAAAAGGGAGATTTAGACCAGGCGATAGCCCAGCTCGAGAAGGCGACAGAACTGAATCCCAAGTCAGTTGATGCCCATTTCGCCCTCGGAGAAGCTTATTTTTCGAAAGGGGAGGGCGAAAAGGCAACAGAGAGCTTCTCCAAGGCCATTGAGATCGCTCCCGAGAATCCAATGGCTTATTATGATTTGGGAATTGTCTACTATAAACTCGAAAGAAGCGAAGAGGCTCTAAAGGCTTTTGATAAAGCCATTGAACTCAACAGAGAATTTTCTTCTGCCTACTATCAGGCTGCTCTGTGTGCAGTAAAGATTGGAGATTTTCAAAGGGCTATTGGATATTTTGAAGAATTCCTCAAGGTAGAGCCTAATGCCCCTGAAGCCGCCCAAGTCAAGGTGATGATTGAAGAGTTGAAGAAAAGAATCGAGTAAGAAAGACCAGCGACTTGAAACGTTGGAGGGAGTTTCAAGGGAATCCACCCCAAAAGCATTTTTCCTTTCCTGGATATGTTAACTGAGGTTAATTATTTTCGCTCTTCTCCAAATCATTTATTTGAAATATGTATGGGAAAAAGGAAAAGAAATTTTTATCTTCTTCTACTTTTTAGGGTTAAATTTAATAGGAGTACAAAAAGACTCATTTTTTATTATCTAACTAGTAATCAGGCTCTTGTTCCGATGTTTGCCTCAAACTATATTTTCAGTTACTTTTAAGGCGATTGGGATTTTGTCAACCCATATGAAGATGAATCTTATTTTTAAGAAGATAGAAATCAGGTGTTGCTGGGAGATTTAAATCTTGAGAATAAAATTCTGCATAAAATATATATACCAAGGAGGAATTTTCATGAAGAAAGACTCATTTAAGGTTTTCTCTCTCTCATTCGCCATTTTCATCCTTTTTCTTCCTCTTACCGCCAGGCAAAAAGATGCGAAGAAAAGCCTTGAGGGATTTCCATCATACGTGGAAAGGGTGATGAAGGAATTCAAGGTTCCGGGAAGTGCAATTTCCATCGTCAAAGAGGGGAAGGTGATCTTTGCCCAGGGTTTTGGCTTCAGAGATGTGAAAAAGAGATTGAAAGTTTCACCCCACACCCTCTTTGCCATAGGTTCATCCACAAAAGCCTTCACCGCAACGGCCCTGGGAATCCTTGTCGATGAAGGAAAGCTCGATTGGGATAAGCCTTTGAGAGAATACCTCCCTGACTTCAGGCTCAAGGACCCCTTTGCCTCAGAAAGGATAACTCCTCGTGACCTTGTCATTCATGATTGCGGTCTTCCCCGTCATGATTCCATCTGGTATGGCTCTTCTGAGACCCGCGAGGAGATTTACCGCAGGTTGCAGTATCTTGAGCCAAGCAAGGATTTTCGCTCCACTTTCCAGTATAACAATCTCATGTTTATGACTGCTGGTTATCTTCTGGGTAAGATTGCTCAAAAAAGCTGGGAAGAATTCGTGAGGGAGAGAATTTTTAACCCGCTGGGAATGAAAGAGAGCAATTTTTCTGTAGAGGACTCCAAAAAAGCCGAAGATTTTGCCCTCCCTTATTTAGAAAGAGAAAATGAGGTAATCGAGATACCCTTCCGGAATCTCGATGCCATAGGACCTGCAGGCTCAATCAATTCCAATGTTCTGGATATGGCGCAATGGGTTTTGCTCAACCTTAACAAGGGAAAGTTCGAGGACAAGCAGATTATTTCTGAAGCTTCTCTGAAGAAGATCCATTCTCCTCAAATGGTGATGGAAGAAATGTTTCCCGGATTCGAGAAATACCATGAAATTTCATATGAAGTCTATGGCATGGGCTGGATGCTCTCAACCTACAGAGGACACCTCATGCTTCACCATGCAGGAGGAATCGATGGCTTTACCGCCCTCGTTTCCTTCATGCCTTGGGATGATGTAGGAATAGTTGCCCTCAGCAATCTGAACGAAAATCCTCTTCCTTTTATAGTAACCTATAATGCCTACGAACGCCTCCTCGGTCTCGATCAGACTCCCTGGGATAAGCGCTTCAAGAAAGTATTCGCAAAGATTAAGGAAGAAACCGAGAAAGCAAAGAAAGAAGGAGAAAAGGATAGGGTTAAAGACACCACTCCCTCCCATGCTCTGGAGGATTACGAGGGAGAATATGAGAATCCCGGGTATGGAATAATCAAGGTGGAAAAGAAGGGGGAAAGCTTAAGCATTTCCTATAATTATTTAAAAGCGTCTATCTCTCATTTCCATTATGATATCTTTGAAGTCTATGATGAAATTTATGAGAGGCGACTCAAGGTCTCCTTCTTTATCGATTTCAAAGGGAATATAGAAAAATTGAGCATCCCGCTTGAGCAAGCGGTGGAGCCGATTGTCTTTAGGAGAATGCCTGAGAAAAAGATGATGGAAAGAGGTTTTCTGGAGAAGCTTGTGGGGGAATACGAGCTTCAGGGACTAACCTTGATTGTTTCCATTAAGGGGGAGAAGACGCTGGTAGCCTCTGTACCAGGGCAGGGAGAAGTTGAACTCCTCCCTTATAGAGGCACAGAATTTAACCTTAAGAATATGACTGGATACAGCATCGAATTTTTGTTCAACGAAGAGGGGGTTGTGCGAGAGGCGAAGGTAAAGCAGCCCGGTGGAGTTTTTACCGCACGGAGAAAATAGAGGAAAAATTTTCGAACCTCGAATTTTTAAATTCATTCTTAAATAAAGTATCCTCCCTGAGAGGAGTGCCGAGGAATAGCAAATTGAATGTCTCCTTAAGAATTTCAAGGTAAGAATGAATTTTCATAAAATTAGAGTCTGTGAAACTTGCCTGATGAGTTGAAATCAGGGTTAGTGAGTTTTAAAAAGATAAAAAGAATAATCTTTCGGGCTTTTAGAGAATAAAGTCTTTATCCTGTTTTTTACCTGCTTCCTAGAGCTTCTTTCATCTTGGAATTAATAGTAAATGTTATTAAGAGTTTAATTTTATTTTTTAGATTTTAAGATATTGAATATTTTTTTCCTTCAGGTTATCCTTTGCCCTGCAAGGAGAGAAATTAAATTTCTTGAAAGGAGGCTTTTATAATGGATATTGTCATTGCCAGTGCCGTGCGCACAGCAGGTGGTAAGTTCGGAGGGGCTCTTAAAGATGTTTCTGCGGTAGAGCTTGGAGCTAGGGTCATTGAAGAAGCAGTAAGGCGCGCCCATCTTTCTCCCAACCAGGTCGAAGAAGTTGTTTTTGGCACAGGATGGCAGGCAGGGCTTGGACCCAACATCGGCAGGCTGGCTACTGTCAAAGGAGGGCTTCCCCATGAAGTTCCTGCCTTTACCGTGAATAAAAGATGCGGATCATCCCTGCGGGCCATCACTCTTGCCGTGCAGATGATCAAGGCCGGAGACGCAGAAATTGTGCTTGCTGGAGGAGCGGAAAATACGAGTCAGGTGCCGTACATTGCTCAGGGTGCAAGATGGGGAAACCGAATGGGGGATAGTCTTCTCATCGATATCATGCACAAAGATGGCTTCATGTGTCCACTTGCAGGTCATTTGATGGGTCGGACAGCTGAGACACTCGTGGAAAAATATAACCTGACTCGAGAAGAGCAGGATGCCTATGCTCTTGAAAGCCAGAATAAGGCGATTCGGGCCATGAAAGAAGGGAAGTTCAAAGAAGAAACCTTTCCCGTTGAAGTGCCGGGTAAAAAAGGACAGCCTTCTATCTTCGATACAGAAGAGATTCCACGAGAGGATGTCACTCTGGAGGCTTTGGCAAAGCTTCCTCCCGTGTTTAAAAAAGATGGAACTGTGACTGCCGGAAACTCATGTGCCCTGTGTGATGCAGCCGCAGCCGTGGTGGTGATGAAAGCTACCACGGCTTCTGAGCTGGGGATTAAGCCCTTGGCAAGGGTGCTTTCCTATGCTCATGTCGGCGTTGACCCCGCTGTGATGGGCATCGGTCCAGTGCCTGCAATCACAAAGGCACTCCAGAAAGCAGGGCTTAGTCTCAAGGACATAGACCTCATAGAAGTTAATGAGGCATTTGCTGCCCAGATTTTAGCCGTAGAAAGGGAGCTCAATTGGGACAGGTCCAGACTCAATGTTCATGGAGGAGCGATTGCCCTGGGGCACCCTGTTGGCGCCACAGGTGCAAAGATCTTGACCACCCTGATTTATGCCCTGAAACAACGGGATAAGACGCTGGGACTTGTAAGCCTGTGTATAGGAGGTGGCCAAGGGGTGGCCGTAGTGCTTGAGAGGCTAAATTGAGGGAGGCAAAAAAGAGAGGATTTGAATCTTCTTAATGAATAACCTTTAGTCTTTAAGGAGGAGGAAATGGAAGTGAGAAGACCATTTGTAGTGGGAGCGGGGATCATGGGAGCAGGCATCGGCCAGCTCTGTGCCCAGCAGGGGTATCAAGTGACAGTAATGGATATATCCGACGAAGTCATTCAGCGGGCAGAGGAAAAGGTAAAGAAAGGGCTCAAGGATAGAGTTGAGAAAGGTAAGATTACTTCCCAAGACATGGATTCTATCCTCGCTCGGATGAAATGGACTACAGATTTAAAACTTGCCAGAGAGAGTGATTTTGTGATTGAAGCAGTCTTCGAAGACCTTGAGTTAAAGAAAGAAACTTTCTCCAAGCTGGATGCAATCTGTCAGCCTCAGACAATACTAGCCACAAATACCACGGCTCTCTCTGTGAGTGAAATAGCCAGTACTACTTCTCGGGAAGAACGTGTCATCGGAATGCATTTTTTTAATCCTGCAGTGATCATGAAGCTGGTAGAGATTATTCGAGGGGAAAAGACATCCGAAGAGACGGTTGAGACGACAAAGAAATTTGCGGAGAAGTTAGGGAAGGTTCCGATTGTGACCCAGAAAGAGGCACCCGCAGGGATTGTGAGCCGGGTGCTGGCATTGCTGTTGAACGAAGCTGCGCTTGTGTATGAGCAAGGCATTGCTTCTGCTCAGGAGATTGATGAGGCGATGAAGCTCGGGGCAGGACTTCCTATGGGTCCTCTCTCTCTCTTAGACATGATTGGGCTTGATGTTCATCTCTCGAAAATGGAAACCCTTTATTCAAAGTTGAAGGATGAGCGTTATCGCACACCTGAAATAATAAAAAAGATGGTCAAAGAGGGAAGACTGGGGAGGAAAACAGGAAAGGGTTTTTATGACTATTGATGTGAATTTCGTTTGAGGGAGTTTGTCTTTTCTGAGAATTTGGTGGCGAAAACAAATGATAAAGATTCCTATCCTTTTTGAAAGATGGTATTTTGGTAAAAAAGAATTAGAGGAAGAAGCTTATGGCTTCTTCCCAGGAGGGATTGATGGATTTTGATTTAAATGAAGAACAGAGAATGGTTCAAGAAGCTATCCGCAAGTTTGCCAGGGAGGAGATTGCTCCTGTAGCCAGAGAGAATGACAAGAAGGCTCGTTTCCCGAGGGAGCTCTTCAAGAAGCTCGCAGAGCTAGGATTCATGGGGACTCCAATTCCCGAAGAGTATGGAGGAGCAGGATTCGATTACATAAGTCATGCCCTTGTGGCCGAGGAGATTGGGAGGGTGGATTCCTCCCTGCGCGGGACCTATTCTGTTCAGGTTTCTCTCGTCGAATTACCCATTCTTAAATACGGGACAGAAGAACAGAAGAAGAAGTACCTCCCTCGTTTGACGAGCGGTGAGTGGATTGGATGTTTCGGGCTTACCGAACCCAACGCAGGCAGCGACCCCGCGAGCATGATTTCTACCGCAGAAGACAGGGGAGATCACTTTGTTCTCAACGGACAAAAAACATGGATCACAAATGCAGGAGTGGCTGACCTGGCGATTGTGTATGCAAAGACTGAGAAGGAAGCAGGCGCCAGAGGCATCACCAGTTTCCTTGTGGAAAGGAGTTTTGAAGGTTTTTCAACACGGGACATCCACGATAAGCTGGGGCTTAGAGCCTCGAACACAGGGGAGATTTTTCTTGAAAATTGTAAGGTCCCCAAGGAAAACGTCCTTGGTGAAGTGAACAATGGATTTAAGATAGCCATGGGAACCCTTGATTTCGGTCGCTATACTGTGGCAGCAGGGTGTGTGGGGCTTGCCCAGGGTTGCATAGATATCTGTAAAGAGTACGCCAAACAGAGGATTCAATTCGGGAAACCGATAGCCAGTTTCCAGTTGATTCAACAGATGATAGCCGATATGGTAGTCGAATGCGAAGCAGGTCGACTTCTCGTTTACAGGGCAGGAGATTTGAAGAATAAAGGATTGCCAAACACGAGAGAGACATCGATTGCCAAATATTATTGCAGTGAGATGGCGAATCGGGTTGCCTATAAAGCCATCCAGATTCATGGAGGGTACGGCTTCTCCGGTGAATATGATGTGGAACGTTTCTACAGAGATGCAAGGATTAACACTCTTTATGAAGGAACATCCCAGATCCAGCAGCTGATTATAGGTGCCTTCGAGCTGGGGATAAGAGCCTTTGCTTAAGAGAGAACCAGGAAGAAGGAGCATAATCATGTTTAAAACCTTGATATATGAAAAAAAGGAAAACATAGGACTGCTTAAAATCAATAGACCCGAGAGATTGAATGCCATCAATCAGGAGCTAATATCTGAGCTAAAGCAATTCTTTAGGGAGCTAGAGAATGACGAAGAGGTGAGGGTCTTAATCATCAGCGGAGAAGGAGATAAAGCGTTTGTGGCTGGCGCAGACATCAATGAACTTGCTCAAAGAGATGTCTTGTTGGGGAGAAAAGTTACTAAAGAGAGACAGGAATTATTTTCAACGATCGAGAATCTTCATATTCCAGTGATAGCTGCTGTGAATGGCTATGCCTTGGGCGCAGGTTTAGAACTTGCTCTCTCCTGCACCCTCCGTCTTGCTTCAGATAGGGCACAGTTTGGAGCACCTGAGGTGAAGCTGGGAATAATTCCTGGAGATGGGGGAACCCAGCGACTTCCACGCCTCATTGGTGTGGGGCATGCGATGGAACTCATCTTAACCGGCGATTTTATCGATGCTCAGGAAGCCTACAGAATTGGTCTCGTAAACAGAGTCTTTCCTCATCAAGAGCTGCTGAAGGAAGCGTTGAGACTCGCTCAAAAGATTGCCTCCAGGCCTCCGCTTGCGGTGAGATACGCCAAAGAGGCGGTGAACATGAGCCTTGAGGGAAAGACAGACTCGGGTTTCGCTCTGGAATCTTATCTCCATGCTCTCTGCTGCAACACAGAAGATAAGAAGGAGGGGGTCTCAGCCTTTCTGGAGAAGAGGGAGCCTAAGTTTCGAGGCAAGTGAGAAACCTCCTCAAGCCTCTTTCAAGAAACGAAGAATTTGCTTGAAGTTTTGAAAATGAGAAAATAGAATTAAGAAATCTTTATTTATTTTCTGTTAGGAGGAGAACCTTTCCCTTCAAGCTACGGGTAAACTCATACTCTTCTATGGCTAATTCTCCGTTAACAAGGACATAAGCCACTCCCCCGCTATATTGATGGGGATTGAGATAGGTAGCGTTATCCCTAATCTTCTGCGGGTCGAAGATGACCAGGTCTGCCTTGAATCCTTCAAGAATCATCCCCCTTCTTTTCAAACGCAGAAGATGGGCAGGGAGGGATGTCATCTTCCGCACTGCCTCTTCCAGGCTCAGAATTTTTTCTTCTCTTACATACTTACCGAGTACCCGAGGAAAACTTCCGTAATTTCGGGGATGGACGCTTCCTTCTCCAAAGGGGATGGCATCTCCATCGCTCGAAAACATCAACCATTCCTCTCTCATAGCAAGCTCCATCTCTTCTTCACTCATCGTAGCCAGCGAGATTATTAAATCGTTCTTCTCCTCGATAAGGAGGTCAGCTGCAATTTCAAAGGCATCGCGCTTCTCTTCTTGAGCTAAATCAGAGAAGATTTTGCCGATAAGACTCGTGTTTTTTTTTGCACTGACGATGGTGAAGTTGTGCCAACCCCAGGTTTTAACCCAGTTGACTTTTTCCGGATCTCCCTCAAGAGTTAGCTTCTTTATCTTCTCTCTCTTCTCTCTCTCAGAGAGCGCTTTTACTAGCTCATCCGTGGCAAGCTCAATAAGGTCCTTTATTTCTTGGCTCGAAGTTGCAGCCTGGATTTTCTTTTCTATTTCTGGGAATGGCTCCATTTCTTTGGGAATGTTGAAGATGGCAATGAGAGGGGTGGTGGCTGCTTTATCATAGGGATACATGTCTGCGGTGATTTCAATTCCTGCTGCTCGTGCCTCATTTATCACTCTGAGGGCTTCTTTCATCAGACCCCAGTTCGATTTTCCTGCACATTTAAGATGAGCAGCGTTTACCGGAACTCCTGTTTCTCTTCCGATTCTTATCGTCTCCTTTACCGCTTCGACAAGCTTCTCCTCTTCATCCCTCTGGTGGCTGGTATAGATTCCTCCATATTCCCCTACTATCCTGGTGAGGGCGATTATTTCCTCTGTGCTGGCGTAGCGGTCTGGAATATATTGAAGTCCTGTACTCATTCCCCAAGCTCCTTCTTCCATACCCTTTCGAAGCAAAGCCTTCATCCTCTCCAGCTCCTCTTCTGTAGGGAGACGGTTTTCTTCGCCAAGAACATCTCTCCTCACCGTGCCAAATCCCACTAGAGGCACAGCGTTTGTGCCAATCCCCTGTTTCTCCCAGCGCTCTTTCGTCTCCCTGATTTTGTAAGTGCCGGAGCCGCAGTTTCCCACGACGACTGTGGTCACACCCTGAGTGAGATAATTCAGGTTTGAGTTTGTGGGAGGTTTGCTCAGCCCCCGGTCACAATGAGTATGCATATCGATAAAACCAGGGGCCACGACCATCCCCTGCGCATTGATTACCTTTTTGGAGCTTTTTCCTTTAAGGTTTCCCACTTCGGCGATGGTCTCGCCGATGATTCCGATATCCCCATAAAACCAGGGGTTACCCGTGCCATCCACAATCTTCCCCCTGATGATGAGGATGTCAAACTCTTTTTCCCCTGGGCTGAGGATGATGCCAAGGCCAGATAAAGATATCACCAGAAAAAAAGATGGGAAAAAAAGACGCTTCAACATATCCCCTCCTTATAAAGGAATTAAGTTAGCTAGATACACTGCATTTCAAAAAAAAGAAGTTTAAATTATATTTTATTTGAGCAGAGATGACAATTGGAGATTCAGAAAAGTAAACAACCTATCTTTAGGGGTGAAGTAATATTTCATTCTGAAAACTTAATCCTATAATCTTAGGCGGTAAGAATTTCTTTATCCCTTAGTAGGGGAAACCAATAGGCTTCTCGGGAGTCGCATAGCGAGGCCCGCAAACACAAGGTTTAAGCCTTGCTATAAAAGTTAAATTGTCTTCTCCAGATTAATCGGTGAAAATATGGTATGCGAAAAATTATGAATAATTTTTATTCCTTTTAGTGGTTAAGACTGATAAAAGGATGGAAAAGGGATGAGAAACATATTCTCCATCTCGATGGTTATTTTCCGTTCTTGGTTATTTTTCATAAGGCTAGACTCAATATTTGTCGGTTGACTTTTCTTGTATCAGGAATTTATCATAATTGATGCTCATGGTTGAGAACTTAAAAGTAATCTATGTCACTCCTGAAATAACACCTTTTGCAAAGTCAGGTGAGCTTGCAGATGTGGCTGCCTCCTTGCCGAAATACCTTTCCTCCTTGCCGGTCGAGGTTTCAGTCTTTGTGCCTAAATACCGTAAGCCAGAAATTGAATCCTTACCCATGGAGAGCGTTAACTCAGAAGTGATTGTTCCTCTGGGGGGAAAGAAGGTCAAGGCTCAGATATTCAGGTCTAACCTTGGGAGATATGATATATATTTTGTCGACAACCCTGCATATTTTTGGCGAGAAGGAATTTATGGCACAGGTAAAGGAGAATATCTGGATAATGACGAGAGGTTCATTTTTTTTAACCGTGCCATCCTTGAATTCCTGGTTAAATCCAGGATGGAGGTTGACATCATCCATTGTAACAATTGGCCTTCGGCATTTATTCCTGCCTTCCTTAAAACTACATATTCCCCTAGAAAAGAGCTCTCAAAGTTAGCCACGGTTTTAACTCTGCATAACATTGCCTACCAGGGAGAGTTCCCTCCCGAAACACTTGCCTTGACAGGTCTGAATTGGGATTATCTTAATTCCTATAAATCGAGTTTCAACGGGAAATTCAATTTTTTGAAATCGGGGATAATTCATGCAGATGTTCTTAATACTGTAAGTCTAACTTATAAAAGAGAAATTCTCCAAGGCAAACATGGAAATGATATGCGGAAGGAGCTTGAGAAGAGGAAAGATGTTTTTTTTAGCATCAGAAACGGCGTTGACTATGAAACATGGGACCCGAAAAACGACCCTTACCTAAGCGTGAATTATTCACCTTCTAAGATACATAGAAAAAAGGAGTGCAAGCTTGACCTCATTCATCACTTGGGGCTTTCTCTTTCTCTGGAACAGCCGCTGGTGGGAGTGGCCTCTTTTATTACTCCCAAGAAAGGCATAGATATTTTGGTGGAAGCAGTGGAGGGGATAATGGCTTTGGGAGCAGGGCTTGTGGTGGTAGGGATGGGAGATGAGACTTATGAAAAAAGGTTACTTGATTTAGAGAAAAAATATCCGAAGAAAATGTGTGTGAAGTTGGATCCCAATCCTTCACTCTCCCATAAGCTCGTTGCAGGTGCGGACATTTTCCTCATCCCTTCCCTTTTCGAGCCCTGCGGACTTAACCAATTGTACAGTTTCCGCTACGGAACGGTTCCTGTGGTAAGGCATACTGGGGGACTGGCAGAGACGGTGAAGCCCTTCGACCCCCGGAGTCTAAGAGGGAATGGTTTTGTGTTTCGAGAATATTCATCTCGGGCTCTTTTAGAGGCATTAAAAAAAGCATTTTTTTATTTTGCAAAGCCAGAGGTGTGGAAAAGAATAGTAGTATCTGGTCTTAAAGAAGACTTTTCCTGGGAAGTCTCAGCCAGGAAATATCTTGAGCTCTACCGAAAGGCTCTAAAAATTAAAAGAGGAGGTTAATTTGATTGAGGAGATAATTGAAGTTTCAGATTCCACTTTCGAGGAAGAAGTGCTGAATTCAAAGCTGCCCGTGCTTGTTGATTTTTGGGCTGAGTGGTGCGCGCCTTGCAGGATGATTGCACCCACACTTGAGAGCATTGCTCAGAATTTTAAGCAAAAGATGAGAGTTGCAAAGCTGAATGTGGAGAGTAATGTCAAGATTCCCTCTAGGTATGGAATAATGAGTATCCCCACTTTGTTGCTTTTCAAGGATGGAAAGGTAAAAGAGACAATCATTGGCGTTCAACCTCAAGAAAAAATAATTGATATAATTTCCAAACATCTATGAAAGAAACTTATGAAGTGATCATCATCGGTGCGGGACCTGCGGGTCTTGCGGCTGCTATCTATGCGGGGAGAGCCAGGCTGAAGACTTTGGTCATCGAGAAGGGGATTCCCGGCGGGCAGATTCTTCTCACCGATTGGGTGGAAAATTACCCCGGTTTTCCTGAAGGAGTGGCACCTCTCGAACTGATGGGAAATTTCAGAAAACAGGCAGAAAGATTCGGAGCGGGGATAATCCAGGATGAGGCAAAGGAGATTCAAAAACAGGACGAGTCATGGCTCATAAGGGGAAATGCAGGGGAATATAGAGCGAAAGCAGTAATCATCGCCACCGGCTCAGTGTATCGGAAGCTAGGGCTTGAAGCGGAAAAAAGGCTTACAGGAAGGGGGGTCTCCTACTGTGCAATTTGTGACGGAGCATTTTTTAAGGATAGAAAGGTTGCGGTTGTTGGGGGAGGGGACCATGCTCTTACTGAGGCACTTTTTTTAACCAAGTATTGTGGAAAAGTGTGGATCATCCACCGCAGAGATGAATTTAGGGCAGAAAAAATACTTCAAGAAAGAGTTTTAGTGAATCCGAAGATTGAAATAATCTGGGATTCAATCGTCGAAGAAATTAAAGGCGAAGAAAGAATTGAATCCCTTATCCTCAAGGATTTGAAGACTCAAGCACAAAAGGAATTAAAACTTGAAGGCCTTTTCATTTCCATCGGTATGGACCCGAATTCTGGCTTAGTGAGGGAGCTGGTTGAGCTCGATGAAGCAGGAAAGATAAAAGTTGGTCCTCGAATGACAACTTCTCAAGAAGGAATATTCGCCGCAGGTGATGTGACTAATGCCTGTCCTCAGCAAATGGCCGCTGCCGTGGGAGCAGGAGTTTCTGCTGCTCTAAGTGTTAATGACTATCTGAGTTCCATCTAAGCCAGCTTTTTCTCGAGCTCTTCTATTTTCTTCTTGAGAGACCTTACTTCTTTGATTAAATCATAGAGCTGAGGAAGGGAGGCCCAGACCTTTCTCCATTCCTTTATTTCGAGATGAGGACTTCCGGCCACAAATGAATGGGGTGGGACATTCTTCGTTATTCCACTTTTGGCAGCTATAGACACATTCTCGCCTATCTTGATATGATCCGCCACACCTACCTGTCCCCCCATTACCACATTCTTACCTACCTTTGTGCTTCCTGCAATCCCCACCTGCCCGGCAAGGATGGTGTTTTCACCGATTTCAACGTTATGAGCAATTTGAACCAGGTTATCTATTTTCGTTCCCTTTCTGATGACTGTCTCCTCCAGAGTTGCTCGATCTATGGTTGTGTTTGCTCCGATTTCAACCTCATCTTCGATGACTACAGTTCCCTTTTGAGGAATCTTTACGTACTCTCCTTCTGCTGTCTTGATATATCCAAAGCCGTCAGAGCCAAGTACAGCGCCATTATGGATGATGACCCTATTTCCTATTCTCACTCCTTCTCTAAGGGAAACAAATGAATGGATCAGAGCCTGTTTTCCGATTTTTACCCTGGGATAGATACAAACAAGGGGAAAAACAACAGTCCCTTCTCCAATTTCGGTTTCTTCCCCAACATAGGTTAAGGCGCCAATCGAAACATCTTTTTCAATCTTGGCTGATTTAGACACGAAGGCTAAAGGGTGAATTCCTGGTTCAGGTTTATAGGGCTTCCAGAAAAAATCAACAATTTTAATGAAGGAAAGGTAAGGATTTTCAGATTTTATTACCGGAATTTTCTCATACTTTTGCTCTTTAGGTATGATAGCAGCCGTGGCCCTGCTTTCTTGGAGAAGAGGAAAGTATTTTTCGTTGGTGACGAAGACAAGGTCTCCTTCTTTGGCTTTTTCAAGGCTTGAGACACCATAAATTTTTTTACTCCCATCGCCCTCATAAGGGCAAGAGAGGATTCGTGAGATTTGCTCTACGGTTAAGTGGTTTTTAAAATTATCAAACTTTTTTCTCATCGATTCTTTCATTAAGGATTGAAGCTAATTCCGCTCCCCAGAGAAGAATCATCAGAGAGAAGGTCAGCCAGAGAAGAAAGAAGATGAGCGAAGTTATGGTTCCTTTAAGCACCCGAGAAAGGACCACTCCTATGGCCGAAAAGTGCGCCACGTAGAAGGCAAAAAGCCTCTTGGAAAATTCCCAGAGAATTGTGCCAATTCCTGCTGCCATTGCGGCAGCCCGGGTATGAACCTTGACCTCGGGGATGAATTTATAGATGGAAAAGAAAACGAGGAAGGTAAGCGAAAAGGGGATCAGGTACTGGATGAAGAAGTTGTCGACGAAGGAGACCACATCCGGGTTTATATAATTGCGGACAATCACACTTTCTCTTACCGTTCGATGCACGGCAGTCCAGATGACGGTGATTACCAGAGAAATGAGCATGATGATTCCGATGAGAAACATGATTGTATATTCTAAGAGTCTGTTGTAGAAAAAAGATTTCTGGTAGTTTGCCTTGAAGATAAAGTTAATGGCATAAATCAAGTTGGAAAAGAGGAAGCTTGCAGCCACGAGTGAACCCAGAAACCCGAACCAGCCCAGGCTTGTGATGTTTCGGGATAGAGAGCGAATTCTTTCGAAAAAATAAGGGTCTAATTTTCCAAAGAATTCTTCTGAGAAGAGATTGAGGCTTCTGAATGCTATCTCAGAGCCTCCGCCCAGGATTTTGGTGGTGATGACGGCAAAGAGAGCTATGAGGGGGACGGCACAGAGGAGAGCAAAATAAGAAATGGTGACAGCAAAGTTACCGCATTTATCTTCATTGAAGCGCTTTACGGATATTTTTAAGATCTCAAAGAGCGGAAACTTCATCCGATTTTTTTAAGCGTATTTCCCCCACTGAATCATGAGGATGATGATGGCAATGAGAAGAGCGTAAATCACTAGAGTTTCAATCAAGACTAGGGCAAAGATGAGTGGGACGCGGATGTGAGGGCCTGAGCCTGGGTTCCTGGAAATCCCCTCGCAGGCGCTGCTGATAGCCTTTGCTTGAGAAAAAGCACCCGCGGCTGAGGCAAGGGTGATTATTGCTCCGCTAACGATTATCGATAATTTGAAGAGGGAGGCCCTATTTGAGTCCAATGATGTCTCCTGTGCCAGCAGTTCAGTGCTTGCCAGAACGGCAAAAATAAAGAAGAGAATTAAAAATTTTAGTTTTTTTCTCATCTGTCCTCCTTTTAGAGATTAATGTTCTTCTTCATGAGCTATGGCTCCTGAGATATAGATACAGGCGAGAAGCACGAATACAAAGGCTTGGATGACTGAAGTAAAGATAGCAACCGCCATAAAGGGAAGTGGAAGGAAAAAAGGAAGAATCGAGGCAATGATCACGATGAGCAATTCCTCTGCAAAAATGTTGCCGAACAAACGCAGGGAAAGAGAGACGGGACGGGAAAAATGACTGATGATTTCGATAGGTAGAAGGAGAGGGGCAAGAAAAGGAATGGGACCTGTGAATTGCTTGAGGTATTTAAGTAGTCCCTGGGATTTAATTCCCTGCCAGTGGTAATAGAAGAAGACCACCAGGGCACAGCCAGCGGTAACATTGAGCTTGCTTGTGGGAGACATAAACCCGGGCACGAGACCGAGAAGGTTGCAAACTAGGATGAAAATACCTATGGTTGCGATTAGCGGCAAGTACTTCTTTCCTCTTTCTCCGATAGTGTCTATGAGGAGTCCTTCAAAAATTTCGATGATGAGCTCAAGAGCACTCTGGAGTTTTGAAGGCACAAGTCTTAATCTTCTTACGCATAATCCAAAAAAGAGGATGAGGAAGAAAACAACGATGATTACCATCACCACATGGTCAGGGAAGAGTTTTTCAGGATTCTGAATTTCTATCCCCACCAAACCGAGCAAATAGGAGAGAGGCTTGCCGAAGAGTTTGTTGAAGAAGCGAACAATAAACAGACTGTGTTCTAGTTCTTCCATTCTTTTCCTTTGAAAGCGGCTACTAAAGTTTCAAGAAAGATAACCAAGATAATGATTGAAAAGCCAGCTATAAAAGCAATTATTTTTTTTGAAAAGAAAAAGATTATAATGAAAAAAATAGTAAGAATCAACACAAGGCGGATGAGGTAAAAAATCAAGGTAGATTTGAGGGCCTTTTTCTTCTCACCCATGAGGAGCTTAGAAAGAGACCGATTGAGCCAGAAGAAGCTTAAGGCAGAGAAAGCTCCACCCGAAAAGATGAAGAGAGAAGAAAGGGCATCAAAAAAGGCTAGGCTTGCAAGAGAAACAAAAAAAGAGATGAGGATGATTTCAAGAGGTATTCTTCTCAGGATTTTCTCTTCGATTCCTATGGCCTTCATTTTTTATCTTTTCTCTGCCTCTCTTTTTTTCTAAAATCAAAGCTCTTTCTGTCTTATGATTCCTCTTATCAGACTATAAAATCCAGAAAAAATTCCGAGAACTGTAAAGACTAAGAGGAGCCAGGGCTGAGTTCGGAAGAGCTTATCCAGGTAATAGCCGATGAATAGTCCTACTGCAATTGAGGAGGGCAACATAAGGACGAGGGAACTGAGTTCGGCAACCCTTTTAAAATCGATCTTAGAAAAGAACTTATTCATAATTTATTTTATCATACCATATCTTTGACCTTTAAACATATACAACTCTAGAATGACTCAAATTCTATCTTAAAGCCTTCGAACCATTCAAGAAGGTAAACTGCTATTGATTAGAGGTGGAGGTTATGATAAATTTTTCTAAATTGAAAAAAATAATTTTTTATTTTTCTCTTTTTCTTTCTCTAGGGACTTGTTTATTTTGCCTTCAAGAGGAGAACCAGATTTCTGAAGAAGTGAAGATTATTGCCGCTCATAGTGAGAGGGTAGAAAAGAGGATTGTGGCCTCCGGGAATGTGGAAGTCATTTACAAAAATATAAAGCTTCTTGCAGACAGGATTGAGCTTGATACAGAGAGCAAAGATGTCTTTGCCAGTGGTAACGTTGTTCTTCAGACACCGGATGAGGTGATTAGTGCAGAAGAAATAAGGTTCAACCTCCATTCTTCTGAGGGGGAGCTGAGAAAAGTTTTCGGGATGATTCAACCAACCATCTTTTATGAAGCCGATAACATAGAGAGAAAAGAGCAAGACTTGTACCGCTTTGAGAAGGCAAGGATTACTTCCTGCACTCAACCTGTGCCTCGCTGGGATTTTTCCTGTTCCAGGGCTGATTTCAAGAAGGATAAGTATATAGAGATGTGGGGTATGCTCTTGAGGATAAAAGGTATTCCCGTCTTTTATTTTCCTTACTTGAAATATCCTTTGGATAAAGAAAGGTCAACTGGATTCCTGATGCCTCAAATCGGCCACTCAGGGCCAAAAGGTTTCTTCATCTCCCAAAGTTTCTACTGGGCGCTGAAGAGAAACATGGATGCAACGCTGAATGTGGATTTTTATTCTGCCCGAGGCATCGGGGGCGGGCTTGAGTACAGATACCTTTTTTCTGAAGGTACAGGAGGAGAGCTTAACCTCTACTATTTTGACTTCAGGAAAAATGTGGAGAGTAATGAACCTCAAAGTGCCTACATAATTCGTCTCAATCACAATCATCCCCTGCCCTATAATTTTAATCTTGTTGCCAAAGTTGACTATCAGAGCTCCTATGATTTTTTAAGAGAATTCGATAATAATTTTAAGAGAGCTGTTATTTCTAACAGAAACTCTCAAGTTTATCTCTCAAGGTCATGGTCCTCTTTTAATCTTAACCTCAGAGTCTCAAGGTTTGAAACTTATTTTTCGCAGAGGGATGGCTCTATCATAAAGAACAATTTCCCTGAGGCCTCATTCTCCAGTTCAAAAATAAAATTGTTTTCACCTCTATTTTTTTCCTTTACTTCTAATTTTACTCGCTGGGAATATGGGTGGGATACTGATTATGAGGCTGGAAGCCAGAAGAAATCGCAGAGCCTCACCTTTAATCCTTGTCTTAGTTTCCCCCTAACTTCGATTCCCTGGTTGACTATAAATTCTTCCCTTTCAGCAAGATTTGCCTATTATTTCCAGAGTTATGCTCCGGGGACAAAGACAGTTGTGGATGAACATCTCTTCACCAATAATTATGTTTTTGACGTTGAATTCATCGGCCCTGTTTTCTATAAAATATTCTATGATTCCTTGAACGAACCGAAACTGAAGCACATCATAGAGCCAACCTTTTCCTATAAATATGAAAGCCCTCTGGAGTCGTCTCAAAGGATAATTACCGCTGGTTATCTTTCGCGAAATCATTACCTCCGTTACGGTCTCACCAATCGCATCATCATCAAGGAAGATAATATGCCCCGGGAGATATTTACCTTGGGATTTTCTCAAAATTTCTATCTTCTTCCCGAAGAAGGTCCCTTGAGCCGTTATCGAGTGGATGGAAAAATACCTGAATTTTCAGACCTCTCGGCCTATCTTCGTTTTTATCCCCTAAAAAATTATAGCCTTGATTTCACCGCAAATTTCAATCCTTACTACAGAACATTTTCAAGTCTGCGTCTGGGAGCGAATCTTGGTTCTCCCTTGGACAATACGTTTCTGAGGGTGAACTGGTACAAGAGCATAAATCCGTATCAAAAGATGTCAGTCTGGAATCGGCATCAGGTAGGACTATACGCAGGCCTGAAAATTCCTCAGCTTTCGACTGAAACCCAGGCTGAGATTGATTTCAACATCCAGGAAAGGAAGATGCTTTATTCGGCTTTCATGTTCATCTACCATTACCAGTGCCTTGATTTCAGGGTGGACCTCAAGATATTCTATTTCCGCGAAAGACCGGAGACACAATTTCGGGTATCAATAGGCCTGGGCAATATCGGAAAGACTACAGATTTTTTAGGAGGAATTGGGTTTTAAGATGACAAGATTAAAGGGATTGATTTTAAGCGGGGGAAAAGGGACAAGGCTTCGTCCGCTTACCTTCACGCAGGCAAAACAGCTTGTCCCTGTGGCCAACAAACCTGTTCTCTTCTATGGCATCGAGGCGTTGAAGGAAGCTGGGGTTGAGGAGATTGGGATTGTGGTCGGGGAGACGAAGAAAGAAATAATTGATGCCGTTGGGGATGGAAGTCGCTGGGGAGTGCGAATTTCTTATATAGAGCAGGAAGCACCGCTCGGATTGGCTCATGCAGTGATGATTGCGGAAGACTTTCTGGGGAAGGATTCTTTCGTGATGTATCTTGGAGATAACATCCTCAAGAGTGGGATTAAATCCTTGGTGAAAGAATTTAAGGAGAAAAAACCAAACTCCTTGATTCTTCTTACAAAAGTTCCCAATGCCCAAATGTTTGGTGTGGCTGAGCTGAAGGATGGGAAAGTAGTCAGGCTAGTGGAAAAACCGAAGCACCCCCGAAGCAACCTTGCTCTTGTGGGTGTTTATATGTTTGATTGCCACATCTTTGAGGCAGTTAAAGCCATAAAACCTTCCTGGAGGAACGAGTTAGAAATTACGGATGCCATCCAGTACCTTGTTGACCATGGTTACGAAGTTCATCCTCACCTCGTCACAGGCTGGTGGAAGGACACGGGCAAGATAGAGGACCTTCTTGAGGCAAATCGATTGATTCTGGAAGGAATAACAGGTTTATCTGAGGGTTACGTAGATGAGGCTTCCCGAATAAATGGGCAGGTTATTCTTGAGGCTGGAACGGTGGTCAAAAACAGCATCATTCGCGGTCCTGCTATAATCGGGGCAGAAACAGAGATTTTAGATTCCTATATCGGTCCTTTCACCTCCATCCAGAGAAGATGCAGAATCGTCCGCACTGAAATAGAACACAGCATCGTGATGGAAGGGAGCGAGATTTGCGATGTGGGAAGCCGGATAGATGAAAGCCTCATCGGAAGAGAGGTGAAAATATATAAGTGCCCACCTCGGCCCTCTGTGTATAGATTCATGGTGGGCGATAAGAGCGAGATAGGAATAAAATAAGAAGAGAACTTGTTTGAGGAGGGTGCCATGATAGATGGAGTGAAGACAAAAAAGCTTAGAGTCATTCCTGATGAGAGGGGAAGAGTGATGGAGATTCTTCGCAATGACGATAAGCTTTTCTCAAAATTTGGTCAGGTTTATATGACCACAACCTATCCTGGAGTGGTGAAGGCCTGGCACAAGCACGAAAAACAGACAGATAATGTGGCCTGTGTTCAGGGGATGATAAAGCTTGCGCTTTATGACCCTCGGGAAGATTCTCCAACCTATGGAGAAATTAACCAGTTTTATATAGGAATTTACAATCCTGAATTGATTCAGATACCCGCTGGAGTCTATCATGGCTGGATGTGCGTGAGTAATGAGGAGGCAATCATCGTTAATGTTCCCACCGAAGCCTATAACCATGAAGCTCCTGATGAGCAGCGTCTCGACCCCCATCTAAACGACATCCCTTACGACTGGAGTAGAAAGGATGGCTGAAGAAAGAAGATTAGACGGCTTGACTCTGCTTATCACTGGCGGGGCAGGCTTCATAGGTAGTAACTTCATCCGCTACATGCTTAATAAATATCCTAACCTTAAAGTAATCAATCTGGATAAACTGACTTATGCTGGCAATTTGGAGAATCTAAGAGACATTGAAGGTGATCCTCGATATGAATTTATTAAGGGAGATATTCGAGATAAAGAGCTGGTGAATAAGCTCCTGGAGAGAGTAGAAGGTGTGGTCCATTTTGCAGCCGAAACCCACGTAGATCGCTCCATCCTCGATGCGGGAGAATTTGTCCTTACAGATGTCTATGGAACCTATGTTCTCCTGGAGGGATTGAGGAGGAAGGGTTCTCAGGTGCACTTTTTCATCCATATTTCTACTGATGAAATCTACGGAAGTCTCGCAGAGGGATACTTCAGCGAGGATTCTCCTCTTAATCCTTCCTCACCATATGCGGCAAGCAAGGCGGGAGCAGACAGGATGGCGTATGCTTACTTCAAAACTTTTAATCTACCCATCATCATCATCCGACCTAGCAATAATTTCGGACCCTATCAATATCCAGAAAAATTCATCCCCCTTTTCGTGACCAACGCCTTAGAAGATGTCTCTCTCCCTCTCTATGGAGATGGAAGAAATGTCCGCGATTGGGTGTATGTGGAAGACAACTGTAGGGCAATAGAAGTGGTGATGAAAAAGGGAGGATTCGGGGAGGCATACAATGTAGGGGCAAACAATGAGGTGGAGAACATAGTCTTAGCCCAGATGATTGTTGATTTCCTTCAGAAACCGAGAAGCTTGATTAAACTTGTTCCCGATCGTTTGGGGCATGACCGAAGATATGCCCTTGATTGGAGTAAGATAAAGTCTCTTGGGTGGCAGCCAGAGACGAATTTCAGCGAGGCTCTGGAGAAGACAATAAGCTGGTACAAGCAGAATAGGAAATGGTGGAAAGATATAAGAGAGAAGAGCAGGGAATATCAGAGATTTTACGCCGAATGGTACAGAAACCGAAGATGAGGATTGATTCCTTATCGCTTTATTTCTTTAAGCTCTTAGTTTTCATAAACATGGAATGTTAATCTTAAAAAAAGAGAGAGGAAAGCTAAAAAATTTTGCTTGAAGTTTCTCTTTCTCTGAGAATGATTCAACCTGAGGAGGGATGATGAGAGTCTTAATCACGGGAATAACGGGGTTTGCGGGTAGTCATCTTGCTGAATACATCTTGGAAAATCAGCAAGGGGTAGAAGTATTCGGGACAGTGCGCTGGCGAAGCAGGATGGATAACATTCTCCATCTCCAAAATAGGCTCAAATTAATTGAGGCTGATATAAAAGATATTGTCTCTTTGAAGAAAGCCTTGGCGGAGTCAAAACCAGATCGCATCTTCCACCTTGCTGCCCAAAGTTATGTTCCCTTTTCCTGGAAGTCTCCTACTGAGACTTTTTTGATAAATGTGATTGGCCAGATTAATCTCTTTGAAGCTATCTTGAGCCTAGGACTTAATCCCAGGATTCAGGTCGCTGGCTCGAGTGAAGAATACGGGTTTGTTTATCCTGGAGAAATTCCGATGAAGGAAAGCAATCCTCTACGGCCTCTGAGTCCTTATGCAGTGAGCAAGGTTGCCCAGGACTTACTCGGTTATCAGTATCACAAGAGCTACGGGATGAGAATAGTCCGCACCAGAGGATTCAATCATACCGGACCTCGAAGGGGAGAGGTCTTCATCTGCTCTAATTTTGCAAAGCAAATAGCAGAGGTTGAAAAAGGGAAAAGAGAGCCAGTGGTGCATGTCGGTAATTTAGAGGCGAGAAGGGATTTTACAGATGTGCGGGATATTGTGAAAGCCTACTGGTTATGCCTGGAAAAAGGAGAGGATGGGGAGGTTTACAACATCGGAAGTGGGAAGAATCATTCGATGAGAGAAATCTTGGATATTCTCCTCTCCCTGAGCAAGATAAATGTCAGGGTTGAGGTCGACCCCCAGAGACTCAGGCCTTCCGATGTACCCATTCTTTTATCCGATTCTACGAAGTTCATGGCTCTTACCGATTGGAAACCCGAGATTCCTTTGGAGAAGTCTCTTAGAGACCTCCTCGATTACTGGAGAGAACGGGTTTGATGTGAGTCTGAGAGTTTTTGTCACAGGAGCAACAGGGTTTGTGGGAACCCATCTCCTCAATCTCTTGGAAAGTGAGGGATATGAAATTCAGGGAACATCATTTCCTGAAAGACCCGAGTTTTTTCCGGTGGCTAAGGGAAAGAAAATTTTCCATCTCGACCTTCGTAAAGAGGAGGAAGTGGCTTTTTGTCTTAAGATGACAAAACCGGAATGGGTCATTCATCTGGCAGCCCTCTCCAATGTTAGACATTCCTGGGAGAGGAGAAAAGAAACTTTAGAAACAAATCTCATGGGCACCTTCAATCTCTTTGAGGCTCTTAGGAAGGAGGCACCCAAGGCTCGCATTCTCTTTGTGAGTTCCTCTGATGTGTATGGTCTTTTGGCTCATGATTCGAGGGCATTAAAGGAAGAGGACTCCTGCGAGGCTCTGAGTCCCTATGCTTTCACCAAGCTAAGCGGTGAAATTTTGTCTCGTTTCTATTCCAGAGTTGAAAACATGGATATCATCATTGTCCGCTCCTTTCCTCACACAGGACCTGGTCAGAGTAATGATTTTGTCTGTTCCGATTGGGCTTTTCAGATTGCCCGAATCGAAAGGGGAGAAATTGAACCAATAATAAGAGTAGGGAATTGTGAGCTTAGAAGAGACTTCAGCGATGTCAGGGATGTGGTTAAGGCTTACCTTCTTCTTATGAAGAAAGGAGAAAGCGGCGAAATTTACAATGTTTGTTCAGGGAAAGGTGTGCTTCTTAAGGAAATCTTAGCCACTCTTCTTTCTTTTTCAAAAAAAAAGATAGAGGTGGTTGTGGACTGGCAGAAATTCAGGAAGGCTGACATCCCTTATCTTGTGGGTGATTGTGAAAAATTGAAGAAGAGGACATCTTGGCGCCCTGAGATTCCCCTTTCTCAAACCCTTTATGAACTCTTAGAATTCTGGAGAGCAAAAGAGGGAATATCTCAAATTTAATTTTCTCTCATGAAGTAAAGAGAGGCTTAGAGGTTTAGCTCGAGCTGATTTTCCTGGGCTTGCCGCCTTTCTTCTTCTATTGCTTTAAGAATTTCAGGGGTGACATCGCCTGTTGGATAAATGCCATCAAAGCATGCAGCGCAGAAGTCTTTTAGTTTCCTGTTTCCCATGCGCACTGCTTTTTTGAGTGATTCAAGGGTCTGATAAATTACCTCATCAGCTCCTATTCTTTTAGCTATTTCTTTTAAGGTTGCATCCCGAGCCACAAATTCTGTCTTGCTTTGCATATCTATACCGTACACGCACGGGAATCTCAAAGGGGGAGAATAAGAAGCAAAATAAACCTTTTTTGCACCGCATTCACGGACAAGCTGGATAATGGCTCGAGATGTGTTTCCTCTCACGATGCTATCGTCGACAAGAAGAACATTTTTATTTTTGAGCTCTGAGGCGATGGGATTTAGCTTCTGTCGGACCGATGTCTTTCTCGCTTGATCTGCAGGCATGATGAATGTGCGACCAATATAGCGATTTTTGACCAGGGCTTCTCTGTATCTCAAGTTGAGTTTGCGCGCGATTTCGATGGCTGCATCACGAGCTGAATCTGGGACAGGGACGACGACATCGATTGCCAGTTTATGCTTTTTAATCTCATCCGCGAGAAAATGACCCAGCATAACCCGGCATTCATACACATTTACCTCTTCAATGAATGAATCAGGTCGGGCGAAATAGACCCATTCAAAGAGACAGGGTGTATGGGGACGGCTTGCTACTTTGCGGCGATGGAGATGGCGATCCCTATCAATGAAGATGACTTCTCCGGGTCTGACGTCTTTAATGTCAGAAAAACCCATGATGTTCAAGGAAACACTTTCAGAAGCAATCCCGTAAGAGGTGAGTAAGCCATCCTTCCTTCTCCCATAGACAAGCGGTTTTATTCCATGAGGATCTCTGAAGGCAACCATCCCTTGTTCGACTATGTAAGCCACAACCGAATAACTTCCTTTGACTTTCTCGAATACTCCCTTGACAGCTGAGTAGATGTTGCTGGGCTTTAGCCTTTTTGCTTTCTGCTCTTCCAGCTCCTGAGCAAAGATGTTGAGAATGACTTCAACATCATTTTCAGAGTTCAGGAGGCGCTGATATTTTTCAAAAAGGTTTTTTTTTAACTCTGCATAATTGATCACGTTTCCATTGTGAGCCATGATGATTCCAAAAGGAGAATTCACAAGAAATGGTTGAGCATCCTCTCCTCCTCCCCCCCCAATTGTAGGGTAGCGAGTATGACCTATTCCGATGTTTCCCTTCAAGCGCTGAGCATTCTCCAGAGTGAAAATATCTCTTACGAGTCCATTTCCTTTTTTGATGTGGATACGCCCATCATAGGTAACTATGCCCGCAGAGTCCTGACCTCTATGCTGGATAGCCAGGAGTCCCTGGTAGATTTCTCTGAAGGCATCCTGATTTCCAATGACCCCGATAACGCCACACATTTTTACTTACATATGATTATAATAAGTTTTGGCGCTAAATTAAAGGTCCCTCAGGTTTAATGAAGGCATTAGGAAAGGGGATGAATTATGAAGGGGGAGAGCGTGTTTGAGGACTTTCTGAAGCGATGGTATTGATTGAGGGGAATAAAATCTGAGGGAAGATGTTTGGAAACAAGGGATGGATGGGGGATGAGAGGATCAAGTTCCTGCATTAAAATTTGGCTCTTCTCTAAATTAGTCGGTAAAAACTCATAGGGAAAAAAGGAAAAGGGAAACATTTCATCTTTTAATTTTGAGGGTTAAGATTGAGAGAGCACAAAAGAGTCTATCTTTCATTCTCCAGTTTATTTCGCCGCTCTTATTCCCACGGTTTCCTCAATGACATCTCTCAATTACTCCTGCGAAGATTAATATTTTTATTAACTAATCTGGAGATGAACCATAAATTTTCTTGGACCAGAAGAAAAACGGATAAAAAAAAGAATGTAACCTAAGATTACTTATCTAGAAATCAATAATTTTGAGAAGAGGTTTACCCCGAATCATGATTTATTAAGGGCAGTTAAATTTTCTTGATTTAGGATTATATGTCCTGAGTGAAGCGAGCAGTTCTTCTTGGTTTACGGTGGCTGTTCCCAGTTTCCCTACAACTATTCCAGCTGCAGCATTAGCCATGATTGCGGCTTCGATGATGGAAGCGCCAGCAAGAAGGGCAAGAGTCGCCGTGGCAATCACTGTATCTCCAGCTCCTGTGACATCATATACTTCTTTGGCAATAGCCGGAATGTGCAGAGCCTTTTTCCCCCTTTCGAAAACACTCATTCCTCTTTCCCCTCTTTTAAGAATTAGGTAGCGTGACGATATTCTATTGAGGATTGTTTCTCCCGCTTTTTCCACCTGAGAGTCGCTGAGGCAAGGATGATGAACGATTTTTTCTGCTTCGTGATGATTGGGAGTGATGAGAGTTACAGGGGAGTAGAGGAAAAAATTTTCTATCTTGGGGTCAACAAAAATCGGGATATTTTTCTTTTGGGCGAAGGGAATGAGTTCCCTCATCAATCCACGAGTCAAAATCCCTTTGTTGTAATCTGAGATCAGAATTCCTTCATAATTTTGGCTTTTTATGAAGTCGAGGATGATGGTTTCCATTTCCTTTGAGATGTCACTTCTCTTTTCAATGTCGATACGCGCTATTTGCTGCTGATGGGCTATGATTCTTGTTTTTGTGGTCGTGGGTCTTTTGGGGTCGACGAATATCCCTCGGCTTTCAGAGACGTTCTCCCGTATCCATCTTCCTTCATCATCATCTCCTACGACACCGACCAAAATCGAGGAACAGCCGAGTGATTCAAGGTTGCGGCTCACGTTTCCTGCACCACCTAAGCATCGCAAATCCTTTGTAACTTCAACAACAGGAACAGGTGCCTCAGGTGAGATGCGGGAAACGTCACCGAAGATGTATTTATCCATCATCAAATCACCCAGAACAAGGACCTTCTTCTTTTGGAAATTCCTGACAATTATTTTTATTCTTTTATAATTATCTGGAGTCATCTTTTTCCCCCGGGGAAGAATGATAAATTTGTTTTCTCTGGGCAAAGGGTATTGTAATAAGGTAAAGGAAGAGAGTCGTTACTTCTGAGTCAGCGAAATTGTATTCAAACATTCCTGAAACGAAGAGAGCCAGAGTGGCGGCTAGGGCAGCAGAAGTTAAGGGGAAGAGAGAGGGAGACCTGTTCTTGATTAGCCTTGCGAGAGCAACAAAAACCCATGCTATGAAGGCAAGCCAGGCAGTAAGGCTCAAAAGACCCCTCTCGGCTCCAATCTGAATGATGTTGTTATGGAGATGAACGTTTCGTGCCGCTTCTTCTGAAAGCCATTTCCTGTATTTCGGCATCTGCCATACCATTTCTACAGTGTCTGGTCCTGTGCCAAACAATGGATAATCCCCTATTATTTTTAATCCTGTCCTCAAGTATTCGATTCTCTGTTTATTCGATAAGGTCTTGGTGTTGAAGATACTCAAGGCTCTTTTTTTGACGAAGCTCGGGCTCGAGAGATAAAAGAGAGCAACCAGGAGAGGGAGGATAACTAGGGAGACGGGTTTAAAGAGAAAGAGGAGTAAGCAGGAAGCGAAGATTAGCCCGATCCAGGCACTCCTCGTCAGGGTGAACGTGAGGGCGATGAGGGCGAGAAGGAAAGCAACTCCCCAAGCATACTTTATTCTCTCTTTTGAAAATAAAAGCATGCTGAGCGCCATGGTGCTGAAAAGGAGCAAGATGCCTGCTTGGGTCATGTAATGTCCCATGAAGCCTGTGATTCTTCCCCCCGGATTTTCTTTAAAGAGATAGAGGTAGAATGAATAAAAAAGGTTTAAAAAGGCGGAGGAAAGAAGGGCGAGGTTAACTCTAGAGATGCTCGTTTGACCTTTAAACCCCATGTAGACCACGGGAATAAGGAGATAGAGGAGGAGCTCTCTTGAGTCTTTCAGGCTTACAGCCACGTTGACTGAAAAGAATGAGGAGAGAAGGGAGAAGGCGGAATAGACTAGGAGAGGCCAGAAAAAGGAAGGGAATTCTGGTTTAAGTTTTTCCTTGAGGAGAAGAATAACCCAGAGAAGGAGGGAAAGGGAGAGGAATATTTGGCTCAGGCTAATGGAGACCATCGAGAATAATAGATAGAGGGAAATCAAAACAGGAAGAGGCTCTTTAATTCTTGAAGGAATCTTTTGGAGGTTCGAGAGGAAATCACTTGTTATCATTTTCTGACTTCTGGGACTGATTTTTGAGTTTTATTCTCGCCTTCATGGCTTTTCTTAGAATTCTAATTTTCCTTAAATAGAGAGGAAATTCAAACACTTTTGGTAAACTTCCTCGGGCGAGATGCTTCTCAGGCATCTGAAATCTTCGTAGACGCAGTGCTTCTGGCGGCAGGGGCGGCAAGAGAAGTCTTTTTCGAGAATGACTGCCCTGGCTTTCCAGGGAGAAAAGTTTTCCGGAAGAGTGGGACCGAAGAGGGCCACGATTGGAGTTGAGGTGGAAGCAGCTATATGCATCGGTCCACTATCAGGCCCTACGAAGAGTGAGGCCCGGGAGATAATCTCTCTCAGTTCTCTCAAGTTTAAATTCCCTACCAAGGAAAGGAACTCAGCCTGAGAGCTTTTCCTGATTTCTCGTTCTATTTTCTTCTCCTTTTCAGAGCCGACGAGGATGACCCTTGCCTTCCGGTGAGGAGAGAAAAGATTGATAAGAGTTATGATGTTTCTCAGCCCCCAATTCCTGAATTCGTTACCTGCACTTATGTGAAGAATAATCAGGCTTACATCCTCTAGATTATTCTCTCTAATGAGTCGCTCTATCTTCTCTTTCTCTTTATCCTCAGGCTGAGGAAGAAATAAGGGGGGGATGGAATCAACCCTAACTCCCAGGGCTCTGATGAGATTCACATGGTTTTCTACACTGTGGAAATGACCAGAAGCTTTCTTTCTGGGGACAGTAGCATCATAGATGAAGCTCTTATATTTTGACTTATAACCCACCTTCCATCTTGCGCCGGAGAAGATAGTTATCCACGAAGCCTTTGGTCCTCCATGAAAATCGATGACAGCATCGAATCTTCTCCGACGTATTTGGAAGAGAGAGCGGAGGAATTCTCTCTTTTTCTGGTGGGCAGGTAAGACGAATATCTCATCCAAGCTCGGATTTCCTTCCACGAGCTGACGGTAGGGCTCTTCGACTATATAGGTGAGGGAGGCGTGGGGAATTTTTTCTTTGAGGCCTGAGATAGCAGGAGTAGTCATGACGATATCCCCGATTCGTCTTAGCCTGATGAGAAGAATTTTCCTCAAGGAAAATGGGTCAATCTTTTGTTTCCCTTCCTGGCTCAATTGTCGCCTCTTCAATGAGCATGACCGGGATATCCTCTTTAATGGGATAAACCCTATGGCATTTAACACACTTGAGGCCTTTTTCATCTAAAGTGAGCTTTACCTCTGTCTTACAGAGAGGACAGGCGAGAATTGCAAGAAGCTCTGAATCTATAGCCATTTTTTTCTCCGTTCTGGTATATTATCTCAAGAACCTTTCCCCGTCAACAGAGTTCAGAGAAGAGAGAAGACCCTTTCCAGGAAGTAAAGAGCCCCAAGTGAGCTCAGTAATCTACTTTCCAAAGATATGAGCTCTTCTTCTTTTTCCTATTCCTCTTTCTGATTTTTTGAAATGATTGACAGGGCAAGATGAGGGTGATATTTTTAGCAGGCGATGAGAGTGCTTTTTGTAGGGGGTTATGCGAGGGATTATCCGCGCAATAACATAATCAAAAAAGGCTTAATCTTATCTGGACTTGAAGTTGTTGAACGGAGAGTCTCACCAAAATATAGATTCTGGTTGAGATATCCCCTGCTTTTTCTCACTTCTTTAGGTAAATTAGTTAAGACTGATTACATCTTTGTCCCCGAGTTCTGCCATAAAGACGTACCCCTAGCAAAAATGCTTTCCCTTCTTTCCTCCCAAAAAATAATCTTTGACCCTCTGGCTTCCAGGTTTGAAACGAAGATTTTGGATAGAAAAAGGAAACCCGAAAGCTCTTGGCAGGCGCGCTGGAATTTTATGATTGACCGCCTGGCATTTAACCTCTCTGACCTTGTTCTTTCAGACACACAAGCTCACAAGAAATATTATTCGCGGACATTCACCATCCCTCAGGAAAAAATCAGAGTGATTCCCGTTGGTTTTGATGATGAGATCTTCAACCTTTCCAAGGTTAAAAACAAAAGAAAAGAAGATGGAAAGTTTAGAGTTCTTTTTTTTGGATCTTTTCTTCCCCTTCATGGAGTGGATAATATCGTGAGAGCGGCTAAAATCCTTGAGGAAAAGGATGGCTCGATAAGCTTTGAGCTTGTGGGGGGAGGCGAGACTTTGCTTTTAGCAAAGTCCCTGGCTTCAGAACTAAATCTCGAGAACATAAGGTTTGGAGGCTGGCTTCCTCAGCGAAAGCTCCCTGAAAAGATAGTCAATTCCGACCTGTGTCTTGGTGTATTTGGGAGCTCAAAGAAGGCTAGGCAGATAGTTCCCCATAAAATATTTCAATCTATGGCGATGAGGAAGGCGGTGGTGACTGCTGACTCTCCTGCTATACGTGAATTCTTCAAACATCGGGAAAATATTTTTCTCAGTGAAGGCACTGACCCCAAAAATCTGGCAGATTCCATCCTTGAATTAAGGGAGGATGCCTCTCTCAGGGAGAAAATAGCTGAAAATGGATTTAATTTAGTCTTACGAGAGTTTTCTCCCCTTGAAATAGGAAAAAGACTGGCTGCCATACTTAAGGAGAAAGCGGTCAATTGAGGAAACGGTGAGGACTTGGATGGAGAAAGAGTTCGGGAAGGAGTTAATTTTACCTTCTTATCAAGGGCGGGTGAGTGATTCTTATGAGAAGCCCAGTTTCCTTCAGGCCCTCGAAGATTGCGAGGGAATCTTGGAGAGAAAAGATAGCATCATCTTCCACCGGGGACGAAATCGCCTCGGAATTGTGACTCTTCCCCTCGACCAAAACATGGAGATAGAAGTGGTAGTCAAGGAGTTTCGTCCTCAAGGGGTAGAGAGGGTAAAGGCCTTTTTTTCCCCGGGAAAGGCTCGGAAGGCATGGAGAGCTTCAAACATCCTCAGAAAAGTAGGGATTGATACGCCCTTCCCTATTGCTTATCTCGAGAAGAGAGGGCATTTTTCAAAGAAGACGGGTTATTTCTTGAGTGAGCGGATTTCTGGTGCGAAGGAATTGAGGCATTACTGGCAAATGCTCCCTCCTTCAGAGTATGAAGGTTTTCTCTCTGCTCTAGCCAAATATGTCTTCTCCTGCCATGAGAGCGGGATTCTCCATCGTGATCTTTCAGATGGGAATGTCTTGGTCTCTAAAGATGAAAAAGAGGGGTTTAAGTTTTATCTCGTTGATACCAATCGCATTAGAATAAAAAAAAAGATTACCCTCTTCATGAGAGTAAAGAACCTGATTAGATTCGGGATTCCAGGTGAATATCAATTTCTATTTTTGAAAAAGTACTTCAGGGCAGAAAAAGTAAAAAAACCTATCTTTTTGTGCTACAAAATTAATAAAATGTGTTACTCTCATTATCTTCTCCTTAAGAAGAGGCTTCGTTTGAAGAAGCTTGCTCAGATTTTGAGGCTTCAATAAATGAGTTCTCACTTCAAATGGAACCCTTACGCCGACCAGCCCCATAATGTGGCTTCTCGAAGCAAGCGTCTCAAGCATCATCTGGGGCATGCTCATGCCTATTTAGAAATATTAAGTAAAAATATTTGCCTGGCATTCCCTGTTATTTCTCTTTACAGAAGCTACACAAAACTGATGTATCATGTTCCTCTGAAAATTGGCGACTCTTGCGGAGTCTCGGTTTCACCTCTTGAAGGAAGAAATGAGGAAATTGTTAAATTCTTGAGTGAGACAGGAGTAAAGAAGACTTTGGTGCGTATTCCTTCGTGGGAGAGGGAAAGGATAAAATCTTACGAAAATTTCCTGAAGCTTTTATTTCTGAGGGGATTTGAGGTAACCGTTGCTTTGCTCCAAAACAGAGATGATGTTCTGGAAGGCATTCGCTGGAGGTCTTTCCTGAGAGAAGCTTTCCTTCGCTTCAGCCCCTTCTCATCCTTCTTTGAGGTCGGACATGCCTGGAACAGAACAAAGTGGGGAGTATGGAATCATCGAGAATACCTTGAGCTTGTAAAACCTGCCCTTGAGTTGGCAAGGTTTCATGGGGTAAAGCTTGTAGGTCCTGCTGTGATTGATTTTGAATTTCATCTTTATCCTCCAGTTTTAGCGGAGATTCCTTTTGATGTGGTTAGCTCTCTCCTTTATGTCGATAGAAAAGGTGCACCTGAAAACAAGCAGTTTGGCTTCAACCTCTCGAAAAAGGTCGCCCTGTTGAGAGCTATCGTCGACTGCTGCGCTGCGGAGGGTCTTGAGTTGTGGATTACAGAGATGAACTGGCCCTTAAAGGGCACAGGGAAATATTCTCCTGCAGCAGGGAGGCCCAATGTCAGTGAGAAAGAACAAGCTGATTACCTTATTCGTTATTTTATTCTTTCACTCGCAAGCGGGATGGTGAAGAGAGTCTACTGGTGGCAACTCGTTTCACCTGGTTATGGGCTCATTGACAATCGGAATCAACCTTGGAGGAAAAGACCCAGCTTCTCAGCCCTTAAAAATATGATATCCTTTCTTCAAGGAAGTGAATTTAAAGGGAAAGAGTTTCACCCAAAAGCCCAGGTTTTCAATTTTCGAAAAAGTGGGCAGGATTTTGCAATATGTTGGCTAAAGGGGCCATCTCTAGAAATAGAGTATTCTTTCTCCCGGAAGGTCTCACGACTAATGAATCGAAGTGGCGAAGAAATTCTGCCTGTCGGGAAGAGAATAAAACTAACTCAAAGCCCAATTTATGTTTTTTTCACCTAAAGAGATATAGCATGCTGAGAATACCTAAAGAGAAAAGTTTTAAGGCTTGGTGCTTTCCTAATTTATCTCCTGAGTTTTGCTCCTTAGACCACGCCTTAAATTTTCTAATTTTTACAAGAACAGTGGGTGAGCCAGTTCCAGAAGAGTGCGTGGGTTGATTTTGAGGAAGGGAAGAGCATGAGAAGTGAAAAAAAACTAAACCAGGTTTTCGATGAACTTCAGGTGAGAGATTATGAAAAAAAAAGATATAGAGGTTGGGACCAGAGGCTCGTTGACTGGAGAGAAAAGAAAATTATAAAAAAAATTTTAGAAAAATTAGGGAAAGAACTTAACCTTATTCTTGATCTTCCCTGCGGATTCGGACGTTTTTCAAAGCTCTTTTTAAAGAGGGGCTTATCTCTGGTGAGTAGCGACCTTTCATTCTCAATGGTAAAAAGGACAAAGAATAAGAGTGAAGGTAATGAAGACCATTTTTTTGTTGTGGGAGACGTGAAAAAAGGAATTCCTTTCAAAGATGGAGCATTCGAGGCAGTCTTTTGTATCCGCTTCTTCCATCACCTTCATGAGAGAGAGGAGAGGGATTTAATCCTGAGAGAGTTTAATCGAGTCTCAACTCGCTGGCTCATACTTTCTTATTACAGGTGGAATTTCTTCCATTCAATCCAGAGGAAACTGAGGAGGAAGTTGAAAAGGAGCAAGACTGAAATAAAGATGCTCTCCCCTTTTGAGCTTGAGTCTGAGGTTGAAAGCTCAGGCTTTCATATAATTCAAACCTTTCCTTTATTCAAGAGGATACATTCTCAAGAGATTGCCCTTCTTGAAAAGGATTAAAACCTAATTGTTATGCCTGCTCTAAGATTCATCCCAGAAAGGTCAATGAGCGCTTCTCTTGGGTTAGAAACGCCGGCTTCGGTCGGTTTCTTTTCCCTTATGAAGAGGAGTGGAAAAGATTTTTCTCCTGATATTTTTCCCTCGAAGGAATAAAGAGGGCCATTTTCTGAAGCTTGAAGACCTTCCGAATCACTGTAACTTCCTTTTCCTTTGAAGCCGCTCAATCGAGCATATCTTGCTTGGGCCTCGATGAAAAAACCAAGATAAGAAAGAAGATTTCCATCAAAGCCAATTCCTCCGAAATACCCGAAATCAGAGGCAGAAGCCTTCCCCCTCCATTCTTTCCATGAATCCCTCTCTTCAATTCGATAAAAATAAGAGCATCTCGCAAAGAAATACTCAATTCCACCTTTAAGATAAAAATAATTGCTAGGGGTGAGAATGAGGACAATCCTCAGAGGAAGAGCTCGAAGACCGGGATTGGTAATGAATCTATTTTTTATGTTGCCTTCTTCAAACAGAACCTGGCTTTCTCTTTCCCTTAAAAAATAGTCAAAGCCCGTTCCCAGGGAAAGCATTTTAAGGAGCGAGAAACTCATCTCGGCTCCAAAGATGGGACTAAGCTTTAGGGTTTTGACTTCTCCTTCTCCTTCCATGCCGAAAGCATCCCGGTAAAAATCTGCAAGGCCCTGAGCTCCCCTGTTTAGGTCTCCTCCCCTGAATAAGATCCCTCCGCCAGAGATTTTGAAGGTTAGGGGAGGTCTCTCGCTGGGGAGGGTTTCTTTAGCTTTTGGTCGAGGTAGGCGGGTTTCTTCTTTGATGATTTTCTCAGGCTCAATTTTTTTAATAATTTCTTCTCTAAGCTGAGGAGAGAGCTCAATAACCAGACTTTGATGCACATAACCTGAAGCAACTCCCCTCTCGGTAACTACTTTGACAAGGTACCATTCACCTTCTTTTTCGATATATTCCAGTAAAGTGCCTTCTGGGACCTGCTCGATGATAATGCTTCCGATATCAGGCTTAAGCCTGATGTTTGCCTGGTCTGAGACAACCTTGAGTTGTTTTACGTCTTCTGCTCCGCGAGACGTGAGGATGAGAAGAAATGAGGAGATTATTAAGATTATGACCTTCTTTTTAAAAATCATCTTGAGTCCCTTTAGGGTTAAAAGAATTATAGAAAAGGGAGTCATTCCTGTCAAGGCAACGAATTGCCTCATTTAAAATCTATATAAAATTGATTCATTGCCTCACGAGAAAATCTCGACGAAATCATCTTGCCATCTGGCTAGTAGAGCCCTTAAATATCGGGGTAATATTAGCCAGGAGGTAAGCACATGCAATTAGAGATGAAAGTTAAGCGAGCAGTGTTAAAGGAGGAGGCCAAGAGGTATCAGAGAGGCTC
>CAYSCS010000019.1:0-66217 GCA_964429695.1 uncultured Eubacteriales bacterium
TTCTCAAGGTGAGGGAAGGTGGTTATATTCCCTTTTTTCTTACGGGAGAGAACGCTCTGAGGTAGGGTTGATAGGCCTGGTTCAGGAAGCATTTATCAATGGTGTAGGACGCGGAAGATAGAGTGGTTAGCCTGGAGCCTGGGGGTAGAAGGGTTCTCAGTCTCTCAGGTTTTGGAGATGAGGGAGGGGGGTAAAGGAATTTTGATTAAGGTCTCTTTGTGAGGGATATCCCTTTATCTGGAGAGGGGCCATTTAGGAGGAGGTGCGGTGTAAAGGTTGGGTGGAGGCAGTAGTGATAATGATAGTCTATGGGGTGAGAAGTGAAGGGCGGAGGGAGGTTTTGGGGGTAGAAGCCATGTGGGAGGGGAGGGAGGACTCTTGGCGGGAGTATATGAGGAAGCTTAAGCGTCGTGGGGTGAGGCGAGTTAAGGTCTTCATTTCATGAGGGATGTTTGAGTGGAGGTAGTTCACCGGGATAGAGCTTGTCAGGCTTAAAAATTAAGATAGATCTGGCTTAAGCCGGATAGAAGAAGCTCTGAGAGATTGGTCGAGCTCATCATCGAGGAGTATGAGGGAAAGTATCGTGGGGCCAGGCGCTGCCTGGAGGAAGGGCTGGAAGATTCGCTTCGGTTTTATAATTTCTCAAAGATAGATAAACGCCGCATTTCCTTCACCAATATTCTGGAGAGGACGGCGAGAGAGATACGACGGAGGAGCCGGGAGGTTGAGATTTTTCCATCTGTTGATTCCTATTTAAGATTGGTTTTCTCGTATCTCATGGAGTACTCTGAGGACTGGGCTAATGATTAAGCTTACATCAAGGCAGAGAAGCTTGCTCCGGCGCTAGAAACTGAGTTGGCGCAAATAGTTAATTGAATGGAAAAATGGAGAGGTTACGATCGAGAAATTGCAAACAAAATTTGATAGGGCCAAATAAGGCCTATCTTTCATTCTTCAGCTTATGTGGCGGCTCTTATTCCTACGGTTTTCTCAATGATAATTTTCAATCAATCACTGGTACGAAAATAAAAATTTTTATTAATCTAGAGATGGTCCTTTTTTTTAATATTCCTCTGAAATTTGCGCAAAACTACTATTTATTTGCGTATTCACTTTCTTCTTCCCAGGTAATTAACCACTCTGAGGGATGATTAGCACGAAAAGGTTTTTTCTGGAGATAGAGTTTAAGACGCTGGGAAATGGATTTAGCGAAGTTCCTCGTTTCTGGATTACTGGAGGCAAATTCTATGGCTTTTTGAGCTTCTCTTGCTGCCCCATCGAAATCTCCTGCTTCTGCAAGAGATGCACCAAGGGTATCGTGACTCTGAAAAGTTAATTTCTCCATGGAGAGCGCTTTCAGAGCGAAATCTCGGGCTTGGGAAGCATTTCTGAAGCGAGCATCTTGACTTGTGGCTCTCAACCAGGAGAGGCTGAGAAGCACCTTTGGGTCATCCGGATTGAGCCTGAGCGCTTGAAGCAGGTGATGTTCGGTACTTTCCATTCTCTCTTTGCACCAATTTAAGAGCCCGAGTTGAAGATGAGCCCTCGCTCTGTCTCTTTGCTCGATTTCGACCTCAAGGGCTTGCTCATAATGGGAGAAGGCCTCTTCAGCCTTACCCAACTTAAGCAGCACTTCACCTAGAAGCACATGAACCTTGCCACTCAGAGGATTGAGGCTAAGTGACTCTTTAAAGAGGTCAGCCGCTTCCTGAGGCTGTCCCATAAAGCTTAGGGCCAAGCCCATTTTGTAATAAGGCTGTGCATTATCCGGCCTAAATAGGGAGGCCTGTTTATAATAAAAGCAGGCTTCTTTTAAGTTTCCCTTTTTAAAGAATACATCCCCAAGTCCCAGGCAGGCATCACAATGGTTCTGTTTTGATTCGAGGGCCTTCCTAAACCAATTCTCCGCCGATTCAATTCTTCCTGCTTCAAGATGCTTGTTCCCTAGGATAGAGGCCATCTCGGCTCCATAATCGATTTTTTCTTCGCAGAAAGGACCGGGTAATGTTGATATCGCCACTGAAAATGTACCAACTATGAGTGCTGTTACCAAGAATCGCCATTTCTTCTTTTTCAAGTTCTCAATCAACCCCGATACTCCCCCAGAAGCCACAACGATCATCGCGGGAACTGACTCTAACCTGTAACGCGAAGAGACAAAAAAGAGGATGATTGCACTTGCATTGAAGAGGATAAATAAAAGGAGGAGCGAAGGTATCTGTTTAAAGCGGGAAAAAGTGCCAATAAAGAGCAGAGGTAGAACCACCCCAAAAGGGAAGCCAAAGCCTCCCCACTTCCAAACCAGCACCTTCAAGAGATATGACCACTGACGGAAGAGATAAATATCCTCATTGCGAGGAATTTCTCGAGAACTTAGAAAACGGAGTGCTTTTTGGAGAAGCCCGGAAAGAAATTCAAGGGGATTCCTCTTGATAAATTCAATGACAAGCTTGCGAAAGAAACGATCCTGTTCTCTTACATCTTTTATTCCCTGGCGCCGTGGCATATCCACGAGTTTTTGCCAATCCCAGCCAGGACGGATAGTTAGGGTCTTACAAAGGTTAGGATTGTTTCCAAGGTAAAGATTAATTCCTCCTGAAAAGGGCAGGACTGAAAACTTAGCTTTGGTGAGCTTAGAATTAAGGGCTGCAAAAGGAAGAATGATGATTAAAAATCCCGCTATCCAAGAGCTCAAAAGGAGAAGGCAGTTTTTCTCCTCTTTCTTTTTTTCTCGCTTTTTAAGCAGGAGGAAGACGGGAATCACCCCAACAAAGGGAATGAAGGTTGGCCGGCAAAGTATTGCTAGAGCCGAGCAGCCTCCCAATAAAAAGGAAATAGTTTTTCCTTTTTTCTTTGCCAGAAAAAGTAGAATCAAGAGGAATGTACAGAGAAACGCTGCTAATCCTGTTCCCAGGAGCTCTGTTTCATAGAATATCATCGGTCCAAAGAAGGTAAAGAGGGTGGAGGCGATGATTCCTTCTCTCCGACCAAGGGTTAAATGACCAAGATAATAAGTTAAACAACAGGTCATCGCTCCGAGCAGGGCCTGGATTATCTTGGCGACAAAGATCGACTCCCCGAAAAGCGCATAGATAATCCCCAGAAATAAAGGATAGAGCGGTGGTTGCCAGAAAAACTCTTCACTTAGCCTGCCGTGTCGGGCAAACTCTTGGGCAAGTCTATGATAATTACCTGCATCGATGATGGGGACAAAAAAGGTGGGATTTTTGAGACTCTCGAAGAGATACACCAGGCGAATGAGAAGAGCAAGAGAAAAGATGATAACTAAGATTGAGAGTTCATTTTTAGCTTTATCCCTTGAGTTATCAAGCCCTCTGAACCTCATCTTTTTTCAACTCTTTTTTTGGGTTGAAAAGATTTCCTTAATGTTATTGAGGCTGAATAAGGGATGGATTTAACTTGTTCTCTCAGAAAAAGCATGGAGGAAAGATAGAGGTTAGATTTTTCATCTTTAATAAACATAATTATGTTAGCTTTTTTTTGGAGATAAATTCAAATCATGCCTAAAATAGTATGATTTTTTCAAAGATTTCTTTGAAAATCAACGAAGATAAAATAGAATTAAAAAAAGCTTATCTGAAGTTGGGTGGGATGGAAAGATAAAGATTTTTAAATATTACTCCTTAGGCCAAAACGAGTTCATAGTCTCTAAAAGGAGTGAATAGAGACTAAAAAGATGTGAGATTGGAATTATTATCTTCAGCGAAGGCTTCTCTATGAGAACTGGGGTATTTTGATTCCTTCCTTTTTACTCACTTGAAATCGCGAGAAGAGAAAATGAGTAAGTAGAAATTTAAGTGGGAAGAATAGAAGTCTTAAAAAAGGATGGATTCGGTTTTAAGAGTGGAACTCTTCATGTCTATGTGGATATTCTTCCTTCTTTGACCACAATTTTTCCGGACTTGATGACATATCTTACAGGATTTACGCCAGGATGATAGGCAAGGAAAATGTAATTGGGAATATCAAAGAGGACGAGGTCCATTTTTTTTCCAAGTTCGAGACTCCCCACTTCCTCATGTCTTCTTAGAGCATAAGCCGCATTCGCAGTTGAGGCATTTATGGCTTCTTCTACGCTCATTCTCAAGGTGAAAACAGCAAGCTGAAGTACAAAAAGCATCGATTCTATCATCGAACTCCCTGGGTTAAAATCTGAGGCGAGGGCCACGATGGCTCCTTTTTCGATGAGCGCTCTCGCTGGTGCCTTTTTCTCTTCCATCAGAAAAAAGGGCACTGTGGGAAGTAGGGTAGCCACAGTTTCACTTTCTGAAATGGCCTCAATGCCTTCTTTACTTATAGCAAGGAGGTGGTCAGCAGAGAGTGCTCCTTCCTGGACCGCAAGCTGGGCTCCTCCTAGAGAAGAAAATTCATCGGCATGAATCCTTATCTTGAAGCCAAGCTTCTTGGCAGATTTAAGGAGTAGGCGGGTCTCCTCAATGGAGAAAACTCCTTCTTCGCAGAAAACATCGAAAAATTCTGCAAGTTTGAGTCTTCTGATTTCAGGAAGAATTTTCTCGATGAGAAGCTGAATGTAATCGCTTTTTCTTCCCTTATACTCTGGTGCTATTTCATGGGCACCCATGAAGGTGGGGATGATGTCAACAGGATGTATCTTGTTTACTTCTTGGAGGACCTCAAGCTGTTTTATTTCGTCCTCGAGATTTAACCCATAGCCACTCTTTGCCTCAACGGTAGTGGTCCCGTGGAGAAGCATGGAATCAAGTCGCTTGAGGCAGAGGGAGATAAGCTCTTCACGAGCTGTTTTTCGAGTTGCCCTGACAGTCGAGTGAATGCCGAGTCCTTTTTCGGCAATTTGAGTGTAGGTGAGGCCCTTGAGACGGAGCAAAAATTCATCTTCCCGCGTCCCTGCAAAGGGAAGATGGGTATGAGAATCTACGAATCCCGGAAGAGCCACGAGTCCGCGAGCATCAAGGTGAAGACCGTCTTCTTGGAGCATGAATTTACGCTTGAAATTTTCCTCATCCCCGAGATATACGATTCTTCCCTTAAAAGAAGCGATACAACCTCCCTTGATGACACCCAAATCCTGAAGCTTGCTTTTTCTTTTCGGTATTTTCCCAGAGCAGGTGACGATTTCGTTACAGCCCGAGACAAGAAGGTCAGCTAATTTCATGGGGAGTTTTTCGAAGCGAGGTATGCTTATTTTTCCGAATGAAAGAAGGGGTTTCGTAGGGATCCCAGCGTTTTTCCCAAGCAGGTTTATTCCAGAAGGCCTCGCTTCCCTTGGGTTCAAAGATATAGGGTGGAGTATCATTCTGGATGGGGAAGGGAGGAGGAGTCTCAGAATGGGGTGAGATTTGTCCCTCTCGCGCAAAAGCCTTTTTCTCTTCTTTCGCTTCGAATCCTGTGGCAATGACTGTCACTTTAATCATTTCTTTCATCCCCTCATCGATCACTGTGCCGAAGATAATGTTAGCATCTGGATGAGCAAGACCGTGGATGAGTCGTGATGCCTTGGATACTTCGTGGAGAGTCATGTCCTTTCCACCTGTGATGTTGATTAAAACTCCATGAGCTCCTTCTATGGAAGTGTCTATGAGCAGAGGGCTTGAGATTGCTTTCTCGGCCGCCTCCACAGCCCTGTTTTCGCCTGAGGCTATACCCGTTCCCATGAAAGCCATACCCATATCCTTCATTATGGATTTGACATCAGCGAAATCCAAATTTATTAGGCCCGGTCTTGTGATTAAGTCTGATATTCCCTGCACAGCCTGCCTTAAGACATCGTCTGCAAGTCTAAAAGCATCTTGGATAGAAGTGTCAAGATTTACCGTCTGAAGCAGGCGCTCGTTGGGGATAGAAATGACTGTATCGACGACAGATTTTAGTTCGGCCAGCCCTTCTTGGGCTTGGCGGGCTCTTATTTTTCCTTCAAATTCAAAGGGTAGGGTGACAATGGCGATAACCAGAATGTCCATTTCAGAAGCGAGGTTAGCGAGTATGGGAGTTGCCCCAGTTCCTGTACCACCTCCCAGCCCAGCGGTGAGAAAGACCATATCCGCTCCCTGAATGAGGTCTATTAATTTTTCAGTATCCTCCATCGCTGCCTCTCTTCCAATTTCCGGCCTTCCTCCTGAACCCAGCCCCTTTGTGATTTTGCTCCCAATCTGGACTTTGGTCTTTGCCTTGTTAGTTGAGAGAGCTTGAAGGTCTGTGTTGACAGTGATGAAATCAACGCCCTCTATTTTCGTCTCTATCATTCTATTTATAGCATTACCTCCTCCCCCGCCAATTCCGATGACTTTTATTTTTGCTCCAAACTGTTCCTCGACGAGATGAAATTTAAGCTTGCTGGAAGTGTCGTTATGCATTTTTTCCTCCTATGCTTCTTTGAGCCAATCTTTGATTTTGGCGAAGAAGCCTTTTTTTCTCTCTTTAGCAAACCCTTTTTCTTTCCATTGTTTATATCCATAAAGGATGAGACCGCATGAAGTGGCAAAGTCGGGGGTACTAACTCTATCCACAAGGCCCCCGACTCCTGTTGGGTCGCCTCTTCTTACAGGCAGATCAAAAATTTCTTCTGCCACTTCCTCGAGCCCTTCGAGTAATGCAGTCCCACCTGTGAGCACCACGCCTGAATTGAGAGATTTCTCATAGCCCATTCTTTTGATTTCGTTATCCACGAGACGAAATACCTCTTCGGCTCTGGGCTGGATGATGTCTGCAAGGATCTGTCGGGAAAGGACTCTCGGTTTTTTTCCCCTTCCCACAGAGGGAACTTCGATAGTTTCCTGTTCATCTTCTAAGGGTTTAGAGATGCAACCAAATTTTTTCTTTATTTTTTCTGCCTCAGGAATTGGAGTTCTTAAACCAACAGCGATATCATTAGTAAAATTGTCTCCTCCTATAGGGATGATAGATGTGTACCACAGACTCCCTCTTTCAAAAATAGCTACTTCGGTTGTTCCGCCTCCGATGTCGATTAGCCCTACGCCGAGTTCCATTTCGTCATGAGTGAGCACAGAATGGCTGGTGGCAATCTGATTGAGGACGATCTCTTCAATTTCAATCCCTGCTCTTCCAAGGCATGTTCGCAGGTTTTGGACAGATGTGATAGCCCCTGTAACGATGTGCACATTGACTTCGAGTTTTATTCCGCTCATTCCTAAGGGGTCTTTTATTCCGTCCTGGTCATCGACCACAAACTCCTGAGGAATGATGTGAATTATTTCTCTATCAGGAGGAATGGAGACAGCCTTAGACTGTTCTATTACTCGGCGGATATCGTCTCGAGTTATCTCTCTATTTTTACCCGAAACTGCTATCACCCCTCTGCTGTTGAAGCTTTTTATATGGGCTCCAGAAATGCCTACAAAGGCAGAATATATCTCAACACCTGCCATTAGTTCTGCTTCTTCCTGCGCTTTTTTTATGTCGTCGATTGTCGCTTCCAGGTTGACTACGACTCCCTTCCTGAGACCTTTTGATATGGCTGTCCCTATGCCAATTATTTCTATCTTTTTCTCTTCGGTTATTTCAGCAATAAGGACGGCAATTTTTTTAGTTCCCACATCGATCCCCACTAGATAATTATTTTTTGGCATTACTTTACCTCCCACCCGACAGAGGCAAGAAGATTGTCTGACGGGTTCTTTTGAGGTTTGATGTAAAGACGGTCTGGGAAGCGGAGGTCTACGTACTCTAGATCCCCATATTTTTTCAAAATTCCGCTGAGTTTTTCGAAAATATGTATTTTCTCTGAGAACCGATCATCCCCCAGAAGAAGCATCGTTTGTGTGTTTTTGAATCGGAGAATGATGTTTCTTGTGTTGGAGAGGTCAAGTGAGTGGACTCTCTGTCTCTCGGAAGGAGCCAAGCTTTGAAAAAATTTTGCAGCAATTTTGACCTTTTCTTTATAGTTTTCTCTAAAATTATTTAAATCGGTGAGGATTGGAAAATCAGAATTTTGAGAGAAATCACATTGCTCAAGGTAGACCCCTTCTTTATCGATAAGACAAGGACTATTTATCATAAGCAGGGCAAAGGGCTTTCTTTCTTCGATTTCAATCTTTATCCCATGAGGGAAGACCTTCCTTACGCGAGCCTCCTTTACCCATCTGTGATTGAGGAGTGTATTCTTGAGAGCTGAGGCATCAAGGAGAAAGATGTTTCCCAGATGCTTTCCCTCATAGAACTTCAAAATCTGATTTTTTAACTCTTCCTTGGCACAGACAACTTCTATTTCTTTTATGTTAAAGTTTTCCCAGGAGATGAGAAAAAGATAAATTTTCTGCAGAATAAAGAAAATCCCTGCCATTAAGAGAAAGGTTAAGAAAATATGGACCAATTTGATTTTAATTTTTCTCCTCAGCTTTGGCTGGGTTACTTCAATTGTTTTTCTGCGAAAGTGGAGAGGGTGGTTCAGAATGGTACTTGGCGAATACTTTAAGGTAGGGCTACGAGTTGCCATGGTTAGCCTCTATCCTCCAGCTCTTTTATGAGTTCCGGGATGATTGAATTAATGTTTCCTGCTCCCATGACGAGGATGATGTCTTCGCTTTGAACGCTTTTCTTAACCAGAGAAGGGATGTTTTTCAATTCAGGTTCGTAATACACGTTTTTATGTCCGAACTCTACGATCTCATTGAAGAGTGCTTCGCCTGAGACATGGGGAATGGGCTCTTCACTCGCGGGATAAATTTCTGTGATCACAAGCATCTCGGCTTGATAGAAAGAAGTTGCAAATTTCTCGTGTAAAAGAGAAACTCGTGAATAACGATGAGGCTGGAAGATGGCGATGATTCTTCGGTTCCAGCCTCTTTTTGCAGCTTCAAGAGTTGCCTTTATCTCTGTGGGGTGATGGGCGTAATCTTCGATGACCATGATTTCGCCTATTTTTTTCTTAAGTTCAAACCTCCGTCCTATACCGGTAAACTTTCTAAGCCCCTCCAGGATTTTGGAAGGCTCTATTTCGAGGTCTAATCCCACACCCACTGCGGCCATGGCGTTGTAGATGTTGTGTATTCCGGGCACAGAGAGCCTGAGATCGCCGAGTTTCGAGGCTTTCCAGTAGATTTCAGAAGTGCTGGAAAAGTGTTCAAACTTCGGATTTTTAGCATGGATATCTGCTTGTGCAGAAAAACCATAGGTTATTATTCTTCTTTCGAGAAGGGGAATAAGACTCTGCAGGTTTGAGTCATCCAGGCAGAGGATTACAGGGCAGTAGAATGGAACCTTGTTAGCAAAATCAGCAAAGGTCTTCTTTATTTCTTCCATAGTATGATATTGATCAAGGTGCTCCTCATCGAGATTGGTGAGGATGGCTATGAAGGGAGAGAGGAGAAGGAAGGACCTGTCGCTTTCATCAGTCTCGGCCACTATGAAATCTCCCTGTCCGAGCTTTGCATGTGCACCCAAAGTATTCAAGCGGCCGCCAACGATTATGGTTGGATCATAGCCAGCCTCTTCGAGGACCTGGGCAATCATTGAGGTTGTTGAGCTTTTTCCGTGTGAACCAGCCACGGCTATTCCGTATTTCATCCGCATCAGCTCGGCAAGCATCTCCGCCCTGGGTATAATCGGTATTTTTCGACGTCTTGCTTCCTCGACCTCTACATTATCTTTTTTTATGGCTGAGGAAATGACCACGACATCCGCTCCTTCAACCTTTTCTGCGCTGTGTCCGATGGAGATTTTGGCTCCAAGTTTCACCAGACGTTCAGTTGCTTCATTCGGCGTTATGTCTGTGCCAGAGACATTGTAACCAAGGTTGAGAAGCAATTCGGCGATTCCGCTCATACCTGTTCCCCCGATCCCAACCATGTGAATGTTTTTTATTTTCGTATAAATTTGTTTCACCAAATGATTCTCCTCAGTGCTTCTTTTCCATTAATTTTAGGCAAAGAAGAGCAATTTTCTCTGCGACATTCTCTTTTTTTATGAATTCAAAATTTTTTTCCATCTGGGTTATTTTATGTTTGTTTTTTAGGAAGTCGAGAATAAATCGGGCAAAAATCTGGGGTGAAAAATTTTCTTCAAGGATGACCTCTGCTACTTTCAATTTCTTAAGTTGCATGGCATTTAAGACTTGGTGATTATCTGTAGCCTTAGAAAAGGGGATGAGCAATGAGGCCTTCTGAGAGGCGATTAGCTCGGCTATTGTAGTTGCTCCTGCTCTACAGATGATAAGGTCTGCTTTTTGAAAATAATTGGGCATATCGAAGAAGAAGACTGCAACTTTGACCTCTTTAAACCCGCTTCTAGAATAGGATTCCTTAACCCATTCATAATCTTTTTCTCCACTTTGATGGAAGATGATTAAATTGTCTTTTTCTTCCTTGATTAAGGGGAGAGAAGCGACTATCCCTTTATTAAGGAAATGTGATCCTTGGCTTCCTCCAAAAACGAGAAGTGAAAGCTTCTCGTTTCTCAATTTCGGTTGAAGATTATAAAATTCTTTTCTCACTGGATTTCCAATGTATACTCCTTTCCCTTTACAAGATTGAAGAGTATCTTCGAAGGCTACAACAACCTTCTTGACCCAGGGAAGAAGTATTCTGTTTGTGAACCCAAGCTTTACGTTTTGTTCTAAGATCAAAGTGGGAATTTTCATCCATGCCGCAAGAAGGACGAGAGGACCGGAGCTATAGCCGCCCAAGCCAATCACGAGCTTTGGTTTTATGTGCCTTAAAATTAGAAAAGAACTCAGGAAGGAAAGTGGGAGGAGAAGAAGAGGCCTCAAGATTTTAACTCCTTTTCCTTTTAGCCCTTCTATGCGCAGAGTTATGAAACTCACTCCCTGATGCTCCATTATTTTTGTTTCGAGCCTGCGACTGCTTCCTACAAAGGTGAGGCTTAGAGATGGTTCAAGCTCTTTGAGTTTTTCTCCCACGGCTATTCCCGGGTAGAGGTGACCCCCTGTTCCTCCACCGCAAACAATTACACTGCTCATCATTCCTTGCCTTTATTTTTTGACATCGATTTTCGCTGGGAAATATGGAGAAGAATTCCAATGCTGAAAAGAGTGCAGAGTAGTGACGACCTTCCAAAACTTATTAAAGGAAGAGGGAGCCCTGTGGGCGGACTTAATCCTAAGACAACGCTTATGTTGAGAAGTGCCTGAGAGAAAATCGCCATGCTCAATCCTAGAGCTGTGAGTTGAGTGAAGAGATTTGGAGCCTTGGAGGAAATTACCACCCCTCTCCAGAAAAAAATTGAATAAAAAAGGAGGATGGTTAAGGTCCCTATTAATCCGAATTCTTCTCCTACAATCGCATAGATGTAATCTGTGTGAGCACAGGGGAGAAAGAAGAGCTTCTGTGTGCTTTCGCCGATGCTTACCCCGAAAAGCCCTCCCGCTCCTACGGCTAGCTTTGACTGAATGACCTGGAACCCGCTTCCGAGGGGGTCTCCCTCGGGAGAAAGGAAGGCGTAGATACGTTCCATTCTATATTCAGAGGTAAAGAGGAAAGAGACGAAAAGAGAAGAAAAGATGATTGCCAGAATGAGGAAATATTTCAATTTTAATCCGGCCGCGAAGAAGATGGTTACTGAGATTATGAAGAGAAGAATCGCTGTGCCAAAATCAGGTTCCTTGACGATGAGCAAGATAAAGAGAGTGAGAATTCCTGCAGGAAAGAGGATGGTTCTTGCTTCGTTTAGCTTCTCTTTGGTTCGCTCGATGTAAGAGGAGAGGAAGAGAATGAGGCTTATCTTCGCCAGCTCTGATGGCTGGAAACGAAGACCTGAAAATTGGACCCAGCGGTTAGTCTTGTTGACCGAGGGCATAATGAAACAGATGAGGAGAAGGGCAAGGGTAAAGAAAAGGAGGCTGTGAATAAAAATAGGGTTCTGGTAAAAAGGTTTTTTAAGGGAAAGTATTAAGAAAATAAAGATGAGCCCCACCCCCACTCCGATTGCCTGATGAACAAGAAAATAAAAGGGCTGATTGTATCTTTCGCTAGCCAGAATTCCAGAGGAACTGAAGACCATCATTAGACCCGTGGCAATCAAGGCTAGCGTAGCAATGAAAAGAGTTTTATCGAATCTAAAAGGCTTTACGATTTCCATGTGTTAAATATTCTCCCCTTTGATTTCTTTTTCCAGTGCTCGGACCTCCTTCTTGAAGATTCTTCCTCTTTCTTCGAAGTTTTTGAACATATCGAAACTGGCGCAGGCAGGGGCAAGGAGAACAACTTCTCCTGGCTTTGCAGAGGAAAAACTTTGCCTGACTGCGCTCTTTAAGGTAGGTGCTTCCTCGAGCGGCACTACATTGGCTAATGCCCTTCTGATTTTCTCTTTTGCTTCTCCAATAAGGATTGCTTTTTTCACCTTTTTTTTCAACTCATCTTTTAGTTTTGAAAAGTCGGCGCCTTTGTCTCTTCCTCCGAGGATAAGAACTATAGGTCTGGAAAAGCTCTGGATAGATTTTAAGGTGGAGTCGACGTTAGTTGCTTTAGAGTCGTTATAGAATTCAACTCCATTCAGAGTCGAAACCTTCTCCAGACGATGCTCGAGTGTTTTGAACTTCTGGATGGATTTCCTTATTTTCTCTGGCGGCACTCCTAACACATGAGCCACGAGTGAAGCAGCCATGACATTCTCTTGATTATGGGTTCCGAGAAGAGGTATTCTTGAAGTTCTTATTAATTTTTGTCTTCTTGTATTCGAAAGGATAATCCAATCATTTTGGAGAAAACACCCTGGAGAAAGTTCTCTTATACGGCTGAATCCATACCTATGACACCTCAATCTTTCATTTAAAGCCCAGACACGGGAATCATCCGCATTAAGAATCGCCACATCCTCTTCTTTCAATCTTGAAAAAAGTTTTTTCTTAGCTTCGAAGTAATGTTTAAAGGACAGATGCCAATCAAGATGGTCAGGGGAAATGTTGAGAAACACCGCAATCTTGGGCCTGAAATTTTTTACATATTGCAGTTGAAAGCTCGAAATTTCACTTACATAGATGTGCTCTTCCTTGCTTTTTTTGACAAAGCTTATGAGCGGTTTCCCTATATTCCCTCCCAGAAAAGCTTTGAAGCCGGAGTCTATGAGAATCTTGTGGATAAGGGTAGCGGTTGTGGATTTTCCGTTTGAGCCCGTGATTCCGACAATCTTTCCTTTCAAGAAGTTAAAGGCAAGTTCAATTTCAGAGATGACCTCGATTCCCTTTTTTTTTGCCAACTTAATTTCTTCAATCAGCGGTACACCTGGACTGGGTATGATTAAATCTGCTTCCAGAAAAGACTTTTTTCGATGTCCCCCAGCTTCGATAAAGACTCCTTTTTCTTTCAGAGAGATAATCTTCTTCTGGAGTTCTTCTGCTCTTCTTCTCTCACTCACCTTTACTCTGGCTTTTTTCTGAAGAAGGAATTGACACACGGCTTCTCCTGTTTTTCCCAGTCCCACCACAAGAATTTTTTTTCCTTCTAAGTTCATTTTATCTTAACTTAAGTGTCGTCAGGCTGAAGAGAGCAAAGATTATGGCTGCAATCCAGAATCGGACGACTATTTTTTCCTCTGACCAGCCGAGGAGCTCAAAATGGTGATGAAGGGGTGCCATCTTGAAGATCCTTTTACCTCCTGTAAGTTTGAAGTAAAAGACCTGGAGGAGAACAGAAAGCGCCTCCAGAATAAACACACCAGCAACCATGAAGAGGAGGAATTCTTGCTTGATGAGGATAGAGACTACACCAATAGTGGCTCCTAGGGAGAGTGCACCCACATCTCCCATGAAGATCTGGGCAGGATGACAATTGTACCACAGGAAGCCAAGCGAAGCGCCAGCCATTGCTCCAACAAAGACGGTGAGCTCTGCTGCTTGAGGGACTCTCAGGATATTGAGGTAAGAAGACCAGATGGCATGCCCTGCGACATAAGAGAGGGCGGTAAAGGCACTGATGCTGATGAAGGTCAGGCCAATGGCCAGACCATCTAACCCATCCGCCAAGTTTACTGCATTTGAGGATCCAACCAGAATGAACATGATCCAAGGTAAATAAAACCAGCCAAGATAAAAAACCCATTTCTTAAAAAAGGGAAAACTGAGATAAAGATTGAACTCACCCTTTGTGCCGAGGAAGATGAGGATTCCACCCACAATTGCGGCAAGCAGAATCTGGAACAAGAATTTTCGACGAATTATGAGCCCAAGGGGGATTTTCTTCTTTATTTTTAGATAATCATCAAAAAAACCGAGTAATCCAAAAGAAACCATGGTAAAGGCAGCCACCCAGAGGTAGGTATTTTTTAGATTACCCCAGAGAAGAGTGGAAATTAGGGTTGCTCCAATGATAAGAAGGCCGCCCATGGATGGTGTGCCCTTCTTCTCTGAGTGGGATGCAGGGGTGTAGGGTCGAGAACCTTCTTTGATTTCGAATTTTTTTAAAACCTTTATCAGCCATGTGCCGAAAAAAAGGGTGAGGAATAGGGCGGTCAGTCCTGCAAGGGCGGTGCGAACAGTAATGTAGCGAAAAATGTTGAAAAAAAAGAAATATTCTCTGAGTGGCAGGAGAAGATAATAAAACAACTTAAACTCCCATCAATTTATCCACAATTTTTTCTGTTTTTATTCCCCTTGAACCCTTAACGAGCACTAGGTCTCCAGCCTTGAGCAGGATGCTTATTTTTTCAGCAGCTTCATCAGAATCTTCAAAGGAGAAAACATTCTCTTTTTTCATACAGAGAGAAAGGGCGGTTTGAGCCATGTATCGGGAGAGGGGACCCACCGTGACCAGCACATCCCAGCCTGTAAGGCAGAGAGTTTTGCCTGCCTGTTTGTGGTACTCAATTTCTTTTTCACCGAGTTCGAGCATGTCTCCAAGAACAGCAACCTTTCTCTTGGCAGGAAGCCTTGCTAGCGAGCCGAGGACCGAGTTTAGGGCTACTGGGTTTGAGTTGTATGAATCATCAATCAGCTTGATATTTTCCCCGAGGTCAAAAAGAACGCCTCTTCGTGCGAAGGTCTTGAGACTTTTTGTGCGCGAAAGAATATCTTTGAATTCAACTTGAAGGCTATGGGCAATCGCAGAAGCAGCAAGGAAATTTGAGATGTAGGTCTCATATAAGAAGGGGAGGTTTATTTTTACCTTTTCTTTTCCACAGATAAAGTTTAAAGTAAATCCCTCGAACCCCTTGCTTTCAATCTCCTCGGCGCGGATGTCGTTCAATTTTGAATAACCAAATGTTACTTTTTTCCCTTTCCAGTCTTGTGCTATCTTCTGGACGAGAGGGTCATCTCCATTGAGAACGGCAGTGGCATTCTCCTTAGCACCCTCGAGGATTTGCTTTTTTTCCCAAGCAATATTTTCTATGTTTCCGATATATTGGAGATGAACAGGGTTGATGTTAGTAATTACCGCCACATCAGGAGGTGCAATTTGAGTGAGAATCCTTATCTCACCGGGCAGATTCATGGCCATCTCTAAAATCGCTACCTCATGCTCTCTGGAAAGTTTGAGCAGAGTGAGGGGAAGTCCGAGTTGATTATTGTAGTTTCCTTCTGATTTAAGGACTTTGAAGGAGTCTGAGATAAGGGAAAAGGCAAACTCTTTAGTGGTTGTCTTGCCTATGCTTCCTGTGATTCCCACTACTTTAAGCGAATGGTTGTTGAGAATTGACCTTGCCAGCCTGTGAAGGGCTTCGAGGGTGTCCTTTACCTTAATCAGGATAAAATCTTTTTGAGAAATATTTATTTTCTTGGAGACGATTGCCCCCCGGGCTCCTTTCCTGAGTGCGTCTTCCACAAATTCATGACCATCCCTTTCTCCCTTGATGGCCACGAAGAGTTCTCCCTGTTCTGTGCGGCGCGAGTCGATTCCAAATTTTTGGAAACAATAATTCGGATTACCCTGGATGATTTTTCCGCCGGTCTTCTTTGCTATTTCCTGTGCGGTTATTTCAGCCAACTTTTATTCCTCCCTTCGCTCAAGCAGACCTTTAATTACCTCGACATCGTTGAAAGGAATCACCCTATCCTTGAGGATCTGGTATCTCTCGTGTCCTTTTCCTGCCACAAGCACATAGTCACCTTTCTTGGCAAGTTTAAGGGCAATCTTTATCGCCTCCCTTCTATCCGGTTCAATTTTATAGCTTGAGGTTAGAGGCTTTATCCCCTTTTCGATCCCAGAGATGATTGCCAAGGGATCTTCGGAACGAGGGTTATCTGAAGTTAATATTGTCCAATCTGCCAGTCTTCCTGCCACCTCTCCCATCCTTGCTCTTTTTGCCCTGTCTCTATCGCCCCCTGCGCCAAAGACGAGGATGACCCTCTTATCTTGAGCAAGGGCTCGGGTAGTTTCCAAGAGATGCTTGAGAGCATCATCTGTATGAGCATAATCGACAAAGATGTTGAGACCGTGGGTGTTTTCGACTTTCTCAAACCTTCCCGGGACTCCTTTCAAGGACGAGAGCCCTTCCTTTATTTCTTGGGGACTTATTTTGAGCGTTAAGGCTACCGCAGTGGCAGCGAGAATGTTGTAGAGATTTGGCTTCCCGAGTAAAGAAGAAGAAAGATGAAGCTCTCCTCCTGGATAAATGATAGAGAGCTTGAGTCCTTGCTCAGTTAGGGTTGCATTCTTTCCTCTCACTATCGCTTTTTCGTCAAAGCCATAAGTTATTTTCCCCAGACGGAGCTCAGAAGCAAGCCTTTTACCCCAGGAGTCATCTATATTAATGACGCCGATTGTCTTTTTGCCTGCAAGGTAAAACAGCTTTTTCTTTGCTTCATAATAATTTTCCATGGAGTGGTGATAATCCAGATGTTCTCCACTCAGATTCGTGAATACAGCAATATCGAAATCTATTCCTAACACCCTTTTGAGCTCCAGGGCATGAGATGATACTTCCAGAAGGCAATGAGTTGCGCCCTGCTCTAAAAATTCACTCATCATCCTTTGAAGGTCAGGAGCTTCAGGGGTGGTTCTTTCTGCGGAAATTTCTCCCTCTGGACCTCGATAGGATATAGTGCCTATTACACCAGGCAGGAAGTGTGCGCTCTTAAGGATTTTTTCGAGCAGGTAGGTAATGGTCGTTTTTCCTTTTGTTCCCGTTATTCCGATAACTTTCATCTTTTTCGAGGGATTCCCGAAGAAATTGGCTGAGATGAGCGCCAGTGCTTCTCGCGCATCAGGGGCTTGAATCCAAGTTTTATCCACTCCCGCGGGTCTGGGTCTTTCGCAAAGCACTGCGGCTGCTCCTCTGGAGAGAGCCTCGGCAAGGAAAGAAAGTCCATCCGCTCTTGTCCCTCTCAGGGCGGCAAACAGATAACCTGAATTTATGTTTTGAGATGAATGGGATATTCCCCTTATCTCTTCCTCTAAATTTCCTTCAATCTGAAGGGAGGGAATATCTTTGATGAGCTCTTTGATCTTCACTTTTCTCTCTTTCATTTTGCGGCGATTATAGCTTGAAGGAATTCCCTTTTTTCCTTAATTCCCATGTAACGCAACACCTGAGATGCTATTTCTCTGAATAGAGGAGCAGCGACCTGTCCCCCATAATATTTTCCCTGAGGTGAATCTATTACTACCACCATCGAAATTAGGGGATTCTTTACGGGAACGAAGCCAACGAAAGATGCAGTATGCAGGGAAGAAGAATATCCTTGAAAAGACTCATCAAGTTTCTGCGCCGTTCCAGTCTTTCCCGCAACTTCATAGCCTTCAATTTTTGCAGCCATTCCTGTACCTACCTCCACCACCCTTTGAAGAATCGAGGTGATTTCGAGGGCTGTCCTTTCAGAGATTACTCTTCGTGCCCTATGCCACACCTCCTCTTTAAAATCATAAACCTGGGGAGAGTCGCATGCCATTTTGACAACAATTGGGGGAACGAGAATTCCTTTGTTGGCAATGATGTTTATGGCTTGAAGAAGCTGAATGGGAGTCACAGAGATTTCGTATCCGATGGAGAGAGAAGCCAAAGAAATCTTTGTCCAATTCTTCAAAGGTCTAAAAATGCCTGAGGCTTCTGCAGGAAGGTCTATCCCGGTCTTCTCCCCAAACCCGAAAGCTTTTATTGTTTGGTAGAGGTAATTCTCTCCTACTCGCTGGCCAACCTGGATTGTCCCCACGTTTGAGGAGTGAATGATTACTTCCGGAAATTCAAGAATTCCGAATTTTTTATGGTCTCGGATGGTTTTCCCTGCCACGTAGATCGACCCCTGACTACAGTCAAATTTATCTTCCCATCCAACTCTTTGAAATTCGCGAGCTGCCGAGGCGGTAACAATCTTGAAAGTAGAACCTGGGTCGAAGGCATGATGAATGGCTCTGTTGTAGTCAATCAAATGAGGAACTGGGAAGGAGTGATTCAAGTCCCAGGAGGGACAGTTTGCCATGGCGAGAATTTCGCCCGATATAGGATGAGAGATTATTACAGTTCCCCAGTTTGCTCTGCTTTCTTTGACTGCTTTCTCGAGTTCCCTCTCAGCAATGTACTGAATGGTCTCATCGATGGTCATATAGATATCCTTCCCTCTTTCGGGTTTGTTCACCACTTCAAGGCGGTATCCTCTTTTTTTGGCGTCTCTGAGAATGAGGCAACGTCCTATTTTCCCCTGAAGGACCTCATTGTATCTGTATTCAACTCCGCTCTGTCCGGCTTCATCGATGTTAACCCGACCGATGAGATGAGCCGCTAGCTTTCCCTGGGGATAAAATCTTTGATTTTCTTCTCTAAAGAAAATTCCCTTAATCTCCTTTTTTTTGATTTTTTCTACGAGGGCTGGCTCAATCTTTCTTCTTATCCAGATGAAGGCTTCGTTCCTTTCGATTCTTTTTTCAATTGATTGAAGTTCTTTTGGAGAAAGATTGAGAATACTTCTCAAGCTTTCTATTTTCTTGAACTGTTCTGGGAGAGGTTCATCTTTTAAAGAGGAGTAGAATATTGATTCTCTGGGAATGCTTGTGGCCAGAATGGTGCCGTTTCTATCATAGATGCTTCCTCTCTGAGGAGAGATAATGCTCATGCTCTGGTTTTGCCGCAAAACCTCCAAACGGAGTTGGGAGTGGTCTATTACTTGAAGCTTGAAGAGGCGAAAAACAATAACCGTAATCCAGATGATGAAGAAGAAGAACAAGATTCGGGTTCTTATGCGTATTTTATTTTGATAGAGGTTCATCTGAATTTTTCTCGCTCTCGAATCCAAAGATTTCGTATCTTATCTGACTTTTTTCAGGCTGGACGAGTTTAAGTTCTTCTCTGGCGATTCTTTCCACTCTTTCAAGGGAAAGCAGAGAAGACTTTTTTGCCTCAAGCTCCTCTACTTCTTTTTTTAATCTCTGTAGTTCTTGTTCAAGTCGGCTCTTTCTGTAACCATGCTGGATGTATTGAATCTGGTTCCAGATGTGAAAGGTGAGGATGCAGAGGATAAAGATTGTCGTCAGAATGCCAAGGAAGATTTGTTTTTTAGTGTATCTTTTTCTTACCATTTAGATTTTCTCCACGGCCCTTAACTTGGCTGATCTTGCCCTGAAATTTTCGGAGATTTCCTTTTCTTGGGGTATGACTGGTTTTTTTGTCAGGAGCTTCACAAGAGGGGGAGAATCACTTGAGGTTGCCAGTTGTGTAAAAGTATGTTTGATAATTCTATCCTCCAAGGAGTGAAAAGAGATAGCAAGGAAGCGAGCCCCCTTCGGTAGTCTTTGTATGGTCTTTTTGATAAACTCTGAGAGACTTTCAAGCTCTTGATTTACTTCTATGCGCAAGGCTTGAAAGACTTTTGCTGCGGGATGAGTCTTCCCCTTTTGGGGGCGCCAGCGGCAGATTTCTTCCGTAATCAGGAGAAGCTCTGTGGTGGTAGTGATTTTTTTATTTTTCCTTTTAGAGACTATGGCGTGAGCTAGCCTTTTTGCCTGTTTCAGCTCACCATAGGCACTAAAGATTTGCGCCAGCCTTGCTTCAGAATACTTATTGACAATCTTCTCGGCAGTTATTTTATTTCGAAGGTCCATCCTCATGTCGAGAGGTCCCCTGCGGTTGAAACTGAAGCCCCTTTCGGCTGAGTCAAGTTGAAAAGAAGACACCCCAAGGTCGAGAAGGACTCCTCTTATATTCAGGAAGTCAAGCTTGAGGTCGGGGAGATATCTGAAATCTGAATGATAGAGGGTTACTCGAGAAGCGAAAGGCTTGAGCCTTTTTCTTGCTTCATTAAGAGATAATTCGTCTACATCGAAACCAATGAGAGTGGATTCAGGGCTTCTCTTCAGGATTTCTAGGGCATGACCTCCCAAGCCAATTGTGCAGTCCACATAGATGCCCTTCCTCTGAACATCGAGGTATTCCATGACCTCTTCAAGAAGCACAGGGATGTGTCCATTCATGCTCATTTGTTTTTTCCTTTGGGAAGAAGCTCAGATATGCTTTCGAAATCTTCATTGGTCAGGGGTCTTTGCTCGAGCACTTGGTCAAGTAGGTCTGCATTCCAGATTTCGAGATGATTGAAAAGACCTATAATTTCAACTTCATCATAGAGCTTGGCTTTTTCCCTGAGAGCTTGATTTATTAGCACTCTCCCTTTGGGGTCAATCTCGTATTTTGTGCCTTTGCGATTCACCCGGAGCATGAACTTTCTTACGGTTGGCTTGAGATGAATTGCTCCTTCATTTGCAATTCCTGTGAGCTCTTCCCAGACTGAAAGAGGATAGATTTGTACCGCTTCGTCTGTGAGTGAAGTTATGAAGAGTTCTTTTCCGTATTCTTCCTCTATGGCGATGCGGAATTTTTGGGGTATTTTTATTCGGCCACTCTTGTCGAATTTTACTCTGTAACTTCCTAATAGCGAATTTCCCACTTTATCCCATTTCGTCCCGTTTTTCCTAAAATATATGTAATAAAATTAATTATGTCAAGAGAAAAAATAAAAAACAGGGAAAGAGTGGATTTTCCACTCTTCAAGAAGGGGGTAAGTTATGATTCTTAAGGCAGTTTCAAAGACTTGAGAAGTTTCTTGGCCAAGGGATAATCTTTATCTTTGACGAATATTTTTATCTCTCCCAGCCCGTCTGCTGAAAAGGGGAGCACAGAATGCACCACTTTTCCCATAAAGAGACATGATATCCCATGATTTTCAAGGAAGCTCTTGATAACTTCTGCTTCTACTGGGCCAAAGACTTTATGAAGCTCTTTGAGCTCGGATTGTTTTTCATTCTTTTTTGTCATCCATCCTCATTCACTTTTTTTCTCTTCTATTTCCGTTATTTTCCCTTTTGTGAAGAGGTAAGTCTTTAGCTCTTCTGCCATTTTTTCATCGTTTCTTCTTATCCATTCGAGAATCATGGCTGCATGTTCCTTTTCTTCGTCTCTATTGTGAGCAAGAATATCCCTTAGTTCCTTGTCTTCTGAGGCGTCGACTCTTTCCTGATACCAGCTTATGGCCTCTAATTCCTCAATCAAAGAATTCAGAGCACGGTGCAACTCAAGGGTTTTTTTTGATAACTTGTTTATGGGTTCATGATAAGAAATTGCACCCATGTTTCCTCTCCTTATTTTATTATTTTTATATTTTTTATCGAAATAATCATTTAATATCCTCTGATGGTCAAAGGCAAGCGGAAAAGTTATCTCTTCTTTACAAAAAACTCCGACCTCCACGGCATCATCCTCTGCCTTTGGGGTACCACTTGCTTTGGCTACGTATACCGTGGAAATCGTGTGCTGGCGAGGGTCTCGGTCAGGTGAAGAATAGGTGTGGAGTTGATATTGGAGTTCAATTTCAAGCCCTGTCTCTTCCTTTGCTTCTCTTATCGCTGCTTCTTCGAGCGACTCTCCGTAATCGACAAACCCTCCTGGAAGAGCCCATCCATAGGGAGGGTTTTTCCTCTTAATCAAGACGATGCCCTCTTTTCCATCTTCCTTTTCAATCTCGATGATGATGTCCACCGTAGGAAGCGGATTTTTGTGTTTTTCCATTCTTCTTCCTCTTATAAGAAGAGCGAGATTTCTTCCTCAGCAGAGGAAAGTTGAAGTGCTCATCCACTTTACAAGAAGAGATTTCAGTCCTGGAGAATGAATCTTCTATCCAGTTTTTCGAGCTTTTCGACTATTCCACCGTATTCGAGTTCGGAATAAGGAAGCATCGCAGCTCCTGAAAATCCCTGACGCCTGATATGGATTGCCTTTTCTGAGATTTGATTCCTCACATAATCCCAGAAAGGATGGTCAAAGACATCTGCAGGCTCTGTTAGCTTTCCTTCTTTGACACAGAAAGCTGCTCCGGTAACTACAGGAGGACCATCAAAAAAAGAAATAGTCGCATTCAGCTTGCAAGGCATCAATGGCCCGTTATGACTCCCTCTCATGAAGCCAGCCACAAAGTGTCCTATCTGAAAAGGTGCCAGAATCTCTCCTGTCGCTGGGAATTCACCCTGCACCCGAACAAGAGCAACGGGATCATCTTTTCCGGTGTATTTACCGGCTATGTTGTGAAGACGGGTCGTGGAAACAGCCGCAGCCTGATTTCCTGTGCTCCTTGAGTAAATGCTTTCGATTACGTATCTTTCGTTATCTCGAAGCAGGGCTGCTATGTCGTAGATTTCTTCCGGAGCATTCAACTCAATCACCTTATCTTTTTCTGTGTAGTTAACATCAATGATGCGAAATTTAAATCCCTCGCTCATCTTGGGACTAAGGATGAGTCCGGCGCAGTACATGGGGTCAGTAAAGGCAAGATAGAAGGGAAGATTGTAGGCACCAGGGTCTGTTTTATCAGCGGCGAAGAAGATAAATGGCTCATTTGGCCTTTCTTCAAACTCCATTTCTGCTACCGCAGGGCCCATGCCCTTGATGTTTCCGCTGAAGGCATCTTTGAGGAGGTCCTGGCCAGCTCCATAAAGCCCTTGCTTCTTGGCCACAGCCGTCCCTGAAATAAATGCATCCCAGGCTAGTTTGTGGATTTTCTCATCAAGCGCCCCTCTTTCATGGGTGCAAAGAATGGCTATGTCATCGCCAGTATGACTAATGTAGAAATCTATGATTAGTCCCTTACCATTCTCTTTTATGAATTGTTTAACTTCATTCACCAACGCCTGGCTGGGAGTAATATGGCCGCCTATGCTTCCAATGTCAGCTTTTAAGACGCTGAGTGTAATTTTCATTTTAACCTCCCTTAAAATTTAGTTGTTCTTTCATTCTAAGTCTTCAATAGATATCTGTCAACCTGAATTCAACCAGAAAGAGAGCAAGGTTTATGGCTTTTGAAGGGAGAGACCTGGAATCAAAAATTACTCCTTCGCTCTTAGCTCAAATCGGAAGGTTTTTCTCTTGAGAAAGAGCCTCTGTTCTAGAATGGAGCGGAGATTGTTAGGAACATAGATGAGAAGAGGAGCTTGAAGTTAAAAGAATATCGAGAAGGGATTTGGAGCTTCCTTCAAGGAACTCGAATTTCTTGTCTGCTCAGGGTAGGATCCTTACTTGAATTCTTTGACCCAGAAAATCGACCTCAGCTAGAGCTTTTTTCTCTTTCGCTTTTTAAAGAATGGAGGGCTAGAGAATTTGAGGAGAATATTTTAAATTTTGATGATTGTAATTTAATTAGATTTAAGCCCTTTTAGAAAATTATGGAGAAAAGACTTAACTTCTTCAAGAAAAGACTTGCCTAACGAATCTTGAGCAAACCTCATTATTTATTGAGAATTAAGGTTTTAAGGCTTTGGAATTAATTGAGTAAAAAATTAAATTAGAGAAGAAAGTTTAAAAAAGAAAGGAAGAAATGATAATCTCAGGAGACCTGAACATAAGCTTATAGACTTCAACTTCTGCTTTAAAATCATCTAAGAATTCAGGATGCAATGGCTCTACGGGTTTGAATCGCCAGGCAAGGGGATTGATATAGCTTCCTCTGTATTTGATCCTGTAATCAAGATGAGGCCCTGTGGACTCGCCAGTTGAACCGACATAGCCAATTATTTCCCCTGCTTTAACCCTGGCGCCAACTGATATTCCTCGGGGAAGGCTCTTCAGGTGGAGATACATCGTTTCATAAAAGTTTGCATGCCTAATTCTCACCATTTTTCCTGAAGCTCCGTTCCAACCCGCAAAGGTCACGATTCCGTCTGCAGTTGCCTGGACGGGGGTACCCACAGGAGCTGCATAATCCACTCCGAAATGAGGACGAAAAATTTTTCTCACAGGATGGAACCTCCTGGAAGTGAATCGAGAAGTGATTCGAGCATAGGGGATCGGGGATTTAAGGAATTCTTTTCTCAAGGAATTTCCCTCTGAGTCAAAATAGTCCCATCTTTCCTCACCCGGATAAGAAAATCTATAGGCTTTGAAGGTCCTTCCCTGAGAAGTAAATTCTGCAGCGAGGATCTCACCGTAGCCGACAAAATTTCCCTTGAGATATTTTTTTTCGAATATCATCCTAAACCTGTCTCCTCTTCTTAGGTCGGTATAGAAATCGATGTCCCAGGCGAAAATCTCAGAGAGTTTTAAGGCGAGAGATACTTGTTCCCCCCTTTCAAGGATGGAAGAAATCAGGTTATTTTCTATCACCCCAAAGAGAAGTTCCTTTTTAATCTCGAAAGGAATCTTTTTTAGCTCAGCGAAGTATCTACCATCGCCTCTTTCGAGAGAGAGATAACGTTCGCTATCTATGTCATATTCAATTAACTTCAATTCCTCCTCTAGAGTGAAGTACATTCTTAGTTCATGTCCTGCTCTTATTTTGCTCAGGTCAAACACAGGGCTTACTTCCTTTTTCAGCCGTTGTATTTCTTGAGGTGAGAAGCCAAAGGGAATAAGGATTTCAGAAATGGTCATTTTTTTCTGAATGAAGACCTTTTTCAGCGAGAGGCGGGGAGTAGTTTCTTGGGGAGTATCCTCCCTCTGAGGTTCATCTTTTACGACATGGGGTTTTAATTTTTCATTTCCTTTTTTGAGAAAACTTAAAGAAATAAAAATAATGAAGCAAATTAGCATAAACACGCCGAGAATATAATTTTTCCAGGTTTGAGGCTTATTTTTTCTGACTTTAAATTTAACTTTCATCAAAAAAACACAAAAAAGCCACTGGTTTTAAATCAATGGGGAACTGATTTTTTTACTCTCAACCTTTCCTCGGCGCTCACCTTAAAATTTTTTTCCTCTACTGTGAATACTCGGGATAATAGTTTCGTCAGGAGGCCCCTGTTTTTTTTGTTTTTCGGAATCTCTGTTATCCCTGCCCCCAAAGCCTCACTTTTTTCCTTGATGATTTTCGGCCAGACTTGATTTTGGAAGAGGTCGATGCTTTGGGGATAGAGTCTTAGGCATCCATTGAATACCCCGGCGCAATAATCTGCGAGAATTGAACCGGTTCCATAGGGGGAAAGCTCAAAGCAAAGGCTATCCTTGATTCTGGGATATTTTTCGGCTCCTTTTTCCTTGAAGAGCTCTTGGAAGGCAAGCTTCAGTTTCTTTTCTAGAGCCGGTTCTTCTTGATTGAAAAAGATGGCACACAAATCATCTTTTCCCTCTTCCATTTGTTTTTCAATCATTTTAAGCGCATGGGAAAGATGTTTCTTGAGGATTTCCTTCTCCTCCCAGCTGCCAGTTATCTTTCTTTCATTGAAGGTCAGGGTGAGGATTATCCGACTGCTCTCTGTGTCTCTCATCTTCTGGAGAATTTTCCTGACGAATTCGATGAGCTTATCTAGGGAGTATTGCTTCAGGCTGGAGTAAGGCTTTGAGGGAGGAATTTTTTCCCTTTTCTGGCGATGTTTGTAGAGCGACCAGATATAAGACCATTTGAGCCCGATGGGTGGCTCTAAGTGAAGAAGCTCTCTTGCGAGAGATGTAAACTCTTCGCGAAGTCTCATCCATTCATCTGTTCTAATAAGAACAACAGAGCGACAGTAAAAGGGGTTCTTCAAGATGAATTTATCGCTTCTTTCTTTCTTGTATTTTCCCGACTCATCAGAGAATGCAAAATATGTGGCCATCTCTATTATTAGTCCTTTTTTCTCTTTCTTTGAATTTCTTTCTTTAGGGGCTGGTGAAGGACTAGGAAATAATACCCTAAGAGGCAGATAATGATGATAGAGAATCTCAAGATATTACCCGCAAGAAGAGAAAAGAGAGCATAACCGAGGAGAGCAAGGAGAAGAAAAAGGTGAAAGAAGGCGAAGACCCACTCAGACATGGCTCTTCACAGGAAAAAAAAGAGGCAAAGAAGAGCTCAAGAAGATCAATTCTCTTCTACTCGGGTAATAGAAATGATGGTCACTGTCTCTACAGGAACATCTTCATAACCCCGTTTTCTCGTTGTTTTAAGGTTTGCTATGGCATCCACGACATCCATGCCTTCAATTACTCTTCCAAAAACAGCATACCCAAATCCCTCAGGAGTATTGGTTCGATGGTCGAGGAAAGGATTGTCGACATGATTGATGAAGAATTGACAGGTTGCACTGTTAATCTCCATCGTTCTCGCCATGGCGATTGTGCCCCTTTTATTGGAGAGTCTGTTTGTTGCTTCGTTTTGGATGGGAGGTTTTGTCGTCTGTTTTTCTTGAAGGTCAGCAGTAAGCCCTCCTCCTTGAATCATAAAGCCCTTGATCACCCTGTGGAAAATTGTTCCTTCATAGAATTTTTCATCCACATAAGAGAGGAAGTTACTCACAGTCAAAGGAGCCTTATCAGCAAAAAGTTCAATCTTTATCTCTCCCTTTGAGGTCTTCATTAGCACCTTGGGATTAGTCTGCGAAGCCTGACCTACCGGGAAAAAAGAAATGAGCATTCCTGAGAATATAAGGCATGAGCTTATTTTTTTTATCATTTTTCCTCCTCTTTTTGTTTCTTGAAAGCCAAAAATAACAAAATTCGCTCTCTTTATCAATGTTAGAATTAGAATAAATTATTAAACGCAGGAAGAATTTCACGACCTTTAAGGCAGAGGGAAGTGAAGCATTTTCAAAAATTGATTTACGAATTATCTCCAAGAAGAAGGCAACGCAACTTAGATTGTGAAATCTCGAAAAAAATCATCGACTAAGCCCTCGAAGAGATAAGTTTAATATCGGGTTTTGTTTTAAATAAGATATTTAAGATGAATGAGATTAGGCCCCTTATATCTCTTTTTTAATCTTTAAAATTATGGAAAATCTCCAGTTTTTCTGATAAAAATAAACTATTAAAAAAGGAGAAGAAGATGAGTTTCAGAAAATTTTTAAAAATCATGCTTTTCTCTCTTTTCCTCCTCTCATTTCCTGCTCTCCCCCTTCTTGCGCAAGGTAATTTTGAATTCAGCTTCCATTATTCACGCTGGAGCATTGACCTTCTTAAAGGATTCATAGAGGAAGGGATAAGCGAGGCTTTGGAGAATGAGTTCAAGGATAGATTCTTGGAAGACATTAAAGAAGAGCATCCTGAACTCGAGGAAGTTTCCTACTCCCAGGAAGTGAGCTTTGATTCGAGTGGCGATAATTATGGGCTAGAAATTAGATGGTACCCTGGAGGAATTGAGGGAGCATTCAGTCTCGGAATCTCTGTGGAGAAGACAACGATGAAGCTTTCCCTGAAGGAAGTATCTTCAAGCCTTGAGTTGAGCGAAGGCTCTGGCTTCTGGGCGAATGCAAACGGAGAGCTTATGCTTAAGCCTCTTTCTTTCCATTTGAGTTTCAGATGGGATATTCTTCCTTCCTCTCGTCTTACCCCCTACATAACCCTGGGGCTTGGAGCTGCCACAGGCTCCGTGTTTGAAAAAGGGGAAGTCAGCTACTCTTACTCAGGGACCCTTGAGATTCCTGGTGAAGAGCCAGAAGAGTACCAGGACAGCCAGAAAAAGACCATAAAACAGATTATCGACGAACTTGAAGAAGAGGAGGAGGAATTCTTTTTACCCGGGTTTCTTCCTTTTCTTCAATTGAACTTAGGAATCAAAGGGAAAATAACCGAAAATATCCATCTCTTGATTGATGCGGGAGTCTGGGATGGATTCCTGATTCGGGGTTCGATAGCCTTCAGGTTATAATAAGAAATTTGAATAAGAAAATTGGTCTGAAGCTCGAGAAGATGGGTGTTTTTTTCGAGAGCGGGAAATAAATTTTAGAGTTTTTCTATCTTTCTGATGAGGAGGGAAAGTTGAGATTTCATTTGCCGACAAAAATATATTTTGGGAAAGGGATGATTTCTAAACTCAGAGAAGAGATTGAGGAGAAACTAAAGAAAAAAAATATATTTCTCGTCACTGATAAAGGAGTCATTAAAGCAGGGCTCTTGGATAAGGTTCTTTTCCAGATTAATGTCAATCATATCTTTGATGAGGTAGAAGAAAATCCAAAGCATGAGACTATTAATAGAGCCGGGGAAATAGTGCGCAGGATAAAGCCGGAGCTTATCATAGGCTTAGGAGGCGGAAGCGCCATGGATGCTGCTAAAGCCATTGCCCTTTTAGCCACAAATCCAGGCAGGGTGGAGGATTATGAGGGAAGAGAGAAATATTCTTCTCCGCCCCTTCCAGTTCTTGCCATCCCTACCACCTGCGGCACAGGCAGTGAGGTGACCTGGGTTTCTGTAATCACCCATACAGGAAGGAAGTTCAAGATGAGCATAAAGGGTCCAGAATTATTTCCCCTGGTTGCCGTAGTCGATCCTGACCTCCTTCTCACTCTTCCCCAGAAGCTAATAGCCTCTACAGGATTAGATGCCTTGACCCATTCCATAGAAGCTTTCACGGTGAGGCAAGCAACTCCTTTTACAGATATTTTCGCCCGCGAAGCTTTCTCCCTGATAATTACCTCGATTGAAGATGCATGGAAAGATATAAGAAAAAATAGTGAGGCAAGGAGCAAAATCATGCTGGGGAGCACTCTTGCAGGGATAGCATTTTGTGCAAGTGATGTCGGCTCCGTCCACTGCCTCTCTGAGGCTTTGGGCTCACTCTACGACATTCCTCATGGGGTGGCAAATTCTTTGTTTCTTCCCTTTGTCATGGAGTTCAATCTTCCTTTTGCCAAGAGTCGCTATGCGCAGCTTGGATGGCTTGCAGGAATTAAAGCACAAGATGAGGAGGAGTCTTCAAAGGTCCTTATTCAGAGGATAAAAGATTTATCCCAGAATCTGGGGATTCCCACTCTCAGGGAATTAGGCATTAAGAGAGAATGTTTTCTGGAAATTGCAAAAAAAGCATTCGAAAATAACTCAAATTCCTCGAATCCGAGAGAGGCAGACATTGAGGATTACGTCAAGATTCTAGAAAGAGCCTTAAATTAAACATATATAATCTATAAAGTGAATCCTTTTCTTATCTTCAGGGCAAAATAGAGTTCATTTCAAGACCAAGACTAAAAGAGTAAACTTGGTGATGGGAAGAGATAAAAGAAGCTTACTTTTTAAGTCTGGGTTTTTAAGCGAAGATAGCTGTTAAAATGAAATATATTAAAATCGAAAAGACCGAGGCGGCCGGAAGAGAGATTATCCAGGCTGAAAATATTTTTCTGATCACAGTTAAATCAATGGCTGATATTCCCCGTGCCAGACCCACCCCAATGACATTGCCCACGCAGATGTGAGTGGTTGAAACAGGAAGTCCGAGACGGGAGCAGAGGAGAACCGTGGCTGCAGTTCCGAATTCGGCGGCAAAGCCACGAGTGGGAGTGATTGAGGTAATTTTTTTCCCCACCGTTTCCATGACTCCTTTCCCCCATCCATAAGTTCCGACTGCAATTCCCAGACCACCCAGAAAGAGGAGCCACAAGGGAACCGCAACTTTCATTTCCACTCTTGAAGTCTGAAAGATGACCACAATCGCAGCAACAGGTCCGATGGCATTGGCAACATCATTGGCGCCATGGGAGAAAGATTCAAAACTTGCCGAAAGCACTTGGAGAGGCCCAGACATAGTCTCAACCTGAAGATAGGGGTCCATGTTCTTCCTTTCTTTATATCTTCTGAGCAACAAATATCCCGTAAAGAAGGCTCCTATACCTACAAATGATGAGATTATAAAGGCTCTAAAAAAGGGGAGGTTTAAATGAAGATTCTCGAGTCCCTCATAGATTGTGGCAAGGGAAAGGATGAAGCCCACAATGCCAATAAAAAATGGCCCTATTTTTTTTACCTGGGAGATTGGGTCTTGGGAGCTGAGGATGAATTTCTTGATGATGGTGAAAATTATGAAGGAGACTAATCCTCCAAAAAGAGGTGAGATGATCCAGCTTAAGATTACAAAAACTACAACTTTCCAGGTTATTCCTGAAAACCCAACGCTCACCAGCCCAAACCCAATTATGCCACCTATTATCGAATGAGTTGTGGAAACAGGAAGACGGAGGTACGTGGCCAGATTAACCCAGAGCGCAGAGCCAAGCACTGTTGCCATCATTCCTAACTGGAGAAGATGGGGAGTGTCTGCAAATTGCAGGGGGTCGATGAGGCCTTTGCGAATGGTATTTGTCACATGCGTTCCTACGAAGATTGCACCAAAAAGATTGAATATCGCAGAGACAAAGACTGCTTTTTTGACGCTCAAAACCCCGGAGGCCACCGATGTTGCCATGGCATTGGCAACATCGTTAGCTCCTATGTTTATGGCGCTATAGAATCCTGCAAGAAGAGAGAAAATAAGGATTACGAGGCTCACGTCCATCTTGAGTTTCCTATCTGAGAGACCCTAGACATTCTGGCTTGTGACATACATTTCTTCCCTTTATATTTTTTCTTCTCAATTGATAAGAATTCAGGCAACCGGTTTTTTCCTTAAGGATGAATCTTGCTCATGACTTATGGAGCATCATCCTTAATTGGTCACCTACATTTTCGGCATGGTTGGCAAGAGCACCGAGTTCTCTGAAGATATGCATCCACATCATGATTGAGACAGGGTCAAGTTTGCTTTCTATAGAAAACATTTTTTTGGCAAGCTTCATCTGAGCCTTATCTGCTTCGAACTCGCTCATCTTAAGTTCCTCAATTATCTCCATCACCTTCTCGGCTTCACTCCCGCCGAAAGAGGTTTCGGCAAGCACTTTTATTTCTGAAGAGACAAACATTGCAATTTCACAGGTCTTTAAAACTCTTTTCACCAGCTCCTTGAGCTCTTCCTTGAGTTCCTCAGGAACCTGCATTTTTCTCAAGGTCACTAATACAGCCAGGTCTTCAGCAGAATCTGCAATCTTATCCTGCTCCTTGAGATAGTTGAGGATGTCTCCTCTATTGACAGGTAGAAATATACCTTTGGGGAGGTTATTGCGGATATATTTTTTTACCATATCCGATTCATGTTCGGCTTTGAAGATTTTTTCAGCAATCTCTTCGAGTCGAACCTGATTTCCCTCGAGAAGTGCTTCCATCAGAGGCCCAACCAAATCCACACACTCCTTCACTTTCTGCATATGATGGTAGAGGGGATCGAAGGGGCTCTTTCCAAATAACTTTTCAATAATGCTCATTCTCTACCTCAATCCTTAAAGAGTTTCTCTTTAGGTTTTCATTTTATTTCGCAATGCATAGAAAATCAATCAGGAGTGACAATTTTTATTTTTTATCTCCGAAATTTTTGAGTTAAGAGTAGATTATGATATGATGTTACTTTCAATCTTAAAATGTTATCGTCTCTGCTTACTGCGCCCGTAGCTCAGTGGAGAGAGCGGTGGACTTCGAATCCAAAGGTCGGGGGTTCAAATCCCTCCGGGCGCGCTCTATTTATACCTGAAGCTTGAATCCTGAGCCCTGGCTTTTTACAGGAAAAAGAGAGTATGTTTATTTCTAATGCTTTTTATCTTCGGTGATTGAGGCATATTGAGGGGAGCTTGAATTCTTGAGGTTTTGAAACAATTTTAGCAGGAATTAAATTATAATAATAAAGAGAAAAATAAGTGAAAATAATTTCTAGGATAGATAGGTTTCTGGAGGAAGTCTCTGATGAAAGAAGAAGGGTTTTCAGTCTTCTTTTTTCGCTTTTTTTCCATGCAGGGATATTAATTTTGTTAATCAAAGTTCTTCCTCCAACTGAGAGAATCGTTTATCAAGAAAAGATAACAGAAGTCATCATCGCCCCAGAAGAAAAACTCTTCGCACCCGGAGACCCCCGCAATCTCCCTAGCCCTGATGAGTTCGACCCTTTCTACGAAAAAAGAAGGCATTCCAGAAGTTCAATCACTTGGAGTGAAAAAGGGCAGGGAAGAGGGTCTCCTGAGGAATCAAGTCTTTCTTGGGGTGGGAGAAGAGGTCCGACTTTTGTCCCCAACCTTCAATTTTCTCTAGGCAAAAGTTCAAAGTCCTCGCAGGGCGAGTTCTCCAAAGATGCCCTAATATTTTCATTGATGAAAAGAAAACAAGAGGAAGTCCCTGCCATCTATAGAGACCATCAAATGAAAGTTTTAGACCTTTCAAAATATGTTTCTGGAGGTTATTCGGGTGGGAGTGCCTCAGAAGCATTTAAACCTTCGGGAAGGCCTTCAGCCCGAGTCACCCGAGTTGGGAGAGCAGCCTATGTTGAAGGGACTTCCTTTGATATTGGCCCTTGGGCGAGGGAAGTTGTGAGTAAGATACAGAGAAACTGGTTTATTCCTGCTTCAGAAAAAATAACAGATTGGGGCCGAGTGATTATTTCGGTGACGGTCAAGAAAGATGGTCAAATCTCTGAAACAAAAATAGTGAGTCCTTCCAAACTTCGGCTCCTCGATGAGGCAGCCCTAAAAGCTCTGAGGTTGAGCAATCCTCTCCCAGGACTCCCTGATGGATTTCCCGAGGATAGCCTGAGTGTTTCCTTTGAATTTTCTTATCATGAATAAAAAGATATTTACCTTAATCCTCTTTTTTATTGCCCTTTCTTCTGGCTTGACATATCAGGATGAAGGTTCGGTACTCAAAGAGGTTTTTTTCATTGAGGAGGAGGAGTCTCAGGACTATTTTCCACCCGCTTCGTTGACTCTGGGAATAGAGCTTGAAAGTGATGCCTATTATAAGCTCGTCCAAGGAGGTGTGGTCAGGAAGGCCGGGTTATTCAGAAAGGGAATAAACATTGTTAAGCTCGAGACAAGTGAATTTTTCGAAAGCAATTCGTCTCAGGTAATTACCCTAAGCCTGAAATTAAACGGTTTAATCTTGGAAAAGAAAATAGAGATCGATATTAACCTCGATCGAGGCATGGCTTTCATTCAAGAAGAAAGAAGCAATCAAAAGAAAGAGCGAGATTTCAAAGACTTTGAGTATGAACTCTCGATGTTCATAGGGGAGGAGCTCGTTGCTTCAGAGAGCAGGAGACATTTCGAAAAATTCCCCTTAAGGCTAAACCTCCCCCAGATTCCAGAGAAATTCAAGCCTTATAATCCGCAGGGGAGGCATGACCCTTTTTCGCAAGACCCTTTTGAAAGCTCATTTTCTATTCCCCAGGCTATCTCTTCCCTAATAGACGTGGTGAAGGGTCTGAAAAAAGAAAAAAAACCAATCAAAAAATGGGAAGAATATCTTTTAAGAAGGAAAAAAATAAGGGTCACCTTCGTTCGGAAAGAGGAAGGGGCAGAGAGACTGGTAAACGCCACCTTGCTGATTAAGGTAATAAGTTAAGAAAGAAGATTTGAATGAATCTATCGAAAAGGCTTGGTCTTAATCTCTAAAAATGCGCTCTTCCGAATCCATTCTGCCTAAACCCAGTTTCATTCAATTTTGAGAGAGTGTTGGGAATTTGTGGGGAATAAGTTGAGAACCACAGAAAGGAAATAATCCAATTTAAGAAGAGATTGCTTTAATAATTTTATAGGGAGCGCTTCAAAAAGATTCTTATGTTAAAGGATGAGGAATTTGATAGAATTAAAAGATAGATTTCTAAAAGGATGAAAGAGAAGAAGATTATAGAAAATAAAGAAAAAAAAGAGAAAAAAAAACTAGGGAAGCGAAGGTGGGTTATCCTTTTTCTCTTTCTCGTTCCTTTTCTTTACTACCTTTGGACTGGTATTAGGTATGCGCTCTATGAGCCTGAGCTTTCTGATAATTTTTTCTGGGTTGCATATCATGTGCATTCTTCCCTCTCAGATGGGCTTGAGTCACCAGAGGAGATTTTAAGTTCAGCCCAAAAAGCACGCATCTCCCTTATCTTACTCAACGACCATGGTAGTCCCAACCTTCTTTCCTCAAAGCTCAGGATGAAGCTCAAGGATGTATATCTCGTGGGCGGGTCAGAGGCTTCGCTTCCTGAGGGGAGGCTCAATTTCTTTGGAGCTAAAACTTTTACTCACTTCAAGCTCCCTCCCTATCCTCCGGAAGCAATCCAGGATATCAGAGATTGGGGAGGATTCACCGTTCTTGCCTATCCTGAGGACCCGAAAAACAGGTGGAACTACTGGGAGGATGACCTCCTTCCTGACGGAATCGAGATAATAAATGCTTCTACCGAATTTCGCAGGTTGAGTTTAGGAGCCTTGGTGAAGACGCTCCTTTATTATCCATTTTCGCCTTACTATTTTCTGAAAAACCTAAAGAGACCTGAATTCTCGCTCCAGGCCTGGGATGAGCTGCTTCGTCGGGGCAAAGTATTCGGGTTTTTTGCCAGTAATGCTCATGGTGGATTTAAACTCGGGAAAAAACTTAGAATAAAGATTCCCTCCTATGAATCCTCTTTTCTCCTTCTTTCACTGGGAATAAGAAAGGAGAGGAAAGATTCTCTCGAGTCCTCGGTTAGAGGAGGAGATTTCTTCTCCTGTGTGAGGGGGGCAGGAGAGCCTCAAGAGTTTGAGTTCTATGCTCGAGATAATGAAAAAATTTTTTATCCAGGAAGTGATCTCCATTCTGAAGCCGATCTCTATGTTAAGGTGAGCAGCAAGAAATATAAATGTAAAATTGTGCTTAAGAAGGATGGCGAGAAAGTAGGGGAGGAAACGAGCGGTGAACTTTACCTCAAGAAGATTAAGGATGGGACCTACAGAGCGGAAGTTTATCTCCTTGAACACCCTTTCCTTCCTCAAGATGTGCCTTGGATAATCTCAAACCCAATTTTTAAAGGGAAGTTATTCTCAGTTCCTTTGGTTAAGGAAAGAAAAGCTTCTCGAATGCTTCCCCTAGATCTTTCAAGCCTCAGGGTGGAGAAGGATGAAAGCTCAGAGGCAAGTTACAAAATTTTCAAAGACTGTGCGCTCTTGGATTTTCACCTTGGGGGAAAAAACAGAAGTGAAGAGGAACACTGGTGTGCCCTGGCCTTGAGAAGTAAAATAGACCTATCTTTATATGAAGGAATTTATTTTAGAGGAAGCTCTGACCAACTTCTTCGATTTTGGGTGGAGTTAAGAAGCGGAAAGGACTGGTATTTTGCTTCTTTGAAGCTAAACCCCGGAAGAGAAAATAGAGTTCAGATTCCTTTTGATAGGTTTTACAGAATAAATGGTGGTCGGGAAAGACCCCCTCTTAAAGATATAGATTCCTTATTCATCACTTTCAATACCTCGAACCTCGAGCCGGGTGTTTCAGGAAGATTATGCATCAGGGAGATGGGCTTCTTTGAAGAGGAGATGGATGAGAGTGAAGGTTTTAAGGATTATCAAGAGAATATGATTTTATTCAGGAAGGTCAAAAGATGAGTAGAGATGCCATCCGGGTCGAAAATCTGACAAAAAGATTCAAGGGAATTGTCGCCGTAGATGGGATCTCGTTCACTGTTAGAAAAGGAGAGCTTTTTGGTCTTCTGGGACCGAATGGAGCAGGGAAGACGACCACAATTAATATGCTTTCAACCCTTCTTAATCCAACCTCAGGTCAGGGAGAGGTGGCAGGTTTCGATATTTTAAGAAATAGAGACGATGTCCGCAGAAACATCGGAGTTGTCTTTCAAGAAACTGCCCTGGATACGAAACTCACAGCAAGAGAAAACCTCGAATTCCATGCCATGATGTACGGCTTGGCAAAGAAGGAGAGAGAAGAGAGGATTCAGGAGGTTTTGAGGCTCGTGGACCTTAAAGAAAAGGCAAATATTCTTGTCGAGAATTATTCAGGAGGAATGAAGAGGAGGCTTGAAATTGCGAGGGGCTTAATCCATCGACCCCAAATCCTCTTTCTAGATGAGCCCACTCTTGGCCTCGATGCTCAGACAAGAAGGAGAATCTGGGACTATATCCGTGATTTGAATAGTGAGGTCCAGATTACCATCATTCTCACCACCCACTACATGGAAGAGGCAGATTACCTCTGTGAGAGAGTAGCCATCATGGATTGCGGAAGATTCGTGGCCCTAGACTCCCCGCAGAGGCTCAAAGACATCTTGGGAGGAGATGTCATCTCCCTGGAGATTGAAGGCGAGCCAGGTGAGTTAGTGAGGAGGATGGAGGAGTTCAAGTGGGTCAAGAGTCTTAAATCTCATAATGGTTTTTTAAGCCTGACGGTAGAGAAAGGGGAAATAAGAATTCCTGAGCTCATCACTTTTGCTCAGAAAAATGGGCTTTATGTGAGATGTGTCCATCTTCGAAAACCAAGTCTCGAGGATGTTTTTCTCAATTTTACAGGAAGAACACAAAGGGAGCAGGAAGCAAGTGCAAGCCAGCGAAACTGGAAAATGAAGAGGGGCAGAATGCGGAGGAGGAGATGATAAATGCAACTGCTATCTATGTGCTCTGGCTCAGAGAAATGAAGAGGTTCATGCGGACAAAGTCGAGAATCTTTGGGGCCTTAGCGATGCCTCTTTTTTTTCTTGCTTTTCTGGGGTTTGGGTTAAGAAAGATTTCCCTCCCCGGTATCGACCAGGAGATAGACTACATTAGATTTTTGGTCCCGGGTGTTCTGGGGATGAGCCTTCTTTTTTCCTCTGCTTTTAGCGGTCTTTCTGTCCTCTGGGACAGAGAATTCGGCTTTCTCAAAGAGATCATGGTAGCTCCGGTGAACAGAGTCTCTATTGTCCTGGGAAGGATTGCAGGCGGGGCAACAACTGCCATGCTCCAGAGCATCATGATCTTAGTGATTTCCTTGGGACTGGGTTTTAGGGTCAGAAGCTTGCTCTCTCTCGCCTTAGCCCTGGTTTTCATGCTCCTCATTTCAACCACTTTTCTTGGCCTGGGGCTTATCTTTGCCTCCAAGATGAATGACATGCAGGGCTTTAGTATAGTCATGAACTTCGTCATCTTTCCCCTTTTTTTTCTTTCTGGAGCTCTCTCTCCTCTTGAAAATTTTCCTAAGGCGCTAAGGTACTTAGCCATGATTGATCCGCTCACCTATGGAGTGGATGGATTAAGAAGTGTGCTCATAGGTGTTTCCCTCTATCCACTTCCCCATAGCCTAATCATCATGGTCATTTTTTCTGCGGTGATGATAGTAGCTGGTGCTTATTTTTTTGAGAAGAGCGAAAGTGTGTAGTACTATAAGGAATAATTTACTTGAATTTGTAAGAGAAATTTCTTTTTTCTATAATTTTAAAGACGGTTTTCATTCTATGCACCTGAATCTTTTGAGCTAACTCATGAACCCTAAAAAAAGAATCTTTATCTCCCTCATAATCTTTATCGTTGTTTTCGCCGTAGGTGTGTTGGGGTTTAAGCTTGTGGGAGGGAAAGAATGGTCATTTCTTGACAGTTTATATATGACTTCGATTACGGTCTCTACAGTTGGGTATGAAGAGGCGCTTGATATAAGCGAAAACCCTGCTGCTCGCATCTTTACCATAGTCTTTATCCTCCTTTCCCTGGGCACGATTGCCTTCGCTGTTTCCTCTATAACGAGTTTTATTGTCGAGGGAGAGCTGAAGAATATACTGGGGAGAAAAAAAATGGAAAAAGAAATTTCAAGGCTTAAGGACCATTACATCGTCTGCGGTTCGGATGAGACAGCTCAGACAATAATCGACGAATTAATCCTCACCAAGAAGAGTTTCTTAGTGGTAGAAGCCATAAGAGAGAAAATTGATAAACACTTTGCTCCCAGAAACATCCTTTTTATTCATGGTGACCCTACTGAGGAAGGTGTCCTCCTTTCGGCAGGAATAGAAAGGGCAAAAGGCATTTTAATCTCTCTCCCAACTGACGAAGCAAACCTGTTTGTCACTATCACGGCGCGAAGCCTTAATCCGAGTATAAGGATTGTCACTAAAGGGGTTGATGTTAGGTCTCACATGAAGATGATCAAGGCAGGAGCGAATGCCGTGGTCTCCCCTACTTTCATTGGAGGAATGAGGATGGTATCTGAGATGATTCGACCTGCAGTAGTGACATTTTTAGACCTTATGCTGAGGGAAAGAGAAAGAGTCCTTCGTTTTGAAGAAGTTACAGTGGGAAAAAACTCTCCTCTCATCGGAAAGACGATAGAGGAGTCGAAGATTGAGGAAAAAAGCGGAGTTTTGATTGTAGCGCTTAGAGAGGAAGGGAGGGTGGATTATAAATTCAACCCTTCTAAAGAGACAAGGCTCAAAGAGGGAGATATAATCATCCTCATTGCCTCGCCTGATTCAGTTCAGGAGATAGAGAGGCTCTCAAGTCAAGCTTCTTGAGGTTTCCAAAGATTGACATTCAGAGGGTACTCATCTAAACTGAAGAAGATTTAATGGCCCGTTAGCTCAACTGGTAGAGCAGCGGACTCTTAATCCGCGGGTTGTAGGTTCGAGTCCTACACGGGTCATTTTTTTGGAAATAATAATTTCTCTTCATCCATATTCTCAAACTCCAATCAATGTGGACTGAGGATAATCAATTTCTAAACACTGCTCTTTCTGAGTTAAGGATTTATTGAAAAAGAGGAGTCTAAACTTTAATTTCCTTAATAGCTTATAATAATTTAAATCCTTTCCTTTCTCTCCTCCATGTTTTACTTGATTGGAAAAGAGCCTAAAAATAACTATTCACCTCTTATCTTAATTTGTTTGTTCCAGTTAAAAAAAGAGCTTTAGAAGATTGACTTAGAGATTAAAATGAGTTTACCATCTAGCCATGAAAAAAAGTAAATTTAATCACATCCATGGTCTTATTTGGGTCTTAGTTTTCGTCTTTGCCATTCTCGTCCCCGCCTCACTGGCCAAGGAGAATCCAAAGACTCCACCTGGATTAAGCAGCTATATCAATCGAGTAATGAAGGTCTTCGAAGTTCCTGGACTTAGCCTTGCCATCGTTAAAAATGGAGCCACAGTTTTAAGCGAAGGCTTCGGGGTCTGCAAATTAGGGGAAGAGCAAAAGGTAAATGCGAAGACCTTGTTCTGTATCGCCTCTAACACAAAAGCATTCACAGCAGCAGCTCTTGCCATTCTTGTCGAAGAAGGAAAGATAGAATGGGATGCTCCGGCGATAAATTATCTGCCCTGGTTTCAGATGTGGGACCCCTATGTGACGAGGGAATTATCGGTGCGTGATCTCCTCGTTCACCGCAGCGGACTTGGTCTTGGAGCCGGCGACCTTCTCTGGTGGCCAGCCTCCACTTACACCCGTAAAGAAATTTCCAGGAGACTGCGTTTCATTCGTCCGGCTACAAGTTTCAGAAGCGCTTACGCCTATGACAATGTTCTCTACCTCGTGGCAGGGGAGGTTATTGAGGCCGTAAGCGGGAAGAGCTGGGAGGATTTCGTAAGTGAACGCATCCTGAAAAAGGTGGGAATGAGCGGAAGTAGTCCTTATCTCTCGAGTGTCAACAAAAGAGAGAATTTTGCCACACCTCATGCCGAGATCGAGGGCACTATACGTCCCATCACACCCTTTGATAGCGACAACACCAATCCAGCGGGAGGCATCTGTTCTAATGCAGAAGACATGGCAAAATGGCTGCTGGTGTTACTCGCCAAGGGGAGATGTAGCGATGGGTCCCAGCTCATTACAGAGAAGAGCTGGAGGGAAATGACTTCTATCGTAACCCCAATCCCAATCGCAGACCCACCACCAGAACTTCAAGCTCAAAAGATGAATTTCCGAGGCTATGGACTTGGGTTCGGCATCAATGATTACCTTGGGAAGAAAGTTGTCACCCATACAGGAGGGCTTCCTGGTTTCGTCTCGAGGTTGACGATGATTCCCCAGTTGGATTTAGGCATCATGGTTCTCACCAATCAGGAGTCCACAGAGGCCTTTAACGCCATTACCTATCACCTCCTTGATTATTATCTTGGTCAACCTTCGAGTGATTGGGTTGAGGCCTACCTCAAAGTCAAGGAAAGAGTAAGAGCCGAGATTGAAGAAGCGGAGAAGAAAGCAGCAAAGGAACGGAATGCAGCCTCATCTCCTTCCCTCCCTCTCGAAAAATATGCGGGAATCTACAGCGATGCCTGGTATGGAGAAATTTCCATCATCCATGAGAATGGGAAATTGATTATGAAATTTAGTAAATCTCCCTCGCTTATCGGGGAACTGGAGCACTGGCAATATGACACTTTTGTTGTTCGTTGGCGGGATAGAGAACTTCGTGCAGACGCATACGTAACATTTGCCTTAAACCCTGAGGGGACAATTGACCAGGCGAAGATGGAACCCATCTCCCCGGCAGTCGATTTCAGTTTTGATTTCCAAGATCTTCTCCTCCAGCCCGTGAAAAACAAATAGCTTGTTCAAAAATTTGTTTTTTATTTGAGAATCATTTGCCCAGAGCACAGGGGAGATTTTGAAGAGGAGAGAAAAGAAGCTTTAATAAAATTAAGGAAGTCCAGAACACGATTTTTTCAAAGGGTGAAGTAAAAGCTAAAAGCAAAGATTATCTCAAGATTGAATTTCAAGTTGGGCAATATATCTTCTTTTTAGATAAGCTCCAGATTTTTCCGTGTTAAAAATTTGGTAATCCTTGAGATTAATAAGGTTTCCTTTTTAAAATTAAGATTAGTCACCTCATCTTTTGGTTAGCCTTTAAGCCGTGCCTTCATTCATCAAATATTCATAGATAAGAGTGGACATCACTTTTATCCCCAGAGGGATGCTTTCTTCATCAGCCACAAAAGTGGGCGAATGGAGAGGAGATGCCTTTTCGTGGGGGGCAACTCCCAATCCGAGCATCACCGCTGGAATCTCACGGGCAAAATAGCTGAAGTCCTCACCTCCCATGCTGGGATAACCTTTAAAAAGATATTCTTTCCCACCCAGCACTCTTTCCACGGATGGAAGAATCTTATCGAGAAGCTCAGGGTTGTTGTAGAGGGCAGGAGTCCCAAAGAAGTAATTTAGTTCGAAAGATGCACCATTTGCTTCGCAGAGATTAGAGATGATTCTTTCCACCTTTTCTCTTATCAGTTTTCTCTGCTCCTCGCCATAGCTCCGAATGGTTGCCTCAAGCTTGGCTTCTTTGGGGATGATGTTCGGTGCCGAACCTGAATGAAAGACGCCCACAGTTATGACCGTATCGTTTTTGACATCAAGTTCTCTTGAAACCATAACCTGAAGAGCAAGCACAACCTGAGAGCCAACGACGATAGGATCCACACAGTCATCTGGATGAGCTCCATGACAGCCCTGAGATTTAATCTTCAACTGAAATCCGTCACAGTTTGCGCCTGAATACCCGGGTGTATAACTTATCATCCCTGCCTTCAGAGTATCATCCACATGAAAAGCGAACATGGCTTCAGGTTTTATGTCTTCAAAGAGGCCATCTTTGAGCATTGCGGCCGCCCCATCTCCTTTCTCTTCCGCAGGCTGGGCAACAAAGATTACCGTCCCTGAAAGCTCCTCTTTGAGTTGGGAAAGGACATGAGCTACTCCGAGCATAACTGTGGTGTGAATGTCATGACCGCAGGCGTGCATGAGGCCAATTTCTTTTCCTTCAAGAAGAATCTTTTCTCGTGAGGCAAAGGGAAGGTCTGTTTCTTCAGTTATGGGGAGGGCATCCATGTCAGCCCTCATCCCTACCGTTGGTCCAGGTTTTGAACCCCGAAGAATTCCTCTTACGCCGGTCTTTCCTATCCCTTCTCTGACCTCCAAACCAAGTTTCTTTAAATACTCTGAAACGAGTGCTGCCGTTCTTTTTTCTTGAAAACCAAGCTCAGGATGAGCGTGTATCTCACGGCGAATCTTGATTAAATCAGGCAATATTTTTTCTAGAATCAGAGAAATTTTTTCTCCTTGAGCTACGCTTCCTGAAATTAGAGAAGGCAGAATGCAAAAAAAGATGACAAGAATCCAAAGAAAAGATTTTTTAATCATTTAACACCCCCTATTAAAAGTTTAAGTTCCACGTCTCATCTTTTCGCTCTTAAAATTCCTCATTGCTTTTATCATACGAGAAATAATCCGATCAATGAAGAGATGATTTAACTTTATGGAAGTTCTTTAGAATAACTTCTGAGAGAGGGAGAAATTAATTTTATAAAAAGGAAGATAGTCTTAATTGCTCATTAATTTCCCTCCCCTGCTTGTTTTCTATGGTTGGGGGATGAGGAAAATCAGGGAAACCTTAAATTTCTTAGAGTGAAGAAGAAAGGTTGAAGAAGGGAGCTGGCTGTTGGGAATTTTACCGGGTTTGGAGGATTGAGAGGAGAGAGCCCTGCCCAGCCAGCTTAGCGGGGCCATTAATTTTGTCGTGAAAGGAGAATAAAAGTTAAAAATATTCTTATGCGCTTATTCTTCTCCTTTATTCAAGGAGATATTCCCTTTGTCTGGTAAATCAAGAGGAAAAGAAGAGAAGAATCTAGATGGGTTTCTTACCTTGTCAACTGCGAGCCTATTTTTCCCTTTTTCTTTCTCCAATAAGTAGGATAAAAGAGAATTTATTTACCTTAAAATTATCTGAAAGTGTGCTTTTTTATGGATAATTAAGGACAAGGAATAGAGGACAATATAAACATTTTTCTGGGCGTGATGGATCAGGTTTTAAGAATAGGAAGAAAGAAAAATAGAGATGAAAATTAGGGGGGAAGTGTTAAAAGAGGGACAATGGAAAGGAGGTAAGAAACGTATTTTTTCATTCTAAGGAAAATTGAATCTATTTTTTAATTTAGATATCATTTATTTATGATTCATTTTAAAATAATATAATAAACGATTGGAAAGTTTAACCTTATAAATGGATAATTTTCTTCCATGAAATTAAGAGGGTTTCTCGCCTTATTTGTTTTGGTTTTGGCTCTAATCTATTTTTTTTGGTTCCTTAGGTCTAATAAGGAGACAAAAATTCCTCAGGAAGTTGAAGCCTTGGGAAGAGTAAAAGAAGAAGTGACAAGGATGAACATGTCTACCTTAGAGAAAGCGATTGACTTCTATCTAGCTCAAGAAGGAAAGACTCCTCTAAATCTCAACCAGTTAATCATTTCTTCGAACCTTCGTCAAGTCCGATTTGATGCCTGGGGGAATGAGATTCGCTACGAGAGGGTTTCTGATTTTGAATACAGACTAATTTCAGCTGGGAGAGACAGAACCTTCAACACTGAAGATGACCTCATCTTCGGCAACTAAATCAATTTTTTTCTCTTAAAAAAGATTCTCTTTTTAATCTTTTTCCATAAATTAATTCTTTTTTCTGCATCTGCTATCTCAACTCTTTGAGTGCTCTTGCGAAAGTAGGCTCTTTCTTCATTGTCTCTATCCTCTTTGAGCATGGAAATATCATATATCTTTCTTTTCTTGGGGTCTCTTAAATTTTGATATGCTTCTTCTACCTTTTTCAACATTATTTCTCTTTCTTCCTCAGATAAAAGGCCGTAGTGCGCAAGAGAGTCTCGTCTGTAGGTTGTTTTACAGAGGAGATAAGCCTTTTCAATTTCATGAGGGGAAGCGCTTTTTTTCACATTGAGGACTTCGTAATAATCAAGGTCTTCGATTCTTTTAATTTTCGCCACTCTTATTTGTAAGCTAAATATCCAATTTGGTCTGAGGTTTTTATCAGCTTTTCGGTCAAGTTTCTGATTGTCTGTGAAACTTCAGAATCAGGATAAGTGCTCATGAAACTGGTTAAATTCTTGATGCTTGTATGCACTCTGGGGTCGTAAGGAATTGTCCCCAGGAAGTCTAGATCAATTACCAGGTATTTCTTAACTACTTCGGCAATTGATTGACCCAAGAGGTAATCTCTCTCATCTCTGGCTTTATTCATGATGAGGCAGGGTCTAAACCTTCTTAAAGCCCTATAAAATATCTGAGCATAGGCTTTATTGCGCGATATTAAAGCGTTTAGAAAACTGTAAATTGATTTTGTATTTTTTTCCATTTCTTTGGAAATGGCATCTATTAGGTCCTGAATTCTATAAAGTTCTACATAGGATTTAAGAATCCTTATGATGCAGGATTTCAAGAAATAATAGGCGTTTTCTATAGAAGTTGGCTCTGGATTAACTATCAGAATTCCTGGGTTAGAGAGGATGAAGAAGTCGATGCAGTTATAAGATGCTCCGGTTCCTATATCTATTATGATTCTTCTCGACTCAAAAGCCTTTATGTGTCTGATTAGTTTCAATTTTTTGTAGTAATTGAGATTAGCCATGAAGAGCATGTTATTTGAACCCTTCACCAATTTCAATCCTTCAAAAGGAGTGAGGAGAAGGGTATCTTTGAGATTGTTCACTCTGTTGGAGATGAAGTCACCAAGGTCAAGATTGGCGTCGCTCATTCCCAGGAAGGTATGAAGATTAGGCCCTCCTAAGTCAGCATCGATGAGCACCGTATCTTTTTCTCTTGAGGCGAGATAGATTGCCATGCTAGCGGCAATGAAGCTCTTTCCAGTTCCTCCTTTTCCTCCCCCCACAGACCAGATGCTTTTTCCTCTCTGCTGGAGGGGCAGAACTGGTGCCGCTTCATTTAAATCCGAACTTGATTTCTCTTCGTCCAAGGTTTTCGCTTCCTTTATTATTATTTTTATTCTAACATAAGCAATTCTTTTTTCAAACTAGAAGAGAGGAGTTCGAACATTATGATTTTATTCGTCATGTTGAAATTAGGGGGATTTTTTGCTATCTTAAATAAATTAAAAAAAAACAAGTTTACGAGAAGGAGTTAATATTCGTTGAAGAATAACGGAGAGATAGATAGCAAATATAAATTTGTCCTTGTAGCTTCAAAAAGGGCAAAGGAACTTCTTAAAGGGGCAAAGCCAAAAATAAAGTCTAAATATAAAAGCCTCATCCGCCTTGCTCAGGATGAGACTAAGCTGGGACTCATTGATTATGAAATAATACCCCCGAAGAAGGAAGAGATTTATGAAGCTGAGGATGAGGTTTTTATCGGAGAGGCGATAGAAGAACCAGCGGATGAAGCTGAGTCTGAATTAGAGCAATATGAGAGTGAGGAAGAGGAAGACATGGAGGTTGAGGAAGAAGAACACCTGAGCGATTTGGAGGAAGAGGAAGAAATATTCGATGAAGAATATGAAGAGGAAGAAGAGGAGGGTGAGGAAGAAGAGAAGGAGCCCTGATTTAATTCTTAATCGAGACGCATTTCCTGTTTCTTGTTTTCAAGGAGAAGCTGAACGTAATCTTTCTTTATGAACTCCTTCTTGGAGAAACCCAAGCTTTTCGCAAATCTAACTATATCGCTTCTTTCACCTTCAATTTCAAGAAAATATCCTAAGGAAAGCTCATCCAAGCATATTTTTAGATTTTTTTTGCGATAGATTCTTCTAAATTTTTGATAATTAAAGAGAGGGATAAATCCCAGGGATTTCAGGATTTTTCTCATTATTTTTTCATTCTTTACTTCAGTTTCATATTCAACCCTTACCTTGAATTTTCTTGATTTTTGTGGGGGACCCTTAAAAGCCAGGAAAGATTTATTGCCTATTCTCCGCAGTCTCAGGGCTGATCTTTTTTTATAGAGAAGTTGAGAAGGAAAGTCGTAAAGAGTGTTTTTCTCAAGGTGCCTTTCTTTCTCTAGAACCGCTCCTGAATCCTGGATTTTTTTGATAATCTCGTGAAGATTTGAGACTTTGAGTTTTACTTCTGTTTCGATCATCGTCGATGATTATTAATCTTAAGTTAAGAGATACATTTTCACTTTGATTAATTTCTCTTCCTATTTTCTTCTCGTAAGGATGTAATCAGAGAATAAAATTAATGTATCTCTTTGGATGGAAGGAGGGAAGTTAGTCATTATTTCCTTGGCCCTCAAAGAAAATTCAACTGCCTTCTGAAAGGTATATTCAAGAGCTCCATTGGCTTTAACAATTTCAAGAATCTCCTTTCTGAATTCTTTTCCTCTGTCTTTCTTTTTAAGGAGTTTAGTGATTTGCTTCCGCTTTTTAGAGCCGTCGTTATTGAGTGTGTAGATCAAAGGGAGTGTGATTCTTCCCTCGCTGAGGTCTGAAAGAATTGGTTTTCCCAGAGTCTTTTCATCGCCCGTAAAATCGAGGAGGTCGTCTATGATTTGAAATGACATTCCAAGGTTTCTTCCAAATTCTGCAAGGTTGATTTCAGCTTCTTTTGAAGAGTTTGCAAGGATTCCTCCTATATGGCACGAGCCAGAAAAGAGAGAGGCTGTTTTTTTATCGATGATATCAAGATACTCTTCTTCAGCCACATCCAGATTTCCGCTTATGTAATACTCATGGAGTTCTCCTTCTATCATTCTTTCTGAAATTTCACTCAAGATATGGATGATTTGTCGGTATTCGCTCTGGAGTGAAAGTCCAATTGATTTGATGTAGAGATAGTCCCCCAAGAGAACAGTGATGTTTGGTCCCCATCTGGAATGGATTGTTTTTTTCCCTCTCCTGAGCTCAGATTTGTCGATGATGTCGTCATGAATCAAAGATGCAGTATGGATTGTTTCCACGAGCGCAGACATCAGAATGTGTTCTTTTCCTTGATACCCAAGGAGCTTGGCACACAGGACGAGGAGAGCTGGCCTTAATCTTTTCCCTTTATTTTTAAAAAGGTAAGTGCTTATCTCTGCGATGAGCTTGTTGGGCGAGTTGGCGAAGCTTTTAAGTGTCCTTTCGATTTCCTCTAAGTCATCGTGGATGCTTTGGTAGAGTGCCTTAAGAGAGATGTTTTTTTTAATTTCTTTGTGGATGTAGGAATTGATGGGGATTCTCATCTAAAAACAACTTTCTCGCAGTTTTTTTTCATCTCTGCGGCCTATATCTTAACATCTAGTATTTGGAATTTCAAACATAATAAGTTACTCAAAATTCTGTACAATTTAGATACCAAACTCTATTTTTTCCTTTTTTTAAATCAGCAATATCCCTGACCACTTTGGGGATGAGAATCTATCTCCATTCCTCTAAATCTCTTTTTGAAGGCTAGAACACATTGATTCAGTTTCGACGAGGATTGCTTCACCAGAAATTTCTTCTTTTCAAAATTTATTTTTTTCCTTATTCTTTATTTTTCAATGAGTTTCTTTTTTAGATGTCTTATGGATAGGGCTCCATGGTTAAGCAAGCTGCTCAGGAATTCTTTCTGGCTGAAAGATTCACCTTTGAGAGTCCTGTAATCTTTTTCTATATCCAATATTTCCTGATAACCAACGTAGGGGAAGGCCGAATCCGCTGGTTTGAGGATGATTCGATTCCATTTTCTTTCAGCTTCTGCTTCACTCTGGAATCCTCCGCGTACCATATAGGCGATGGCTTGTTCTTTGGTCATTCCACCTTCATGGATGTTGAACTCTAGGAGAAAATCAATGACTGCCTTGAGCTTTAATTTGAGCTGAGCCAAGCGGAGCCTTAAATCATAATTTCCAAAACCTGATTTTATGGCCATCTCTTCTACATAGAGAGGCCAGCCTTTGATTAGAGGCAGGTTGGGAAACAATCTTCGGATGAGAGAGGAATGCTTGCGAGAGTAGTAAGTTGGATAGAATTGTCCGGGATATGCCATACGAATCGTCCAAAAAGGAAGGTAGAAATTGTTGTATTCTTCAAGAAATGAGCTTACTTGATTTTGATCAAAATAATCTGGAATTGGCGTTATTTCCAACGAATATTCACCATCAGTTTCATAAGCACCAGGAGTAACCACACGAGTCCAAGTTATTCCTTGATGAGCCAAAGCCATTGCTTCGATTTTGAGATCTACTTCTGGAGTTTCTATCAGCTGTTTGTCTTTAAAAAATTCTTTTATTTCAGCTGCATATTTTCTTATTTCGTCAATAAACTCTTCTTTAGTCGTGTGTTCATCCTTCGTCTTTTCGAAAACATGGGAGATGGTAGTATTGAAAATCTGGTCTTCTGTTAGATTTGCGGGTGGGTTTTCAAGGTCTATTTTTGGGTCCATGATTTTATAGAAAGGAATACATACCAAGAACATCTCCCTGCGAATATTTTTATAGTCTGCATTCGCTCTGGCTATGAGCTCCTGAAGAGGAATGCTATTTTGGAAAGTTAACCTCACGAGTGTTCTATGGGCCTGTTCACCCAGGCGGAAATTTCCTGTTGAACGGGGAAGAAGCTCTTTCTGGAGGAAGTTTCTGTAGTCTTCGAGGGCAGGGATTACTTTGGTAAGGTTTGATTGGAGCAAAGATTGAGAAGAGGAGGGGGTTTGGGAAATAAGGGCGGGGAGTTCATTTTTATAGAAATCTATTATTCCTGGAAGTTGCTTTAGGGCAGTTTCTGTAAAGAGCTGAGGAGGTGTTTTCAAGTTATCTTTAGCCTGTTTGATTAATTTTGGGAGCTCTTTTAATCTTTCTGCGGCGTTTTTAGCCCTCGATTCAAGAGGTGCGAAATCTTTTATCAGAAGGGATTTGATACAGTTAAAGAAAATCTCATTGTAGAAGATGGGGTTGTACTCCCAGGGAAGGAGGTTTTCATGGAGCAAGATTTCATAATCAAGGGAATCAACGAGCATCTCATGGTCTATCTGCATCTCAGGACTTAACTTGAGTTTATCCACCTTCGCCACTAATTCTTGGTTGAATTTATCCAGAGTCTCAGAACGCTTATCAAGATTTCCTTCACTTAAATCTTCAAGTTTATTGTCATATTTGTGATAGCCTGCCAGCGTTGCTGAGGTAGGATAGAACTTCCAGAGTTCGTCGAGATAACTATCGACAATTTTCTGGAATTTGGCATCTTCATCGCTTTGGGAGAGAAGGATTCCCAGGCTTAAGAGGGCGATGAAGAAGAGGGAGAATGTGCTTAATACCTTCCTCATGGCCTCCTCCTTTTTTGAGTTTTGTGAAAAAAAATTTGCACCTTTGTAATCGATTTGAAATCCTAACATAAAAATTAGCTCAAAGGCAACCCTTCTTTAATTTTTATATAATCGATTCCTTAAAGAGGGAAGGCTCTTAGAAAGGATTACTCTTTTACAGGACAGCATTTAGCCTTTCTTAAAGCCTTTGAAAGGAATGCTTTGCCTCATATATTTGGCTTAGGTTGCTTGACATGAAGTGAGGCAAAGAGTAACATTCATTCTAATCAAAGAGGGAGAATTTGGTGAAGAAAATATTTGCTTTTCTTTTCTTAATCCTTCTCTTTGTTCCCTTCATTTATGAAACCGAGAATAATTTTTTAAAAGTAGAGGTCACTATTTCTCCAAGAAGGCTTTCGAGAGGTGAGGAAGGGAAGGCCATTCTTAAGTTGAAAGTTGGGCAAGGGGTATTAATAAGCCCTCAACCTTTTTTCATCATTGAATTCATGCCTTCAAAGGAAATAATTTTTTCTAAAAACTTCTTCACTGCCTCTGATTTAGAGATGGAGATTGGAGAAGGAAATGAAGGGGAATATTTAAAACTCGATGAGCCTGTTGAGATACCTTTTGTGGTTAGCCTCAAAGCAGATCAGGGGAATCACAAGCTTGAAGGGAGGATAAAATACTTTGCTCGCTCTCAAGATGAGAAATGGTGCCTCAAAAATTATATTAAATTCTCCGCTTCTTTCTACACCCGAAAAAACATCGTCTCCAAGAAAAAATAAATCATATCCAGCCTGAGGACACATACCACTCGAAAGTTTCTGTCACTGCTTCTTTAAGCGAAAACTCCGTAGTGAAAGAAAGCAGTTTACGTGCCTTTTGTGTGTCAGCTACCCAGTTTTTCTGAACCATTTCTCTGAGCTTATATCTGTTGAGAAGGGTCGCTTCCTTTTTTATCCAGCTCCTTAAAGAGGAGATTACGCCGAAGAAATAGACAAGAAAAAGAGGAATTCTTAAGATTCGTGCTTTTATTCCTGTTGCTTCAGAAATTGTCTTCCCAAATTCTTCCCAAGTGTAGGGTCGGGGGTCGGCGATGTTGAAAATCTCGCCACTTTCAGTATCGCTTTTCGCAGCCAGAAGAGTAGCCCTTACAACATCTTTGACATAACACAAGCTCGCTTTTCTCTTGGAAAATCCGAGAGAGAGGATGAATCCTTTTTTGATTATTCTGAAATAATCAAGAAAATCCTTATTTCTTGGACCAAAGACTGCAGGAAGCCTGAGAATTACAGAAGGGAAAAATTCTCGATTTTTTAAAACTTCAAACTCGCCAAGAAGTTTGCTTCTTCCATAGGGACTCAAAGGGTGAGGAGGGGAATTTTCTTTGATTGGATTGCCGTCAAGAGAAGGTCCAACTGCGGAGAGACTACTTAGATAGACGATTTTTTTAGGATAGATTTTCTGAGTTTTAAGGGTTTCAAAAAGACTTGCGGTTCCAAGGTGATTTACTGTATAATAATCAGCCAAATTGGATGTAAGAGTGACTCCTGCAACATGAAAGACGTAATCCATATTCGAAGGAAGTTTAGGAATAGAGAGGAGGTTCCCTTCAAGAGGATTGATGTTTAATCCGCTTAGCCATCCCAGCTTTGTGGAGTTTCTCACGAGAGCAAAAATTTCTGCATTTTCAGTGCTCCTTAAGAGATAATCGATGAGATGGCTTCCGATAAACCCTGTTCCTCCCGTGACAAATATTCTCATCGGTCAAATTTTATGAAAAATGTTCAACTCGGTCAAACCAAGGTCTCATCCATCATAACATTTTTATTCTTAAAAAATTCAGTCATCGAGCTTGATTTTTATCCTTAAATAGAAAAAAGAGAAAGAGGAGGAAAGAGATGAGCCTTTTCGAGAAATGTTACAGCTACACCCGTGCTGAAGAGGCGATGAAGACTGGATTCTATCCTTATTTCACTCCCATAGAGGAAGTAAATGGAAATAGAGTCAAGGTGGATGGGAGAGAAATGATCATGGTAGGTTCAAATAACTACTTGGGCTTAATAAACCATCCCAAGGTTATGAAGGCTGCTCAGCAAGCCATAGAGCGCTATGGAGTGGCAACCTGCGGCTCAAGATTTCTCAACGGAACTCTGGATATTCATGTTGAGCTTGAAGAAAAGCTGGCTGAATTTATGAAGAAGGAGGCAGCCCTGACATTCAGCACTGGTTTTCAGACTAATTTGGGGATTATCTCCACTATAGCTGGCAAGGGAGATTCAATCATCACAGACCGCATGGTCCATGCCAGTATCATCGATGCCTGCAGGCTTTCCTTTGCTACCGTCTATAAATACAAACATAATGACATGAAAGATCTGGAAAGAGTGCTTTCTTCGCTGGATAAAAAATCAGGCAAGCTCATCGTCGTGGATGGGGTGTTCAGCATGGAAGGAGATCTGGCTAATCTTCCGGAAATTGTCAAATTAGCAAAAAAATTCGATGCCAAGGTCATGGTGGATGATGCCCATGGTATAGGAGTAATGGGAAGAAACGGAAGGGGGACCGCAGAGCATTTTGGAGTTGAAGAAGATATAGACCTCATCATGGGAACTTTCAGCAAGTCTTTCGCTTCCCTGGGGGGATTTGTAGCCGGAGAGAAAAAGGTTATTTCATACATAAAACATCATGCTCGTTCTTTAATCTTTTCAGCGAGTATCACTCCCGCTTCAGTGGCAACGGTTCTAGCTACTCTTGAGGTTATCAAGAATGAGCCAGAGAGAAGGGAGAAGCTATGGCAGATAACAAAGAAGATGAAATCAGGGTTTGAGGAGATGGGTTATAACACAGGGGAAACACAGACTCCCATCATTCCCGTGATAATCGGGAATGATGAACTGGCTTTCATGCTCTGGAGGTTGCTGAGAGAAGAGGGGATATTTACCAATCCCGTGATTTATCCTGCTGTGCCAAAGGAGCAGAGCCTGATTAGAACAAGCTACTCAGCCACACATACCGATGAGGAGCTCGAGACAGTGCTTGAAAAGTTCTATAAATGTGGAAAGAAACTTGGTATACTTAAATAAGCGGGAGAAAGATGAGAAGAATTCTAACCCCTTTATTTTTAGTGTTTTTATTTTCCAGCCTGAGCCTATCTATTGAGACTTCACGCCCTGTGCTTTCTTTGGATGAGATTAAACCCGGCATGAAAGGGAAAGGGAAAACTGTCTTTGCAGAAGACAGGATTGAAGAGTTCGAGGTTGAACTACTCGGTGTCCTTCATAACTTCATGCCCAAGAAGAACTTAATCCTTGCCAGGTTGAAGGGAAATATATTGGATAATGCGGGTGTTGTGGGAGGGATGAGCGGCTCTCCAGTATATGTAGAGGGAAAGTTGGTCGGGGCGATTGCCTATAGCTTCCCCTTTGCTAAGGAAGCGATTGCGGGCATAACCCCCATCAACGAGATGCTTTCGATTTCGGGAGAAGAGATGAAGAAGTCATCTTTTTCACCGCCTTTAGCAATCGATAAGCAACTCACCCTTGATGACATCTTTGAAATGAACAAAAGCGTTTTTCTTTCCCGCCAATCTTCCTTCTCTGAAGGTCAGAAATTGGTGCCAATCTCGATCCCTCTTGTTTTTAACGGCTTCTCTTCTCCTGTTTACGAAAAGGCCAGAGAGTTTTTTTCAAAGATGGGTTTTACCCCTGTAAAAGGGGGTCACATCAGCCAGGTTCAGGAGAAAATAAAGGTTCCTGATTTTAGCCTAAAAGAGGGTGAGGCTGTGGGGATTCAGCTGGTGGGAGGAGATATCAGCATAGATGCAATCGGGACTGTGACCTTTGTAGAAGGAAACCGAGTTCTCGCCTTCGGTCATACTCTTTACAACCTTGGTCCTGTGGATTATGCGATGACCAAAGTGAGGGTGATAACTGTTGTTCCCAGCCTTTATACCTCATTTAAGCTTTCTAACTCGGGGCCGGTGATTGGCAGGTTTACCCAAGACCGTGGGACAGGGCTTGCGGGCGAACTGGGAAAAACACCAAAACTCATTCCTCTGAATGTCAAGATTAGAGGAGAAGGAGATGGGGAAATTAAAGAATTTAAAGTTAAAATTGTGGAAGATAGAATCCTCACTCCTGTGCTTGTGAATTTTTCCCTGATGAATCTCCTTTCCGTGGAAGAGAGGTCATTGGGTGACCTTACCCTTCAATTTTCATCTGATATCTATCTTGAAGATGGTGCGAGTGTTCATCTTGAAGACCTTTATTCGGGAAATTTTGACCATTCGGTTTCAGGAGTTTCCAACCTTGTGGCAGCTGTGATTTACTTCCTTGCCAATAATGAATTCAAAGAGCTTGAAATTCACCGCATAGACCTCAATGTTCAGGCTTCTGAAGACGTCAAATATGCAGTTCTTGAAAAAGTCTGGTTAGATAAATACGAAGCCTCTCCGGGTGAAATGATAAGAATCAAGATTTACTCTCGAAACTTCAGAGGAGAAAGCGTCGTTCAAGAAGTCAGCCTGGATACACCTCATCTCCCTCCAGGGTCGCAGTTTTTACTGGTCATTGCAGATGCTCTTTCCATGCGTCAAATTGAAGTAGGCCAGTATAAGAGTCAGACATTTGTCCCAAGAAGCTTGGGTCAATTGTTAAGAGTCCTGAATAGCCTCCGTAAGAACAATCGTATTTATTTTAAAATCATAGCCTCTAAGCCAGGCCTCTTTTTGAGGGGAGAGGAAATGCCAAATCTTCCTCAAACCATGAAATCGATGTTTTCATCACCCCGAGCATCCACTTCGTCACCTACCGAGCTTACCCGATCCACGCTTAGAGAATATCAATATCCAGTCCCTTATGTATTCAAGGGATCAGCCATTATCCCTATCAAGATAAATAAATAACTGGAGTGAAGACGAATGAGAAGAATAATGGTCTCTATCATTTCTGGAGTGGTTTTTTTTCAACTCTTTCTCTATGCAGTTACCGCGAAAAAGTGGGAGATTCGAGGAAAAGAAGAATTTTTAAAAGGAGAATTTAAGGGGACCTCACTCAGCTTTGAAGGAGTTCTCTCCCTCTCTCCTAAGGAAGATAAGTTGGAGGGCCCGGCAGAGGAATTTTTCCTTTCCCTCGTTTTTTCTCCTGAGGGGGATGCTTTCCTGGGTACAGGTCACAGTGGAAAAATATACAGACTCAGAAAAGATGGGAAAATTGAGCTCTATTTTCAAGCTCAAGAAATGGATGTCTACTGCCTGGCGCTGGACAAAGGAGGGGTACTTTATGCGGGAACTTCTCCAGGAGGTAAGATTTATAAGATTGTCTCGAAGGAAAAGGGAGATGTTTTTTTCAATCCCGAAGAGAAATATATCTGGGACCTTATTTTTACCGATACAGGAGAGCTTCTTGCAGCCGTAGGAGAGAGCGGAGGAATATATAGGATAAATGAGCAGGGGGAGGGTAGTCTTATCTTTAAGGCAGAAGAAAATCATATCCTCTGTATGAAAATCGATAGAGCAGGAAACATCATCGCAGGTAGTGGTGGTAAAGGAGTGCTTTATCGAATCTCAAAAACTGGAACCCAATCTGTGATTTTCGAATCTCCATATGAAGAAATAAAAAGCCTCATCCTCGATGAGAGCGGAAACGTGTTTCTTGCTTCAAGCGGTTCGACTTCAAAATTAGAGGAAGAAAAATCGCTCGCTGTGCAGAGTGCTCCAGAAACAGAGACCACAATCACAGTTACTCCAGAGGCCATTCCAACTGAAGACATTTCCTCTTCGAAACAACCCAGTGCAATTTATAAAGTTTTTCCTGATGGTATTTCCAGAAGGCTTTGGAGTTCAGAGGATGAGCTTGTCTATACTTTCTTCCTTGATGAGGAGGAGAAGAGGCTCATCTTTGGAACCGGGCCAAAGGGAAGAATCTACTCGATTGAAAGAGAAGAGGAGATTTCTCTTCTTGTGGAGAAGAATTGCGAGCAGATTTATCAATTAATACCTTTTCAAACGAGGATTTATGTCCTGGGGAATAATCCTTCCAGTCTGAGCATTATTTACCCTGAAAAGCGCTTTGATGGAGAATACCTCAGTGAGGTTCTGGATTCAAAATCAATTTCTTCCTGGGGGAGGATTTTCTGGGATGCCGAAGCCCCATCGGGAGCAACCATTCAGGTCCAGACAAGAAGCGGAAACTCCCACCTTCCCAACCAGACCTGGAGCCCGTGGTCTCCTCCCTATCAGAAGAGCTCGGGTGAGCAGGTCCTGAGTCCCAAGGCAAGATACCTCCAGCTGAAGGTGATGTTAAAGACTACATCTGGGAAGAGTTCCCCTCTTTTGCATAAAATAAGTCTTTTCTATCTCCAAGAAAACCTCCCTCCAGCCATAACGAAGGTGGAGCTTCTTGCGCCTAACGAAGTTTATCTTAAGCCACCTGAGGAGGACGAAATCATCTGGGGAGCTGAGGGGGAATTGAGGGAGGCTGGGAAAGAGAGGGATAGGTCCTACCTTATGGCAAAAAGAGTAAAGAGAAAGGGTTTTCAGACCTTGATCTGGGAAGCAAGTGACGAGAATGGAGATAATTTGCTTTATTCCGTATCCATAAGAAAAGAAGGGGAGGAAAGATGGAGGGTTTTAAAAGAAAGAACAATTGACTCAATCTATGCCTTTGATACTCAAAGCCTCCCCGATGGAATTTATTTCTTGAAGGTTCAGGCTTCAGATGCCTTATCTAATCCTGCGGGAAGAGAACTAAAGACAGAGAAAATCAGCCGTCCTTTTATCATCGATAATTCACCCCCCGTGGTGAAGAATTTTCAAGCGCTAAAAGAAGGAAGTAAACTCACTCTCAGCTTTTCAGCGGAAGATACATTTTCAAACATCGAAGAAGTGAAGTATTTAATCAGGCCTGGAGATTGGAGGGTGGTCTTTCCTGAGGATGGAATAAATGATTCGTTACAAGAGAATTTTAAATTCAGCATAAATTTAGTTCCTAACTCGGATAATTTGATCACCGTCAGAGTGAAGGATGCATACCAGAATGTTTCGGTTTATAGGCAGGAATTTTAAAACGGGAATTATTATTTTTACTTCACGCGTTCGAGATATTCATTCTCTCGAGTGTCAATCCTCACTATATCCCCTTCTTTGATAAACTGGGGAACGTTGACTGTAAGTCCTGTTTCAAGCAAGGCAGGCTTATTGGTTGCTGACTGAGTCGCACCCTTGAGGAAGGGCTCAGTTTTCACCACTTTCAAATCTATGGTCAGAGGAGGGTTGATTCCCACTGGTCTTCCTTCATGCATCTCGATGGTAAAAACTACATTGGGGACAAGATAATTCACGCCATTTCCAATGATTTCTCGAGAAAGCCTTATTTGTTCGTAGTTTTCGAGGTTCATGAAAACAAAGTCTTCTCCCTCTTGATAGAGGTACTCCATTTCAATTTCCTGTAAAAATGCCTGTTCCACTCTGTCCTTTGAGCGAAAGCGGTAATCATGGAGGGTTTGGTCCTTGAGTCTCCTGAGCTTTGTTTGCATCAGTGCCTGTCCTTTCCCAGGAGTTATATGGATTGCTTCAACCACTTTGTAGAGCTCATCCTCAACTCTTATGATCATTCCCCTTCTAATCTGAGTTGCGTTTATAAAGGGCATTTTTCTTCGTGACTTTTTTCCTTTCTATTTTGGCAAAGTAATATTTATATTAAGATTTTTAAAGATTATCAAGTTCCTTCCTCACACCTCCGTCAATCTTGATGATGCGGGTTCTTGCTCCTAATCTTTCCAAGGCTTCTGAAACTTCTTCTTCCTTATTGGGCGCATAGGCAAACATCGTTCCCCCACCGCCTGAGCCATTGATCTTGGCTCCTAAGGCTCCTTTATTCAGGGCTTCTTCAACCAGATAATCTATTTTTCTTGTTGAGGTCTGAAGATAACCCCTGAGGATTTCGTGTTGACGAGTGAGCATTCTTCCAAGTTCTTTCTCATCAAAAAGTTTTTTTTCAAAAAGAGCTTCTCCTTGAAGGGTTAGCTCATGGGTTAAGAGAGTACCTTGAACAAATCTCTTTATTTCTGGAGGGAGCTTATCGATTTCTTCTAGCTCTTCCTCACTGAAGACATTTTTCAGGCTGAATCCATCAATCTTCTTCCGGATGAGTTCTATCCCACGGATAACACGTTCTTTGATGAAAGAAAGCATGCCTGTGGTATCCTTTTTTTCCCCTGAGTCTGCGAGAACGAATTTCTCCAGTTGCACATTGAACTTTTTCACCCTCGTTTGGGGAGCAAAATGAATTGAGACAATTCCTCCCACAGAGGAGGTGAAATGGTCCATCTTTCCTCCAGGTTCATTGAACTCTTCAACTTCGGAAAGATAGCCCAGCTCTGCAATTGAGTTCTGGTCTTCTGCATGTTTGTGGTGAGCTATTTCGAGCAAAAATTTTACCCAGGCAATAACCAGAGCCGAAGAGCTGGCACATCCTGAGTTGATGGGGATATCACCCTGAATCACACAATCCCATCCGCTCTCAAACCTGATGCCCTTTCTCTGGAGCACATTGAGGGCAGCACGAAGATAATCCCTTTTTTTTTGGTAGATAAGTTCTTCACCAATCTTAAATTCTTGTTCTTCGCCGAAATCAGCGAGATGGATTCTGAAATTTCTGTCTTCTCTTCTTCTTCCTTGAATGGAAACTCTTAAATCAATCGCCGCGGCGATGACGGGAAGGTTAAAATAATCTTGGTGCTCACCGAGGAGGCATATCCTTCCTGGCGCAGATACTTTAAGATAAGAAATTTTCATCTTGTCTGATTAATTTTTAACTTAATCCTGGTTTGAATTTCAACACCCTGGAGAAATCGAATAAAATGTACAGGAAAAAAATTCCTCGGTACAAAAGAATAAGGGGAAGAGAGCAGGGGAATGAATTCTTGATTTAGGGTAGGATTTGACTTCACGCAGGGAAGACTCATAACCTAAGGAAAGTTTAAGAAGGAAAAATTCATTTCGGTCTTTTCAAAGTTCTAATTTCAAGAGTTTTTTTCCCATTTTAGCAAACCGCAATGAACCCGAATTGCCTTTTCCCAAAATTAAAGATCGAAACCCAGCGTCTCCTCTAAATTTTTAGGCGAGATTGATTTAAAATTTATTTGAAAAAGGATTTAAACCGTTCATGATTAACCTCCACATTAAAGAGAAGATTTTTCTCTCTTAATGTGAATTGATTTTCAATTTAAACGATTCTTGGAGGTGAGCGTTCTTCAGGGTTAATTCGATTGGTTCTTCTTAAATTTTTCCGACCATCGAACAGGGAATCTAATCTCTGAAGTCAGACAATCCAGGCCTGCGCCGTCCCTGATTGTGGTCAGTCCATGGGTCACGAATCCTTTCACCCTTACTACCTGATAACCGGCTCTCTGATAAGCCTGTGCGGCTTCTTCGTCCAGTTGAGGAAACCCGAATTCAGGGAGATAGACCTTTCTCACTTTATCATACACTTCGACCAATATGTTCGAATAGTTGAAACTTATGCCGTAGATGTCACCAAAGAATCCTTCTGAAGTCAAGCCATTAGGGAGATAAGGGATTCTTACTACCTTGTAACCGAGTTCTTCCATCTCTCTTGAAGCCAGGTCGAGATTTTCTGCAACTTCTCTTGCTTTTTCTAGAGATTTATCAAGAAGCTTCAGTTTTTCCCACTGAAATCTCTGCGCAATTTGTTCTGCGCTTATGGGTATACCACAGGCTGTAAATCCTTCCTCTTCCAAGATCTTGGGGAGTTTTTTCTCCACCTCCCTCCTTTCTTCAGGAGACATCGCTTCTACCACCCTGGCTCCCAATCTACTATCTGCGATAAAGAGGACTCTTTTTCCTGACTCATCACGATGCCCAAGGCCAAGATATACATCTGTGTGGTAGGCTGCTTGAGCCCCTGTGTGCCAGACTCTCTTCTTTTTAAAGGGGAATTCTCCTTTTTCGAGCCTTTCAAAGAAAAAATCTTTTCCCGGTATTATGAGTTTCTTTTCTGCGGCCAAGACCTTATGAATGAATCTACAATAAGCCTCAAACTTTTGCTTGAAAAGTGGAATATCCTCTCTCTTAAGCTCCCTTGCCATTAGGTAAAGATTCTCTTCCTCCTCAGATAGACCCCAGCGTGGCGGAATGGTTATGCCTAGAATAGTATCCATCCCGATGAATATTTCCTCCTCGGTGGTTCGGATGTTTCCACCTCCTCGATGAATCACACCCGCAATGGATTTAGCCCCAGCGAATACCTCATTGAAGTTGGTGATGGGAAATGGCTTTTCAGCAAACCCCACATCGAGGAAGGTTAGATTCCTATCTTTGTCAGCCAGGATCAAATAGGCATCTCTTGACCAGGGGTAGAAGTCTTTGGTTTTAACTTTGACCTTCAGAAATTTAACCCTCGCCGTCCCATCAGGAAGCCTATGGTGGGCGTAATGATTTAAGGTTTCTCTGGCTTTCTCTGCCTGTTCGTCTTCGCCCACTAAGATTACAAAGCCCACATCTTTATCCATTTTCTCCATCAGGTCCCTAAAAAAAACTGTCATATCGTGCCAGAAGGTTCCAAGACTCCCATCTCCATAGTGGAGGATGACCACCTGGATTTTGCCTTCTACGTTTGAGACGAGGGTTTCTGCTTGGATTGAAGCACCGAAAATAGGGAGAATTAAATAGGTTAAAAGGATAAAAATTATTTCTTTTTGCCTCCTTTTTGCTGGCTTCATGTATTTCCTCCTTTTTTAAACCTATTTTTAATTTCAAAGAATTTTTGCTGCTCCCGATTCTGAGTGTGCAAAGAGGGAAAATTCAAAATATCTTTTCTAGTCACAAAAAGCCTCCCCACCTGGATTTTTCATCTCTTTCCTTTAGCCTTGCTAATCATTTTCCCCAATTTTTTCAATTTTGCAACCATTTTTTTCTAGCTGACCTCGCGCTTGGTAGCTAAGAATGGTAGTCGAAGAGAGGGTAATTTAAAGATATAATGGTGGCAAGCGGTAAACTAAGTGCCGAAAGATTAGCCAGAAAATAAAGGATTAACTTCTTGTGCTCTTATGAATTTTAATCCTTAAGATTGAAAGAATATATCTATTTTTTTCTTTTTTCATTCATAATATTGAAGGAGAAAAGAACGATAAAGAAGATTTTACTGGATATTTTTTATACGGGAATCAAAGACTTAAAAGAAGCACCTTTTTTTAAAAAAAATCAATCTGGCTCGGAAGGAAAACAAAGAAAGGTAAAGGTATGAATCAAGCTCACCCTGAACGCAAAAATACGGAACTAAAAACATGCAGGGGGTGAAAGGAGAAAGTCTGAATCATAAACATTTCACGAGTTGATTTTAGTGGTAAATTTTTTTATAAAGGATTTCTCTCCTGGAGGAGAAAAATGGTTGAACTCTATTTCCTGGGAACCGGTGGCTCTGTGGCGACAGAAGAAAGAGATAACACTTCTTTTCTTTTTAAACTTAGAGAAGAGTTGATTCTTGTGGATTGTCCAGGAAGTGTCGTGCAGAAGATAAAGAAATTAGGATTTGCACCGAAAATGGTAAAAAAGATAGTGATAACCCACATCCACCCCGATCATGTCTATGGACTTCCTTCCCTTGTCCACAGTTTGATGCTTGAGGAGGGGGAAATGATGCTTTATGGCTCAGAAAAGAGCGTTGACTTCTGCAAGAGAATTCTTGACCTTTTTCAACTCCGAGAAAAAAAAATAAAGATGAGAGTTCTTTTTCATCCTTTGAAACCGGGTAGAGAGGTTTATTTAGACGAGGGCTTAAGCCTTGACTCGTTTAAAGTTCCCCATACAGAGTCTTCACTTGCGCTTTATTTTTGTTTTAAAGAGGAGCAGAAAGAACTCATCTATTCAGGGGATACCCCTCTCTTTCCACCGCTTTTTGATTTAGCTCGAGGAAAGGATTTCCTTATCCATGACTGCAGCGCGCCTTCCAGGTTCTTCTCGATGTATCCTGAGCTTTATTCTCTCCATACTGATTCTCTCCAGTTAGGGGAGTTTTCTGAAAAGGCGCGCATAAAATGCCTCATCCCTTGCCACTTTTTCGGAGAGGTTGAGTTCTCGCTTTCTGAGATTGAAAAGGAAATAAGAGAAAAATTTAGAGGAAAGCTGATTATTCCTGTAGATTTTCAGAAACTTGTTTTGGAATAAGAAAAAATTTTGCCCAAAGAAACTTTCAAGGAGGAAGAAATGAGAATATTTAATTGTCTTTTCATTCTCACTTTCATCATTTTTCTTGGTTACTCATGCTCTTCAGCACCAAAAAAGGAGTTTGCTGACCTCATCTTGCTTGATGGAGCGATTTGGACTGTAAATCCGGTTCAGCCCTGGGCAGAGGCTGTGGCTCTTAAAGGAGAGAGAATCCTTGAAGTCGGAACTTCAAAAGAAATAAGGAAGCTTATTGGGGGAAAGACACAGATAATAGACCTTGAGGGCGCCTTTGTACTTCCGGGACTTATCGACTCCCACACACACTTCCTCGAGGGAGGCTTCTCTCTCTCCAGTGTCCAGTTGAGAAAAGCAAGAAGTAAAGAAGAGTTCATTTCTTTAATTGCTGAGAAGGTAAGAGAGCTCAAGGGAGGAGAATGGATTCTCAATGGAGACTGGGACCATGAGCAATTTGACCCTCCCCAGCTTCCTCGCAAGGAGTGGATCGACGAAGTAACCCAGGAAAACCCAGTTTTTGTCTCTCGCCATGATGGACACATGGCTTTAGCAAACTCTCTAGCCTTGAGCTTAGCCGGGATTACAAAGAAAACGCCTCCGCCCCGAGGAGGGGAGATTCTCAAAGACCCAGAAACAGGAGAATTGACGGGAATTTTGAAGGACGCAGCGATGGAGCTAGTGATGAAGGTCATTCCGGAACCCTCCCTTGAGGAAAAGATAAAAGCAGCCGAAGAAGCTTTAAGGCATGCTTCAGAATTCGGGGTCACCTCCATTCATGATATGGGGTCTTCTTCGAACTTCGAAGTTTACCAGGAACTCTTGAGAAGGGGTAAACTCAAAGCTCGCCTCTATCTCTACCTTCCTATAACTGAGGTGGAGGTGCTCACCCGTTTGAAACTGAAATCTCCCTTCGGAAATGACTTTTTAAGAATAGCCGGACTTAAGGGATTTGTTGATGGTTCTTTAGGCTCCTCAACTGCCTATTTTTTTGAACCTTATGTAGATAACCCCAACAGCCGCGGCCTTCTTTTCTCCCATATGTTTCCCGAAGGAATAATGGAGAAGAGAATCAGGGAAGCCGATAAGGGAGGACTTCAGGTAGCTATCCACGCCATAGGGGATCAGGCAAATCACATCATCCTTGATATCTTTGAAAGAGTAATTACCTCCCAGGGCGAGAGGGAGAGACGCTGGAGGATTGAGCATGCACAACATTTCCTTCCTGAGGATTTTGGGCGCATGGCCAAGCTTGGCATAATCGCCTCTGTTCAGCCCTATCATGCGATAGATGATGGGAGATGGGCAGAGAAAAAGATTGGAAGAGAAAGATGTAAATACACCTATGCCTTTAAATCTTTTCTGGAGAATGGAGTAAGGCTTGCCTGTGGCTCTGACTGGACTGTAGCCCCCCTTAATCCCCTGACGGGAATCTACAGCGCAGTGACTCGCGCCACCCTCGATGGTAAAAATCCGGGAGGCTGGTTTCCAGAACAGAAAATATCTCTGGAGGAAGCCATAAAGGGATATACAATAAATGCAGCCTACGCTGAATTTTCTGAAAACCTCAAAGGCTCGATCGAAAAGAGGAAGCTCGCCGATATTGTCGTCCTGGACAAGAATCTTTTTAAAATTCGGCCAGAAGAAATTCTGGAGACAAAGGTAAAGATGACAATTTTAAATGGGGAAATAATTTTTAGGCGATGAATTATTTGGGGAAGTTTTTAGCTTTTATTTTCCTCTCTCCCAAAAAAAAAGTTATTCGAGTCTTAGATGATTTTTGTCGTTTTTGCTTTATTGAGATTAAGGTTCTTTTTTGTTAAGATGAATTACTTTTTAGAGGGAAGGAGGCTCTTATGAACGTAGGTATCATAAACGAGAGCGGCAAGATTGAGAATCGAGTAGGCTTAACCCCGAGCAGCGTTTCTATCTTGATTGAAAATGGTCATACCGTCTATGTTCAGGCAGGAGCCGGACTAAGGGCAGGCTATTCAAACGAAGAATATGTGGCTCAAGGAGCCCAGCTTGTGTTCACCAAAGATGAAGTGTTCGGTCGGTCTGAAGTTGTCCTCAACATTTCGCCCCTCAATCAAGAAGAATGCAAGCTTATCAAAGAGGAGCAGATACTTTTTGGTTTTCACCATTTAGCAGTTGCCAAAAAAAACATAATTTCAGAGCTCCTTGAAAAAAAAGTTACTGTAATTGGCTATGAGATAATTCAGGATGAAGATGAGGTTCTGCCCTTCATTGAAAGCCTAAGCGAGGTTGCTGGTCAGATGTGTCTTTTCATCTCCGGCCATTATCTGCAGACCACACAGGGAGGGCGAGGGGTGATAATCGGGGGCGTGGTGAGTGTTCCTCCTGCGACTGCGGTGATAATAGGAAGCGGTGTTCTAGCTAGAAGTGCAACAAAGGCTCTCCTTAGTGCAGGGGCGCAGACCATAGTACTTGGCCGTTACATGGAGAGGTTGAGGGAGATAGAAGAAATGACCGGAGGACAAGTAATTACCCTTGTGGCAAGTAAATATAATCTGGCAAGAATGGTGAAAATTGCGGATATTCTCATTGGTGCAGTGCTTCGTCCTGGAGAAAGAGCGCCGATAATGGTCACTAGAGACATGGTAAAAACAATGAAGAAAGGAGCTGTGATCATAGACCTTGCCATCGATCAAGGAGGATGCATAGAGACATGTCGTCTGACGACGCTCGAGAATCCTGTATTTATCCACGAGGGGGTGATTCATTACTGTGTCCCGAACATAACCTCTGCCGTAAGCCGCACCTCGACCAAAGTTCTTTCCAACATGGTAACTCCTTATCTTCTCAAAATTGGGGAGATAGGAATTGATAAGAGTCTTGAAGTGGACAAGTCTTTGGCAAGGGGAGTTTATATCCTGAGAGGAGAAATAGTTCGCAAGTCTCTCGCCGAAAGGTTCGGCATGAAGTATAAAGATATTATTTCCTGTTAAAAGTTAAAAATGAGAGCTGAGACAATAGAAGAGATAATCAAAGATTTCAGGCGTGAGCAACGAGAGCTTATCCATATTCTCCATAGAATCCAGAGTAATTATGGCTACATTCCCTCTGAAAGCATCAAAAAGATTGCCAATCATCTCAAGATTACTGAGAGCGAGATATTTGGAGTCTTAACTTTCTATAAGGCTTTTAATCTTAAAGAAAGAGGAAACCATCTTGTCACTGTTTGTTTGGGTACAGCTTGTCATGTAAGGGGTGCGATGCAAATCGTCGAAGAGATGAAGCGGAAGCTAAAGATAGAAGTGGGCGAAACCACGCCTGATAAGAAAATAACGCTTGAGACAGTGAATTGCTTGGGCTGTTGTGCCATCGGGCCGGTGGTTGTTGTGGATGGAAGATATCACTCTCATGTGAGTTTGAAGAAGATAGACGCCATTCTCAAGAATTATCGGCATTCTGAATAAAAAATGAAAAAGAAATTGACCCATCCAGAGCAGCTTGAGAAGTGGAAGAAGAAGGTCATTTCTCGCAGGAATGCTTACGATAAAGTGATTGTCATCTCTTCGGGGACGTGCGGTCAGGCAAGGGGCTCTCTTCCCTTAATAGAGGCTGTCAAGGATGAGCTGCAGAGAAGGGGACTCGAAGAGAGGATAGGAATTGAAATCACCGGCTGTCATGGTTTCTGCGAGCTTGAACCCAATCTAATCATTTATCCCCGTGGAATCTTCTATAAGAATCTTGGTGTAGAGGATGTCCCAAAAATAATTGAGAACTCAATCTTGAAGGATAAGGTTATTCAGTCCTTAATCTATGAGGACCCACGTAGCGGTAGAAGAATAAGCCTTCAGAAAGATATTCCTTTTTATAGGAAGCAGCTCCGGCTTTTGACGGAAAACAATTTCCGTGTCGACCCCACTCGGATTGAAACTTACATCGCTGTCGATGGCTATCAAGCACTGGCCAAGGCAATCTTCGATATGACCTCTGAAGAGGTCATAAGGGAAATAAAGGCTTCGGGTTTAAGGGGAAGAGGAGGAGCTGGCTTTCCCACAGGACTAAAATGGGAAATTTGTCGCAATTCGAATTCTGAAATTAAGTACATAATCTGTAACGCAGATGAGGGTGACCCTGGTGCCTACATGGATCGGAGCTTACTTGAAGGAAACCCTCATAGTGTCATTGAAGGAATGATAATCGGTGCCTATGCCATAGGAGCTAAAGAAGGGTTCATTTATGTGAGGACTGAATATCCACTTGCTGTAAAGCATGTGTTGAAAGCGCTTGAGGATGCACGAGAATACGGGCTTCTAGGGTCAAACATCCTCGGTTCAGAGTTTAATTTCGACCTCCATGTAGTCGAGGGAGCAGGTGCCTTCGTCTCTGGAGAGGAAACTTCGTTGATGGCTTCAATCGAAGGGAGGAGGGCTTTTCCCCGCCAGAGACCACCTTTCCCTGCCCAAGAAGGATTATGGGGAAAACCTACCAACATCAATAATGTTGAGACCTGGGCCAATGTGCCCCTCATCATCAACAGGGGAGCAGAGTGGTATTCGCAGATTGGAACAAAAGGAAGCAAGGGAACAAAGATTTTTTCTTTGGTCGGAAAGATTAACAATACTGGATTGGTAGAAGTCCCGATGGGAATTAAACTCCGTGAAATCATTTATGACATTGGTGGGGGCATTAAGGATAAGAAAAGGTTCAAGGCCATCCAGACTGGAGGACCATCGGGAGGATGTATTCCTGCTGAAAAGCTAGACCTTCCTGTTGATTATGATTCTTTATCTGAAGCTGGTTCAATCATGGGTTCAGGTGGAATGATAGTGATGGATGAGGAAACCTGCATGGTGAATGTGGCACTCTATTTTCTCCAATTTACTCAAGACGAATCTTGCGGGAAATGTGTCCCCTGTCGTATGGGAACTAAACAGATGGCAGAAATCCTAGCAAAAATAACCAGGGGAGAAGGCGAAGAAGAGGACCTCGGAATATTGGAAGACCTAGCAAAAACAGTAAAGTCAGCTTCCCTCTGCGGCTTAGGGCAGACCGCACCAAACCCGGTTTTAACAACTCTCAGGTATTTTAGAAAGGAATACGAGGCACATATTCGCGAAAAGGCATGTCCTGCGCTTCAATGTAAAGAGCTAATCGTTTATTACATCCTTCCTGAGAAATGTGTGGGTTGTTTGCTTTGTCTCAAGAATTGC
>CAYSCS010000020.1:0-20585 GCA_964429695.1 uncultured Eubacteriales bacterium
GAAAACTCTCTCTCACCTTCCAATCAACCTTCAATGTTCTGATGACTTCCGCAAAGAGCCTCAGACCACTTCGCGGCATGATGAGCTCGTTGCTGTGTACAAGCTTGAAAGGCAAAACCCCTTGCTGGATTATAAAAATACCTTTTGGAGTTTCACCTTGAGGGTGAAACTTCTCAGTTTTTTTCATCAGGTCTCCGTTTTACCAGTTTTCCGGGGAAAGAGAGGCTTCTTTTTTTATAATATGAAAAAATATCACCCCTTAAGCGAATATTGGGGGAAAGAGATTTTATTGACAATTTTATCCTGAATAAAATATAATTAAAAACTGAAGATGGGGGCGAAAAGGATTCGACGGAGATAATGATGCAGAGGCGGCATGTCGAGAAACCACCAACCTCGTAAAAAGGTGGACCCCAAGAAGTGCAGAAACTCTGCCTGTTGCTGCCTAAGAGATAGGCAAGCCGCTTCCTTGCACTCTCCTGCGGTGCATGGATAGCGTCGACGAGCAGGATAGCGAGCCGTGTATGTCCTGAGCAGGGTAAGCAAAGTTTCATCGGGACTGGTTCCGGTGCTTCTTTCCTCTTCAGAAGCTTCGGAACGAGAATGAAGAAGAGGATAAGCATGTAGATGCCTCATGCTGAATATCTCCGGACGCGGGTTCGATTCCCGCCGCCTCCACCAACCTTTTGACACTGTAGAGCTAGTTAGCCTTGATTGGAAGAAAAAAAAGAAAGTGGGTACTCATAAATTTATTCATCTATTATTTCTTGGGTGTAGGGCTTTCGCCATCCAAAGATGGACCTTTTGTCAAGGTCTCAGCCTTTGATGAGCAAGACACAACTCGCATCATCATCGACTCCACTTTTCATCTTGAGGCAAGAATAGAAAAAACCTCCTCATATTTGATGCTTAAATTTGAGAATCAACCTGGCTTGAGGTTTGAGAGAGGGGTGATAAAAAGCGAACTCATTAAGTCTGTAGGGTGGTCAAAGGGAACTGATTTTTGTCTCCTGAATATATCCTTTTCTTCTAACACCTTCAAATATCAATCTTTAACTAGGAAAAATCCGCCTCAACTCATAATTGAAGTGAGGGAGGGAAAAAAGCCAGATGAAAGCTTGAAAGATGACTCTAGGACTTCTTCTTTTCACCGGGAGAACGAGTCTTCAGAATTAAAGGACCCGCGAGAAATAAGGACAGTGGTCATCGACCCAGGACATGGAGGGCTGGAAGTTGGGGCCAAGGGAAAATTTGGGACACTCGAAAAGGATATTACCCTCCAGATCGCCCTTAAATTAAAGGCCATCATCGAGCGCAATCTCTCCTTTCGAGTGATTCTAACTAGAGAAAAGGACGTGGATGTTTCTCTTGAAAACCGAGCAGCCGTAGCCAATAATAATAGAGCCCATCTTTTCATAAGCATCCATACCAATAGCTCCTATCGAAAAGAAGCAAGCGGGTCGGAGACCTATTTTCTGAGCCTCAATGCTACTGATGAAGAGTCAAGAAGATTGGCTTATCTGGAGAACAATTCAGTGGAATTTGAAGAAAGAATATCGGGAGGGAGTGAGGATGAGCTAAATATGATTCTCTGGGATATGGCTCAAACGGCTTACATAAGGCAGAGCAGCCAGATGGCTGAAAGCATCCAGAACGAACTCAATTTCCTTCTCCAGACACCGAATAGAGGGATAAAACAGGCTCCCTTCAAAGTCCTTACAGCAGTCTCCTGCCCAGCAGTCTTGGTTGAAGTTGCATTCATCTCTAATCCGGAGGAGGAGAAAAAACTTTTAACAGAGGAATTTCAGGAGAATATAGCGCAAGCAATCTTTAGAGGCGTGCTCAATTATTTAAAATCGCTCACATAAAGAAAAAGCCATAAATGACAAAGAAAGAAATAACTCTACTTGGGGTACTCTTTCTGTGCCTGGTAATCGTTATGTATATATTCTTCAGAAACCAGGTTAAAGAAGCCCCTCTTTCCTCTGAGACACATCAGAAGTCAGAAAGGAAAGATGAGGAAGAGACGATTCAAAAGAAAAAGATTTTACTTTTTTTCCCTTCGGAGGAAGATTCGCTCCTCCACGGAGAAGAAAGAGAAATCATTTCGAGTTCATTGCTGATTGAAGAAGCCCGTCAGGTGGTTGAAGAACTCCTCAAAGGTTCCAATGAAGGGTATATCTCTCCTTTTCCTCCCGAAACAAAGCTCAGGGAGCTTTTTTTGACAGAAGAAGGAGTGGCCTATGTCGATTTCTCCAGAGATATTCAGGAAAAGCACATATCTGGGTCTTCTGCCGAGCTGGCAACAATTTATTCGATTGTCAACTCCCTGGTTTATAACTTCAAGCCCATAAAGAAGGTGTTCATTCTTGTCGAAGGTAGAGAGAAAGAAACCTTGGGAGGACACATAAATCTTTCGCAAGCCTTTAAGCCAGAATTCGACCTTGTGGCAAAATGAATCTAGATGCAGAAGTTGATCCAAGTGGCCATAATAGGTTTCCCCAACGTTGGGAAATCAACCCTCTTCAACAGGCTCCTGGGGAAGAAAAAATCTCTTGTCCATTCCCTGCCGGGGATGACAAGGGATAAGGTCACCTCCCGATGCAGGCTCCAGGGGAAAGAGTTCAATCTGGTTGACACGGGCGGCTTTTTAGATCAAAAGGATGACCCTTTATCTCAGAAAGTAAAGCAAAAAGCATGGGAAGCAGCTCAGGAGTCGGACATCTTGCTTTTTGTCTTCGATGGAAAGAGGGAACTCTTGCCAGCGGAAGAGGAGCTCTTTTTCTCTTTGAAGAAATTGGGAAAGAAAGTTCTCCCCATAATCAATAAAATTGATTCCCCATCGGATGAAGAGAAGCTTGGAGATTTTTACAGGCTGGGAGTTGAAAGAATCTATCCCATTTCTGCAGAGCACAAAAGAAACCTGAAGGCTCTCGAAGGAGCAATAGAGGAATTAATTCCAGAGACTTTTTCTGAAGAAGAAGAGGCCAAGCCTTTGAGAATAGCCATTGTGGGCAGGATAAATGTGGGGAAATCTTCCCTCGTAAATAGACTCTGCGGGAAGGAAAATTTGATTGTGAGTGAGATTCCAGGCACAACAAGAGATAGCATTGATACCCTTCTCCTCAGAGAAAGGAAGGCTTATATCCTAATTGACACCGCAGGCTTAAGGAAACTAAGCCGCACCAGAGACAAGAGGGAGAAGGCAAGCATCATCAAGGCAAAAAAAGATATCATGACGGCTGATGTTGTTTGTTTGGTCATGGATTGTCGCGAATTTCCCACTCGACAGGATGCTTCCATTGCTCGTCTTGCACATCAAGCTGGAAAACCTCTTGTGATTGCGCTCAATAAACTGGATTTGATTCAGGATGCTCCTGGTCTTTCAAGGTCATTAAAAGAGAGGATGTACCCAAGGCTAGATTTTGTGAGGTATGCACCAATTGTTTCCGTCTCAGCCGTAACAGGAAAGAGAGTGGTTAAGATCTTAGACCTTGCAGAAGAGGTCTACAGAAATGCCTCTAAGAAAATAAAGACTTCTGCGCTCAATGAGTTTCTAAAAAGGGTGAAGGAAAAGCATCCTCCTTTTTCCCGAAAAAGAGAAAGGATGAAGCTTAAGTATATGACTCAAGCTAGTATCTGTCCTCCGACCTTTCTTCTCTTTACCTCTTCACCTGATTCGCTTTTACCCTCTTACGAAAAGCTTTTCGTGAATCTTTTAAGAAGGGAATTTGGGCTCGCAGGGACACCTATCCGTCTAATTCTAAAAAAGAAGTGAATTAGATACCTCTAAGGTTTGCTCAAGGTAGGAAGAAGAGGCGGCTGAGAGTCAAGCTTCGAAGGCTTATCTTCCCATCTTGGGTTGAAATGGAAAAAGTGTATCCACCCTGGTTTATTTTTGCGCGAAGACTTTTTCTTGAGGAAATATGGGAGATAATGAGAGGGAAACTACAATCAATATGCCCATCTTCTGTATGGAGGAAAATTTCTGAAGAGAAATCTGAGGGGAAGAAAACCTCCACATCTCCATCCTCAGTTTTAATTCTCCAATCTGCTTTCATCAAAGAACCTTTAGCCACTTCCAGCTGGATATCTCCACCCTCTGTCTCGATTTCAACCTCTTCCAATTGACCCCTGAGCAGGATTTTACCGTCTTCTGAACTTATTTTTGCTACTCCGAAAATATCGTCAAGGATTACTCTTCCATCCTCAGTTGAAACAAGCACAGAGCCATGGATGTTGCTCAATTTAATACTCCCATCCTCAGAGGTCATCTTTAAGTTTCCTTCAACATTCTCTCCTTGAATTGAGCCGTCTTCGATTTCACAGGCTAGGTTGGTTGTGGGAGGAAGCATTATTTCTGTAGTTACCTTCACCCTTTCTCGGTCAGGGATAGAGAGGAAAAAACCCCTGAGACGAGGATAATCGATTTTGATTTTTATCGAGTTTCCGTGCTGGGAAAAGTTGACCTTGATTTGTTTAAGAAGCCTTTCTGCTTTCTTGGACTCAATTATTTTTGTTTCTTTATGAACTCTTACCAGGACGAATTCTTTCTCCCAGGCTGAAAAAAACATTTCTCCGTCTCGATCGCTAAAATCGATTTCCACTTTTTCAGCCCTGTTTATTCTGAATTCTTTTTCGATTGTTTTTTTGCCTGCCTTCGAATAAGAGGCAAAGAGAATAAGAGAGGTTGAAGAAATCAAAACAAAAATAAAATTTTTCATGAAAAATCTCCTCTCTTTTTTATTGACGAATATTAAATCCAAAGAGTTCCTTTTTCAAGAAGTCCTTATCTTTTTTCTGGTAAGGAGAATTTTCATTTTTATAAAATAAATTGAAAGCTTTCTTGACTTATATCCCCTATTTTTTATATATTTTATTTTCAATTATGAAAAAGACTGATCCAGAAAATGAGGAGGTAATCATGCTTTTTGCGAGAAAGAATTCTTCCCTTGTGGTTTTTGCCATGGTTGTCTTGCTCTTTGGGTTCTCAAGTTGCCAGAAGTTGAGCGTCGCTAGATTAAAGGCAAATTATCATTTTTCAAGAGCAAATTCTTACTTTTCCGATGGAAAATATAGGCTTGCGATAGAAGAATATGAAAAGGCCCTGGCAAATAATCCCAACATAGTGGAAGCCCATCGTTTCCTTGGCGAAAGCTACAAGAATCTCTATAAGCCGGGAGTTGAAAGCGCCGAAAATCAAGAGAGAGCAAACAAGGCTTTAGAGGCTCTGAAAAAAGCATATGAGATTGAACCGAACAATAAAGAAATAATCTATTCACTCGGGGATATGTATGATAAGTTAAGAAATTTTGAAGAAGCCGAGAAAATGTACTTAAGGATTATCGAGCTTGAACCAGCAAACATGAGCAATTACTATGTAGTGGCGGAGTTTTATAAAAGATATGCAGGTTCCACGGAAGGAGAAGGGACGGAGAAGCCAACCATCCAAGGTAAAACGCCCTTCCAGAAGGCAGAAGAAATGTACTTAAGAAGAATCGAAACAGACCCTGAGAATCCTCAGGGATATGCCTACATTGCCCAATTCTATGAAGCAATAACTCCTGTGCCTGAATTCGATAAGGCTAACTTCTACCATGAAAGAAGAATTCAACTTGACCCTCAGGATGCCACTGCCTGGCTCTCAAAGGGTGTTAATAGGTGGTCAAAAGCCTATCGTCTTCCCACGCTTCCTCAGGAGGAAAGAATCAAGTTAGCTAAGGATAGTGAGCAGGCCTTACTTAAGGCAAGTGAACTCAGCCCCGACTACCCCGAACCCTACTCTTGGCTCAGCGTTCTTTATAAAAGTGTCCTGGCAAAGCTTGAGCCCACAAGAGCCAAGAGGTATGAAGAAGATGCAGATAGATATCTTGAAAAATTCCAGGATCTGCGTAAGAGGCAGCTCGAAAGAAAGAAGCTTGAAGAAGAGTTGAAAAAGACTTAGGAGACAGGGGCGAACACAGTCTATCTCGCCTGATTCTTAAAACTGTTCCCATGTTGAATAAAATTTAAAGAAGCAAGGATGTTTATTCCTTTAAAAGATGAAAACCCGACTTCTCATTTCCCCTTCTTTACCCTGATTTTTATAGGCCTTAACACTTTAATCTTTTTTTATCATGCCTTTTCTCCTCAAGGAGGGCAATATTTTGCTTACAGGTTGGGAGCGATTCCCTACGAAATCACTCATTTCCAACAGCTTATATTTACTCTTGGTGAAAACCAGAGAAACATAACTCGCCTCTCACCTCCCCTCACTCTATTGACTTCAATGTTCGTTCACGGCAGTCTTTTTCATCTTCTGGGGAATATGCTTTATCTCTGGATATTCGGCAACAACGTTGAGGATTTCTTGGGTCATTTTCGCTTCATCATTTTCTATTTTTTTACGGGATTGTGTGCGAGTCTGACTCAAATAGCTTTCAACCCTAATTCAAAGGTGCCGATGATTGGCGCCAGTGGAGCGATTGCTGGAATCCTTGGTTCTTATTTGATTCTGTTTCCACGGGCTAGGGTGCTCACTTTAGTTTTTCTGTTTTATTTCATAAGAATTGTCCCCATTCCTGCCTTCTTTGTGCTTGGGGTCTGGTTCATTCTTCAGGTGATGAATGTTGGCCTTGGCGGAGGCGTGGCCTGGTTTGCTCACATTGGAGGATTCGTGGCAGGAATGTTACTCATCAGGCTCTTTCTCAAGAAGCGCTATCGAAGATGGGTAAACTGAATAAGGATTACAGCTCACTAGATTGATAAAATTGGAATAAACTATTGATTTTGGCCAAGTAAAAGTTGACAATTAGCGAAAGTTTTAGTAATTTAATCGATTAATTGCTGAGATAAAAATTTTTGAGGATAGACAATGAAGAAGACCTCAGTTCCGAACAAAGATGATATCCAGAGAAGATGGTGGCTGATTAACGCAGAAGGTAAAGTTCTTGGTCGACTGGCCACGGAGATAGCGGTACTTCTCAGAGGAAAGAAGAACCCAAATTTTGTGGATTTCATAGATTGTGGAGATTTTGTGATTGTTGTCAATGCCGAGAAGGTAAGAGTTACCGGGAAAAAATTAAAGGATAAAAAATATTATGACCATTCCCTTTATCCAGGAGGGTTGAAGGTGAAGTCTCTCCAAGAACTCCTGGAGAAAAAGCCTGAAGAGGTGATTAAGAGGGCTGTATGGGGAATGATTCCCAAAAATAAACTGGGTCGTGCCATCTTCAAGAAGCTTAAAGTTTTCAGGGGTCCACACCATCCTCATGAAGCGCAGAAACCTATAGAATATCAATTTTAGGAGGAGAGTTGAGTCTAATTCAGTATTACGGAACAGGAAGGAGAAAAACCTCGATAGCAAGGGTCTATCTACGGCCGGGGAAAGGAGAGGTAACTTTATATGTAAACAAGAGACCAAGGTCTTTTAATGAATATTTTCATGCAGACAGCCAAAAACAGATTATCAAACAACCCCTTTTCTTGACAGAGACAGAAAATAAATTTGACCTTTTTATAAGAGTAGATGGTGGGGGAACGAGTGGTCAGGCAGAGGCAATTCGTTTAGGTATTGCGAGAGCTTTGGTGGAATTCAATAAAGAATTAAGAAATACATTGAAAAATGCAGGTTTGCTCACTCGGGATGCCAGGATTAAAGAAAGAAGAAAATATGGATTGCTCAAGGCTCGCAAGGCGCCTCAGTATCACAAGAGATAAAGGAGGATTTCAAGTGGTATCAGTGACAATGAAGGAGCTGTTGGAAGCAGGGGTTCATTTCGGACACCAGACGAAAAGATGGAATCCAAAGATGAAAGAATTCATCTTTGGACAGAGGAACGGCATCTACATCATCGACCTGCAGAAGACGATCAAAATTTTCAAAGAAGCCCTCCAGTTCATAAGCAGTGTGGTTGAAAGCGGCAAGAACATCCTCATGGTGGGGACAAAGAAGCAGGCACAGGATATCATTCGAGAATATTCTTTAAAATCTGAAGCATTTTATGTCAATCAGCGCTGGCTAGGTGGGCTTTTAACCAACTTCCAGGTAATCAGAGGAAGCGTGGAGAGGCTCATGGAACTGGAGGAGATGAAGGAGGACGGGCGCTGGGAGTTACTTTCTAAGAAAGAGCAATCCCGTTTGGAAAAAGTTTTGAAGAAGCTTCAGAAAAATCTGGGGGGCATCAAAGAGATGGTGGAACCACCAGGAGCTATTTTTGTCATAGATTCTATAAAAGAAGAGATCGCAATTAAAGAAGCTAAAAAGATGGGTATTCCCATTGTGGCGATTATCGATACCAATGGTGACCCAGAGGATATCGACTATCCTATTCCTGGAAATGATGACGCAGTAAGGGCTATAGAGCTTTTCACTTCCAAGGTTTCTGAAGCCATTCTCGAAGGAAAAAAGAGAAGAATGGAAAAGGAGCTTCAAGAGCAGAAGAAGGAAGAGTCGCCTCCTGAAAGAGAAGAGCTCGAAGTGCAGAGAGAGCTCTCTTCGAGGGCTAAAGAAGAAGAGAAGATCGGGGAGAGTGAAGTAAAAGTCTAGAAAAGGAGCAAATAATGGCGATAGAAATGGAATTGATCAAGGAACTCCGACAACGCACAGGATTAGGTGTGATGGAGTGTAAGAAGGCGCTTGAGGAGAGCGGAGGAGACATCGAAAAGGCAATTCTAGTTTTGCGCAAGAAGGGACTTTCCCGAGCAAAAGAAAAGATGACCCGTGATACAGCAGAGGGCATCATTGGTTCATACATCCATTTAGAGGGGAAGATAGGTGTTCTTGTCGAAGTAAATTGTGAATCAGACTTTGTAGCTAGGAACGAAGAATTTAAGGAGATGGTTAAGAATATAGCCCTCCAGATAGCAGCCGCAAACCCAAAATACATCTCGAAGGAAGATATTCCCGAGAGTGTCCTCAAACAGGAAAAAGATATCATTCGAGAGCAATTCAAAGATTCCAAGAAACCAGCTGAGATAGTGGAAAGGATAGTGGAGGGGAAGCTTGGTAAATTCTATGAAGAAGTGTGTCTTCTTGATCAGCCTTACATCAAGGATGACAAGCTTTCGGTAAGGGAGTTTATTGCCTCGCATATCGCAAAATTTGGTGAAAATATAAGGGTAAGAAGATTTGCCAGGTTTGAACTTGGCAAATCATAAGAATTCATCATGCCTCAAGATAAACCAGCTTACCAGAGGATCTTGCTCAAACTTTCTGGTGAGTCGCTTCTAGGGAGGCTTCCTTACGGGATAGATATCGCCACTACTCGATCCATAGCTAGGGAAATAAAGGAAACTCATGACCTCGGCGTGGAAATAGCCATCATGATTGGGGGAGGAAATATCTTTAGAGGAATAAAAGGCTCAGATGAAGGCATGGACCGTGTTTCTGCTGATTACATAGGATTATTGGCAACGGTTATCAACGGCATTGCCCTCCAAGATGCTTTGGAGAAAGAGGGTGTTTTTACCCGTCACATTTCGGCGATTGAAGTTGAGGCGATAGCAGAGCCTTTCATAAGGAGGAGGGCAGTCAGACATCTGGAGAAGGGAAGGATTCTAATCTTTAGTGCAGGTCTTGGAAGTCCATATTTTACCACTGATACGGCTGCAGCGCTCAGGGCCCTTGAGATTAAAGCTCAGGTCCTTCTCAAAGCCACGAAGGTTGATGGTGTTTACACTGCCGATCCCTTGATTGATAAGAATGCAAAGAAATTCACCTCCATCAGGTACCTGGATGTCATCAATAAAGGTTTAAGGGCGATGGATACAACTGCAATTTCCCTTTGCAAAGATAACAACATTCCCATAATCGTCTTCGACCTCAAGAAGAGGGGAAACATCAAGAAGGCGGTCTTGGGAAGGAGAGTAGGAACACTCATTTATTGAAATCTCAAGAGTTCCCGAGCAATCGGGAAGCTCTACAAAATATCTAAGATCACGGGGAGTAAGGGAAATGGTCAAAGATATCTTGAAAGAGCTTGAGAAAAACATGAAGGTTTCGGTTGAACATTTCAGAAAAGATTTGAGTAAACTTAGAACAGGCAGAGCAAATCTTGCCCTTTTCGAAGAAATAAAAGTGAATTATTACGGAAGCCTGCTCCCCCTCAATCAAGTGGCTACCCTTGGAGTTCCAGACCCTACCCTGGTTACTATTCAGCCCTGGGACCCTTCCTTATTGGAGACCATCGATAAATCAATCCGTACCTCTGACCTTGGACTGAATCCCATAAACGATGGCAAAATCCTGAAGGTCCCCATCCCTCCCCTGGATGAGGAGAGGAGGAGGGAAATGGCTAAAAGAGTCAAGAAGATGCTGGAGGAGGAGAAGACAGTGCTCCGCAACCTGAGGAGAGAAAGCAAGGAAAAGATTGAAAAGCTGGAGGAGGAAAAGAAAATAACGGAGGATGATAAGTTCTGGGGTTTTGAGAAGCTTCAGGAGGTTATGGATGAATACACAAGGAAGCTTGAAGAGCTAGCGGAGGCTAAGGAAAGAGAAATCCTGGAGCTCAAATGAAACTTTTTAACCCTTCCTTTTGAAGATATCTTCTGAGGTTCCAAATTTTGTTCTCACTACGACCCCCCACCCGATGATACTCAAGACAAAAGAAAATAGCGGACCCAAGAGAGGAACGAAGCCAATCAAACCGATGATGAGGAGGCCGATGATGACGGCTACTACAATCGAGGGCTGCCTTCCTGTGAGGGACCGGGAGAGGCTTTCTCCAAAGAAGTGATATAGGACAACCTGTCCGAAGACCTTGATGATTAATCCCAGGAAGATTAATGCCACCAGAATCGGTATTCCTATTATGAGGAGGGAGAGTAGAGCAGAGAAGATGATGAGACCGACAAAAATGACAATGGCAAGAAGCCCCGTGGCAAAAATAGGCCAGAAAGCCTTTCTGATCTGGGAGGAAGAAAAAGCAATCTGTTTGGGGAATAAGACTGAAAGAATAACGGCAAGAATGAACCAGAGAAAGAGGATGATCAATTTGATGATGATAAGAAAAGGAATGATTGCCCCAAGCCCCATTCCGCTTAAAAAACTAAAAACATTTCCCAGGGATTTCAGCTCAAAAAAGATTGTATCTCCCTTGATTGTGGCTCCAGATTCCTTCTCCAATGTCCCGCCAATAGAGACAACGTCTCCTTTTATGAGTGCGGAGGGCTTGAGAATTATCTTTGAGCCGATCCCCACCACCGCCTCCCCTACTTCGCCCTCTACAAGGATTTTTCCTCCGAAAGCGAGCACACTCTCAGTGACTTTTCCTTGGATGATGACCTCGCCCCCTAAAGCGATTATATTTTCCTGAACCTCCCCTTCTTCAACCAAGATGTTTTTATGGACCACTACTCCCTGTCCACAAAGAAGAGTATAGGGGAGAAAAAGGATGACCAAAAATGCGGAAAGAAGGTCCTTATGTCTCATATTCTTTCTCCTCTGCTGACTTTTTTCATCATTAGATAAATAAAAAAAGAGATTATGATAAGAATAACTCCAGCGCTCATCATCTGAATTTCTGGTGTGATGAGGGTTGTAATTTTTGAGAATCCCTTAATTATGATATTTACTATAAGGAAAAGCGTTCTTGAAAGAATAATAATCATCTTTATTATTTTGGCTAAAAAAACAAGAATACCCTTAGTAAAATTTAAAATCAGGTTGGTGAAGTTTTGAAGGATTTCAGAAAGATATTTAACTGGGTTTAGGATTAAAGTCAGAAAAATAAAGATACTTACGGATCCTGCCACAGCCAACCAAATTCCTTTGGCAAATAGATTTTTTCTGGAAAAGAGACGTTCCACTGTTTTTATGGTGAAATCAGGGGGAGTTTCCCAGAGCGGGATGTCTTTTAGGGCTTCAAGAAACATCCGCCTCTCTTCGAGAGCCTCTTTACATTTATCACAAGTTAGGAGATGTTCTTTTATTTTTATCCTCTCTGAGGGCGAAATTTCTTCCTCAAGAAAAAGATAAATCTCTTCTCCACTTAGGCAATTCATTTCATTCCCTGACATAAAGCCTTATTAGTTCTTTGGCTTGAAAAATCTTATTTTTCACGCTTCCTAAAGGCATCCCTTTAATCTCCGCGATTTCTTCGTAACTTAATCCATTGATGTGTCTCCAGACAAATAGTTCCCTTAAGGGAGAGGGTATCCTTTCGAGGGCTTTTTCTATTTTTTCTCTAAGCTCTGCCATTTCATATTTTCTTAAGGGAGGAGGCTCGTGGTTTGGAACCTGGAAGTGAAGATGAGCAGACTTATCATTTTTATGACTGTCAAGAGAGAATGTCGCTATCTTTTTTTTTCTCCAGTGGTCGATGATGTAATTAGAGGCAATCTTGAAAAGCCATGTTTGGAATTTGTACCGAGGTTTGTATGAAGGAAGGGAGGAGTAAGTTTTGATGAAAATCTCCTGAGAGAGGTCGAGTGCTAGCTCTCTTTCTCCAACCATTCTTCCTATATAGTTAAAGAGGGGCTTTTGATATTTTCGAATGATCATCTCGAAGGCCTCTTTTTCTCCTTTTAAGGTTCTTGCAACTAGTTCCTGGTCTTCATTCATGGAGGACATCCTGTCCTCAAATGATTATACGATGAAAGTCATATTTGGTTTAGAGAAATGTCCTAAATTAATCTTCTATGACTTCCACATCAGGAGGGAGTTCAAGCTTGAATACATCCTCAGATAGATTTATATTTACCTGGATAAGCGAGAATTTGAACTCAGACTTATTTCCTTCCCAATCAAAAAAGATTGCCCTTTTTATGAGCCATGATTTCTTATCAATTTCAAGGAGGATGAAAGAATCAGGGTCCTCTCTTTGAATCAATCTTATCTGGAAAGCTTCCCTATTTTCGGTGGGAAGAGGGCTTAGTTCAATTTTGTATTCAGAGGTAATCTCGCTTTCACCAGATAGTAAAGATATAATTTGAGAAGGATATTCCTGTTTCAAGAGATTAAATTTCGTTAATTGTTTTTCTTCTGGAAGATATTCTAGAAAATAGTGGCCATCAAGAAGGTAGATTCTTTTCTCAGGCTCTTTATATTCCCATTTCATCAAGTGAGGTTTCTTGAAGAAAAAATCTCCTCTTTCCCTAAGGGGTGTGGAGATTGTCGAAGAATAATAAATATGTTCAAATTTCGCTTTAAGTGAATGAAGAGACTTCAACTTTTGTTCTAGTCTGCTTCCGATTTCCTCTGCGGTATAGTTTGTGTTGAAGAGGATAAGAAAGAAAAAGAAAAATTTCTTCATCTTGTCTGGATTATACCATATTCTCTATCCCCCCAGGAATTTCTAAAAAAGGAGAAAAAATTCAGAGGATGCCCATAGAATGATCGCTTCTCCTCATCCACGGATAAGTCAACAAGCTCTCCCACTCCAGATGGATTGTTTGGGTTAGATTCTCTCCCGCTTAAAAACAAGTTAAGAAGAAGTACTCCCTCACTCTCTTTGAAAATAAGTAAGTTTGAAATTTTTAAAACTGATTAGACCTAAATTGTAAAAAAATATAAAAAAGATGTTTGGAAATAAACATTTCTCGAGAGTTAGGGAGATATGAAGGGAGAAAAATTAGAAGAATATTTTCGCTTTAAGAGGATTATTAATTTTTGGATCTCAAATTCAGAATTTTTAACAGTAAATTTTATGATGATGGAAAATAGGGCTATTCGAATATTTTAATTTGATTGAGCGGAGGATTATTGTTATAAATTGCTGAATAATGAAGCTTATTTTTCTTCTTTTTCTTTATATGGGAATAATTTTCTTAACGGGCGTTTTATTCTTGAAGAGAATGAGAAGTCTGGAGGATTTTTTTCTTGCCTCCCGGAATCTTCCCCCTTCGCTTGTCTTCCTTTCGCTCGCTGCGAGCTGGCTCGGTGCGAGTTCCTTCCTCGTTTTACCTGATGAGGCATATTCAAGTGGAATTAGCTCTTTCTGGATAATGGGTATTCCTGCTTCACTCACAGTGCTAATCTTAGGCATATTTTTAGCCAAAAAAATTCGAAGTCTTCCCATAGTGAGCCTTCCTGACCTCTTACAATTACGCTATGGCCATGCAGTAAGACATCTGGGAGCTTCTCTTATAATCTGGTATATGATAGTGCTTGCCTCATCTCAAATGGTAGCCATGGGTCATTTTCTGGAAGTACTGGTGGGAGTTAGCTATCTTGAAGGGATTGTTTTCGGTGCAGGAATAGTAGTTTTGTATTCATTTTTGGGAGGCTTTCGTTCTGTAGCCATCACCGATGCCCTTCAATTTTTTCTTCTCCTAGCAGGTCTCATCGTGTTTTTCTTGTTTTTTCTCAGTGAGATTTCAGTCAAAGAAGCCCTTGATTCTGCTCTCGATTTTGGAAGAAGAGGTTACTTAAACTTCTTTTTAGATATAAAAAAAAACATCCTGATTACCCTTTCTTTTGCCCTTGCCTGGACAGTATCCCCTATTGCCTGGCAAAGGATTCAGGCAGCCCGATCAGCAAAAAGTGCAAGGATAGCTCTTTTTGCTTCCTCTGGAACCTTTCTTATTCTTTTCGGGTCACTGGTTCTGGCAGGGATACTTTGTTTGCCCCTTTTTCATGGAAAACCTTTTTCCCACCCTCTTTTTATAGAAGTAATCTCTTCTACTCGTGGCTCCTTCTTGAGTGGGATTATGTTTGTTGGCTTGGTTTCTGCGCTGATGTCGACCATGGACACCGCCATAAACACGGGAGCGCTCTCTCTGACCAGAGATTTATTTCAGCAACTATTCCCTCATTGTTCCTTGAGGGGAATTATCTTTTTAAGCCGCGCTTCTACCCTCTTTGTTTCGGGATTGGCTCTTCTTGTTGCCACACAGTTCCGGAGTATTCTCAAGACTCTAGGGCTTGCTTCTGAGATCATGGCAGAGGGGCTTTTCATTCCGGGGATAGCGATGATATTTATCAAAAAGAAGAGGCCTCTTGCTGGCTTATTGAGCCTTGCAGCTGGAGGGGGGTTTTCGGTGGTTGGTTTTCTGTGCGAGTCTCAAGTACTAAAGTTTAATTGGCCCTCATGGCCCGTTTCTTTGCCTTATGGTTTATCTTTGAGCATGCTTGGATATTCAATAGGGGTAGCCCTTCAAGAATTTAAAGAGAGGATGAAGTTAAGGCAGGGGGAAAAATTTTCCCCTCTTTAGGTTTAATACTTGAAGAAAAATTAAATTGAAAATCTTCTCTATTTTGGCTCTTTATATATTATAATAATGGCGCTTCGAGCTCTTCAGCTCGTAAATGAGGCAAAATTTAGTTAGCAGATGAAGGAAAAAGTTAAGGTCAATGGGCTTAATACGAAAAGAAGGACGAGGGGAGCATAATTTATTAATTTACAAAATGATGTTACTCAAGATGAAGCTCTTCAACGCTTCACTTTATCACTCACGAAAATATCTAATGGGCGATGATAATTAGCTCTTATTAAGATGAAAATCGGGGAAAGGATACGCTGGGGACTCACAGGAATTCTGGGAAGAATAATTCTCTGGGTCTGGTGCAAATTAGCAAGAATAGAGGTTAAGGGAGAAGAAGAATACAGAATTTTAAGGTCAAAAAGGATCCCGGTAATAATTCTCGTCTGGCATGGAAGAATTTTCCTTGTTCCTTATTTCTTCCGCCATAGAGGGAGTGCGCCTCTAATAAGCCCAAGTCGAGACGGTGAGATAGTTTCTTCCATAATGTCAAGATGGGGATACAAGATAATCCGTGGCTCTAGCTCTCATTCCATAATAAAGCCTTGGAATGAGATGAAGAAAGAACTTCAAAGAGGTGGTGAGGTAATAATCGTTCCAGATGGCCCGCGGGGCCCGAATAGAAAAATGAAGATTGGCTGTCTTAAACTTGCTCAGGAAACAGGGGCATATCTTATCCCTTTTACCTTTGCAGCTTCGAGAAAGAGATTCTTCAAGAGCTGGGACCAATTCATGATTTTTCTTCCCTTTTCAAGGGTCCTGGCTGTCTATGGTCCCCCTATCCTTGTCAGCCCAGAACTTGGGGAACAGGAGCTTGAGAGGGAGAGAGAGAAGATTGAGCGAATTTTTGTTGATTGGGAAAGGGAAATTGATGGTCAATTCAACTGAAAACAGTAAAAGCCAATTTTCCGAGTTAACATACTCTAGGGAAAATATGCTTCACAAGATTGAATTTAAGATACATTTTTACGCTAAAAAAATTCTGACGTATAACCTTCATTTAAAAAATATTTTTGGTGCTTTATAGTTTTTATGTTATAAATACGCCGAAAAGGAGTGGTTAATGAAGGTGAAGAGTTCGATCATCATTCTTCTTTTCCCTATTCTTAATTTACTCCTCCCTTCACAGTCAGGAGAAGAACTCATTCTCAGAGGAGATGAACTCTATCTTCAGATGGAGAACCTTGAGACAGCCTTGGCAGCCAAAGAAAAATACATGGAAGCTCTTTCAAAAGAAGGGGACAAATATGAAGTCTACTGGAGATTAGCAAGAATCTTGTATTTTATAGGAGCGCATACGGAGGACAAAGAGGAGAAGAAAGCCATTTTTTCTCAAGGAATTTATTATGCCAAGAAGGCAGTGGAGCTGAATCCAGAAAAACCGGACGGCCACTACTGGTTTGGAGTCTGTAATGGAGTTTATGGTGAGACAAGAGGAGTTCTCAAGAGCCTTTCTCTTGTCAAGCCTATCAGAGAAGCCATGGAAAAAGTAATTGAGATTGATAGAAGCTATGAAGATGGGGGAGCTGACCGGGTGTTAGGCAGGATGTTTTTCAAACTGCCAGGGTTTGTAGGAGGGAGCAAAGAGAAATCTCTTCAACATCTTTTAAAGTCAAAGGAACTCGGGCCAGATGATCCCTTGACTCGCATTTATCTTGCGGATACCTATCTAGCGCTTAACAAAGTGGATAAGGCAAGAGAAGAGCTGGAATATGTTCTAAACATGAAGCCTGATCCTCGCTGGGTCATAGGAGTTAATGAATATAAAGAAGAAGCCCGGGAGATGCTCAAGAGAAAAGAATTCAAGAAAAAGAGCTGATGAGTGAATTCTTATTCTGAGAAGACTTCGGCAGAAAAAATCTCGATCTTAGCTCCCTTTTTCCATTCATCCTCATCCAATCCAGCCTTAAGACATCCATGACGAAGAAAAGTTTCCAAATCCCAGCCCCACTCGAGGGGTACTTGGGGGAGAAGGAGCCCCCTGTTTGGGCCTTTTGAGACTATGATTCCATGTTCACCTATTTTTATCTCTTTGATGTTCTTTACGGTCTTAGGCAGGGTGAGGACAGAGATTTCAATCTTAGTTTTTTCGAGTTCGTCGAGGGAGAGGGGTTTGAAGCGGAAATCCTGAGTTGCTGCAGATATAGCTACCTCAATTACCGTCTCATACAGAGGTTTATAAGGGAGAGGATATCCTATACACCCTCTTAGCTCGCCTTCGAATTTGAGGGTAACAAACGCGCCGCGCATTTGCCTGAGTTGCTCATCCTTGACCTCAATCTTTAGAGGCTCTTCGGTCTTGAGATAATGTTCTATTGCCTGACGGGCCAGATTGAGAAGGATTTTTTTTTGCTCTTCATTTAATGATTTCATCTCTTCATGTTCCTTGATAGAATTAAGTAAATTTATCGGTGAAAGAATAAAATCTCGTTCATACTCGATAACGTAGGCCTTCATCCTTAACTTTCCTTTTGGGCTGGAATGAATCTCGAGAAAGAGCTTTGAATGGGCAAAGGGAGCGAGGATTCTCTTCTTTTTTTCTGGAGTTGGGTTGAAAGAAAAAAAGCCAAGAATTTTCCCCTCGAAAAGCCTATCAATTTCGAAAAAACTTTTCAGTGAGGAATAAAATTTAGGAAGCGAAGGAAAGACTTTCTGGATGAAGTATCGATTACCAACCTTGTTTCCTATGAGGAGACCATTTTTAGATGAGAGAGAGGAGATGAGGGACAAGGCCTCAATAAATCTATATGCTTCACGCGTTATGTAAGCATCCATTTATTAATTTGATTATAACAGAAAATCTAAGCTTAAAATAGCAACCCTTTTCTGTTTTAATCTCATCGCCATCGAACTTTTCAAGGCTCTTTCGAGTTAAGAAGAAGGTTTTTGGAGATGATATTACTTTTTCTTGAAGATTTTTAAATCAGTCCTATCATGGGAGCAATGACCCCCACTCCCAGGCAGATGAGAACAATCCCCACAATTTCTAAAATAAATCCTATCTTGATCATCTTTTGAATGGGAATGTAGCCTGAACCGTAGACAATGGCATTTGGAGGAGTAGAGACGGGGAGCATGAAAGCGAAGCTACATCCGAGAGCTGAAGCAAAGACAGGTACAACAGGATTTATGGAAGCAGCCTTAGAAAGAGCGATTATGATAGGAATGGCAATATTGGCTGAGGCTGTGTTGGAGGCCACTTCGGTCAGAAAGACACAGAATGTTACCGAAAAAAAGGTGATGGCAAGAAGGCTTTCCTTATTTCCTGCAGAGGAAATTATGAATCTTCCGATTTCCTCAGCGAGGCCGCTTTCAAAAATTTGAAGTCCGAGCGATAGCCCACCGCCAAAAAGAATGAGCGTGCCCCAGTCTATTTTCATCGCCTCCTTGACATGCAGAGTGAATTCGCCTTTTTTTAGATTTACAGGAAGGAGAAAAAGAAGAGAGGCACCGATTAGGGCTACAACTGATTCAGGGAAGTGTCTTTCAAGCCAGAGATAAAAACTGTGTTCTCGGCCTAGAAAGAGAGAGATGATGCCTGGAGAGACCCAGAGGAAAACAGTGATTAAGAAGGCCAGAAGAACATTCTTCTGCCCTCTATTCAAACCTCCACATTCTCTTTCAGGAAAAGAAGGTAAGCTAATTTGAGGATTAGAATTCCCAAGCTTTATTTTCATCAGGAGAAAAAGAAAAATGTGCATGGGCACAATCACCAGAAATCCTATCACCATCCATTGGAAAAAGTTTATCTTGTAGCCGGTCAGCCTGGAAAGCATGCCTATGGCTATTAGGTTGGGAGGACTACCGATAGGGGTGCCAATCCCTCCGATGGAAGAAGAGTAGGCAATGGTGAGCATCAAAAAGGTTGTAAAGGAATCTTTCCCTTTTTCTGATGCCTTATTAAGAGAGGAACCTAAAACCCCAAGGGCAATAGGAAACATCATCGCCGTTGTGGCGGTGTTGCTTATCCACATGGAAATGAAGGAAGTTGTGAAGGCAAAGGAAAGGATTATCCTGCTTTTTTTACTGGCGACAACCTTCAGAGAGAGAATAGAATGCGCAAGTTTCAAGTCTAAGGAATGAAAACTCATGCCTCTTGCCAGAATGAATCCTCCCATGAAAAGCATGATAACAGGATCTGCAAAGGGGGCAAAAGCTTCCTTGGCAGGAGCGATTTGAAAGACAGTTATCAGCACAGGAATGAGGAGTGCTGTGATGGGAATAGGAATGCATTCGCTCACCCACCAGGTTATGACGAAAAGAAAAATTGAAAAGATGTAATGAGCCTTTGGATTTTGAGGAAGAAGTGGAGAAAAATAAGAAATCAAGAAGAAAAGAGGACCGAGGAAAAAGCCGATTTTTTTCCTTATTTCCATCTCTCAGGTTTTATGGACCGGATTTTCTTGCCCAGATGAGAATGCCATATCCTTTCTGGAAAAAAAGAAGTTTATCCAATCTGCTAATCATCCAGAGCAAAGGATAGACGAAGGAATAAAGTCTAAACACTTTTTCGACTGAAGCGAATTCTTCTTTTGAGGAAGGCCTTATATGTCCATCTCTAAGAGTGGGGGCTTCGGGTTTAGAGAATAATTTTATGTAGAAAAAATTAAGCACAAGCTCAATTGCTTCTGAAAAAAAACGGGCGAAAGTTGTCTTTTTTTCGATAGAGAAGTGGGTGTTGCGGAGTTTTTCCTCGAGCTCTTTAAGAGTGTATCCTTCTTTTTTATGCCCGTAGTTCTCTATTTTCAATCCCAGTAAGGGTCGGACTCTGTTGAGCAACATTTTTTTTCCTCTACGAGGGGTGGCGAGGATGAGGATGCCTTCCTCCTTTAGCACACGATTAATCTCCTTAAGACAGAAAAGGTCGTCTTCGAGGTGTTCAAGGTAGTCAAGACAGAGGACAAGATTGAAAACTCTGTTTTGAAAAGGAAGTGATCCAGGTCCAATTTGGATTAGGTTCTTTTCGAGCAGGTTCTTAGATGTTTTTAAGTTCAAGAAATCTTGGTCAACACTCACCCAAAATCCGCCCTTCTTTCTCAAGAAAAAGCTCAGAATTCCCTGGGCACAACCTAAGTCGAGGACTAAAGATTGAGGAGCTATTTTCAGATTATTTTCGAGAATTTTGAGCTTTTCTTTCTTCTTTATAGATTTTTTTAGGATTTCTACCTGCCAGAATCTTATGCTCATTTTTTGAATTATATTTTTTTTCTCTATAAGAGACAAGAAAAGATAGGCTCTTCCGTAAAAAGTGTGGTGATTTTTAGATAGAAATGTGGTAGGAACTCCTTGAAAATAAAGGAAAAAAGAAAGGGGTTAACCTACCACAAATGACCCTTCAAAATTTTATGCTAATTTTTTTAGGCTTGCAAGGTTTCAAAGTAAGGCAAGTAGAGATAGGGGAAGAA